>NZ_CP152019.1:3660522-4393196 GCF_038622445.1 Sporosarcina sp. FSL K6-1522
AATGGCAAGTGAATGATTTTCGGCAACTCAACAGCCATACCGACGTAAGCCGCCGCAAACCAACCGACAATGAGTTGTCCCTCGACCCCAATATTGAAGAGCCCTGAACGGAAGGCAAACGCTACCGCAAGCCCAGCAAGTATGTACGGGCTAATTTGACGAATCGTTTCACCGATCGAATACGAGCTTCCAAAAATCCCATTCCATAGGGCGATATAACCCGCCACAGGATCATAGCCGCTAAAAATCATCACCAAGGCTCCAACAGCTAGCCCTAAAATGATTGAAATAATCGGCACTAATATATTGACAACTTTATTTGACATCGTGCTTGCCACCTACTTCCCCTTCAACAGCGCGTTCTTCTTTTGCTTGCCCTGCCATCAGTAACCCTAATTCCTGTTCAGTCGTTTCTTCCGGAATCACCGTATCCACAATCATCCCATCATGAATGACGGCAATACGGTCAGAAACGTTCATCACCTCATCCAACTCAAACGAAATCAACAATACCGCTTTCCCATTATCTCGCTGCTCGATGAGTCTTTTATGGATAAATTCGATGGCGCCAACATCCAGACCACGCGTCGGCAAAGCCGCAATCAGTAAATCCGGATTCCGGTCCACCTCACGTCCAATAATGAGCTTTTGCTGGTTTCCACCTGATAGTGCACGAACTAGCTCATGCTCTCCTTGTGTACGCACATCGTAAGCTTCAATAATTTCATTGGCTTTAGTAGAAATGGATTGGAAATCCATAATGCCTTTTTTCGAAAAAGGTTCTTTATAATACGTTTGTAAGGCAACATTATAGCCTACGGAAAAGTCCAAAACGAGGCCGTGTTTATGACGGTCTTGTGGGATATGACCAAGACCAGCTTCTGTAATTTCACGCGGTTTTTTCCCCGTAATATCTTTTTCGTCAATAAATATTTTTCCGCTTTTCACTTTGCGTAGACCCGCAATCGCTTCGATTAGTTCAGATTGTCCATTGCCGTCAATCCCTGCAATGCCGACAATTTCTCCTTTACGAATCGACAAGTTCAACCCTTTCACTTTCGGTACACCACGGTAATCTTCTACGACAAGATTTTCGACACGTAGCACTTCTTCCGTTGGGTGAGCAGGTCCTTTCTCTGTTTTGAACGTCACTTGACGCCCTACCATAAGTGTTGCAAGCTCTTCAGGGTTTGTATCAGCTGTAATAACCGTTCCAATCCCTTGTCCTTTACGAATAACGGTCACACGGTCTGAGACGTCCATGATTTCTTGTAGTTTATGCGTAATAATAATAATTGATTTTCCTTCTTCAATCAGCTTGCGCATAATCGAAATCAATTCGCTGATTTCTTGCGGCGTTAAAGAAGCTGTCGGTTCATCAAAAATAAGAATTTCTGCACCACGGTAAAGCGTTTTCAAGATCTCAACGCGCTGTTGCATACCGACTGAAATATCTTCGATTTTTGCATTCGGATCCACTTCAAGGCCATATAACTTCGAAATTTCAGCGACTTTTTTCGCCGCATCTTTGATGTTAATCATGCCCATTTTTTTCGGTTCGTTGCCGAGAATAATATTTTCCGTGACCGTTAAATTTTCAACGAGCATAAAATGTTGGTGAACCATGCCGATCCCTAAACCGTTGGCAATGTTGGGATCTGTAATCGCTACCGCTTTTCCGCGTACCCTTATTTCTCCACCTTCTGGTTGATACAAGCCAAATAATACGTTCATTAACGTAGACTTTCCGGCACCATTTTCACCTAACAACGCGTGAATTTCGCCTTTCTTCAACTGAAGCGTAATATTATCATTCGCAACAAAATTACCGAATTCCTTGCGGATGTTCAGCATTTCAATTACATATTCCACTGGGTTCACTCCCTTGTATTCACATATGTACCTGTACTTTATAGTTGAAATTAACACAAGAAAAGATTCCTTCAATGGAATCCTTTCTTCTGTTAAATCAATGACCCTAGACGCAACTAGAGTTAAATGAAAATGGAAATCATGAAGGCCGATAGATGTCGGCCTTCATGATTCTAAGTGGCTATTATTTCTTTTTCTCTACGAATTCTGGTACTTCGATTTCACCGTCCGCAATTTTCTTCGCGAACTCATCGATTTCAGCTAAAACGTCTTCTGGAATCGCGCCGCGTGAATCAGCCAATTCAATACCGTTATCCGCTAAGCTAAACGTTGTTACTTTACCGCCTGGGAATTCACCTTTTGCAGCAAGTTCAGCAGTTGTTTTTACTGCGATGTCAACACGTTTAAGCATAGACGTCAATGTAATATTATCGTCGCCAACTTTACCTTCATCATACTGATCAGAGTCTACTCCGATTACCCATACATATGCATTTGGATCTGCTTTTTTACGCTCTTTTGCCTCTGCGAATACACCGTTACCTGAACCACCCGCAGCGTGGAAAATAATATCTACGCCTGAAGCGTACATACGGTTTGCTGTTGCTTTACCAAGTTCGGCTTTTGCAAAATCACCTGTATACTGTACATCTACTTTTAAATCTGGTTTTACTGCCGCAACACCCGCAAGGAATCCAGCTTCAAAGCGTTCAATTACCGGGATTTCCATACCACCAACGAAACCGATTTTATCGGATTTCGTCATTTTAGCCGCTGCTACCCCAGCAAGGAATGCACCTTCTTGCTCTTTGAACATAAGGCTTGCGATGTTTGGCGAATCAGATACTTCATCCACAAGTGCGAATTTGTTATCTGGACGTTGTGCAGCTACTTCTTCAAGTGCATCTTTCAATAGGTATCCAACTCCGAAAATCAAGTCGAAGTCACGTTGAACCAATTTGTTCAAGTTCGGTGGGTACTCCGATTCTTCTTTTGACTGCAGGTAATCATAACCACCGTCACCTTTTGTCAAATTGTTCTCTTTCCCATATTCCTGAATTCCAAGCCAAGCAGATGTGTTGAATGATTTGTCGTCAACACCGCCTGTATCTGTTACCATTGCGATTGAAAACGTATCTTCTTTCGGCTTGCTATCAGAACCTGTATTGCCTGCGTTGTCTTTCCCTTTATCTGTTCCACAAGCGCCAAGTAATGTACCAGCAGCAAGAACCATTGATAAAGCAAGACCAAATTTGCGTTTGCTCATTGTTGGAACCTCCTCATTTTCTTCATATTAGTAGGACGTATTACCGTCTTATACCCTTTTTCGCACAACATGAAAACTGAATTTATCAGCTCTGAAATAATTTTTCGAGTAAAGGACCATTTCGCCTTCCTCGCTGTAATGATGCTGTAATAAGACCAGTAGCGGAACATCGACACCGCATCTTAAAATAGCCGATGCCTCGTTATCATACCCAAGTGGCTCAATATGTGTCACAGCCTGTGCAATATGAATGGTGCCAGATTTTTCAATCGCATCGAATAAAGACGTATTCAATAGCTCCTCCGTGCCTGACGGAAGATTTTTTGCCAGTACATGGTCGATACAATAGACCACTGGATCATCATCCGCTGTTCGTACTCGTTTAATCGTCACAAGGCGCTCTTCTTCGCTACAATTAAACTTCTTCATCATATCATCACACATAGCGTTTTCCGACACATCCATGAAGATTGTACCTGGTTCCATTCCTACATCACGAATCATGGAAGACACACTCGATAACTGTTCAATGCCCGATGAAAACAATGGCTTCGAATTGACAAACGTCCCAACGCCGTGTTTGCGCACAATGACTTTTTCTTCCTCCAACACACGAAGTGCCTCACGGAGTGTTGCTCGGCTGACACCTAACGTACGCGCAAGATCAAACTCTGAAGGAAAGCGCTCGTTCTCTTTAAAGATGCCCGATTCGATATCCTGTTTCAAACGTTCAATTACTTGTACATATAAATGCCGCTGATCCGTTTTCACCATCATTATATCTCCCTCCTTCAGACGAGGTCAGACCTCTGATGTTAAACATCATTACTAATCATCCATACTATATCACTTTCATCTTATAAAATAAACATTTGCTCTTAAAAAAATATAAATGTGTTCGTTTGAACGCTTAAAACATAGCTATTTTGTCACACTTATTATGCGTAAGGGTCCTCTCCATCCCTGCCAATCAACACTTGACGCGGTTTACTACCTTCAGGCGGCCCCACTACGCCACGCATTTCCATCTGATCAACAATACGAGCCGCTCTTGAATAACCCACTCTAAAACGCCGCTGTAACATCGAGACAGAGGCTGTCTGCATCTCTGTCACTAGTTGGACTGCATCATCGTATAGTTCGTCCGTCTCTTCATGCGTAGGAACCTCTTCTACTTCTTGTGGAATCATTTCTTCTTGATACTGGGCTTTTTGCTGTTCAATGACAAAGTCCACAATTGCTTCTACTTCATTATCCGACACAAAAGCGCCTTGAATCCGCATTGGTTTGGATACACCCGCTGGCAGGAACAGCATATCTCCTCGTCCTAACAGCTTTTCGGCTCCTCCCCCATCCAAGATCGTCCGCGAATCAATGGCAGAGGACACTGCGAACGCAATTCGTGAGGGAATGTTGGCCTTAATAATACCTGTAATAACGTCAACACTCGGACGCTGCGTTGCGATGATTAAGTGAATGCCCGCTGCTCGCGCCATTTGTGCTAAACGAGTAATCGAATCTTCCACATCGCTAGAAGCCACCATCATTAAATCAGCGAGCTCGTCGACAATGACGACGATGTATGGCATACGTGGATGTTTTTCCTCGTTCTCTTCATTCCACGCTTCTATATGTTCGTTATAACCTTCGATATTCCTTGTTCCTGTGTGCGAAAAGAGTTCATAGCGTCTTTCCATTTCAGATACAACTTTCTTCAAAGCCTGAGAAGCCTTTCGTGGATCTGTGACAACTGGCGCCAATAGATGAGGCACACCATTATAGACATTCAACTCCACCATTTTAGGGTCAATCATCATCATTTTCACTTCATGTGGCTTCGCCCTCATTAAAATACTGACAATAATGCCATTGATACAAACACTTTTACCACTACCTGTAGAACCGGCAATGAGCATATGCGGCATCTTATTCAATTCCGCTAACATCGCCTGCCCTGTTACATCACGCCCAAGTGAAATCATCAATTTAGAGTCAGGTCGGCTATTCTCCTTCGACTCAATGACTTCGCGCAAGCTAACCACTGCCACAGAACGATTCGGCACTTCAATACCCACAGCCGATTTTCCGGGTATAGGGGCTTCAATCCGAATGCCACTTGCCGCCAATGCAAGTGCAATATCATCCGCGAGCCCTACAATACGGCTCACTTTGACACCTGTATCTGGCAACACTTCATATTTCGTCACCGCTGGACCAAGATGCACTTGGCTAACACGCGCTTTGACACCAAAGCTCAGGAATGTCTGCTCCAATTTTTGGGCATTTGCCTGAATCGAATTATATTCCTCGGATTGATCATTCGCCGGTGTTTGCTTCAATAAAGACGCAGGTGGCAAAATATACGATTCGTTTTCTTCCTCTCCCGCTACACCCGTATACGTAGACGCCTCAGCAGAATCTTCTGCTGGCGCTTCTACCGGATCTTCCACTATCGGCGGCTGTTCTTCACGAACCGGCTTGTCAATATTTTCACTGAATGCTGAAATAATCGGCGGCGCAACAATCTCTACCGCTTCTGGCGGTTGGACAGCTATGTCCACTTGCGGCGTTTCCTCCGCCTGTACCGTTCTTCTCTTCGAACGTGTTGTACGCGTCTGATTCGCCGGCTTTTCCACCGCTTGTACTCTTTTGTTAATTTGCTCTTTCGTCGTATTCAACCATTTCGGAAAATGTTCAATGACGTATGGCACAAGCGCTTTTCCTGTTAGTAACATCACACCGATGAGCAACAGCAAGATTCCCGCTACAGTTGCACCCGCTGAGTCAAATAGCGAATGGAATAGCGCAAACAAAATCGCACCTGCCATCCCACCGCCTAACGCACCACTTCTCGACGCAATACCATCATTCGTCACAAGCACTTTCCACGTTTCTTTCAACGCTGAGTTGCTCATTAGCACACGACTTTCATATAGCTCTTTAAATAAATGAATATGACTAAATAAGATGAGACTGGATAGGATAAATAAGCTACCGATGACAATTCGATTTTTCCATCCGCCTACCTTTTGTTTAATCATGAACATTAATGCTTGAATAATCAGTAGCAACGGAACGGCAGCATGCCAGTTCCCGAATATAAATCTTGATGCAGAGGAAAGTGTTCTCCCTGCAATGCCGTATTCAAAAATAATAATGACCGCAAGGCCAATCATTAAGAGGCCGATTACTTCATACACCAATGGATGCAAGTCAGAGGACTTCTTCTTTTTTGCAGACGAGCCTTTTTTCTTTTTCGTCGCCTTCTTAGCCATTGTTCTCCCCCTTTTTTAGAAAAGCGCAGGGCGCCGTTTAGATGCGACAGGTGCTGACCGACTAAATTCGCCGCGTCCTGTACGTCGGAAGACTTGAAGATAAAGGCGCTTTTTGCCTTTATCTTTATCAGCAAGTCTGAAGCAACCCGAGCATCTGGCGACCGGAGCCTAGACAATATCCAAAGCGCCCGAATTATAAAACGCAGTCTAAGAACGCCGCGTCCTGCGGCAATGACTGCATGATTCACTTCCTGTAGACCTAAAAAGAATTTCCCCACCGTTCAGACGGCGAGGAAATCCTTCGGATCGGCTCTATGCGTTGATACTATATAAGTTGAAACAAAAAGCTCAATTTATATCTGGCGCCTTCGCTGGTGAGTAGATACAAATAATAAGTTCAACTTATATATTAGTACTCCATAATAATTGGAATAATCATTGGTCTTCTTTTCGTCTGTTGATATAAGTATGAGCTTAGTGTGTCACGAATCTCTTGTTTAATGTTTGTCCATTCGAACGTCTCTTTATTCACATACTTCTCGACAATCTTTGTAACCAGCTTTCGGGATTCCTCAAATAGCTCCTCAGATTCACGTACATAGACGAAGCCGCGTGAGACAATTTCTGGTCCTGCTGCAATGCGCTTCTGTTTGCGATTCAATGTGACGACGACTGTGAAAATCCCGTCCTGTGACAACAATTTACGGTCACGTAAAACGATGTTTCCAACGTCTCCGACTCCAATGCCGTCGATTAAAATATTACCAGCTTGAACGCGTCCACTCATGCGCATTTTATTACTTTTATATTCAACAATATCACCTTTATCCGCGATGAAAACTTGTGTTTTTTTCAGCCCAGTTTCCTGTGCAAGCTTCGAATGCGCAATGAGCATCCGGTATTCACCTTGAATCGGAATAAAGTATTTCGGTTTCATCAAATTCAGCATCAGCTTTAAATCTTCTTGGCTACCATGACCGGATACGTGGACATTCTTGCTTGAAGTCAGCACCGTTGCACCGGCTTTTGCCAAGTCATTCATCGTTTGATACATCGAAACTTCCATGCCCGGTGATGGCGTGAATGTAATGAGGATTGTATCTGTTTCTTTAATGCGAATGTCTTTATGGTGTTTACGCACAATTCTTTCTAGCGCATCAAGTGGCTCTCCTTGGTTACCTGTTACAATAATGACCACTTGACTGTCATCGTATTTGCCAATCTCCTTGACTGGGATGACAACATCATCTTTGATCGTCAAATACCCAAGCTTCACGCCTACCTCAAAATAACTTTCCAAGCTTTTCCCAACAACCGCTACCTTTTTACCGTTTTCAAATGCTTTATCAAACACTTGTTGGATCCGTATGAAGTTCGATGCGTACAGCGCAACGAGAATACGTCCTTCTGCACCGTGGAATGTTTTAGAGAGACTGTTTTCAATCACGGACTCGGACGTTGTATACCCCGGGCGCTCCGCTTCAGATGAATCCGACATGAGGATGAAGACACCTTCTTCACCAATGCCAGCCATCTTCGCAATATCCGGACGGTACTTGCCCTTCGCTGACTGATCGAATTTAAATTCGCCCGTATGCACAATCGCCCCTTCACTCGTATGGAAGACGATCCCTAGTGAATCTGGAATACTATGCGTCGTGTGGAAGAATGTGACGTGCGTCTTTTTAAAATTCATCCGACTTTTATTCGTTACTTCGAAAAACTTCACGCCCGACGGAGCAGGCATTTTTTTCAAATGCTCTTTTGCTAATGCAATAGTCAATTTAGAACCATAGACTGGTGCTTGTACTTTCTGTAATAAGTACGCAATTGAACCAATCGCATCTTCGTGACCATGCGTAAGGAAAATCCCTTTTACGCGCTCTTTATTCTCTTCAATATACGACATGTCCGGAATGACGATGTCAATCCCAAGCATTTCTCCTTCTGGGAACATTAGGCCTGCATCGACAATAAACAGCTCTTCATCGATTTCGACAACGTACATCGCTTTGCCAATTTCCCCAACTCCACCGAGGGGGATGATTCTAATTACTTCATTTGTTGTTTTTGTCACATTATTTCCTCCTATTACTCATTCCCGTCCATAACGACTATATTTCATTATACGGGACTAGACCTATCTGCACAAACAAAAAAAGCCGGTATTCGCTACCGGCTATAGTTAATTGAAAATATGGAGATTTCCCTTAAAGTTTTCCCAGACTTTATCAAAGGCATCGTCCTTGGATTCAAGCCCAATTAGCGGCAGTCTGACTCCGCCAGTTTCGACACCTAGTTTTTCTAGCGCGTATTTCACCATTACTGGGTTCGGTGCAGAGAAGATTGCGTGGAATAAAGGCAGTAATGCCCGATGCATCGCACCAGCTTGTTCTGTCCGCCCTTCATTGAACGCCGCAATCATCTGTTGCATTTCATTTCCCGCGACATGCGAGGTGACCGACACAATGCCTTTTCCACCTATTGCAAGCGTCGGCAACGTCAATGCATCGTCACCGCTGTAGACGGAAAAGCCATCGTCCGTCCCCGAAATGATGTCAACCATCTGGTCAAGGCTTCCACTCGCTTCTTTTACCGCTCGGATATTCTTTATTTTCGATAAAGCGATGAGCGTCTCCGGAAGCATGTTGACGGCCGATCGTCCTGGAATATTGTACAGCATTACTGGCAAACTGGTTTCTCCTGCAACATGCGCGAAGTGAGCGTACATCCCTTTTTGATCGGGTTTGTTGTAGTAAGGTGCGACGAGCATAATTCCGTCAGCCCCTACTCGTTCCGCCATCTTTGTCAGCTTAACCGTTTCCTTTGTAGAAAACGTCCCCGTCCCCGCGATGACTGGTATACGCTTATTGACCGTTTGTATCGCGAACGTAAACAGTGCTTCCTTCTCTTCTACAGACAGTGTAGGTGATTCGCCAGTCGTACCACATACGACCAATGAATCACTCCCATTAGCAATCAGGTGTTCAATCAATTTTTCAGTTTTGTCATAATCGATGTCACCGGTTGCTGAAAAAGGTGTGACCATTGCCGTCGATACGCGTCCAAGTTCCATAATTATCAGCCCTTTGCCTTAAATTATTGTTGAATCAATTTTTCCGCAATTTGTACCGAATTCAATGCAGCTCCTTTAAGCAAATTGTCTGAGACAATCCACATATGGAACCCTCCTCGTTGTTTCGGATCCTTCCGAATGCGGCCAACGAACACTTCATCTTTTCCTTCTGCAAATAACGGCATTGGGTACAGCTGATTCCCGGGATCATCTTGAATGACTACGCCTGACGCACTCGCCATGCTTGCACGCAGCTCTTCGACCGTTACCTCCTCTGTATCGATTTCGATATAAACCGACTCAGAATGACCTGTAACAATAGGAAGACGGACGCAAGTCGCTGTCACAGACATGTCGTAGTCGCCGAAAATCTTTTTCGTCTCATTCATCATTTTTAATTCTTCTAATGTGTAGCCGGATGCATCAAATGCATCGATTTGCGGAATTGCGTTAAAAGCAATCGGATAATGCTTCTCTGCTGATGCAGATGGTAAAATCGCTGCTTCATTCGAAACGCGACCTTCAAATTGTTGACTTTGGTTGTTCAACTCATCAATCGCTTCTGCACCTGCACCAGAAACCGCTTGGTATGTTGACACGATAATGCGACTTAAACCATACTTCTCTTTCACTGGTTGAAGCGCCGTCACCATCTGGATTGTTGAACAGTTCGGGTTCGCAATGATACCCGTATGGTTGTTCAATGCTTCTGGATTCACTTCCGGAACGACAAGCGGAATATTTTCCACCATACGGAATGCGCTCGTATTATCAATGACAACGGTCCCTCTTTTTACTGCTTCCGCAGCAAATTTTTCAGAAATGCTACCACCTGCACTAAAAAATGCAATGTCGACGCCTTCAAATGATTCAGGAACTGTTTCTTCAACGATATAAGTTTGACCACCTGCCGTAATTTCTGTTCCGGCAGATCGTTTTGAAGCAAGCAATTTAATGGATTGAACAGGAAAATCCCGTTCAAGTAATTTTTCAAGAATTTTTGTACCGACAGCCCCCGTAGCACCGACGATTGCAACATTTACTTTATTCATCTCTATCTCCCTTTCAGCTTTTACGGTTGTGAAAAAAGCTGGACCTCTATTCGTTTCTATATCGCTACATAAAAGTAAGTAGAAAACCTTTAGTCCGTTACACCGTTAGCAGTTCATTGGTCGAATTATATCATATCCACGAATTTTCTGTACTGTCTTTTTACTTTTTATCGTGAATAATTAATAAAGGTTGTAGTTGTTGTTTTTTTAAAGCGGCAACGGCAGCAGGTACCATCAAGGTGAAATCGGAGATCAGCGAGTTCGGCTTGTTGAAAGGATCATCTTGGCCAAATGGAATGAAAAAAACATTTTTCATGTTGAGTAATTTCATAATGTTCATAGCATTTAGTCCAAGTGCATCGTTTGTCGAAATACCGAGTAAAACGGGACTACCGTTGCGTAACGTCGCTTTTGCGGCCATTAAAACAGGACTATCCGTTGAAGCGTTAGCAAATTTACTAATGGAATTGCCTGTCATCGGCGCAATAATCATACAATCGACAGGTGTCGAGGGACCAAATGGCTCTGCACCGACAATGGTAGAAATCACTTTCTCGCCAGTTGCCGCCTCAATGCGTGCAATCCACTCCTCTCCCGTCCCAAAACGCGTCGCAGCCGTCAGAACGGAGTGGGTAATGACGGGGACAACCGTCGCCCCCTCGTCCTTTAATGCATTAATGACCGGGACGAGTACATCATACGTACAATGCGAAGCTGTGATACCAAGACCTATGCGCTTTCCTTGTAGCATAGAGCTCCCCTTTCATCTGCTATACATCCTTTCAAGTGCATCTGCCAATGCAGCTGCAGCATCGACGGGAAAATGTTTCCCCGGCAATCCAAGGTGTATTGTATAGTATTCAGATGGTGGCTGCTCCTTTAGGCAACCGGGCGCCGATGCGAGGTCAAAAACACGGAGCGTCGACCCTTCTGGAAGCGAAAGCCATTTTGCAGGAATCGTATTGACAAGCTGGCCTTCATTCATGTGAAAGTCATCGGTCAGCTGAATCGTCTCGTATTGCATAGCCTCTGCTTCACCGAGCTGCGCAGCTGAGCGCGCAATGACTGTCACCCGCGCCCCAAGCGATGCCAAAACATGCGCTGTCGCCTTTCCTACCTTGCCAAAACCAGCGACAGCAAATGAAGAACCCGCGATTTGGCGTTGCAGGTTTGCATAATAAACATGGACAAACGCCTCTGCCGTAAGCCTTGCATTTTGCCAGATAAATTGCTCATCTTTTAAGTAAGGCTGTACGCTAAAACCTGACTCCTTGAATGGAGCAAGCCACTCTTCCGAAGCAACTCCCGTATAAAGGCGTGCACCTTCAACCAATGCCTCTGGTGGTATTGTGCCCTTCATTTGCAAAATCGGGAACACGATATGCTTAGGCGCTAATTCCGCAAGTTGTTCGCCCAATTGCTCCGTGTACTGATCTGTCCCGATATGATAGCTGTTGAATCCTCTCTCCGACAGCATTTCGCTACACATTGCCAAGCGCGGATCCGTTCCGATGAAAAACCAATTAGTATCTGTCATCTACATCCATCCCGTCCCTGCTAGTCGTTTTACCAAAAAGAATGCGATGTTCGCCAATTAACACAATTTCACTCCAAGGGATGAATTCATCCGACTGCTCTTGCTGCTTCTTGAATGAAAATCGTCCCATTTTCTTTCGCACTTCAAATCCAAGAATCTCACCTGTTTGCCCATTAAAAACCAGATCCGTATCTGCAAGAAAACCGTAGCGAACCCCGTCTTCCACTTGAATCAGTTCTTTCTGCGCAAGCTCTGATAGTAGCATCGTCATTCTCCTTCCCTGCATCTCCATCCATCATATGAAATAGCACTAGGAAAGCTGACTAATATCATGCAAGATCTTCAGGGACAATCATTGAAATTGCCCGTTGCTGCGTGAAAATGTCCATAGCGACATTGTGAACTTGATCTGCTTGCACGCCATCGATCAGCGCTACTACTTCATCGATCGTTTTATGCGCCTGCAAAATAAGTTCGCTTCGGCCGTTGCGATGCATGCGTGCTTCCGAGCTTTCCAACCCAAGCAAGAAACCGCCCTTTAATTGTTCTTTAGCATTGTATAATTCGTTATCCGTAATCCCTTTATCCACAACCGAGTCAATAATCCTATCAATCGTCATCGTCATTTCCTGTAAATTCTCCGGTGAAGTACCTCCGTAAATGACAAATGCCCCTGTCGTCTTATAAGCAGAATAATAGGAGTACACCGAATACGCCAGCCCACGCTCTTCCCGCACCTCTTGGAACAAGCGTGAAGACATCGTGCCGCCAATAATACTATCCAAAACGGTCAGTCCATGCATGCGCTTGTCACGCACCGCAAGCCCCTGAAATCCTATACAAATATGCGCCTGTTCAATGTCTTTTAACTTCTCCTTCACGCCACCATGGAATTCAGGAAGGGACAAAATGCTCGCCACTTTCACTTCTTCTCTATGAAATGAACCAAAATACGCTTCAATTTGCTGAATTAGCTGCTCATCATAATTGCCCGCCACCGAGATCACAATCCGCTCCGGTGTATAGAGACGCGCCATAAATTGTTCAATCATTTGCTTATCAAAAGTTTCAATCGTTTCCGTATAACCGAGCACAGGCCTACCAATCGGCTGATTTGGATACATGATGGACCATAAGCGTTCATCGACATCGTCATCGGGCGTATCTTCAACCACCGCCAGCTCGTCAAGCACAACCGATTTCTCTTTTGCGATTTCTAACGCATTAAATGACGAGTTGAAGAACATATCCGCCATCACTTCCAGCGCATGTGAAGCGTGATGACCGAGCACTGTCGCTGAATAACACGTCATTTCCTTCGATGTAAATGCATTGATATCGCCACCAATGCGGTCAAACTCTTCGGCGATTGTCCGTGCACTTCTCGTTGGCGTCCCCTTAAACAGCATATGTTCGATGAAGTGCGCAATCCCTGCCTCAGATTCTGATTCATCTCCAGAACCAGCTTCTACCCAAATACCAAGCGCTGCCGAACGAACATAAGGCATTTTTTCATGAACAATTCGAACACCGTTTGCACATATGTATTTTTCAACCACTTACATTCCCCTCCTATAATGAACAAAAAGCCTCTATCTCCATGTTTATGAAGAGAGGCTTTCTGTCATACGACTATTTACTTGTTGTCTTTTTCAGCCGCTTCTTTTTCTTCTTTTAACACGACTTTTCTGGACAAGTTCACGCGTCCTTGATTGTCGATTTCAATGACTTTTACATACATCACATCATCCATTTTCAAAACGTCTTCAACCGCTTTCGTGCGTTCTTCTGCGATTTCAGAAATGTGAAGAAGGCCGTCTTTACCTGGGAATAATTCAAGGAAAGCACCGAATTTTTCAATGCGTTTCACTTTCGCCATGTAGTATTCGCCAACTTTTGCTTCACGAACGATATTTTCAATCATCGTTTTTGCTTTGTTGTTCATATCATTGTTAGGAGATGAGATGTAAATCGTACCATCTTGCTCTGTATCGATTTTCACGTTTGTCTCTTCGATGATTTTGTTAATCACTTTCCCGCCAGGCCCGATAACATCGCGGATCTTGTCTGGATTGATTTTGATCATAATAATCTTCGGCGCAAATTCCGAAAGTTCTGTGCGTGGCGTGTCGATTGCTGTCATCATGTGGTTCAAGATTTTCAAGCGGCCGACTTTAGCTTGTGCCAATGCTTCTTCCAAAATTTGACGAGAAAGCCCTTCGATTTTAATGTCCATTTGAAGCGCAGTAATACCTTGCTCAGTACCTGCTACTTTAAAGTCCATATCCCCTAGGTGGTCTTCCATTCCTTGGATATCAGAAAGAACAGAGTAATTGTCTCCGCGTTTCACAAGCCCCATTGCGATTCCTGCAACCGGCGCTTTCAATGGAACACCAGCATCCATCATTGCCATTGTTGACGCACAGATTGATGCCTGTGAAGATGAACCGTTTGATTCAAGTACTTCTGCTACTAAACGCATTGTGTATGGGAAATCCGTTTCATTTGGCAGAACAGCTAATAGCGCACGCTCTCCAAGTGCTCCGTGACCAATTTCACGACGGCCTGGTCCACGAATCGGACCTGTTTCACCGACACTGAAGTTCGGGAAGTTATAATGGTGCATAAAGCGTTTTGATTCTTCAATGCCAAGGCCATCGATGATTTGTACTTCACCCAATGCGCCAAGCGTACAAACGCTAAGTGCCTGTGTTTGTCCACGCGTAAAGAGACCTGAACCGTGCGTACGTGGCAAAATGCCAACTTCAGAAGCAAGTGGACGGATTTCATCAAGACCACGGCCATCTGGACGGACTTTTTCGTCTGTAATCAGGCGACGTACTTCGTCTTTCACGAGCTGATCCAAGACATTTTTCACTTGTTTCATCGTCGCTTCGTCTGCTTCAGCTTCTGTGTAGCGTTCGATGACAGCTTCTCTCACGGCATTGATCGCATCTTCACGTGCATGTTTTTCTTGCGTTTGGATGGCACTGTTTAAATCTGCTGCACAGCTATTTTGAATGTCTGCTAAAATCGTTTCATCGAGTTGGAATAACTCCACTTCTGTTTTTACTTTGCCGACTTCAGCAACAATCTTCTCTTGGAATTCGATCAGTTTAATGATTTCTTCGTGACCGAACATAATCGCTTCAAGAACGATGTCTTCTGCAACTTCCTTCGCACCCGCTTCAACCATGTTAATCGCATCTTTTGTTCCCGCAACAATCAGATCGAGTTCACTCTTTTCCAATTGTGCTGGTGTTGGGTTGACGATGAATTGTCCATCGATACGCCCAATTTGAACGCCCGCAATCGGTCCTTCAAACGGAATATCCGACACAGACAATGCGAGTGAAGACCCGAGCATTGCAGCCATCTCAGATGAACAGTCCTGATCGACTGACATCACAAGCGAAATAACCTGAACGTCATTACGGAAACCGTCTGCGAATAACGGACGGATTGGACGGTCAATCAAGCGGCTCGTTAAAACAGCCTTATCAGAAGGGCGTCCTTCACGTTTAAGGAAGCCACCTGGGATTTTCCCAACTGCATACATACGCTCTTCATAGTTCACCGTCAGCGGGAAGAAATCTAGCCCCCGTGAATTTTTTGAAGATGTTGCTGTTGAAAGTACTGTTGTATCGCCATAACGAACGAGCACTGCGCCGTTCGCCTGCTTTGCAAGTTGCCCCGTTTCAATTGTCAACGGTCGACCTGCCCATTCAAATGTGTAGACTTTTTTCTCTGTCATTAAATAGAACTCCTCTCCATATTCCAGCCTGAACTGTATACGTTATATGTATTAATAATAGTGTAAGTGATAGCGCTCAGTGAATACAAGTTTAACCTCATTCAGCAGAAATCCTCTGCTTCTGTTAAAGTGGTGGATTATAATGTAAGTTCCCATTTCACTCGATGGTAATCCCTTAGCTGAATGAAGTTAAAGTCTCCGGCGGATGCCACAGATTTTGTAAGGAATCAATTGAGTACACTCCATTCAAAATCCCGGGCACAATCACGCCAAGGCGCGATTGATCCACCAATAACCGACATCATGGCACATTCGTATAGTATACCACTTTTTTGTGGATTCTAATATAGGAAGGGAAGAATTATTGCGGTTTTGGTTTTTTGAAAGTGAGAAGGGAGAGGAGATACCATATTTACACTAAGAAAAAGAACAAACCGTGCCAGGCATTGCCACAATTCACGCTCTTCGAATTGTGACAAGACGAACAACGAAGGGTTTAGTTTGTATAATTTCTGCGCCCTTTGCAGGAATTATACAGGTCAACGCACAACAGACTGATTAACAAAGAACATACTAACAGTCACTTAGGACGTAAGCAAAAAAACTCGATTATACACGCTGAATGCTAAGGCACACACCAAACAACTACCGTGAACAGGGAACTTGCCAAATACATCGCGTTCAGTTGTATAGATTAAGTGCCTAGCACTGTTCATCTTATATATTTTCTTTTAAACAGATTCAATCAGCAATCTTTCTGACTTCACATTTCCAATCAATTGTTTAACATCATCTTCAAGTAGTTTAGGTTGTTCGTTTTCTGTACTAGCTTGACGAAGTAAACTTTGAGTTGAAAGCTTATATAATATACCCACCATTTTGATGTTATTATCTACGATCACTTTTTCTTCAAGCGCATAATCATTATAGTCAGTTTTATTTACAACCAACTCTTCTAACAATCCTACTTGATTTAGATAGACTTCTTGGGTAGCTATCAATTCCTTACGCAAGTTAAATGACAGGTTAGCTAGTCTCGTCATATACTTGCATGACCTATCAATCGTCTTTACTATTTTGTCTACTTCTTGTTCTGCCTTTTCAGCTTTTCCAAGACTAGAGTTACCCTTAGCATTTAATAGTAATCCCCCAACAGCTATAACTGGTCCAGCAACAGCACCCCCTAATATCTGTGTCCCTAAGGCAACACCTCCTCCCCCTGAAGCCAATGACCCGCCACCTAGAGCAGCTAAAGCAGATTTCGTTGCCACAGCACCAGACAAGGTACTAATGGACGTACCTGTAGATGCTGTACCTAATGCAAGTACACCACTATATGTAGCCATACCTGTTAGTGCTCCAGCTCCAGCTGAAGCAACTGTCGTCCCTAAAATCTCCACAGCCTTAACCTGAATTTCCTGAATTTCATGAAGTGCATGCTTAGGCAGAGTCAATTTATCGTTAACACTAGTTTCAAATTCAGGTCTGTTTTGAATTTTTTCAAATGCAATTGAAAATCTATCAAAGTCCTTCCAAATTTGTACTTTAAGTGAGCCTAACTTATCTAGTGAAATGTTTGTTGTAAGCTCTTTTCCCTCTAACTTCTCCTTTGCAGCTTGGTATGTTTCATCTGCTTGTTTTACTCTATTTTTTGCATTTGCTATTTTTTTAGTCCCTTTTGCCCCTGTAACAATTCCCGTAGCTCCTGCTGCAATTGCTACCCCGGCAACAATTAATGGTAATGGCATTTATAATCGCTCCTCTTTTTTTAGTATATTGCATGCCTCATAATTTAATTGATGAAACTCTTCAATAGTCATCGTACTCTTATAAAAATGGTTGTACATATCATCAATCCGACATTTCAAAGGTCTTTCCTCATATATCCCACATAAATTACTTTCTTCATCAAAATGAATACAAACACCGTCTCCTCTATCTAAATCACTATATAATGAAGACTTAGATAAATTCTTACAACACAAACCACATTGATCACAAAAAAAATTACTCATAATTTGAAAGTCAATACTGCATTCTTATTTTGCATAAAATCATCTAGTCCTTTAATAGTTCTATCATAGGGTAAATCAATACCATACTTTTCAACAATTTTCGTCAATACTGTATTCATATCTATCGTATTTGTGGCACTTTTCAACTGCTGATTTATAAATTGGACTGCTAAGATTTGATTATTGAATTCTTCATAATCTATATCCGCAAGTTCAGCTGCATATCTAGAGATTTCGGCATGCACTTTTTGATAATACTCTATTTTATAGTCCGATTGAGTTTTCAATTTATTCACCCAGTCAACTAGTGTTTGCACCATCTTAGAATGATCTAAAAAATAAAGTAGGCTAATACTCATTAATCCAGTAACTAGAGCACCCACAAATTTAGGTAACACATCTCCAATGATAGGGAGCTGTAAAGCAGGAATTTTACTCATAGCTTCGGAAACAACCGTGCCTAGTATTACAGACGATGCTGTACAAATGATGACAGATACAGCTTTTAATACTTCCCCAAACGGGAGGTTATTCGGATTAAACAATAAAATATTTACTGCCTCAACAATAGATGCCCATGATTCACGAATAATTTTCCCCACATTTTTCGCCGTTGTGAAAAATATGTTGGTAAGCGCTGTTACTAAAGAGGAAATTATGCCTGATAGCGCCCCATTAGAAAAACTTTGAATAACATCTTTATACACAGCTTTAACTCTAATAAAGGCTTTTTGTATAATTTCAACTAGCCCCTTGAAAAAGGCCCCTAATTCAAAGTTATCTTTTAGTTTAGCTACCAATTTAGGGACTTCCTCACGAATGCACATCCAGGCAGCTGCAAGAATTGTCCCCAATGCTTGTCTCATACCCATTTGCATACCTTTTTTATAACCCGCTGATAGTGTGTCATTGATAAATTTGCTACTACTATAATATTTAGATGCAATTTCCCTCTCATAAGCGGCTCTAGCTTTTTTATCAGCAGCTTTCATTTTTTCAATATCTACAGACTCTAATTTCTCGAGTTTATTTAATTTACCACGCTCTTTATCGGTTAACGAATCCTTCTTTCTCAACATCTGAATTTCTTGTTGACGTTGAATACGCGTGGAGTCTAATCTATCCGTGAATTCATCGACTGAAAGAGCTTTTTTAGACCTATTTATGGACTGATCCGTATGATTTAGATTAGATTTTTTATTCGCTAATTCTACCCCATCTACGCCAGCTAAAACTCTTCCCGCATCTTCATGGATTTCCTTTGCCGAAATTGTGTGATCTAAGTCCATGTTAGAATTCCGCTTCATTCTTTTTCCACTATAAGCATCTACTTGCGTTCCAGCTTTTTTACTAACAGAAGCTTCTTCATTCCGTTGCTTATAATCTTTATTAGTATGATATTTACCCGATACAGTCTTATCGTAACTACCTTTTACTCGGTCATATTCGGCTTCATTCTTTTTATTAGCATAGCCATCAAATTTCCTTTCCTTTTGCTGCCCATCATTAATACGTGCATTTTCTTTTTGAATCTCACGAACGTTGTGTATAGTGTCTACATCACCACCATGCCGATCTTTAATTAACATAAAATCTAATCCAAAAGATGTAATTAGGCTCTTTACAACTACTTCTTCATAATCATGGAATAGTTTCTTCAAAGAACCTTGAGAGTGATTGTCATTACTCAATTCATTGAGGTCCTTTAAAACATCATATGTTTCTATAGAAATAGTAATCCCCTCTTCAAAAATCAGATTTAATCTCACCTTTTAAATTCTAACGCCAGTTTCTTCTGATTCCTATTTTCATATTTAACCGACATCCGAGTAACACTTTCCCCCATCTCCCGCCTCAACTCCTCAGGCCCCAAAACCTCCACAAATTCTCCCTGACTCAACAACCACATTTTAATCCCGTGTCCGTATACTTCCGCTTCAAAAACAACAACATCACCGTCATCTTCTTTCGACACAATCCTTGCTGTCGGTAGGCGATCGAGTACGGCTTGTGGGGAGGGTCCTGTAAAACGGAACGTAATGGTCATGAGTTCACCAGCGTGCATAAATTGGATGCGTTTGCGGAATTCACCTTCTTGGAATCGGTCGCTGTAAGGCAGTTCAAAGTGCTTGTCCATCACCGTACATGTAGTTATTCGATCTACCCGATAAATAGTAGGGAAATCGAGTTCTCTCGTCGTCTGATAAGCAATTAAGTAGAAATAATACTCTGAAAAAATTAGACCTACAGGTTTCAGTATGCGTTCAGCATCTTGTTCGTCGCGTTCCCGCTGATAACGTACCTTAATAAGTCGCTTTGTATGGACGGCTTTTGCCAATTCCCACAGCAACGGAATTAAGGATTTTTGATGCTGCAAGTCTACGTATAAATGCTTTTCGTTTAACATCAATTTCTTAATGAAATCCTGATCGGCTAGTTGTGCCAAATCCGTTAGTTTGTTAATCAACCGATCCATATCGACTTTTGGAAATGCCCGAGATTCAATCAAAACTTTAACGATAGCTAGAATTTCTTCATTTTGTAAATGGGGATTGTCGTCCATTTCTAGCTTATAGGCCTTTTCCTTGTGGTCATACTCAAGAAACTTGTTCGTTTTTGTCGTTTCAAGATATTTGCGAATGCTTTCAATATCACGTTGAATGGTCTTTTCACTGACATGAAAAGCATCTGCTTCCGCTTTTTTCGTGAGCAGCTGTCCTTGTTGCAAACGATCATACATCGATAAAACCCGATTCGTTTGATGCTGCTGTGCGTTCATCTCCAACACCTGCACTTTTATTTGTTTATCCAAGAACACTAGTACATCTTCATCATACCGATTCACTTGGACATATTATGTACTTCAAAAAAATTTGATTGTAAAAGATTCTTACTTACGTGATAGCCTTCACGTTGATTATAGCATAAAAGTTAATTTGACCTAGCAAAAAAAATAGGTGAATAGCTCTAGTTGTTACCCACTTACAAGGAGTTTTCAGAAATTTGCGAAATTATTGTGTTGAAAATATGAATGGAGAGGCTAAGCGACGATGTCTACAGGGGTAGTCAAGGAGAAGTTCAATGAAAAATAACGGCTAGACTCACCTGTTCTATCGGGTGGGTTTGGTGCGCACTTTTGTACTTGGAGTGTGGTGTCAGCAACTGGACATGATGCATTTGGTGTGACTCATGCTACCGGTGGATTCTGGTAAGCGCTTTTCTAGTTTACACAAATACTTAAAACAACACAAAAAAGCGAGCACAAGGCTCGCTTTTCAGAGTCATCTTATTAACGATTAACGGCGTAGGCCGAGTTTAGCAATAAGATCACGGTAACGCTGAACTTCTGTTTCGCGTAGGTAGCGAAGCAGGCGACGACGCGTACCAATCATTTTCAAAAGTCCACGACGTGAGTGGTGGTCTTTCTTATGAGTGCTAAGGTGTGCGTTCAGGTTGTTGATCTCTTCTGTAAGGATAGCGATCTGAATATCTGCAGATCCTGTATCCGTTTCGTGAATTTTAAATTCGTTGATCAATTCATGTTTACGTTCTTGTGTAATAGCCATCCTTTTCACCTCCTAAATCAAAATATCCCCGATTCCCTCGCAAACGTTGGTGACTCGTTTTGCCAAGGAATGGTTCGTGCGCATTGGCACTTATTTATAATACCATTGTTATTTTTGAAATGCAACAGTCACCCTCAGATCTCTAACAGCTCTTTTGCTTGTTGCTTATCTTTCACCATTTGTGCAATTAAATCATCTACCGAGTCGAATTTCTCTTCTTTTCGCAAATGCTTAATCCAATCAACGGCCACTTCTTTACCATATAAATCACCGTCGAAGTCCATAACATTCACTTCAACGATAGGTGGAATACCCGACTCATGAAATGTAGGTTTCACACCGACACTGCACACGCCATCAAGCATTTCACCATCCACTGTGAAGCGAACAGCATAGACACCATTAGCCGGTAACACGGTATCATCAGCCGGCTGAACATTGGCCGTCGGAAACCCGAGTAAACGCCCTCGTTTTTCGCCGTGCACAACGGTACCAACTGTCCGAAATGGTCGATCAAGTAGCAAAGCCGCCTCTTCAACATTTCCCTCTGCTAACAGCTGCCGAATGCGTGTTGAGGCGACCTTTTCGCCATTATCCGTCACCTTATCGATAACAGTCGTTCCAAAAGTACCGCCTGACAAGGCAGCCATCTGTTCCATCGTTCCTGCCCCTTTTGAACCGAACGTAAAATCAAAGCCAGCCGTTACATGCTGAACGCCCAAGTCTTTGATAAAAATGTCCACGAATTTCTCCGGTGACAGGGATGCAAGCGCCATGTCGAATGTGACAATAAATAACGTATCGATACCCATCGCCTCAAGCAATCTTGCTTTCTCTGGATATTGTGTAATGTAGCTAACCTTATTTTTACCACCACCAAAAAGATGTGATGGATGTGGATCAAATGTCATAACTGCCGATCGGATGCCAAGTTCTTCCGCTTTCTTTTTCGCGCCGCCAATGACAGCCTGATGCCCTTTATGCAAACCATCAAAAAATCCGATGGCAAGCGAATACTGTTCAACTGGTTCAATTTCAACATTTCCGGGATAATGCAATTTGTGTATCTTCAATATAATTCCCCCTTACATGTTCAACGGAAACATCTTTTCAGGCTTCATCAAACCAAGCTTGGAAGGATGTTTCTTATAGACAGCAATCGCTTTATTCGCTTTCGTAAAGACGATTGACTCTTCACTTTGAAGTAGCGGATGCTCTGGCAACACTTGACCATTCGCTACTTTTTCATATAAGTCGTCAGCAATTTCAATGGATGGAAAATCCGTAAGCGCATCTTCAAGTGGACGCATAATTGCTGTAATTTCTCCCGCCTCTTGCAAAGCTCGCACTTCATCTAACGTCCGACAATCGGCTTGTCTATATGTCCCTGAAGCTGTGCGGACAAGTGATGCCATATGTGCCGGATAGCCTAGCAGTTCACCAATTTGAACAGCCAGCGTACGAATATATGTGCCCTTTCCACAAGCCACTCGAATGCGGAACGTTACCTCTTCACCTTCATACAATTGTACAGCATCAAGTAACTCGATTTCATGAATCATGACTCTGCGCTCAGGGCGTTCGACTTCAATCCCTTTACGTGCATATTCGTAGAGTCTACGCCCATTGACCTTTACAGCTGAATACATCGGTGGGATCTGCACGATTTCACCTGTCAATTGAGCAAGCGCTTCCTCAATCTGTTCTCTTGAAATCTGCTTCAACGATTCATCCGAAGCGACGACTTCACCATCTGCGTCTTCCGTTTCAGTCGCCTTTCCAATCGACACAACTGCCACGTATTCCTTACCAGAATCCGTCACATACTCCGCTACTTTGGTAGCCTGTCCAATACAAATCGGTAGCACACCTTCAACACTTGGATCCAGCGTCCCCGTATGTCCAACTTTTTTCGTGCCAAGAATTTTTCGCAATTTGAATACACAATCATGTGACGTCATGCCTTTTTCTTTCCAGAGAGGAAGTATTCCGTCCATTCGATTTGCCTCCTCCATTATCAATTACGCCTCGGCGTAATTGCGTCGGGAGTTTGAACTCCCTCTGATTGAAATACCATTTAGCATTCATCCTACCACTTATAGCAATAAGTACTTCTGCTGAATCAAGTTAAACTTCTGGTTATATGTAAACGGAGGGAGCCGGAAAGTCCTTGTGGACACCGACTCCCTCCGTTTTTCTTGCTGTCTAGCTTCGTGCGCCAGTGATTAGACGCCTACGCTTTTCTTAGTGTCTAGCTTCAGCGCCTAGGAGCTCGGGTCATAAGCTAGCTTATGCCTGACGCCCCTGACCAGGCGCTTCCGCTTTTCTTTGTTTAGTCATCCTGTCCGTCTTTGACCTGTCTGAGAAGCGAGTCGATTCGATTTCCGTAGGCAACGGATTCATCGATTTCGAACTTGATTTCAGGTGTGATTCGTAATCTGATTCGCTGGCCGATTTCTGTGCGAATAAATCCTTTCGCCTTGTTGAGCCCTTTCAGCGTATCTTCCTTTTCCGAATCTTTCCCAAGAACGGAGATAAAAATAGTTGCTTGTTGAAGATCACCGGTCACTTCGACATCAGTTACCGTTACGAAACCGATTCGTGGATCTTTCAATTTTTGACCGATGATTGCACCAAGTTCTTTCTTCATCTGCTCTGCGACACGGTTAGCACGCATTGACATGGATAGTCACCCCGATTCCGTATCAGTAATAATCGAGCGTAAACTCGGACATTTCCCATTCAGGATTCGATTCCAGAAAACGAATTGCCCGTCTTACTTCACGCTCAGCTGCATCTTTCGATGAAGCTGTCGCAACGAGCGCAATTGTCGTTCGTTGCCATAAGTCTTGATGATCGATTTCCGCGATGGAGACGTTATACGCATTCTTCACTCGATCCGTCATTCGTTTCAATACAGACCGTTTGTCTTTCAAAGAAGCCGCCTCCGGAATGAAGAAACAACATTCCGCGTATACGATCATACGCGTTTAATTTCTTCCATTACGAATGCTTCGATAATATCGCCTTCTTTAATATCGTCGAACTTTTTAATGGTAATTCCACACTCATAGCCTTTTGCCACTTCTTTGGCATCATCTTTAAAGCGTTTCAATGTATCCAATTCGCCTTCGAAAATAACAATGTTATCACGAATAACGCGGACGCTTGAATCACGAGTGATTTTACCGTCTGTTACATAGCTTCCCGCAATCGTACCGATTTTAGACACTTTAAATGTTTCACGTACTTCAACTTGGCCAATTACTTTCTCCTCATATTCAGGATCAAGCATACCTTTCATAGCCAACTCGATTTCTTCAATTACTTTATAGATAACACGGTGTTGACGAATATCAACGCCTTCTTCGTCTGCCGCACGCTTCGCGTTGACGTCTGGACGAACGTTAAAGCCAATAACAATCGCATTCGATGCAGAAGCAAGTGAAATATCCGATTCGTTAATCGCACCTGCGCCCGTATGGATGATTTTCACGTTAACGCCCTCAACTTCGATTTTCATCAATGAGGCTGCCATCGCTTCAACCGTACCTTGTACGTCTGCTTTTACGATTAAGTTCAATTCTTTCATTTCGCCTTGTTTCATTTGATCAAACAAGTTATCAAGTGTTACGCGTGTTTTTTCAACGCGTTGCTCTTGCAGTGCCTCGCCTGCTCTTGCTTCACCAATTTGACGTGCTGTTTTCTCATCTTCAAAGACAACAAAACGGTCACCCGCTTGTGGTACATCGCTTAAACCAGTGATTTCAACTGGTGTTGATGGGCCAGCTTCTTTCACACGACGACCGATATCACTAATCATCGCACGAACTCGACCATATGTGTTCCCAACAACAATTGGATCACCTACATGAAGCGTTCCATCTTGAACTAGAAGTGTTGCAACTGATCCTTTACCACGGTCAAGTTGTGCTTCAATAACTGTTCCACGTGCACGAATGTTTGGATCAGCTTTCAATTCGCCCACTTCTGCAACAAGCAGAACCATTTCAAGCAATTGGTCGATTCCTTCGCCTTTCAATGCAGAGATTGGTACGAAGATTGCATCTCCACCCCAAGCCTCTGCTACAAGGCCATGCTCAGTCAATTCTTGCATAACACGGTCAGGATTCGCTGTCGGCTTATCCATTTTGTTTACTGCAACGATAATTGGAACTTCTGCTGCTTTCGCATGGTTAATCGCTTCAATCGTTTGTGGCATCACACCATCATCAGCCGCAACAACAAGAATTGTTAAATCCGTTACTTTTGCTCCACGTGCACGCATTGTTGTAAATGCTGCGTGACCTGGTGTATCTAAGAACGTGATTTTTTTACCTTTTTCTTGAATTTGATACGCACCGATATGCTGCGTGATTCCACCCGCTTCGCCCTGTGTTACTTTCGTATTACGAATAGAGTCCAAAAGCGTCGTTTTCCCGTGGTCAACGTGCCCCATGATTGTTACAACTGGTGGACGTTCAATTGGATTTGTTTCCGTTTCTTCCGATTCTGGCTCTTCGAAATAAATTTCAAGATCCGTCACGTCAATGCGGATTTCCTCTTCAACTTCCACTTCGTAATCTGCACAGATTAGCTCAATCGCATCTTTATCAAGTTCTTGGTTGATTGTTGCCATAACACCAAGCATGAACAATTTTTTAATGATTTCAGCTGGTTCACGATGGAGCTTTTGTGCAAGTTCAGCGACAGATAGTGATTCATAGAATGTAATTTTTTCTGGTAATGGTAGTTCCACTTTTGGTTGTGGAGCTGGACGGTATCTTCTGCGTCCTTGGTTAATACCACGTGCTGGTGGACGCCCACCGCGACCGCCTGGACGTGATTGACCGCCTTGTGCTGGACGATTACCGCCCTGTGCACCTTGACCTGGACGGGATTGACCACCTTGTGCTGGGCGATTGCCGCCCTGTGCGCCTTGACCCGGGCGCGATTGACCACCTTGCGCCGGACGGTTGCCACCTTGTCCTCCTTGACCTGGACGGGATTGACCACCTTGTGCCGGACGGTTGCCACCTTGTCCTCCTTGACCTGGACGGGATTGACCACCTTGTGCCGGACGGTTGCCACCTTGTCCTCCTTGTTGGCCTGGACGTGATTGACTACCTTGTGCCGGACGGTTGCCGCCTTGGCGTGATTGACCACCTTGACCTGTATTCGAATTGCTAGCCGTACGTGCTGGCTTGGCATTCTCTTTTTGTTCAGGTGATTTTGGTGCTGCTTGCTTCGTGTTTTTGTTGAATTTGCTGTCCAACTTCGTAATCGCCTCTTTATCTAACGTCGACATATGGTTTGTCACACTCACATTTATTTTTCCAAGCTCATCGATAACTTCTTTACTTGTCCGATTCACTTGTTTCGCGTATTCGTGTACACGTATTTTCGTCATTAGCCCACCCCCGGTTGTATTCGTTGAGGAGCCCGGACAGTTTTTTAGCAAAACCTGCGTCCGTTAGCGCGAGTACGACCCGCGACTCTTTTCCGATTGCATGCCCAAGATCTTCGCGACTCCCGAAAACATGCTTCTCAACGTTGTAAAACGTACATTTATCTGTTACTTTTTTCATTGTATTTTTAGATGCATCTTCGGCGATAATCACGAGGTGTGCAGTGTTTGACCTTACGTCACGTAAGACCAATTCTTCACCCGTAATAATCATCCTTGCACGCGCGGCCATGCCAAGCAGTTGAAAGATCTTTTTCGGATCTGTCATTTCAAAGCCTCCCGGCGTATTGCATGGAGAAGATCATCATAGACTTGCTCAGGTACAGCTGCTCCTAGTTGACTTTCAATCGAACGTTTACGGCGCGCAGTTTCAACGGCTTCTTCGGATTTTGACACATATGTCCCCCGGCCCGACTTCTTACCTGTGAGATCAACTGAAACTTCCCCTTCCTTCGTGCGCACAATGCGAATCATTTCTTTTTTCGGAAACATTTCGCCCGTTGCCGCGCATTTACGCAAAGGTACTTTTTTCATGTTTGTCATGTGTATGCATCCTTTCCTATCAGTCTTCGCTATCCGAATATAAATCGATTGGTTCGTTGTCGATTTCTTCCTCATCATCATTCATGATATACGGATCGTCTTCGTAGACAACGGCCTGTTCTTCAAGCGGTTGCTCTTGAACAGTTTCGTCAAAAACAGGCGGATACATTCCTAGTTCACGGGCATCCGTTTCACTTTTAATGTCAATTTTCCAACCTGTCAATTTAGCAGCCAGTCGTGCATTCTGTCCACGCTTCCCGATAGCAAGTGACAATTGGTAGTCAGGCACAACGACCATTGTCGATCTTTCTTCCTCATTCACTTGGACATCCAATACTTTCGAAGGGCTCAATGCATTTGCCACGAAAATAATCGGATCTTCAGACCATTCTACGATATCGACTTTTTCACCATTTAATTCATTCGAAATCGTTTGGACACGTGCACCTCTTGCCCCAACACATGAACCAACTGGATCGACTTCTTCGTTATTCGTATGAACGGAAATTTTTGAACGGTCGCCCGCTTCACGTGCAATCGATTTAATTTCAACGATGCCGTCGTAGATTTCTGGTACTTCCATTTCAAACAATCTACGTAACAGCCCTGGATGTGTTCTTGACACAAACACCTGAGGTCCGCGTGAAGTTCGTTCCACTTTTGTAATATATACTTTAATACGATCATGTGGTTGATATGTTTCCGTTTGGATTTGTTCACCAACAGGCAATACTGCCTCTACTTTGCCTAATCCAACATATAAGTTACGCGCGTCAAAGCGTTCTACAATCCCATTGACAATGTCATCTTCACGATCCACGTATTCATCATAGATGATGCCACGCTCAGCTTCACGAACACGTTGTGTGACGACTTGTTTAGCCGTTTGTGCTGCGATACGACCAAAGTCGCGTGGTGTTACTTCTTGCTCAACGATATCTTCCAATTCGTAAGCAGGGTTAATCATCTGTGCGTCTTCAAGAGAGATCTGTAAACGATCATCCTCGACTTCTTCAACAACATCTTTACGGGAATAGACTTTCATCGTCCCTTTGTCTAGGTTTAAATCCACCCGGACGTTTTGTGCTTGGTTGAAATTGCGTTTATACGCTGTCACAAGGGCAGCTTCGATCGCTTCTACTAACACGTCTCTTGAAATGCCTTTCTGCTTTTCAAGGGCGGTCAATGCATCGAGTAGATCACTACTCATAGTTAATCACTCCTACGTTCAATTATGCGGAAAAATCAATAGCTAAACGAGCTAGCGCAATTTTTTCCTTGTCAATGATGACAGTTATCTTTCTAGTCTTGATGCGCACTTCTACTTCAAGCGCATCTGGTCCATATGCGAGTAGATACCCTTCGAATTCCTTCATGCCGTCAATCGCTTCATAGGTTTTGATGAAGACATATTGGCCAATTGCTTGTTGAAAATCTTCTTCCTTTTTCAACGGGCGCTCTGCACCTGGCGAAGACACTTCAAGAAAATAGTTTTGGGAAATCGGATCTGTGCGATCAAGCTCTTCACTTAACTTCTCGCTCACTTGCGCACATTGATCGATATCGATATTGCCCTCAGGTGTATCGATATAGACCCTTAAGAACCAGTCTCTTCCTTCTTTCACAAATTCGATGTCAACAAGTTCTAGCTGTAAGTCATCTACAATTGGACTGACGAGTTTTTCAATTTCTTCTGTAATTTTACTCATCTTAACCCTCCCGGAATCTCAATAAAACAGTACAGAACAACAGAAAAGAGCGGGAAATCCCACTCTTTTTGCGCAAAGACTATTACAAAAGTTGTTCTCATCATACCATACGTTAGAAAAGTGCGCAAATAATGTGCTAGAACAACGACAGCTGATTAGCCTCAGGCATCCCTTCAAGACAACCGAGCGTATCCATATATTCAATAACCGTTTTTGAAACGCGTCCACGTTGCTGAAGATCCTCCTTCGACAGAAACTCTCCGTCCTTTCTCGCTTCAACGATCATATTGGCAACGTTTGTCCCAAGTGATGGAATCGAGTTAAACGGCGGAATCAGCATATCGCCATCAATGAGGAACATCGTTGCATCTGATTTATACAGATCCGGCTTTACAATGGAAAAGCCTCGTTCACTCATCTCAAGTGCAATTTCAAGCACTGTAAGTAAACTCTTTTCTTTCGGCAATGCATCTAACCCTTTTGCATTGATTTCTTTAATTTGTGCCCGCATGGATGCCGAGCCTTTCGTCATTGTAATGAGGTCATAATCCGTTGCCCGTATCGAGAAGTACGTCGCATAGTACAGAATAGGATGATGTACTTTAAAATATGCAATCCGAAGCGCCATCAGAACATAAGCGGCGGCGTGCGCCTTCGGGAACATGTATTTAATCTTTTTACAGGAGTCGATGTACCAATTCGGAACGCCCTGCGCCTTCATTTCTTCTTCAAATTCCGGCGTCAAACCTTTCCCTTTCCGAACAGATTCCATGATTTTAAACGCCATAGATGGATCGAGCCCTTGGTAAATCAAGTACACCATAATATCATCACGACAACCGATTACATCGGATAGTTGGCAGGTTTTATTTTGAATTAATTCCTGTGCATTGCCGAGCCAAACGTCCGTACCATGGGATAGGCCTGAAATCTGAATAAGCTCCGAGAATGTGGATGGTTTCGTTTCTTCCAACATTTGTCGCACAAAGCGCGTCCCAAACTCTGGTACCCCAAGCGTCCCCGTCTTACAGCCAATTTGCTCTTCCGTCACACCGAGCGATGATGTCCCACTGAATAAGGCCATAACACCTTCATCATCAGGCGGAATCGTCAGCGGATCAATGCCCGAAAGGTCTTGTAGCATTTTAATCATCGTCGGATCATCATGTCCGAGAATATCCAGCTTCAACAAGTTATTATCGATGGAATGGAAGTCAAAATGCGTCGTCTTCCAGCTTGAATTCACATCGTCTGCCGGGAACTGAACTGGAGAAAAATCAAAAATATCCATGTTATCCGGCACAACGATAATACCACCTGGGTGCTGCCCCGTATTTCGTTTAACGCCTGAACAACCTTGCACGAGTCGATCAATCTCAGCCCCACGGAACGTCAAGTTATTATCGTTCATATAGCCACGTACATAACCGTAAGCCGTCTTCTCAGCAACTGTACCAATCGTTCCCGCACGGTACACATAATCCTCACCAAACAGATCCTTCGTATAGTTATGTGCATGTGCTTGATAGTCACCGCTGAAGTTCAAATCGATATCTGGAACTTTATCCCCTTTAAACCCTAAAAACGTCTCAAACGGGATATCTTGCCCATCTTTTTTAAATTTCGTTGCACAAGTAGGGCACACTTTGTCCGGTAAGTCATAGCCTGAGCTGACTGAACCGTCATCAAAAAACTCCGATGTTTTACACGTTGCACATACATAATGTGGCGGTAGTGGGTTCACTTCCGTAATTTCCATCATGGTCGCAACGAGCGATGATCCAACCGAACCACGCGACCCAACAAGATAACCATCGTCCAACGAGCGCTTCACAAGTTTATGGGAGATGAGGTAAATAACCGCAAAGCCGTGCCCAATAATGGACTTCAATTCTTTTTCAATACGCGCTTCAATAATCTCCGGTAATTGCTCTCCATAAATTCGGTGCGCCATCGAATACGTCAATTCCCGTACTTCTTCATCTGCACCTTCGATTGTCGGCGTATATAAATCGTCTTTAATCGGCTTGACATCACCGATTCTCTCCAAAATGGCAAGTGGATTATCAATGACAATTTCCTCCGCCACCTGTGCGCCAAGGAAGGAGAACTCTTCCAGCATTTCATCTGTTGTTCGGAAGTGAACCGCTGGCAAGCCATGCCGGTTCATCGGATTGGCACCGCCTTGCGAACGAACGAGCACTTTACGGAATGTCGCATCTGTTTCATCGATATAATGGACATTGCCTGTCGCACAAACCGGCAAATCAACCTTCTTGCCAAGCTTAATCATTTTGCGCATAATGTCTTCTAAATTCCATTCATCGCGAATCAATTCCATTTCAAGTAAATGTGAATAGACTGGCTTCGGATGAACTTCCAAGTAATCATAAAACTTAGCAATTTCCTCAACCTCATCTAGCGACTTCTGCATAAGTCCTTCGAACACTTCTCCCTTGTCACAGCCAGATCCGACAAGTAACCCTTTTCGATATTTGACGAGCATGGAGCGCGGAATACGCGGGACTCGGTAAAAATAGTCCATATGCGAATATGAAACCAATTTGAACAGATTCTTCAAGCCTTCATCATTCACTGCTAGCAACGTACAATGCGATGGACGTGAACGTTTGTAAGCATCGCCCTCACCAATATGACGATTAAAATCATCCAAATAAACGATGCCTTTCTCTTCAGACGCTTTCATCAGCTTCAAAAAGAGATGTGCTGTCGCTTCTGTATCGTAAATCGCCCGGTGATGCTGCGTCAGTTCGATATTGTACTTTTTCGCCAACGTATTCAACCGGTGATTACGCATTTCAGGGTGAATGAAACGAGCCAGTTCCAACGTATCAATGACTGGATATGTTACAGCAGGCAATCCCGCCTTCTTAGACGCCTCATAAAAGAATCCCATATCGAATTTCGCATTATGCGCAACAAGAATAGAGTCGCCAATGAAATCACTGAAATCTTTAACAACCTCTGCAACTTCAGGTGCATTTTTCACCATATCATCCGTAATCCCCGTCAACTCCGTCGTTGTCGAGGACAGCGGATGGTGCGGGTTGGCAAAACGTTCAAATGTCTCGACAATCTCCCCATCTTTCAAACGAACCGCTGCCAACTCAATAATCGTATCGTAGACGGCTGATAGACCTGTCGTCTCCACGTCAAAAACGACATACGTATCATCTTCGAGCTTGCGATGCTGTTCATCAAAAACAATCGGCACACCATCGTCAACCAAGTTCGCTTCCAATCCAAAAATGACTTTCACACCATGCTTTTTCCCTGCTGAGTAAGCTTCCGGAAACGATTGCACATTGGCATGATCCGTAATAGCGACAGCAGGATGCCCCCATTTCGCCGCTTGTCCTACTAGGGCAGATGCCGAGACGACCGCATCCATTTGACTCATCGTCGTATGGGCATGTAATTCAACCCGCTTGCGATCCGCCGGCGCCTTGTCTTGCCGAATGATTGGTGCAATCTCCATCACATCTTGCGCCATCATAATCAAATCACGGACAAACGTATCATTCTGAATCCCACCACGTGCACGAATCCACGCGCCTTTTTTCAAGGTCTTCATCATTTCCGCATCTTCATTGTCCCGTGAGAACATTTTCACAAGAATGGAATCCGTATAATCCGTCACTTTGATGGTCAACAACGAGCGGCCACTGCGGAGTTCGCGAACTTCTGTCGCAAAGACATACCCTTCAATCGTGATGCGACGCTCCTCGTCTTGAATTTGCTGGATTTCCATAAGTGGCTCATCCGGCTTAATCGGTGTACCGAGACGGAATGGTCCAGTAATCGTGGCACCACTCTCTTTCATAGACGTCTCACGCTGTTTCATATCCGCCAGCGCTTTTTGTCCGAGCGCTTCCTCTTCCGCTTCTCGCTGTGCCATAAATGCCTGGCGAGCCGCTTCCTCACCACTGTCTTCCTCCGTCAATTTAAAATCGACAATCGGTTTCACAAAACCAAACGTAGCGTAGACATCCGCAAGCAACGCTGCATACTTTCCTTTTAACGTCTGCAATTCCATATCATTTATACAAAGCAATGTCATCTTGCCGCCTGCCATGACCGGCTTCTGGCTACTAAGTCGTTGCCGAATTGGTGGAGACATCACACTAATTTCTTCAATAATTAGTGGCCAGTAATCCGCCATCAATTGCTCATCTACTTCGGGATTCGTTGACGTTACATGCAACTTAACGGTCGCAATCGCTGAAAATGCCTCGCGCACACGTTGAGAAAAAATCATGTACACATCAATCGGTAACGGTTTGCCGACGGTTACGTTAAACTGCCATACTCTCGACTTTTTATGAATATTGACACGGGTTAGTTCCGCATGTTCAAAATGGACAACATATTGATCTTCCGTCATCCCCACTTGCTGTAGCAGCGTGAATAATTTTTTCTTCGCGTCCATAAGCAGCTCCTTTCCGCTTTCAGTGAAAAGAAGGGAAGTACCGACAGACGGCCTTCCCTTCGCTGATACGTATTATACTCCGAAAAAAGCTTGTAGCTTTTCGGTAATCTCTTCTTTTTGCCATTCCGTCGCATCTCCAGTTTGTCTAAATTTCACTTCGACAATACCTTCAGACGCTTTCTTACCGACTGTAATACGTACCGGTAGGCCAATCAAATCTGAATCCGCAAATTTAACACCTGCACGTTCAGGTCGATCGTCATACAGGACATCATAGCGATATGATTTTAAAACACCATACAGTTCATCCGCTAGCTCTTGTTGCGCTTCATCCTTCACGTTAACCGCGACAAGATGCACATCGAAAGGAGCCAGTTTTGTCGGCCACTTCAAGCCGCTTTCGTCATTGAATTGCTCCGCAACTGCCGCCAGAATACGAGAAACACCAATCCCATAACACCCCATGATGAACGGCTTCGCTTTCCCATTTTCGTCAAGGAACGTCGCTTCCATCGCTTCGCTGTACGTTGTACCCAATTTGAAAATATGCCCGAGTTCAATGCCTTCAGCAAATTTAATAACGCCTTCGCCATCCGGAGATGCATCCCCTTTTTGGATAAAACGCAAATCCTCATAACGATCAACTGCAAAATCGCGTTCAGGATTAACATTCGACAAATGGAAGTCATCTTCGTTGGCACCACAAACACCGTTGACGATAGCCGCAACTGCATGATCGGCAATTACTTTCAAGCCAACTGGTAATTTAACAGGGCCAATCGACCCAACCTCACACGATAAGAGTTTTAACACATCTGCTTCTTGCGCAAGCTCGACGTTCGTCGCACCGAGCGCATTTTTAAGCTTGATTGCATTAATCTCATGATCGCCACGGCTGAGTACGACAACTAATTCATCGTCCGCTTGAAAGATTAGCGTCTTAATAAGACGTGTTGCATCAACCTCTAGGAACGATGTCACTTCATCAATCGTCTTTTGCCCCGGCGTCTCTACCTTCATGACTTCTTTCAGCGGCTCATCCACTTTTTCATAAACCACATTTACTTCAGCCATTTCAATATTAGCCGCATAGGAAGATGTGTCACTGTATGCGATTGTATCTTCACCAATATCAGACAGTGCCATAAATTCATGCGTATCTGTCCCACCGATTGAACCGCCATCTGCAAGTACTGCACGGAAATTGAGCCCCAGTCGCGTGAAAATATTCGTGTACGCTTGCATCATGTCCATGTATTTCTCATGAAGACTATCTTCCGTCGCATGGAATGAATACGCATCTTTCATGATGAACTCACGTCCACGAAGAAGGCCAAAGCGCGGCCGTTGCTCGTCCCTGAACTTCGTCTGAATCTGATACATCGTTAACGGTAACTTTTTATAGGATTTCACTTCATCACGAACAAGGGAAGTAATCACTTCTTCATGTGTTGGACCAAGTGCAAATGCTCGATTATGACGATCTGTGAGTCGAAATAACTCAGGCCCATAGGCATCCCAACGTCCTGATTCCTGCCACAGCTCTGCCTGCTGCAAAGCAGGTAGGAATACTTCAACCGCTTCAATCGCTTCCATCTCTTCTCGAATAATACGTTCGATTTTTTGCAGTACTTTCTTGCCTAGAGGTAGAAATGAATAGATTCCGCTTGTATTTTGACGGATAAATCCCGCACGCAAGAGCAATTGATGCGACTTAATATCTGCATCCGCAGGTATTTCACGCATTGTTGGGATAAATGTTCGTGATTGTCTCATTTCTGTTCCCACCCTTAGTTCGATTTAAGTTCATCGGTTTCTGTTATTGTCTAGACTTCAGGCGCCAAGGCGCTTCCGCTTGTCTTTACTGTAAAAATAGTCGTTGGATATCATTCCAAGTGACGACTAGCATGAGAATCATGAGTAAGACAATCCCGACAAAATGGACCATACCTTCTTTTTGCTTGTCTACTGGCTTGCCACGAACCGCTTCGATTAGGAAAAATAATAATCTTCCACCATCTAATGCAGGCAATGGCAATAAATTCATAATCCCAAGGTTGATACTCAATATCGCTGCCCAGTTCATCAAACTAAAGAAACCGTGCTGTGCAACCGCATCTGTAGCCTGATAAATGCCCACAGGCCCCGACAATGCATCTATCGAGAATTGCCCTGTTACGAGCTTGCCAAGCAGTCCAAATATCTCCTTAATCCAAGTAACAGTCTGATCCGCTCCAAAGACAACTGCTTTTAATGGATCCTTTTCCAACGGCCTTGTTATGCCAATTTGACCAAATTGTTCGCCCGTTTTTTCATCCACTATCGTATTCGGAGTAATTTCCAACGGCACAGTTGCCCCATCACGCTCCACTACAAAACCAAGCGGTACGCCAGGATTCTCCTGAATAATCTTCACAAAATCTTGCCACTCATTAATTGGTAAACCTTCAACTTCTTTGACGTAGTCTCCTGTTTCCATTCCAGCTGCATAAGCCGCTCCATCGCTCATTACTTCCGAGATAACCGGTTCTTTCACCGGAATCCCTTGCATCAGTCCAAGTGCAAGAAAGATGAAAAACGCAAGGATGAAGTTAAACAACGGCCCTGCAAATATCGTCATTGTCCTGTGACCTAGTGATTTCGATTCAAACTGACGATCATATGGCGCAATCAATGTTTCTTGACCTTTTTCGATAATGACTGCTTTTCGCGAAATATCATATCGAACAAGTTGCCCCTCATCGTCATACCCTTCAATAAATAACGCTTTTTCTAAATCGGATGATTCTGTTTCAAGAAATAACACATCAGGATTCGAAACATTGCGGTTCAAATAGATTTTCTCTACTTTTCCCGACACACCGATAATCAGCCCTACTCGATAACCCGGCTGAAGTTCGACCGTATCAAAATCTTCGCCTGCCATCCTGACATATCCACCAAGCGGTAGCAGTCGAACAGTATAAAGCGTTTCACCTTTTCGAATACCAATAATTTTCGGCCCGAAGCCAATTGCAAATTCGCGTACCATAATGCCTGCCCTTTTCGCAAACAGGAAATGCCCAAGTTCATGAAAAAAGACGAGCGAACCAAATATAATAATAAACGCAATAACGGTTTCCATGAAAAACCACCTTCACTGACCACTTAGGTCTTTTATCAATTACGCCTCGGCGTAATTGCGAATCGAACTACGAAGGGTTCGATTTGCCGTATTTCTGTGTTTTTGCAGAAATTAAGGCACTTCTCTTTAGGACGTCGCTCACTCAGACCGCCTGCTTAGCTCTCCTTAACAATCTGTGACGTCCGCCGGAGGCTTGGACCAACAGATTGTTGGTCCAAGCTCTCATTTTACCAAATCATAGACCAATTGCCGCGTACGCGAATCGGTTTCTAAAATTGCTTCGAGATTCGGTGCAACAATTGTTTGATGTGCATCCATCGCACGCTCAATCATCTCTTCGATTTGGACAAACGGGATTTGCCCTTTCATGAACAACTCAACCGCCACCTCATTTGCAGCATTCATAGCAGTCGGCATCGTACCGCCTTCCCTACCTGCTGCATAGGCAAGTGCTAGCGCTTTAAAACGATCAAAATCCATTTTCTCGAAATGCAACTTACCGATATCCTCTAGACGAAGTGGCTTCGCATTTTGCATTGGCATACGATCCGGATACGTTAATGCGTATTGAATAGGCACACGCATATCAGGTGAACCTAGTTGCGCCATCACACTTGTATCTTGGAATTCAACCATCGAATGAATAATGCTCTCTTTATGTAGCAGACAATCAATTTGATCGTACGGCATATTGAACAAGTGATGTGCCTCGATGACTTCAAGCCCTTTATTCATCATCGTTGCCGAGTCAATCGTCAATTTATTGCCCATTGACCAATTGGGATGCGCCAATGCTTGTTCAACTGTCACGCCGGCCAATTCTGCACGAGATAGATTGCGGAAACTACCGCCCGACGCTGTTAAAATAAGTCGCGATACACGCTTCGGATTTTCACCATTCAATGCTTGGAAAAGTGCCGAGTGCTCACTATCGACTGGCAATAACGGCACACCGTATTTACGCGCTTCTGCCATCACTATATCCCCTGCAGCAACGAGTGTTTCCTTATTGGCAATAGCAATCGTAATGCCTACGCGTATCGCTTCTAGCGTGGGTTTAAGCCCGACACTTCCAATAACGGAATTCACAAGTACATCCGCATTCGCATGTGCCGCCACTTCTACAAGACCCTCTTCTCCAAAGACAAATTTGACGGCTGGAAACTCCGCCTGTAGCGTTTGTGCATCTTCTCGTCTTATGACAGATACGAGCTGCGGCTGATGCGTAGCCGTAATTTCCCGTACTCTATCGATATTCTTCCCAGCCGAAAAAGATACGAGCGTAAATTTTTCGGGATTCGATTCAATGATGTCTAATGTTTGTGTACCAATAGAGCCTGTTGCTCCAAGTAAACTAATTTTTTTCACCTTCAAGACGTCCTTTCCCTTATCCTACAAAATGAAGAAAATGCAGGAGTGGTAACACGAAAAGCAGACTATCGAATCTGTCCAAAATTCCACCATGTCCCGGTAGCAGCTTTCCTGAATCCTTTACTTCATAATGCCTTTTGAGAGCCGATTCAACAAGATCACCAAGTTGTCCGACAATCGACGCGATAATCGTCACAATGATGAGTACAACATAGGTTGAGGCAATTGGGAAGAAATATTGAAATACGCATGCAAAAACAATCGCATAGATAATTCCACCGACAAACCCTTCAACTGTTTTATTCGGAGATATTTCTGGCCATAACTTCCGCTTACCGATTTTTCGCCCCGTAAAGTAAGCACCCGAATCCGTTGTCCAAATAACCATCAATGCATAGATAATATACTCAATTCCTGCCAATCTCGTTTCAATCAAATAATAAAATCCTATTCCAACATACAAGGCCCCTAGAACTGAAAAAGCCGCATGATCAAATGTAAAACGATTTTTCACAACAACCGTATGCACTAATAATAATAAAACAATGGCAAATACCAGTTCCATTTTCGAATAGCCAAGGGCATCTTGCACACCGATTGCCCAAGAAGCAGGCATCAATAATATAGCAAGCCCTAGCCACGTAAGAAAACCTGCTACCGAAAAAAGAGAGATGCCTTTCATACGTAATAGCTCATACAGACCAATCGTCGCAATTGCATAGATTGCAATCGTAAATGGCAAGCCACCTATAATGACGAGTGGGATGAAAAAAGCGAACGCCACAAGTGCGGTCACAATCCTTTGTTTCATACGTTCTTCTCTCCTTCGACACTTCCAAAACGCCTATTGCGCATTTGAAATTCTTCAATTGCATTCAACATACATGCTTCATCAAAATCAGGCCATAGTACATCCGTAAACGAAAATTCGGCGTAAGCGAGTTGCCAAAGCATGAAATTAGATAGGCGAACTTCACCGCTTGTGCGAATGAGCAAATCGGGTTCAGGTAAATGAGCCGTCATCAGGTTAGAGCTAATAAGTGACTCATCGATATCGTCTACTGCAATAGCCCCATCTGCAACGAGCGCAACAATGTCTTTCACCGTCTCTGCAATTTCAAGCCTACTGCCGTAATTCATAGCGAAGTTCAACACTAAGCCATCGTTATGCGCCGTTTCTTTCATAGCCTTTTCGATTGCTTTTTTCGTATGCTTCGGTAACAAATCACTATTACCAATCATTTCAACTTTCACATTTTGTTCAATCAGTTCAGGCAGATACGTACTTAGAAACTCACCAGGAAGTTTCATAAGAAAATCTATTTCTAATTTCGGTCGTTTCCAATTTTCTGTGGAGAAAGCATACAGTGTCAGCACTTGAATGCCAAGGTCATTTGCAATGCGTGTTATTTTACGGACCGTCTTCATCCCTTCATGATGACCTGCTACTCTCGGTAAATTCCGACGATTAGCCCACCTGCCATTGCCGTCCATAATAATTGCCACATGAGCAGGGATGTTCCTACTTTTGACGTCAGTAATCCGGTCAGCTAACGAACTATCCGGTACCACAGTTTTTTTCCGTAATAATCTTTCAAGCATATCGTTTCCTCCACTCAGCTACTTTTCAGAGCAAGTACATACTCTATCGTACCAAATTAGGCGATAAATTTCATGTAAAAAAGACGCCCCGAAATTAGGACGTCCCGAAATATAGAAAGTTCTTCTATCAGATTTCCATTATTTCATTTTCTTTAGCTTTTGCGATTTCATCGATTTTTTCGATGTTGGCATCTGTTAGCTTTTGAACATCTTCACCTGTGCGACGAAGTTCATCTTCCGTAATATCGCCACTTTTTTCAAGCTTTTTAAAATCATCATTTGCATCACGGCGGACGTTACGAATCGCAACTTTCGCTTCTTCCGCTTCTTTTTTCACCAGTTTCACCAATTCTTTACGACGCTCTTCTGTCAATGCAGGAATCGCAAGACGAATAATCGTTCCATCATTCGTTGGTTGAATACCGATATCTGATTTCATAATGGCTTTTTCGATATCGCCAAGTGTTGTTTTGTCATATGGTTGGATGACAAGAAGGCGCGCCTCCGGTACTGAAATACCTGCCATCTGATTAAGAGGTGTAGGTGCTCCGTAATATTCGACAGATATTCTGTCTAACAAAGATGCATTCGCACGTCCTGCACGAATTGTTGCAAGTTCTCTTGTATACGATCCGATTGCTTTTTCCATACGCTCTTTTGTTTGCTCCATCACTGCTTGTGGCATTATTTGTTCCTCCTAACGACCGTCCCGATCGGCTCACCGAGTACGGCTCTCTTAATATTTCCATTTTCCATAATTGAGAATACTACGAGTGGGATATCATTGTCCATACATAGGGTTGAAGCTGTAGAATCCATCACTTCTAACCCTTGACTAATAACCTCTAAATAAGTCAATTCTTCATATCGAACCGCATTTTCATCTTTCATCGGATCTGCAGAGTACACGCCATCTACATTATTTTTAGCCATGAGAATGACGTCTGCTTCAATTTCCGCTGCGCGAAGTGCCGCTGTTGTATCTGTCGAGAAGTAAGGATTCCCTGTACCTGCTGCGAAAATAACAACACGCTTCTTCTCAAGGTGACGAATTGCTTTACGACGTATGTAAGGTTCAGCCACCTGTCTCATTTCAATCGAAGATGATACGCGCGTTTCAACACCAAGCTTTTCAAGCGAATCTTGCAACGCTAGAGAATTCATCACCGTAGCAAGCATTCCCATATAGTCAGCTGTAGCACGATCCATGCCCATCTCACTACCGATTTTACCTCTCCAAATATTTCCGCCGCCAACGACTACCGCGACTTCAACATCAAGGTCAACAACATCTTTTACTTGCTCTGCAACTGTTTTGATGATGTGGGGCTCTAGTCCGAACCCTTTGTCACCAGCAAGTGCTTCTCCGCTTAACTTCAAAACGATTCGTTTATATTGTGGGACGCTCATTTGTACCCTCCATCTACTCTGTTTTCTCGAAAAAGAGGGAACACATGCATGTGTTCCCTGTTCGTTGTTTTTATAATGGATTAGTTACCTTTAACTTGGCTCATAACTTCTTCTGCAAAGTTATCTTCGCGTTTTTCGATACCTTCACCAACAGCATAACGGATAAACTCTTTTAGTGTACCACCTGTTGATTTTACGAAGTCGCCAACTTTTTGGTCAGAGTTTTTAACAAATGCCTGATCAAGAATACAAATTTCTTCGAAGTATTTACCGATACGGCCTTCGACCATTTTCGCTACGATATTCTCAGGTTTACCTTCGTTAAGTGCTTGCTCTGTAAGAACTTTACGCTCACGCTCGATTTCCTCTTCAGAAACTTGGTCACGTGAAACATATTTCGGGTTTAGAGCTGCAACGTGCATCGCGATATCTTTCGCAGCTTCTGCATCTGCAGAACCTTCAAGAACAGCAAGTACACCGATACGGCCACCCATGTGTAGGTAAGGACCAAATGCATCGTTGTCTGTTTTTGTACGGATTTCAAAACGACGAAGTGTCAGTTTTTCACCGATTTTTGCAACAGCGTTTGAAATATGGTCTGCTACTGTAAGACCATTTGACATTGTAGAATCATGTGCTGCTTCTACTGTAGCTGGTTTTGTAGCAAGAAGGTGCTCAGCAAGTTCTTGAACAAGTACTTGGAAGCCTTCGTTTTTCGCAACGAAATCTGTCTCAGCGTTTACTTCAAGAAGGATTGCATCATTGCCGTCAACGTAAATTGTCGTTGTACCTTCTGCTGCGATACGGTCTGCTTTTTTAGCTGCGCTAGATAGACCTTTTTCACGTAGGAAGTCGATTGCCGCTTCCATGTCACCATTTACTTCTGTTAGTGCTTTTTTACAGTCCATCATACCTGCGCCTGTTTTTTCACGTAGTTCTTTTACCATTTGTGCTGTAACTGCCATCTGTATATTCCTCCTAAATAATACGTTTATCGGTTTGTTTCATCATCAATTATATAAATTGAACTAAAGAATTCCACTAACAACGCTCAGCGCTTGCAGATGCCTTCGCTGGATAGCAGATGTATATCATAAGTTCAACCTATATAAATGGAACAAATAAAGATAACCTTTAAAAAAGACGATAAGTGGATAGGCCGCTTATCGTCCGTTCATTTACTCGATTTACTCTGCAGCTACTGTTGCTTCTTCAGCCGCTTCTTCGTCTTCGCCTTGTTTAGACTCGAGCAAAGCATCAGCCATTTTGCTTGTCAATAGACGTACTGCACGGATTGCGTCATCGTTTGCAGGAATCACATAATCGATTTCATCCGGATCACAGTTTGTATCAACAATTCCAACAAGTGGAATATTCAATTTGATTGCTTCTGCTACAGCGATGCGCTCTTTACGAGGGTCAACGATGAACATAACATCTGGAATTGCTTTCATATCACGGATACCACCAAGGAATTTCACTAGGCGTTCGTGCTCTTTTTTAAGTTGAGAAACTTCTTTTTTAGGAAGTACGTCGAATGTGCCGTCTTCTTCCATTTTTTCGATGTGCTTCATACGTGCAACACGTTTTTGAATCGTACCGAAGTTTGTTAGTGTACCACCAAGCCAACGTTGGTTGATGTAGTACATGCCCGCACGTTCTGCTTCTTCTTTGATTGCATCTTGTGCTTGTTTTTTCGTACCTACGAATAGAACTTTTCCACCGTCTGCACCAACTTGACGCATAAATGCATATGCCTCTTCAAGTTTTTTCACCGTTTTTTGAAGATCGATGATGTAAATACCGTTACGCTCCATGAAAATGAATTTTTTCATTTTCGGATTCCAGCGACGTGTTTGGTGACCAAAGTGTACACCAGCTTCAAGCAATTGTTTCATTGAGATTACTGACATTTGTTATTCCTCCTGTTTGGTTTGATTCCTCCGTGCGCTTCATCCAATAGAGCGACCTCTCGGCACCCTCTCTATCGTCCGTGCACGTGCGTAGTAATACCATAGGATAATATACCACACGGTTCTTTTTTTTGCAACTCACTTCATCTAAATTTTAAAAGTAATTCTACTTCAGTCCGACCTTTTCTGAGCTTTTTCGCGATTTCCTCAATCGATTCTCCAGCATCATGCATCGCAAATGCACGCGTTCGATCATCATCATCATCATCATCGGCTTCTACTTCAGGTTGTTCTTTTGGCTTGTTTGCTGCCCCATAAGACCTTAATGCGACGTTAATAGGTATTTGCGGTTTAGTGATTGGCATAGAAGATGGCTGTTCGTTTGGTGGTACAACCAATTTTGCAAGTTCAGGCTCTTTAGTAATCGGTGCCTTATCAGCGATTGGTTTGTCCTCTCTTGTCGCTAATCGCTCAATCAGCCATTCGTTCTCATCCTTCAGTTCTGATAAATAGGCGACCAGTGAATCGTCCATTTCCGCCATCAATTTACGCTGTTTCTTTTCAAGCTCATCAAATTTCGCGATTTTTGTATATAGCAATGCGATAAAGTAAAAGCCAATAATTTGCAATGTAAATAAAAACACTAGAAATATCCAGATCATTGTTGTTATCCTGTAAAGTCGACAAATGACCCTTTATAAGGATGCACCGTCTTCTTTTCCTCTTCTTTTTGTCGCCGTTCCTGTTCCTCTGCTAACTGCTGTTCTTTACGCTGTTCACCATCAGCATCTAGTGCTGCATACTTCTCCGACTCCAAAACGGTTTCCCTATTTTTCAACATTTGCTTTTCTGTGAGATTATTGGCAAGGTCTTGGCTCAATTGGGATTGTTGTTGTTTTTGTTCAGCAATTTTCCCTGCATCAAATGTTTTTGGTATCGCGATTTGCAACTCAATGGCTTTTAAACTCATAATATCCCTCCATCAATGATTTCAGGTGATAATAGTTTACGCAACTTAAACAAAGCCTTGGAATGAATTTGTGAAATGCGCGAAGTGGATAGGCTCAAAATCTCGCCAATCTCTGTCAACGTCATTTCCTCCGTATAGAACAGATCTAAAACAATTTGCTCGTTTTTATTTAATTCTTTAATGGTCGCCGCTAAATCACTAATCAGTTCGCTCATCATAGCCGTTTGCTCAGGGGACTTTGACCTTTCATCCTTCAGCACAAAGGATGCTTTTCCCTCGTCATCATCTTCGTTGATTTTCTCATCAATGGAGAGTACATTGGAAAAATAATGTTCATGGACTGTCTGATACACTTCATCGACAGTCATGCCCATATGATTAGCAATTTCTTCTGGAGTTGCGGAGCGCAATAATTTTTGTTCCAGTCGGATGATTTCCTCGTCCATTTTTTTCGATTTTTCTCTTGATGAACGCGGCAGCCAGTCCTCTTTTCTTAGACCATCGATAATTGTCCCACGGATTCGAAAAGAAGCATACGTATCAAATTTCAAATCCCTGCTCGGGTCAAATTTTGTCAAAGCATCAAAAAGTCCTTGTAAGCCCAAACTCATGATATCATCTCGTGACACGTTTCGAGGGAGCCCCGAACTAATACGTTGCACATGATAAGTGACGAGTGGCGTGTATCTCCGGACAAGTACGTCCCCAGCATCAGGGTCACGGTCCTTTATCCACGAATTCCAACACGTCTCTTCTTCTGTCAATTCCTGTTTCGACATCGAATCCCCTGCCTTCCATGCTGATTCCGTCATAATTACTATTATTATAGCAAACTCGCACATAAAAAGGCGACTGAGTCATTCAGTCGCCCCTTTTCACCTACTACGTTCTGACACATCTGAATGCATACAAAACTAGATTCCTGTTGTCCCCTTATTAACTGTCCGGATATGCAAAACCGATGTTGCGGGGTCAAATTCAATCGTCCGCCCACTTGAACCGCCCGTGTCCTCCGCGATCAATGGGATTGATAAACGTTTCAATTCTTTTTTAACAGCCTCGACATTCCGGGGGCCTATTCGAATCGTATCATTTGAACCAAACTGAAACATTTGTGAACCACCCGCAATTTTAGCCTTTAGCGACATCGGTCGAACACCTTCTGCTTTCAGTAGCTCCATCAATGCATAAATACCGGTATCTGCAAACTTGGCAACATTTATACGATCCGATTTTCCAAGACTGGAATCCGGCAGCATAATATGCAGTAAACCTGCGATTTTTTTTATTTCATCATAAAGCACTACGCCGACACATGAACCGAGACCTGATGTACGAATTGTATTCGGTGTACTGACCACATTCATATCTGCAATTCCGACACGCACAACCTTCGCTAGCGTATTCATTTCACAGCACGCCCAATGAACGGAATATTGTTAGATAGGAAGGAGGATCTGGCAGTAGGAAAAAATGTCCGTCTACATTCGAAATCCCCTCTTCTCCCTCTTCACGTATCTGCGTGTCAATGACAATCACTTCATCACTATAATGAGAGATTTCAATAAGTCCGAAACTCACGATTGCCCCAACCATATCCACACTTAATGAAGGAACTGTTGGATAGATTTTCAAACCGGTGAAATCAGACAGCGCTGATAAGTACGAACCGGAAAGAATATTACCAACTTCCTGCATTGCAGAAACGCCCATTTCTGGCAGGGTAGGAGAGTTGAAGTCAAACGACCCATCCCCTGTCAACCTTTGAATAAAGTGATTTGCAGAATCCAATGGGAGAACAAAAAACATACTGCCGGACAAATCGCCTTCAATACGAAGAAAGATCCCCGCAACAATTTTTTCAGAGCCACCTGCAAGTTCAAACATATCATCAAACGACACCAGTTCAACCTTTGGCACATACATATCAATTTTACGTCCTAGTAATTGCGACATCGATGTTGCTGCATGCGCCGCACCAATATTACCGATTTCCTTCAGCACATCCAAATGCATATCCGTTATTGGGTGATTATCAGAGTTCATCCGTCGTCACCCGCTTTACGGGCTGAAGCACTTTATCAAGATTCAGCATTACTAGTAATCGTTTGTCAACTTTAGCAATTCCAGAAATAAATTCAGATTCTACTGTACCGACTACTTCCGGCTGCGCTTCAATCGCGTCAAGCGAAATATCGAGTACATCATTTGCCGCATCGACAATTAAACCGACATCGAATTCTTCAAGCGTGACAATAATGATACGTGTGCTGTCATCGATTTCTTTCGATTCCAGGCCAAATCGCTCACGTAATGAAACGATTGGTGTCACAACGCCTCTTAGATTGATAACCCCTTTGACATAAGGGGGAGTCTTTGGGACACGGGTAATCGAAAGTGATTTTTCAATCGACTGGACAACATCCACAGCGATTGCGTATTCCTTCTCCATCAATTGGAAAACAATGACTTTCATTTCTTTTTGCTCTAGTAGTTCAGTCACGATTTTTCACTCCCACCTATTTAATCAATGCATTACAATCAACAATGAGTGCAACTTGTCCATTCCCTAGAATCGTTGCACCTGAAATTGCAAATACACTCTGTAAGTAGTTGCCGAGTGATTTAAGCACAATCTCCTGCTGACCGATGAATGAATCCACGACTAACCCTGCTAACTTTTCACCTTTTCGAACGATAACGACTGATTGGAAGCCATCAGATGCATTTTCTTCCACATCCATCTCGAATATTTCTTTCAAGTAAACGAGCGGTACGATATTGCCACGGAAATCAATAACTTTCTGATTATGTGCATTTAAAATATCCGAAGTTTGGATAATCGCCGTTTCAATAATAGACGACAAAGGAACCGCATAGACTTCACGATCCAGTTCCACTAGCATGACTGAAATGATCGACAGCGTCAGTGGGAGTTGAACTTGGAATAATGAGCCTTGTCCTTCTGTTGAATCAATTGAAATATAGCCACCCAATGATTCAATCGTATTTTTTACAACATCCAGACCGACGCCACGTCCAGATACATCCGAAATTTTCTCTGCTGTCGAAAAGCCAGATGCAAGAATCAATTCGGCTACTTGACGATCCGTCATCGCTTCTGCTGCTTCTTCCATCACTAAACCGTTCGCAATTGCTTTTGCAAGCACACGCTCACGATTGACACCCGCACCATCATCTTCAAGTTCGATAAAGACGTGATTTCCTGAATGATAAGCACGAAGCGTTACCGTACCTTCCTCAGGCTTGCCTTTTGCAAGTCGTTCTGCCGGACTTTCTACACCATGATCAAGTGCATTACGGATTAAGTGAACAAGCGGATCGCCGATTTCATCAATAACCGTCCGATCCAGCTCAGTTTCAGCACCGACAATTTCAAGATTAATTTTCTTGTCAAGTTCACGCGCAAGCTGTCTGACCATTTTCGGGAAGCGATTGAATACCGTTTCAACTGGAATCATGCGCATATTCAAAATAATATTTTGCAAGTCACCAGATACTCGCGTCATTCGTTCAACCGTTTCATTCAACTCAGGATTATGCAACTCGCTGGCAATCGATTGCAGTCGCCCGCGGTCAATAACAAGCTCTTCAAATAGATTCATCAGCACATCCAGTCGTTCGATATTGACACGAATCGTTTTACTACCTGATTGAGCCGCAGCAGATCGTTTCCCTTTTTGGGCAGCCGGCTCTTTTTTCGCAATGACAGGCATTGGAGGAGCAACAACATCTTCCTCTTCCACTTCATTCGCGCCGTTAGTCGTATGCAATGCATCCACTTGAATCGGTGCCACAATCACATTGTCTACTTCAGAGACTTTCATAATTTTTGCTTTCAATGTTTCTGCATCGTCTTTTGTAATCAATGCTACCGAAAATTGCTCATCGAAGTTTTCATTTTCTAACTGCTCCACACTCGGTTCAGATTTAATAATCTCACCCGATTTTTCAAGTACTTCAAAGACCATAAACACACGTACAGCCTTCAACAAGCAATCTTCACGCAACTGAACCGCGATCTCAAAAGCTTGGAATCCTTGCTCAAAAGATTGTGCAATCACAGTCTTTTCGAAATCGTCAAAGTGCAAATTCGTACTTACTTCTTCTACGACAGTCGCCGCAACTTCAGCTGCTGGTGCTGCAACTGCTGATTCACCCGCCTCAATTCGGTTGAGCGATTCAACTAGTTCTCGTACATCTTTTTTCCCTGTTCCACCATCGGCAATATCCATCACCATTTCTTCAAGATAATCAGCGGCTTGAAAAACAACATCTAATATTTCAGTTGTCACACGAATCTTCGCGTTTCGAATCGCATCTAACACATTTTCCATCTTGTGTGTCAAGTCTGCGATATCTTCATAGCCCATTGTTGCTGACATACCTTTCAACGTATGAGCAGAACGGAAAATTTCATTGACAATCGCAAGATCTTCCGGGTTTTTTTCAAGTTCCAATAGATGCTCGTTACATGATTGGAGATGCTCCTTACTTTCATCAATAAACATTTCCAAATATTGATTGGTATCCATCGTTAAGCCCCCTAAGCCTTTAAGATTTCCATTATCGCTCCTGATATATCGTGAACGTCCACTACTTCGTCAGCAAGACCTGCTTCTTGAACCGCTTTCGGCATACCGTAGACAACGGATGTTTTGGCAGATTCTGCAATCGTAACGGTCTTGCCGTTTTTTCTAAGAAGTTCCATACCTGCCTTGCCGTCATAACCCATCCCTGTCATAATCACCGACAGATAGTTTAATTCTGGACTTTCAGCAGCCGACTCTAGTAATACGTCAACAGACGGTCTATGTCCCATTCTAGGAGCTTCGACCGAGTCTAATCGCACATAATGATTCATGCCTGTTTTGCTGAATTTCAAGTGCTTTCCTCCTGGTGCGATATAAGCCGTTCCATTTACGAGTAGTTCACCATCTTCTGCCTCTTTTACAGTAATTTCACTTAGACCATTTAACCTATCCGCCAGTGATTTTGTAAACCCTGCTGGCATATGCTGTACAACTAGAATTGGTGCACCTATCGTAGCTGGTAATCGAGTTAATACCTCTTGTAGTGCTCGAGGCCCACCTGTTGATGTACCTATTATAACAAAAGTCTTACCCGTTTTGGAAATCTTACTCTTTATTGGGGTAAACTTTTGACGCAACTCTTCATGACGAAGCCCGCCACCGGTCTCTTTTTTCACAAAAAGCTCATTTCGTACAGGAACAATCGGTTTGGCTACCGCTCTGCCAGTCATTTTTCTTGTCAGCGTAGAAATATGTACACCTGAAGCAGCAGCAACCTTCGTCAATATTTCCTCTTTCACTTCGTGAAGGTTTAACGATATTGCACCACCTGGCTTTGCCACAAAATCAACCGCACCATACTCCATCGCTAGCATCGTATTGGCTGTCCCAATCTTCGTTGTACTCGACAACATGACTACTGGTACTGGGTGTTTTTCCATAATTTCTTTCAATGCTTCAAGACCGTTCATAAGCGGCATTTCAATATCCATGGTCACAACATCTGGTTTCAATGTCTTTACTTTTTCAATCGCTTCTTTGCCATTACGCGCCGTACCGACCACATCAATTTCGGGATGATCTGCTAGAAAATCTGCTATCAGTTTGCGCATGAACGCCGAATCATCAACAACAAGCGCTTTTTTTCGGTTGCCTAAATTCAATTCATCCACGCCCTTTCGTAAACATCATTCTCAATTTCCCAAGAAATCCTTCCCTTTTCTCCTGACTCGCCTCGCCCTTTACATCTGCAAAAGAATTTGCAATGGCTAACATTCGCCTTGAAACAGGAGCATTAGGATATTCCAATACAAACGGTCTTTGCCCAACAACCGCTTTATGGACTACTGGGTCTTCCGGAAGAACCCCGAGCACTGTTGTTTCCTTCTGCAAAAACTTTTGCATCGCAAACTGAAGCCTTGTCACGGCATCTTCGCCATCTTCGTTTTTAAACACACGGTTGCTCACAATATGAAATTTCTTATTAGGATCCTGTAAACAAATAAATTTCATCATCGAGTAAGCATCTGTAATAGACGTTGGCTCTGTCGTAGAAATGACAATTACTTCATCTACTGCGATAATCAATTCAATCGAACGCTGAGTCGCCCCAGCCCCCATATCAAATAGGATAAAATCATATTCTTTCTGCAAGTATTCGAACGCACCGAGTAGCCGCTCAAACATCAGCTCCGACCATTCCAATACCGTATCTAAGCCAGAACCACCAGAAATAAAAGCCAATCCTTCTGGCGTATCATTAATGACCTCGCTAACCTCTCTCGTACCCATCAAATAATCTTTTAAACTATAAGGAGAGGACATGCCCAAAAGGATATGCACATTGCCCATCCCAATATCCATGTCCACAATGATTACTTTTTTACCTTGCAAACAGAGTGCATGCGCAAAATTTGTTGAAAAGTTGGATTTTCCAACACCGCCTTTGCCACTCACAATCGCAATCGATCTTGCCAATTCACCTTGGGACTTCAGCATCTTGAGACGAAGTGTTTCAGCTTGATCACGCATCGGCAACATCCTTTAACAAAAGCTGAACAAGCACTTCATAATCCGCTTCTGTGATGTCTTCCGGCACTTCCTGACCGTCCGTATAATAAGCCGTCCCAATTTGATACTGTCTCATCAAGTTAAACATCGCCCCAATCGATTCGGTTTCATCCATTTTTGTAAAGATGAATTTTTCAATCGGAAAGAGCTTAAACTGCTCAATAATCGTCTTCATATCCTCTTCTTTTGACGTCAAAGAAAGAACAAGATACGACTCCATCTCTAATGTAAAATCAATCAGCCGCGTTAAATCTTCTACAAATTTCGCTTCTTTGTAATTTCTCCCTGCTGTATCAATAAAAATCAAATCACGATCTGCTAGTTTCTCAATCGCTAATGCAAAATCTTTGCTATTATAAGCTACTTCCACTGGTGCTTGTAATAAATTCGCATAGGTACGAAGTTGCTCGATAGCAGCAATTCGATACGTATCAGTGGTAATGAATCCAATTTTCCTCTTCTTTTCAAGAAGTGCACGCGCGGCAATTTTGGCAATAGTCGTTGTTTTTCCAACGCCTGTCGGACCGAGAACGTTGATGTATTTTTTGTCGAAAGAAATGCCACCAAACGGTAAATCTTTGAGACTTGTTTGCAAAATTTCTTTTACAGCCTCTAGCTGTTCACCCAGCGTGAAATCTCTTTTTTCAGACTTCATCCGACTAAATAAAGCCTCACCTAGCTGTGCAACATACTCGCTAGATAGTCCTTGTTTCTCCAGATGGATCAATAGAGGTTTTAATTCATCCGGTAGTTGAGCATGTGTCACCGTTTGTTGCATACTTTTCAGCATTTTTTTCATTTCAATCATTTCTTGTTGCAATTCTGTAGATACTACCTGATTTGGCTGTCGAAGAGGTGGCAGGGCCGGTTCATAGACCGGCTCTGGCGCCTTGAAAGTCGGTTCGTCAAAACCTGCAACAACCTCGACGGATTTCTTTTTAAACAGCCCAAGAAAACCTTTTGTATTAACAACAGTCGAACTAAGAATGATGGCATCATCCCCAAAATCCGCACGTACTTTTTTCATAGCTTCGACCATCGTCGTAGCCGAATATTTTTTCATCTTCATTAAATGTCCACCACCCCAACACTTTGAACTTCAATCGAAGCTTCAAGCTCATTATACGACAGTACTGGAATTTGTGGAAAATAGCGTTCTGTAATTTGTCTTAAATACATCCGAATAGCCGGTGAGCATAAAATAACTGGAGATTGATCCATCAATGCAACCCGCTCCACTTCCCTTGCAATGGTCTCAAGAATTTCTTGTGAGTGCCCTGGGTCAATAGACAAATAATTCCCTTGCTCTGTTTGTTGAATATTATCAGCAACCAATTTTTCAATCTTCCCAGATACAGTAAGCACTTTGAGCGATTGGCCTGTCGTAGCATATTGATTGGTAATTTGTCTTGCAAGAGCTTGTCTAACATATTCGGTTAGCACATCAACATCCGATGTGTACTTCGAATAGTCTGCAAGCGTTTCAAAAATGATAGGTAAGTTTCGGACAGATACATGCTCCTTCAATAACTTCGCCAATACTTTTTGAATCTCACCAATCGACAACGGTGTCGGTGTTAATTCATCAACCAAAATTGGGAAGGTCTCACGCACATGATCGACAAGTTGCTTCGTCTCTTGACGGCCAATAAGGTCCGCAGCATTCGCACGAATCACTTCTGTTAAATGCGTCGACACAACACTTGGTGGATCGACAACCGTGTAGCCAAGGATTTCTGCATCTTCTTTCACATCTTCCGCAATCCATTTCGCTGGTAGACCAAATGATGGCTCTACCGTATCAATTCCTTCAATAGAGTCATCTCCACCAGGACTCATAGCAAGATAATGGTCGAGCAACAACTCTCCCCTTGCCAACTCACTGCCTTTAATCTTGATCCTATACTCATTTGGTTGCAACTGGATATTGTCCCGAATACGCACAACCGGAATGACCAACCCTAACTCAATCGCTAGCTGTCTCCGAATCATCACAACTCGGTCCAGAAGATCCCCACCTTGCGTCGCATCGACGAGTGGAATGAGCCCATAACCAAATTCGAACTCGATCGGATCGACATTTAGCAGATTGACGACATTCTCTGGGCTTTGTAACCCTTCCGTTTCTACATCTTCTTCAATCTCCAATAATTCCTTCGGATCCTCTTGTGATTTCCGCGACATCGAAAACGCTCCTATAGCAAGCGCAGCTGCAACTGGAATCGTCAACATATCATTAATGGGTGTAGCAAGACCTAGTAGCAGTATTGTCCCAGCCCCGACGTATAACAACTTTGTTTGTCCAAGCAACTGCTTCGTAATGTCCGCACCAAGATTTCCTTCTGATGTTGCACGCGTAACGACAATCCCCGTTGCGGTTGAAATGAGAAGTGCTGGTATTTGAGAAACAATCCCATCACCGACCGTCAGTTGGGAAAAGAGCGTGGCTGCTTCTCCAAACGGAAGCCCCATTTGGACGACTCCGATAATCATTCCAACAAGTAAGTTGATGATAACCATGATAATTCCGGCAATCGCGTCTCCTTTAACGAATTTCGTTGCCCCATCCATCGCACCGTAGAAGTCCGCTTCATTACTTACTTTCTCACGGCGCGCACGTGCTTCCGTCTCAGAAATCATTCCTGCGTTCAAATCAGCGTCGATACTCATCTGCTTACCTGGCATCGCGTCGAGTGTAAAGCGAGCAGCAACTTCCGATACCCGCTCCGCCCCTTTTGTAATAACGATGAACTGGATTAGAACCAAAATCGTAAAGACAACGAGACCAACAACAACGTTACCGCCTGTTACGAACGTCCCAAATGTTTCAACAACGCCCCCTGCATCCCCATTCGATAAAATCGCTCTCGTTGTGGACACATTCAAACCGAGTCGAAACAATGTCAGAAGGAGTACTAACGTTGGAAAAATTGAAAACTCCAGCGCTTCCTTCATATTCATAGAGGTCATTAACACCATTAAGCCGAGTGTAATATTAATGATAATTAGGAAACTTAGGAGCCAAGTCGGAAGCGGGATGACAAGCATCGCGACAATCATGATGACTGCTGCGAGCACGCCTATATCTCTAAATTTCATGTCATCCCTACTTTCTTGTTAGTTAATCAAATACGCCTTGGCATATTTGCATCTAGATTTTGAATTGAGCTTACCTACGTCTACCTTGCGAGCGCACTACAGTTCTCTTCCAAATCTGTGACAGCCGCCAGCGGCTGTATTCAGATTTTGCGTTGTATGCGATAGACATACGCAAGTATTTCAGCGACTGCTTTAAAAAATGATTCAGGAATTCGTTCTCCGATTTCCACTTCATCATACATGGCCCTTGCCAACGGTCGATTTTCAACCATGACAATATCATGCTCTTTTGCAATCAGTTTGATCTTTTGGGCGACGAAGTCAACACCTTTCGCAACGACAATCGGTGCATCCATATCCTCGTCATCATACTTGATAGCAATTGCATAGTGTGTAGGGTTTGTGATGACGACGTCCGCTTGTGGAATTTCTTGCATCATACGCCTCATCGCCATTTCACGCTGACGCTGCTTAATGCGCGATTTAATGATTGGATCCCCTTCTGAGTTTTTATGTTCATCTTTAATATCTTGTTTCGACATTTTCAGGTTTTTTTCATAGTCATATTTCTGATAGAAGAAATCTAAAATCGAAATGAACAATAATACAAAAGAAGCGACAATCCCCATTAACGCTGTCAATTGACCAATCGTCGTCAATATATCTGCTGGTGTTTTAAATGCAAGCCCAAGGACTTTGTCAATATTCATCCAGAGAATCAATGATGTAGTTGAACCGATAAATGAGATTTTTAAAATCGATTTCATTAACTCGACAATCGCTCGGATGGAAAAAATTCGTTTCAATCCTTTAATAGGGTCAATTTTCTTCAAGTCGAATTTCAAGGGTTCTGCCGTGAACAGCAAACCGAATTGAAACAAGTTCGCCCCAACAGCTGCGACCATCGCAATCAGCATAATCGGTAGCAATATGAAAGCCATTTGAATAAGAATTTCATCATAAATGAGCATAACCTTATCAGCATCAATGCGATCTTGCGGAACATATTCCGTAAACGCATGAAGGAAAAACATGAAAAATCGGTCCCTCATGAATCCTGCCGCAAAAAACAGGAAAAGGAACACGAATAATAGAACGATTGCGCTAGTGACGTCTTGACTTTTTAACACTTGCCCTTTTTTACGAGAATCTTGACGTTTTTTTGGAGTGGCTTTTTCGGTCTTTTCCCCCGCAAAAAACTGCAGATCAAGCCGTAACATCATATTAGCCACCTCCAAGTAGAATCATCAAATCTCTCATTCCAATGATCATCACTTCAAACAGATTTCTCATCATTTGAATCATAACACCCATCATAATAAACAAAACGATAAAACTAACACCAATCTTGATAGGAAATCCAACGACGAAAATGTTCAATTGTGGAACTGTCCTCGCCGTAATTCCAAGTGCCAAATCGACAAGAAATAATGTAGCGACGATCGGAATCGACATTTGGAATGCAATGGCGAATGTTGTCACAAACGTTTTGACAACAAACTCTGCTAAACGCTCTTCGCCGAAAGCGGGCCATAGTTGATCCATCGGAATGAATTGATAACTATAGAAAATACCATCCAATAACAAATGATGACCGTTCATGGCGAGCAATAGAAGAAGTGCTAATGAGTTGAAAAATTGACCGAGAAGTGGTGATTGCGCACCCGTTTGTGGATCGATAACGTTGGCAATGGCAAATCCCATCTGGAAATCGATAAACCCGCCTGCAATTTGAATGGCCGACATAATCATATACGCAATAATGCCAATCGCCAGCCCCGTCACAGCCTCTTTCATAACAAGTAACACATACATTCCATCGATTTCTATCGTCGGTACATCAATCGCATACGTCATCATCCAAGCGAGCAATGCGCCTAAAATGATTCGATGTGTCGTCGGAATGGCCTTATAAGAAAATAGCGGCACTGTCACAAAAAAAGCAGTGACCCGAGTTAAAATCAGTAAGTATACGGCGATTGAGGGAATCAAGTCTTCCATTCAATCACCCAATATACCGAACAAGATTTTCGAAAATGCTAGATGCGTACGATGTTACTTGCGCTAACATCCATGGACCAAAAAATACAATTCCAACAAGTACTGCAACAATTTTCGGCACAAATGCAAGCGTTTGTTCTTGGATTTGTGTCGTCGCTTGGAAAATACTGACCGATAATCCCGTCACCAATGCAAGAATCAGGAGGGGTCCTGAAGTCATCAAGATAACCCAGATTGATCGCTCCGCTAAAGATACTACCATTTCGGCTGTCATTCAAACCCCTCCTAAAAACTCTGTAACAATGATTGAATAATGAGATACCAACCATCCACGAGAATAAACAATAATATTTTAAACGGCAATGAAATCATAACGGGTGGTAACATCATCATCCCCATCGACATGAGGACACTCGCTACAATCATATCGATAACAAGGAATGGGATGAAGATCATAAAGCCCATTTGAAATGCTGTTTTTATTTCACTTAATGCAAATGCAGGTACTAACATCGTTAAAGGAATATCCTCTAATGTTTCAGGTTGCTCCGCTCCGTTATACCTAAGAAATAATTCCAAGTCTTTTTGGCGCGTATGTTTACTCATAAATTCCTTCAGTGGCATACTCGCTTTGTCATAAGCTTCTTCAAGCGTGATTTCTTCCGCAAATAGCGGAGTCAACGCTTCGTCATTCACTTGCTGAAATGTCGGTGCCATAATAAAAAACGTTAGGAACAACGCCAATCCAACAAGTACTTGGTTGGGCGGCATCTGCTGTGTCGCAAGCGCCGTCCTCACAAATGACAGGACGATGATAATGCGTGCAAATGATGTCATCAAAATGAGAATCGCTGGAGCAAGTGATAAAACCGTCAACAGGAGCATCATCTTAATGGATGTGGATACATTGGTTGCATCACTATCTGAAAAAAATTGAACGAAATCATTCATCTCGGTTTCGCTCCTTTTCTGTCAATCGGCTAATTTGCTGTTCCCGCTCCTCTTTCATCTCATTAAGCTTTGATTTGAACAGGTTGCCGAAATCATCCGTCTCCGTAGCAGGCTCTTTTTTTGCCTTACCTTTCAGTGTTGAAAGTAGGCTATCAAGCATGCCTGTCGGCGATTGCACTCCGTCGTCTTCGTAAAATTCTATGAGCCTTTCAATCTCTAATGGGTCTGTAATCTCCTTCAGCAGACGCACCTCGTCACCGACGCCGATTAAATAATAGGCATCCCCAATGACAACTAATTGAATAGACTTTTGCTGTCCAAGTGAAATACCACCCATATTCTTCATAAATCGGTTTTTATCGTATAGTCGATTTTTCCGATTGATGAATTTCAAAAGCCCAACTAATAGACCGACGACAAATAGGAGAGCAAGTAATGTTTTTATGTAATCCCAAGCCGTTAGACTGACAGCTGTTTTGTCAGTCGTATCATCGGCTTCTGGAACTTCTTCTTTCGTATCTTTACTTTTTTTACAGTCTTTATCGTTCTCTTTTTCATTCTCTAAGCAATCTAAAACAGATATGTTTTCATCCGCTGCAGCATAGCCAACAGCTTGTGAGCTATAGCTTGAAAAAAGTAAGAACAATAACAACACGGACAAACCCTTTAGGACAATCGATGATTTCATACGATTATTAACCTAATGCTTTTGTGATTGCTTCAATAACACGATCCGCTTGGAACGGTTTAACGATAAAATCTTTCGCACCTGCTTGGATGGCATCAATAACCATTGCTTGTTGTCCCATTGCAGAACACATGATAATTTTTGCTGAAGGATCTTTTTCTTTGATGGCTTTCAATGCTGCAATCCCATCCATTTCCGGCATTGTAATATCCATCGTCACAAGATCCGGTTTCAATTCCATATATTTTTCCACAGCTTGAGCGCCGTCTGCTGCTTCCCCGACAATCTCAAAGTTGTTTTTTGACAAAATGTCCTTAATCATCATTCGCATAAATGCTGCATCATCTACTATTAAAATACGTTTACTCATTTTCTATGACCTCCCGATAATTATCGTAAATTATTCAAACGTTCTACTCTGCTTAAAATATCCGTAATCCGTACCCCGAAGTTTTCATCGATAACGACGACTTCACCTTTCGCGATATGGCGGTTGTTTACTAGAATATCAACTGGTTCGCCCGCAAGCTTGTCCAGTTCAATAATTGAACCACTGGACATTTCCAATATTTCCTTCACGGAACGTTTTGTCCGTCCAAGTTCTACTGTCACCTGTAAAGGTATATCGAGCAGCATATTCAAGTTATTCGTCTCTGCTGGATTCAGCGAAGGACTCTCGAAGCTTGCAAATTGTGCTTGTTGCACATGCACTTGTGGCTGTTGTGGACGCATTGGCATCTGTTGTTGTGGTGCCTGTTGCGCATAATGCTCTTGGCCATATTGTAGTTCCTGAGATGGCGGCGGACTACTTTGACCAACAGGTTGCTGAGGCTTCTCTAACGTTGGCACGCTCTCCTCTGCTACTGCAACAGCTGTTTCATCCTGCGCCTCGCCTCCTCCCATAAGAGAGGCCACCAGATTTTTACCGAATTCCAATGGAAGTAGTTGCATAATGTTCGAATCAATTAAGTCCCCAACTTTAAGCGCAAAGGAAACTTTGATTGATAGCTCATCACTTGGGATATGCTCTAACCCTTGATCTGCTTGTACATCCATCAACGCAATCGTTGGTGGCGAAATATCGACTTTTTTATTAAATACCGTCGACATCGATGTTGCTGCTGAACCCATCATCTGATTCATTGCCTCTTGAACAGCACTTAAATGAATCTCGCCTAAATCATTATTCGGTTCTAATCCATCTCCACCTAGCATAAGATCCGCAATAATCGCTGCGTCACTTTGCTTAATAACGAGAAGGTTGACACCACTTAGTCCTTCTGTGTAGCCTACCTTAATAGCAACATACGGATGGATGAATTCTTTTTCTAATTCTTCTTTCGTGACGACAGAAATTGTCGGTGTTGTAATATCGACTTTTTGCCCTAACAATGCGGACAAAGCTGTTGCAGAGCTCCCGAAGGATATATTGCCGATTTCACCAAGTGCATCTTGCTCCAGCGCATCTAAATAATCTGCTGTATTTATTCCCTCAGAGGATGAGGGTACAGTCTCCTCGCTTTGTATAAGCTCCCCGCGCAATAGCGCTTCGATTTCTTCCTGTGAAAGTATATTATCACTCATCATCTTCATCCCCCCCGATCAACGGTTCAATTATTTGCACAGCCATTCGATTTTTCAAATGGCCTGGTTGAGCTGTAAATTTCGGAATATCTCCGACTTTTACGATTAGCGGGTCATCGATTTTACGATTGAGCGAAACGACATCTCCAACTTGAAGATAGAGGAAGTCTTCTACTGTCATTCGACCTTGCCCAAGCTCTGTGGTAACTGTTAACGGTGCTTGTTTCAAGCGTTTTTCAAGCTCTATACTTTGCTCTGGTGTCGGTTCTTTTTTATTGGACTGCATCCAATACCTAACCGACAAATTCGGAACGATTGGTTCGAGGACAACATGTGGTATACAAATGTTGATCATCCCACTCGATTCTCCAATGACAATATTAAACGAAATAACAACGACTGTCTCGTTTGGTGAAATCATTTGAAGGAACTGAGGATTTACTTCTAGCTCTGTCAGGAATGGATCGATATCAATAATGCCTGACCATGCCTCTCGTAAATTATCAAAAGAGCGTTCGAATAAATTCGTCATGATTTTCGTTTCAATTTCGGTCAAATTATCAGCTTTTCCCGTGCTCGCCCCGACGCCTCCCATTAAGCGATCCAGCATCGAATACGCAATGTTTGGGTTTACTTCCATTAGAATATTTCCATCCAACGGTGGCACTTCAAAAATATTGATAAGTGTCATATTGGGAATAGAGCGGATAAATTCTTCAAATGGAATCTGATCGACAGACGCAACGTTAATTTGCACGTACGTTCTAAGTTGTGCTGAAAAATACGTCGTCAATAAGCGCGCAAAGTTTTCGTGAATCCGTGTCAAGCTTCGAATCTGATCTTTGGAGAACCGGAGGGCACGTTTAAAATCGTACACTTTGACCTTCCGTGTCTCCTCTTCTTTCTTCATGTCATCTGCCGACATTTCACCTGTCGATAGTGCGGACAATAATGCATCTATCTCATTTTGAGATAATATATCCCCGGACATATGGCCACCTCCTACTATCAGAATTCACTCGTTCTTATTTACTGAATGATATATGAAACAATGTAGACTTTTTGAACTTCACCTTCTTGCATAAGGGGGTTCAATTGTTGCTTGATCGCATCTTCAAAGGCTTGTTTGCCAACCTTGCCTTCAAGATTTGCTTGCGTCATTTCAGATAACTCTTGAATGACAATATTTTTCACTTGAAAATCTCGCTTAGCTAATTCTTCCGCTGATTTCTTATTATCCGTTTGGATTTTCAACGTAATACGAATAAATTGCTTGCCTGCAAGATTCGTCGTAATTTCTTCGACATCTACGGAGGATTCAATAATTTCATCAATTGTCGGTTCTTCCGAAGTTTCACCTTTATTTAACTGCAGGACGAGCACTAATGCTACAGCACCTAGCAGTGTAATACAAACTAAAATTATTAAAGATATAGTAAGGGCCTTATTCTTCATCTTTCTCACCTCGGATAAACGGATTTGACAGCAACTGGACTGCTCTATAGAACTCGATAATCCGGTTATTCACTTCATCAACCGTATCAAGGACGACATATTTGGTGCCTGTCGTAAGGGTAATCGTCGTATCAGGAAACGATTCCACTTTTTCTATGTATAGGGCATTCAATGTGAACACCATGCCATTTAGGCGCTTGACTTGAATCATATGTAAGGGGCCGGGGCGTCAAGAGCCGGCCCGGCCCTCCTTTTCTAGTAACAGCTATGGTAGAACGCCAGATACTGACATCCCGTGTTCGTTCCCCAGTGCCAGTGACTGGCAGCCATTCGCGTCCTACCGTGAATTGTGGCAGTGACTGGCACCGAATTAAATTATCGTTTCAAGTTCACAAGTTCTTGCAAGATTTCATCTGATGTTGTGATAATACGTGTATTCGCTTGGAAACCACGTTGTGCTACGATCATTTCAGTGAATTCTTCTGCAAGGTCAACGTTGGACATTTCGAGGAAGCCTGATTCCATCTTACCAAAACCTTGCTCAGTAGCGAAACCAGTTACTGCATCACCTGAGTTCGCAGATGTACGGAATAAGTTTCCACCTGTTTTTTCAAGTCCACCTGGGTTAGAGAAAGTGACCATTTCGATTTGCCCCGCTTCTTGAAGCACTGCTTTGTTGGCTGACATAACTGCATCAAAAGTAATTTTAGCTGGATCATAAGCTGTTTTGGCTGTATTGTAAGGCCCCGTAGCATTTGTTACAGCAGTCTGTGCAGTAGTTAAAGCAGTGTTAGCTGCTGTTTGTGTACCTTGAGCTGCAGTTAATGCAGTTTGAGCTGCCGTTATAGCTGCCGCTCTTCCGGGATCAGCTGGGTCCATGGCATTAGCTCTATCCAAAGCGTCTTGAGCTTTTTCAACAGCTTTACCTGCTGCTTTCACATCTTTTTCTGCTGTTTTCACAGCATCTTTTGCATCATTTAACGTTTTTTCTGCAGCTTTGAAGGTTGTTTCAATCGGTCTGAATATTGCTTCCGCTGCTGCAATCGCAGCTTCAGCACCTTCCGGTAAATCTACATAGAACACTGTTCCATCTTGACCAATTGACATAGAAGATGCTGACTGTGGAATGTTGATGATGCCATCTGCACCTACGACATATCTTCCATCCCCATCGACAAGATCTCCGTTTTGGTCCATGTAGAAGTTTCCTGCTCTTGTGTATAAAACTTCGTTACCATCCATCACTTGAAAAAAGCCGTCACCTGTAATGGCTAAATCTAGCGTATTTCCAGTAAATTGACTTGATCCTTGACCGTGTAATGTGTCGATCGCTGCAAGTTGTGAGCCGAGTCCAACTTGTCTTGGGTTGACCCCACCACGGTTAGCGCCTGGTGCTGATGCCCCCGCTACTGTTTGTGATACTAAATCTTTGAAGACAGTACGGCCTTTTTTGAACCCGTATGTGTTAACGTTCGAGATGTTATTCCCGATGACATCTAATTTTGTTTGGAAATTTCGGAGTCCGGTAATTCCTGAATACATTGATCTTAACATGTTTGTTGTTCCCCTCTCGATTTTAAGTGTATCGCTTCAATCAGTCCGCGATACGATGGCATCCTGTTAAGGTCCTGCCGGTGTTAGCTAAGCACAATCGTGCCATCAATATTAGTAAACAATTGATCTTTTGCTTCCATGCGATCCATCGCTGTAATAACCGTTGAATTCTTTGCACTGACGATTAACGCCGCTTGTTCCATCAAGACGAGCGATTCTTTAATACCTTTCCTTTTCGCTTCGTTCACTTTTTCCGTGACATGTGCCCATTCAGCATCAGAAATATGAATGTTTCGTTCCGCTAAACGTTCAGTGGCATGCTTGCTGATTTTCAGCTCTGTTGTACGGGTGGCATTCGTTAAGTGTTCAAGAAACGACTGCTTCGGATTTTGCGTCAGTGGCGATGATTGACTTTGGCGTATAAGGGGCTGCGATGGAATACGATGGAGATTAAGTTTTTCCATATCTTCGCTCCATCCTTGTTATTCTTCGCTTGTGCTTATCGATGTAAAGTTCTTCCCATCAATACGGCTACCGTCTGCTAAGATGTACACGATTTTTCCATCTTTGTTAGAAACAGATTCGACTTTACTAAACTTCTCCTCTTCGCCATCCATGTAGCCAACGTATTTACCAATGAGCATACTTGCCTCAACAAGACTATTACTATTGCCGCTCCCCTCACCTGCGATGACTTCTGAGATATTTCCTGGCGTCACTTCTTTACCATTGTCTAACACGAATTTAACCGCACCATCTTCAAATTTCACAGAAACAACTGGATTGGTTCCTTCTTCGACAACCAATTTTCCATCTTCGCCTTTAATTGGATTGCCCTGCTCATCGAGCTTTAACTCATGCCATTTGACACTTTTTCCGACAAAGCTTGTGTATTGAATCAATTGTGACTGCGTTTGTGCTTCCGCAAACTTTTCAAATGATTTCGCTAAGTTCATCGTTTGCTCTAATGCGGAGAACTGTGCCATTTGGGCGATAAACTCGTTATCCTTCATTGGATTCGTTGGATCCTGGTTTTGCAATTGAGCGATTAGCAATTTCATGAAATCGTCTTTTCCTAACGTCCCATCGCCAGTTTTACGCTCATCTCGTTGTTTGTTGATTAAATAATCGTTCCCTGAAATCGGTTTTTGTCCTTCGATCGGCATGTTTACACCTCCAACTCAATTAGATATTCTTGGAATGATTGCTCTTCATCCTCATTTTGCTCTTGTCCTTCGTTTGTCTCTTGCTCTTGTTGTTTCAAGTGTTGATTAAATGCCTGTTCACGATCGTTTCTTGCTGTGTCTTGTAGCGTTTGGGAAACGTCGATTCGCTCCACTTGCAAGTTTTGTTGGATAAATGCGTTGCGAAGCTGATTCAGCTGGCTATCTAGCATTTCTTTACCAAGTGCAGTCGATGCAAGAATTCTCGCTGTCATCACGCCATTCACCTGCAATAGTTCAATCCTGACTTGTCCTAGATGCTCTGGATATAATTTAATAAGTAAACGATTTGTCCCGCCTGTTTGTCCAAAATTCGCACGTTTGAAGATGTTTTGCATTTCACGAGTCAAGGCCTCATTACGTGCATTCGTACGATTTTCTTCCTCGGTAATTGAGAAGTCACCTTTTGCAACTGCAACGTTACCAATTGCATGACTTGCTACTTGCTGAGATACTTCCGATTGTTTTGGGGCATTTCCATCATCTGTTAACGACGGGCTACTCTGTGTTTGTACGACTATTCTCGCTGCATGTTGACTATCCATAAAAGGAATAGGTGTAGTAGCCGCTGTTTTGCTCACTTGCAATCCTTCCTCGAATTGTGCACCGGCCGCTACGAGGAAGCTTTGCAAGCTAGCAATCTGTTGTTCTTGTCTTACAAGCAAATCAGTTTTAGGTGCAACAAGTTCAATTGTTTTCAAAAGTGTCAATACGTCAACAGCCTGTTGTTTTGACATATCGGCTTTGCCATCAAGTGCTGTTGTCAGCTGTTCGAAAAACTGGGGTGCAATTTTATCGATTTTCTCTAGTACAACCCATATATCATTGGTGAATGTCATTTCTGTCAGTTCACTTTCAGACAATCCTGCCTTTTCTAACAGTGCCAGTAAGTCTTCACGTTGCTCTTCTACACTTCCGAGTTGAGCCAGTAAATTAGTTGCATCCGTATTCTCATGCCCTAGCTCTTTCATGGCTTCCTCTAACTGTTCAATCGATGTTGCATGAAAGATAGACAGGATAGAATCGGCTGAAACCTCATTTGTGCTTAGTTCTTGGTCAGCAGTAGCACTGTTCGCTGTCATACTTGTAAAAACAGAGCCAAAAGTACTTGCTGATGCCTTACTTCCGCCTGCTGAAGCTTGGGTAGGCATTTTAATCATTTGTTGCATTGCTGCGATATTCAACATTCCACCTCCCTTCGAAATATGGGATCTTCACTCCCGTTATTTAGTCATCATCGTCGTATATTTTGCTGCATCTTCTGCAGGCATTTTTTCCAGAATAGATGCCAATATATCTGGTTTCAAACTTGTTAATATCCGTATTGCTTCTGCGTCACTCATCTTAATAATGACAGGTGCAGCAGATTTCGCAGACATCTGTTCGAAAGTCGTTACAATCTCCTGGAATTTCCGTTTCGAATCATCTTTATCACGTTGAAGGACAGCTATTTCATCAAGCAGTCGTTCCTGTTCAATTAATAGTTTTTCATTCTCATCTGCGGAAGTTTCAAGGTCTTGCTGCAACTTAAATAGCTGCGCTTCCTTATCCTTGATTTCTGCTTGCAATGTTACTACTTGCTCCCCTGCGACTAGTGATTCTGCATCATCGTCTTGCTTCTCTTTATCGCCGGTGAAAGGTATGCTCTCGGACCACTCTTTCGCTTTGTCGAAAACGTTGACATCTGCAAATTTCGCTATAACGAGAACAACTGCCGATGCAAACAAAAGTGGAATGAGCACCCATAATAGTAACAGTTGAAATATCCCCGTCTTTTTTTCTTTTGTTTGTTTCACCACATTACCACCCGTTTTCTCTTCTGCGGAACTTCAACGTTGACATTTCGTCAAGCTGGATTGCCTCCAACTGCTCCATTTCAGCCCGATGATGTTCACGATCTTTTTCTTTCATTTTCTCGAACTTCTTTACTTCGAGTGATTTCTCTAGCAATCGATCCTCAAACCAATTCATTTTAGAACGTGCTTTCATGACTAGCGGTTGTAACTCTGCAATTTTCTTTTCAACACTAGATATAAAATTTGCATAATGATGCATTTCGTCAATCGTGAAACCGATAGCCATCCGTTCCTGCTGCTCCCCAAGAACATCTTCCTTCTTTTTCAACAAGTCATATAACTGCGTAGCCAACGTTTCAAACTCCGTTACCGCATTTTTAAACTCGACTTCTGTTTCGCTTTTTTCCTGTTCACGATACGTCAACACTTTTTCAAATCGATAGTGATAAGCCTTCATGTTGTACCGCCTCCAGTGCTACCAAGTGCTACAAGCTCCGCAATGCTATCCTCAATTGAAATATTATCTTTAAAACCTTGCTTCAAGAAATTCGTAATGAGTGGCTCGTATTCAATTGCCTGGTCAATTTCTGGTGACGTTCCCCGCTTATACGCACCGATGTTGATAAGGTCTTCGGATTTGTCATATGTATAATACAAATCACGTAATTTTTCCGCTGCTTTTACATGCGCAGGATCTGCAATATGATTCATCAGCCTACTAACGCTTTTCAACACATTGATAGCAGGATACTGCCCTTTATTGGCAAGCGTTCGGTCTAGTACAATATGTCCATCTAAAATTCCGCGAACCGCATCAGCAATTGGTTCATTCATATCGTCCCCGTCCACAAGCACTGTATAGAAGGCTGTAATCGAGCCATTCTCATTCGTTCCTGTACGCTCCAACAACTTCGGCAAAATGGCAAAGACAGACGGTGTATAACCGCGTGTCGCAGGCGGTTCTCCTACCGCAAGTCCAATTTCTCGCTGTGCCATGGCAACTCGTGTGACGGAGTCCATCATCAGCATGACATTCATCCCTTTATCACGGAAATACTCAGCAATCGCCGTAGCTGTGAACGCACCTTTAATTCGCATAAGTGCCGGTTGGTCAGACGTTGCCGCAACAACAATCGTTCTACTCAGCCCTTCTGCTCCAAGATCCCGGTCTATAAACTCACGTACTTCACGACCACGTTCTCCAATCAGCGCAATAACGTTTATATCCGCAGTCGTATTGCGAGCAATCATACCGAGCAATGTACTTTTCCCAACACCCGACCCTGCGAAGATCCCTACACGTTGACCATTTCCGACCGTCAGCATACCATCAATTGCTTTCACACCGACCGATAGTTTTTCATCAATCGGTGGGCGTGTCAAAGCATTCGGCGGAGCTTGTTCTGTTCGAACAGTCGTTAAGCCTTTTGGTAGTGGACTATTATCAATCGGATTGCCCATTGAATCAAGCACTTTTCCAATTAGATTCATCCCTACTTTTACTTCGAGTGGTTTCCCAATCCCTTCCACAAGACAGCCGCTTGAAATGTCGCGAATATCCGTATAAGGCATCAAAATAACAATTTCTTCTCTAAACCCAACAACTTCTGCCATAATGATTGCATCTTGTTTGCCTGATCGATTCAGATGGATATGGCAAACATCTCCAATCGAACTCTCGGGTCCTTGTGACTCAATCATCAGACCGACAACGCGGACAACGCGCCCAAACTTTTTAAAAGTCTTCACTTTTGGAATAAAGTCGGTTAGCTCTCCCGCTTTTTTCATTGTCAATCCCCACTTTCCATGATTTCAACGAGTCTTTCCCGTAATTCATTCAATTGCTCTTCAATGCTGACGACAATCCGTCCATGGTTTGTTTCGATATAGCATTGAGTAGATTCAAAATCATCGTTGGCAAAAATAAGGAACGGCACATCCGGTGGAAATATCGCCGCCAGCTCCGCACGATTATCCGATACGAGCTCAAAATAGCCGAGGGAAACATAGAGTTTAATTTCTTTCATCTCACGTGCTTCCTTCAAAGCCCTTTTCACAACAGAAAGATAGACCTCTTCTTCATCCCGCAATGTCTGCCCAATAATCCTTTCAGCAGTTCGCATCGCAAGCTCAAGGATGACACGTTCTTGACTCACAAGATACTTGTTCGCATTTTCATATGATTGCGTCGTCGCCTCATTTGCGCTCTGGATAGCAGCAGCCATATCAGAAAGGGCTTTGTCACGCCCTTCTCCATAGCCGACTTGAAAGCCTTCATCATACGCTTGCTGTTGTAGCAAGGCTTTCTCACTCTCCCAAGTCGTTTGCATAGTTGCAATATCCTCTGTTGCCATCTGACGCATCTGCTCAATGGCCGCCTTGTCGTCTTCAATTTTCCTGTTCGCTTCTTGTAACAATCGATCCCTTTCTGCAAGCACCATATCCAATGTAAGTTCCTCACTCGGATCAATGTCTTGAGGCGGAATAAGATTTCGGATACCTATTGGTTTCGCTTTTCCTTCTTCAGAAACCATCTGATAGGAACGAAATATATTAGACAATGACGTCATCTCCTCCGCCACGTGCAATGATGATTTCACCAGAATCTTCAAGTCTACGAATAATCGTTACAATACGAGTTTGTGCTTCTTCAACATCACGTAAGCGCACAGGTCCCATGACTTCCATCTCTTCCTGGAACGATTCCGCCATCCGTTGTGACATATTGCGGAACAAGATATCTTTAACTTCCTCACTCGACACTTTCATCGCAAGAATTAAATCTTCGTTCGCACATTCACGCACAATCCGCTGAATTGAACGGTTGTCCAATGTCACGATATCTTCAAAGACAAACATTCTTGTGCGAATTTCTTCGGCAAGTTCTGGATCTTGAATTTCAAGCGCATCGAGAATCGTTTTTTCTGTTGATCGATCGACACCGTTCAACACTTCAACAACTGCGTCCACTCCACCTGTTTCCGTATAGTCTTGTGTAACAGTCGATGATAGCTTACGCTCAAGAACCGCTTCAATTTCACTGATAACTTCAGGTGATGTCGAATCCATTGTTGCAATCCGCTTAGCAATATCCGCCTGCATTTCCTGTGGCAAGGATGATAAAATCATACCTGCTTGTTCAGGCTCCAGATAAGCTAAGATGAGTGCAATGGTCTGTGGATGCTCATTTTGAATAAAGTTCAAAATTTGTCCTGGGTCTGCACGTCTTGCAAAATCGAAAGGACGTACTTGCAAGGATGATGTCAAGCGATTGATAATTGCTTGTGCATGATCTTTTCCAAGCGCTTTTTCAAGGACCGTTTTCGCATAGCCAATTCCACCTTGGGAAATATAATCTTGAGCGAGTGCAATATTATGAAACTCCTCAATAATCTCTTCTTTCACAGAGGCTTCTACTTTTTTGACACCCGAGATTTCAAGCGTCAAACGCTCAATTTCCTCTTCACTCAAATGTTTGTATATTGATGCAGATACTTCGGGACCGAGGGAAATGAGCAGGAGCGCCGCTTTCTGTTTCCCCGTCATCCCTTTTTCTTTCTTAACCACAGTTCATCCCTCCGTCATTCCTCGGCTATCCACGTACGTAATAACTTCGCGAACTCTTCCGGCTTTTCTTTTGCCATTTTTTCAAGTTGCTTCTTGCGGACTGTTCCTTCTGTTTCCTGTTCAGTATTAATGTCATCGACATCCATCGCTGCAAGTTGCTCATCCATTATTAAACTTTCTTCCATTGCTTGCTCTTGTCGTTTCTTGCGGAAGAATAGGAAGATTAACACACCAATAATAAGTAGCAACGCGCCACCAATTGCATAAATCCACCAAGGTATCGTAGATGTTGTTTCTGGGAAGTCTACTGTTTTACCATTGAAAGGCTGTACAGATACAACGATTTTGTCATTCAAAGCTGCATCCGTTAGCTCTCCTGCTGCCCCCTTATCAATGGACGTTCGTATAATCGTTTCAAGTATACGCTCAACATCTTCTTGTAGTCCCGGTGGCATAGAAGCTATATCGTCCGCTACAGGTGGCTCAATCATCACCTGTATGCCAAGATCCCGAATTTTATAAGGGCTCTCGACAATCTCTTTACGAATTCGATTTACTTCATTATTAACAGTCTCTTCGATTCGTTCATAATCACCGTTTGAGAATGTGCCTTCTTGGAAGCCCGTACCATTATCTGTCGGATCTTCTCCTTCTGGCGTGCCCCCTACAGGACCATTGCCCGTAAACGTTTCTGTAATTCGCTGAACGCTAAGAGCGATTCCTTCCATACTTTCCTCGTCAACCGGCTCTACAAGATTTTCCTCTCTCGTTTCCAGTTTAAAATCAATATCAGTTGTTACAGAAACAACGACTTTATCTTGTCCAATCATTGTGCCTAACATTGTTTGCACTTGGCGTTGTAAATCACGTTCAATCGTTTTCTTAACCGCCATTTGATCTGTCACACTTGTTCCAGTTGAATTGTTACTCTCGTTCAAGTCAAAGTACTCCGAGTACTGATTCATAATCACAATGTCATCCGTCGACAAATTCGGTAAACTCTTTGATACGAGATTATAAAGTGCATTAATCTGTGGTTCTGTAAATTGATGCCCTGGTTCAGTTTTCAACATGACTGCTGCAGTTGCCTGCTGTGTGCTATCACTGATGAAAACCCCTTGTTGTGGCATCGTGATCATCACGTTGGCATCCTTCACACCTTCGATGCCTTTGATTAAGTTTGCGAGCTCTGTTTGCATGGCTCCTAGCTTAATCATATTAAACTCATTATCTGTCGTTCCAAATCCAGCGTTTTCCGAAAAGAAAGCATAGCCTGGTGTCCCTGAAGTAGGGAACCCTTCTGCAGCGAGCGTCACGAGTAAATCATCGACGCGCTCTTTGGGTACAAGAATGGATGTACCACCAGGAGCAACTTTGCTCTGCACCCCCTGGCTATCTAACGTCTCTTTGATGCGCCCAATTTCCGCACGAGATACATCCGTATAAAGCGGTGCATACTCTGTCCTAGACAATAGGATTGTTAGGATTGCGGCGATTATGATGACGGCCGTGGCCGAAGCGATGTATGTATTTTTTTGCTTTTTTGTGCGACTCGACCAGAACTCACGTATATCCAATCTGATTTTCGCCAATCTTTCATTCATTGTAATCCCCCGGTCAGCTTCCGTATTCACTTTTAAACAAGCATTTAAACAGGCATTCTAATAATCTCTTGATATGCTTCGATTACTTTGTTTCGCACTTCCATTGTTGCATTTAATGTAATCGTCGCTTTTTGAGCTGCAATCATAACATCATGCAATTCTACATTGTCACCACGCACGAGCTTCTCTGTCATCATATCCGATGTCTGTTGTTTACTATTCAAATCATTGATTGCCTCTTTCAAGTAGTTTCCAAAGTTTTGTTGTGCTTCATATGCTGTTGGTTGCATTGCCTTATCGGTCTTAAACAAACTTTCCGAAGGTGCAAGAGCTGTAATCGATTGTATGGCCATTTCTTTAACATCCTTTCACTTCAGCGTGTTACTTCCCTATTTCCAGTGCTTTCATGAGCATCGATTTATTTGCATTTAACACGGTGATATTCGCTTCATAAGAACGTGTTGCGGACATCAAATCAATCATCTCACGCAGGGGGTCCACATTCGGCATTGAAACATAGCCTTCCTCATTTGCATCCGGGTGCGAAGGGTCGAATACCAATTTAAATGGCGTTTCGGTATCCTCTTTAATTCGCGAGACCGTCACGCCATTTCCTACCGATCCTTTTACCTTCGTCCCCATTGCGACATTCAACATTGAGGAAAATTGACCTTCTCGCGGTTGTAACGTAACGGTTTTACGTCGATAGGGTTGCCATTCTCCATCGACCATTCTTCCACGAGTCGTGTCGACATTGGCCATATTTGATGAAATAACATCCATTCGCATTCGCTGTGATGTCAGAGCGGATGCAGACGTATTTAAACTATGAAATATCGTCATTGTTAACGACCTCCTTTAATCACATTTTGTAGCGTATTAAATTTGCCGTTAATTCGATCAATTACTGCATTGTAGTAAATTTGATTCGCTGCTAAATCCGCTTGTTCTTTGTCCATATCTACACCGTTTCCATTGTGTCGATAACGAAGATTCGAGTAACTGGAAACCCCTGGCGTCATTTCACTCGATTTGAATGCGATATGCCTTTCATCAGTTCGATAAGCAGCTAACGAGTTCGCTTGAACATTTGCAAAAACTTCTTTAAAACTGACATTTTTAGCTTTATAGTTCGGCGTGTCGACATTTGCGATATTTTGTGAAATCACTTTTCCTTTTGTGGTAGAAAAGTCCAATCCACGCTCCAGACTTGAAATTGTTCCTCCGAATAGGTTCACTGTTTCCACCTCTTATTCCGTTTATTGGCGAATTAAAACTTTTTACTTTTCTACTACTAAACTATCTTTTTCGCATATAACATTATTGTAGCGGATTTTGTAGATTGTTGTCTATGAGATATAGGCAAATATGTATGGTGCTAAACAACCTTTTTAAATCTCATTTATTATCCATTTAAGAATAACTAGGCCTAATGGTTTACCAAACACTCTCCACTTATCATTTCAAGCTAAGTAAGCCCTAAAATCTTTACCAAAAAACCACTTCTACAATTTAGAGAAGTGGCACTGACTTGAAAAATGGGACAAATAAAAACACCTTTCGTTTAAAATGGGTATTACTATCCTAATTAGACAACGCGGAGGTGTTTTTTTCTATGGGAACAAGAGTAAGTTATCCAGTCAAAGTAAAAAGGAAAGTAATTGAAATGCGGTTAACTGGTGTCCCAGTAAAAGAGGTAATGGAAGAATTGAACAACCTGTTGGAAAACAATATACCTTCGATAAAGGGCCAGAATATGAAAATGAAACAGCGAAATTACTAGCGGAGAATCGTTATCTTAAGCAACAAATTGAGGTCTTAAATAAGTACGCAGAGTTGGAAAGGAAGTGGTTCCAAAAGTAGTGATCGGGTTGGCGGAAGACTTAAAAGGATTCATTTCGATAGGTGAGATCTGTCGCTATCTGGGTGTAGGTCGCTCATCGTATTACCGTTGGAAGAAGAATGCGGACAGGCAAACAGGGAAAGAGATTCGAAATCAGCAAATTGGCGACTTGTGCAAACAGCATAAGTTCCGCTATGGTTATCGAAAGATTGCGGCCTTGTATCCGGGAGTTTGTGAGAAGACTGTGCAGCGCGTGATGCAAAATTATGGCTCGCAATGTCGAGTAAAAGTGAAGAAACGGAAACGCACTGGGCAACCAGCGTACGTCGCACCGAATTTATTGACACGGAATTTTACAGCATCTAAGCCCTTCGAGAAGCTAGTTACAGATATTACCTACTTGCCTTTAGGTCAATCAATGATGTATCTTTCTAGTATTCTCGATGTCTACAATGGAGAAATTGCGGCACAAACTATTGGTTTCAGACAAGACACCGTCTTCGTGTTGGACACACTCTATCAATTGCCACAGCTGCCAGAAGGTTGTATTCTGCATAGTGATCAAGGTTCTGTTTATACATCCTATGCTTATCAGAAAGCAGTCAAAAAAAAGGAATTACTATGAGCATGTCCCGCAAAGGCACGCCAGCTGATAATTCCCCAATTGAAACGTTTCATTCCACGCTAAAGTCTGAAACGTTCTATCTCGACGATATCTATCGTACAACGAATGCACGTGTGATACAGATTGTCGAAGAATACATTAATTATTATAACAATACCCGAATTCAAACGAAACTAAACAGCCAATCGCCGGTTCAATACCGTCAATTGGCTGTATGATAAGGTGTTTTATTCTTGTTTCAAAAGAGTAGTCAGTGCCAAGTGGTTCAAGGTGTTTTATGGGTTATTATGATTTTTGTTTTTCAAGTTCTTCGAGGAACTTGCTATTCAACACTTTGATATACGTACCTTTCATCCCAAGTGAACGTGATTCGATTACGCCTGCACTTTCCAACTTACGTAGCGCATTGACGATAACCGAACGCGTGATTCCTACTCGGTCTGCAATTTTAGAAGCAACAAGTAGTCCTTCATTACCATCAAGCTCTTTAAAGATATGCTCAATCGCTTCATGCTCACTGTAAGATAGGGAATTGATTGCCATTTGAACAACAGCTTTACTACGTGCTTCAATCTCAATTTGCTCAGACTTCTCACGCAAGATTTCCATTCCAACAACAGTCGCACCGTACTCCGCAAGGACTAGATCACTTTCTTCAAACTCTTCTTTCAAACGTGCCAAAATCAGTGTACCCAGTCGTTCTCCACCACCGATAATCGGCACAATTGTCGTCAAACCTTCTTTGAAAAGCTCGCGGTTTTCGACCGGGAACGCCGTATGCTCATTGTATACATCTAAGTTCGATGACGTCTCGCTTACGTCGAACAACTTGCTTGTATACTCTTCCGGGAATTGACGTTCTTCGAACATTTTTTTCATACGATCATTTTCGATTTGTTGATGAATTTCTAGACCGAGCAATTTCCCTTTTCTGCTGACGATGAATGCATTACACTCGATTACCGAGCTAAGTGTTTCAGCCATCTCTTTAAAGTTTACCGGTTTTCCTGCCGATTTTTGTAGCATTGCGTTGATTTTGCGTGTTCTCGTTAATAATGTCATTTGTATGTTTCCTCCTAGATAATAGTTGCTTCGATCATTTAATGAATATTCTAAAGGTTTTTAATCATTAAATAAACTAAAACGATTCGGTTATAAGATGAATTGTGACAAATCTTTGTTTTTTGCGATACTTTTCAATTTTTCATCGACATATGCTGGCGTAATCTTAATCGTTGCAGGTCCGATATCCGCCGCTTCATATGATAATTCTTCAAGAAGTTTTTCTAAAATTGTATGCAGACGCCTCGCACCGATATTTTCAGTATCATCATTCACACCGTAAGCAATTTCCGCAATGCGACTAATGGCTTCGTCCGTAAAATCAAGTATGACCTCTTCCGTTTCGAGCAATTTTTCATATTGTCGAATCAAAGAGAAATCCGGCTCTTTCAAAATACGTTCAAAGTCTGCTTTCGACAACTTATCAAGTTCCACTCGGATTGGAAAACGCCCTTGTAGCTCAGGGATAATGTCCGATGGCTTCGCCATATGGAAAGCACCTGCAGCAATGAACAGTATGAAATCCGTTTTGACAGGACCATATTTTGTTGTCACAGTTGACCCTTCAACAATCGGCAAGATATCCCGTTGAACCCCTTCTCGTGAAACATCAGCTGAAGAACCACTCCCACCACGACTAGCGATTTTGTCCATTTCATCAAGAAAGATCATTCCAGATTGCTCTGTCAAATCGATGGCACGCCTTGCAATCTCGTCGTGATCAATTAATTTATCAGCTTCTTCTGCTTCAAGCGCTTTACGCGCATCCGCCACTTTCATCTTGCGCTTTACCGTCTTTTTCGGCATAAGCGAAGATAATGCGTCCTGCATATTCGCACCCATTTGCTCCATTCCCGAGCCTTGTAGCGCATCGAACATTGAAGGTTGCTGTGAGGATACTTCAATCGTCACCATCTGCTCTTCAAGCTTCCCGGCTCTCAGACTTGCTGCAATTTCAGATCGCTTACGCTTCACTTCAGCGACCTCGGTATAATCTGGCTCTTCCTGCTCTGCTTTTTGACCAAAAAGCATTTCAAATGGATTTTGCATGCCACCCATTTTCTTCTTTTCCGGAACAAGCAGTTCAATAAGTCGTTCTTCAGCTAATACCGCGGCATGTTCCTTCACCGCTTCACGTTGTTCTTCTCGAACAATGCGTACACCAGCCTCGACTAAATCTCTAATCATCGATTCAACATCTCTACCTACATAACCAACTTCGGTAAACTTTGTCGCTTCGACCTTGATGAATGGGGCATTCACCAACTTGGCAATCCTTCTTGCGATTTCTGTCTTTCCAACTCCTGTTGGTCCAATCATGAGAATGTTCTTCGGGATAATTTCATTTTTCTCATCATCAGAAAGAAGACTTCTTCTGTACCTATTTCGGATCGCTACAGCTACTGCTCGCTTGGCGTTATCTTGCCCCACAATGTAACGGTCAAGATGCGCAGTCAATTCCTTCGGTGTCAGTTCTAGTCTCTTTGTCATTCGAGTACCTCCACAACAATCTGATCATTCGTATAGACACAAATCTCCGCCGCTGTTTCAAGTGCCGCTTGTGCAATTTGCGCAGCGGTCAACGTGTCACCACTGTACTTCTTTAACGCACGACCAGCAGCAAGTGCATAATGACCACCTGAGCCGATTGCCAAAATGCCATCGTCAGGTTCAATCACTTCTCCCGTACCTGAAACGAGCAATAGACGCTCACTATCCATAACGAGCAACATCGCTTCTAGTTTGCGAAGAATTCTGTCGCCACGCCATTCCTTCGCTACCTCGACAGAAGCTCGTTGCAGATTCCCATTGTACTCCGTCAATTTACCCTCGAACAATTCAAACAATGTAAAGGCATCCGCCACTGAACCAGCAAAGCCTGCTAGCACTTTACCACCAAATAATCGTCGGACTTTCTTTGCAGTGCGCTTCATGACCACTGCATTCCCTACAGTTACCTGCCCATCTCCTGACATGGCGCAAGCACCATTATGATGAATGGCAAAAATCGTCGTTGCATGGAATTCCATCAAATCATCCTCCTATGCCCGCGGGTGCGTATTCATATACGTGTTCCGTAAATGCTCTTTTGTTATATGTGTATAGACCTGTGTTGATGATAAATGACTGTGCCCAAGTAACTCTTGGACAGTCCTCATGTCAGCACCGCCTGCCAATAAATGAGTTGCAAATGAGTGACGAATCATATGCGGGTAGATTTTTGTATGAAGCGCTGCACGCTCCATCATCATAGTTAATATATGACGTACTCCTCGGTCCGTTAATGGATCTCCTCTTAAATTGACAAACAATCTGTCATGTTCCTTCTGTTTCATCAACAACGGACGGCTTTTCTCACGATAAGCATCCAAGGCAGTCTGTGCAAAACTGCCAAAGGGAACATAGCGTTCTTTGCGACCTTTCCCCATCACTAATACAATACCCAAATAATCATCGATATCCTGCATTCTAATCGAAGTCAGCTCACTCACTCGAATTCCAGTTGCATAAAGTAATTCGAGTAACGCATAATCACGTAATGATTTTTTGTCATCTCCTTCGAAGGAGTTAAACAGCTGTTCCAGTTCTTTTTCATAAAAAAAAGCCGGAAGCCGTTCTTCCTTCTTCGGATGATGCAATAATCGAAACGCACTGTCGTTAATGCTATATCTCGAATTGGCAAATTTGAAAAAGGAGCGAATGGATGAGATTTTCCTAGAAATTGTCGCTCTCGCCAAGCCTTTGTCATACAAGCCTGTCACATAAAGCCTAGCCTCGGGGTAGGTCACTTCATTTAAGTCCGTAATTCCTTCTATTTGCAAAAACGCCAGAAATTCATTGACATCATTTTCGTATTCCAACACGGTATTAGCCGAATAATTTTTCTCTAAACGTACATATGAAATATATTCATCACGGACAACTGAAGTTTGGTACACCACGCACTTCACCCCCAAAATGAATGACCGTTGAAATTATAACAAAATTGAGATAGTTTGAATAGTAATTCACATCACACACATTTACCGATGCTATGGCTGGATTGTAAACGCAATACCTAAAAATGACGATTACTTAAGCTATTCGAAAGACAACCACGGTTCACTATACAATAATGGCGATTGTCCGGCAACCTTCTTTCCTTCAGATGTCTGACGTCTGCTAAACTCTTTCAAATTTCGTCACAATTTGTTCATATTAAGAAAATTGAAAGCGCTCTCCTAGGTAAAGTGATATGAAAAGTACATATTCACGCATTATCGTACTCAGCTCTAGCTTGAACTTCCCTTCTCTATCCTATTCCTACTTTCATTCCTTTTTAAACCTTTACAGGTTTAAAATACATTTTTTCTTCTAAATAAAAAAGCCTAGGAAAACTCCCTAGACTTTTTTCTCGTTTATGAAACGTGTTTACTTATGACTGCGCAATTGATTGAAACTCGCAAATCGCTTTTAGCGCACGCTCTGCATGTTTCTCCGCACGCTCAACTTTAGATTTTACGCGCTCACCAAGAATTGGGAACAATCCAAAGTTAATGTTCATCGGTTGGAAGTTTTTCGAGTCCGCCTCCGTGATATAACGCGCCATACTTCCAAGTGCCGTCTCATGCGGAAACAGAATTGGCTCTTTCCCCAACGCTAGATTAGCGGCATTAATACCTGCGATAAGCCCTGAACCAGCCGATTCAACATAGCCCTCAACGCCTGTCATCTGCCCAGCAAAGAATATATTGCGATTCGCTTTCAACTGGTATGTTGCATCCAATACACGTGGAGAATTGATGAAAGTATTGCGGTGCATCACACCATAGCGAACAATCTCAACGTTCTCAAGACCAGGAATGAGGTTTAGCACTTCTTTTTGCGCCCCCCATTTCAAATGCGTCTGGAAACCAACGATATTGTACAACGTACCTGCTGCATCATCTTGACGAAGCTGAACGACCGCTTTGTAGCGCTTACCCGTCTCAGGATCCTCTAATCCAACTGGCTTCAATGCACCAAATAACAATGTTTTCTCACCACGTTGAGCGAGTACTTCTACAGGCATACAGCCTTCAAAATAGATTTCTTTTTCGAATTCCTTTAACGGCACAACTTCTGCCGCGATGAGTGCATTGTAAAATCTTTCAAACTGCTCCTCATCCATCGGACAATTCAAATATGCCGCTTCCCCTTTGTCATAGCGGGATTTCAAAAAAACTTTACTCATGTCAATTGAATCTTTTTCGATGATAGGAGCCGCTGCATCGTAGAAGTATAAGTATTCTTCACCTGTCATTTTTTGAATTTGTTCTGCAAGCGCTGGTGATGTCAGCGGACCTGTTGCGATAATTGTAATCCCTTCAGGAAGCTCAGTCACTTCTTCGTTCACAATTTCAATAAGCGGATGATTACGGATTTGCTCCGTTACATTGCCCGCAAATTCATGACGATCAACCGCTAACGCACCACCAGCTGGAACTGCACAAGCGTCCGCCGCTTGAATGATGAGTGAGTCCAATTTCCTCATCTCTTCTTTAATCACACCGACTGCATTCGTTAAATTATTCGCACGCAACGAGTTGCTGCAAACTAACTCCGCAAATTTATCTGTATGATGGGCTGGCGTTTGTTTTACAGGTCTCATTTCATATAAACGAACATTGACGCCACGGCTTGCAATTTGCCATGCTGCCTCACTCCCAGCAAGGCCTGCACCTATCACATTTACGATGGGTGTCATCCCGTCACCTTCTTTCTTCAAATCCTATTGTCCAGCTTCAGCGCAGGCCTACATGATGTAGGTCATGCAACCGTTGCCGCAGGACGCGGCGTTTTTAGACTGCCTTCCTCTGAACAGGCGCTTACGCTTTTCTTTATTGCTGCGTATCTTCTTTATAGTCACATTCTGTACATTGAATTTGCACGCCTTTTTTCAGTTTCTTTTCGACGAGCGAGTGTTCACATTTCGGACACGGTCTCGCAACCGGCTTGTCCCACGAGACATACTCACATTCCGGATAGCGATCACAACCATAAAAAAGACGTTTAGTTTTGCTTTTCCGTTCAACGACCTGCCCTTCTTTACAGGACGGACAAGTTACACCAATCGGCTTGATAATCGCTTTCGTATTTCGGCAATCTGGAAAACCAGAGCAAGCCATGAATTTCCCGTAGCGACCTAATTTGAACACCATAGGTAAGCCACATTTTTCACAATCCTCACCTGCTGGCTCGTCCTTGATTTCAATTTTTTCCATCTCAGCATCGGCAACTTGCACATGCTTTTCAAAATCTCGATAGAAAGCATCTATTACCTCTACCCACTTAATGTTACCTTCTTCAACATTATCGAGCCCTTGCTCCATTTGCGCTGTAAACTCTACATCAATAATATCCGGGAAATATTGATTGACTGCTTGATGAACGATTTCACCTAGCTCCGTCGGAAGGAAGCGCTTCGCATCCAATGTGACATAACCACGCTTCTGAATGGTATCTAGCGTTGGCGCAAACGTCGATGGACGACCTATCCCTAGTTCCTCTAGCGTCTTGACCAATCGCGCCTCTGAGTACCTTGGCGGCGGCTGTGTGAAGTGTTGTTTCGGATCAATATCGCTATACTTTACGCGTTCTCCCTCTTCAAGTGGCGGAAGAATTCGATCCTTTTCTTCTTCCTTATCGTCGTTACCTTCTACGTACACTTTCATAAACCCTTGGAATTTCACCTGTGAACCATTCGCCCTGAAACGAACATCTCCATTCACAAGATCTGTCGTAACTGTGTCTAGGATTGCTGGCGCCATCTGGCTTGCAACAAACCGTTCCCAAATAAGTTTATAGAGACGTAGCTGATCACGTGATAAAACCGCTTTCATAGCCGCAGGTGGACGCATAACGGACGTTGGTCGTACAGCTTCGTGTGCGTCTTGGGTCTTGGCCTTATCTTTACTTGCAGGTTTCGAAGTCGTCATAAACTCTTTCCCATACATTGTTTCAATAAATGACTTTGCTTCCTCTTTTGCACTATCTGCAACTCGCGTCGAGTCTGTTCGCATGTAAGTAATGAGACCGACGTTGCCCTCTTTTCCAAGGTTTATCCCTTCATAGAGCTGTTGTGCCAACATCATCGTTTTTTTCGCACGGAAGTTCAGTTTCCTTGCTGCCTCTTGTTGCAAGGATGAAGTTGTAAACGGTAAAGCTGGATTTCGTTTTCGTTCTTTTTTCACAACCGACGCAATTTCGAACGTATCCTCTGTCAGTTGGCCAAGAATGGCATCGACCTGTTGTTTATCCGTCAGCTTCATTTTCTTCTTGGCATCGCCATAAAATACTGCCTCGAAGCTTTTATTTCCCTTTGTAAATTGACCTGTAATACTCCAGTATTCTTCAGGAACAAATGCATTAATTTCATTTTCCCGATCAATAATTAAACGAAGTGCTACCGATTGAACGCGTCCAGCTGAAAGTCCTTTTTTCACTTTTTTCCAGAGAATCGGGCTAATATTGTAACCTACAAGACGGTCTAGTATTCGACGAGCTTGTTGCGCATCCACGAGATCCATATCGATAGGTCTCGGATTTTTAAATGATTCTTTAATCGCTTCTTTCGTTATTTCATTAAAGACTACGCGACAATCTGATTCAATGTCTACGCCAAGCTGATGTGCCAAGTGCCAGGCAATCGCTTCTCCCTCTCTGTCGGGGTCAGCCGCGAGAAAAATCTTTTTCGCTTTTTTTGCGTCTTTCTTCAATTCTTGTAGAATCGGGCCTTTGCCACGAATTGTAATGTATTTCGGTTCATAATTATTTTCAGTATCTACACCCATTTGACTGCGTGGTAAATCCCGTAAATGTCCAAGTGAAGCACGCACTTTATATTTTTTTCCGAGATAACGTTCAATCGTCTTTGCTTTCGCAGGTGATTCTACTATCACTAAGTAATCTGCCATGTAGTATGTGCCTCCTTATAGAGGTATCGTATTTATTCAACAAAAGAATATCTGTTGCAAAATGTATAACAGTTTTTGAATTAATGCAAGGCTTTCAATATGAAGGCACATTTTTTAATGGCTAGATAATGAGTGATTCGATGACTTGAAAGCCGCTCCACACAAGCTTCGCCCCTTCATCTAACAACTTATTTGGCCCAGCAGATAATGGTGAAGTAATAGGACCCGGAACCGCAAATATTTCTTTTCCATGATCAAGTGCATGTTCAACTGTGCTCATTGTACCACTTTTGTCAGCGGCTTCTGTAATCACAACAGCATCAGACAAACCACTAATAATACGATTTCGCATTGGAAAAGTCCATTTTTCCGGCTTAACATAGGGTGGATATTCTGTAATTAGCAGATGATTGGCTGCCAATTGATTGGCTAAATATCGATTCTCTTTCGGATATAAATGGAAAAACCCATGTCCTAGCACAGCAATGGTTTTACCACCAAATTCAAGTGCTGCAACATGCGCCATTGTGTCGGCTCCCTTCGCTAAGCCGGAGACAATAACAGCCTGATGTTTCACAAGTGGAGGCACGATGAGTGACATCGCTTGCTTGGAGTATGCGGTTGCTTTCCGCGAGCCAATAATGGCAATTTTAAATGATTCCGCTAGTAATCGTTGATCACCTTTTGTATACAGGACTGCCGGCGGATCAATCATTTGTCGTAATTTGTCAGGATAGAGGGGGTTTGTAAACGGAATGGGGATAATGTCTTCCCGTTCATAGAGTTTGTCGTATGGGGTCATAGCGTTTTCACGCAATTTCACTTGCAATTTAGCTGCTTTTTCCACTGAAGTATTCAGTAAAAAGGCCAAGTATTCAGAAGGATAGGTCGGGATTTTTTCGAGATTGGGGTCTACCTCGAGAAGTTTTTCCAGTCTGTTCAATGGCACAGGATAGACATAATGGAGTGCTAATAATCGCCTTTCTGCAATTGTTACTTCCATTAGACTCCTCCTTTTCGACTATAGTACAGGACAAAAAAGGCACAGCGCATGAAATCACACGCTGTACCTTCTATATTAATGTGTTTTACACTTTTCGTACAGACCTTTTTCTTTAATCACTTTGATTAAAGTTTCACCGATAACAGATGGTGTGTCTGCAGTTTGGACACCTGCAGCGTTAAGCGCTTTGATTTTCTCTGCTGCAGTCCCTTTACCGCCGGAAATGATGGCACCAGCGTGGCCCATACGTTTTCCTTCCGGAGCTGTCTGACCACCGATAAAGCCTACTACAGGCTTCGTCATGTTCGCTTGAATCCATGCAGCAGCTTCTTCTTCAGCTGTTCCACCGATTTCACCGATCATAACTACCGCATACGTCTCAGGGTCTGCGTTGAATTCTTTTAGTACATCAATGAAGTTTGTCCCGTTTACTGGGTCTCCACCGATACCAACAGCTGTCGTTTGACCGATACCTGCTTGTGAAAGTTGATGAACTGCTTCATATGTTAAAGTCCCTGAGCGTGAAACAACGCCAACGTGACCTTTTGTATGAATATAGCCTGGCATGATACCAATTTTACACTCGTCAGAAGTAATAACGCCTGGGCAGTTCGGACCGACAAGACGTGTTTTCTTGCCTTCCATATAACGTTTCACTTTCGCCATATCCAATACTGGAATATGCTCAGTGATACAGATTGTCATATCTAGTTCAGCGTCTACCGCTTCCATGATTGCATCTGCCGCAAATGGAGCTGGAACATAGATTACTGAAACGTTTGCGCCTGTTGCTTTAACTGCTTCTTCAACTGTGTTGAAAACAGGTACGCCTGCAGCTTCTGTTCCACCTTTACCCGGTGTTACACCGCCGACGATTTTCGTGCCGTATTCAAGCATTTGTTCTGTATGGAAAAGTGCTGTAGCACCAGTAATTCCTTGTACGATAACTTTTGTATCTTTGTTAATAAAAATACTCATCGTTTGTCCCTGCCTTTCTTAACCTACGAGTTCAACAATCTTTTGTGCACCTTCTGCCATTGTACCAGCAGCGATGATGTTCAAGCCTGATTCGTTCAATAGTGCTTTTCCTTTGTCGACGTTTGTACCTTCTAAACGTACAACAAGTGGTACTTGAAGTCCTACTTCTTTTGCAGCTGTGATAACGCCTTCTGCGATAACGTCACATTTCATGATACCACCGAAGATGTTAACGAAAATCCCTTTAACATTTTTATCAGATAGGATGATTTTGAATGCTTCTGTTACTTTTTCAGCAGTCGCGCCGCCCCCAACGTCAAGGAAGTTAGCGGGTGATCCGCCGTAGTAGTTGATAGTATCCATTGTAGCCATTGCAAGGCCCGCGCCGTTTACCATACAACCGATACTTCCGTCTAGGGAAATATAGCTAAGGTCATATTTTGAAGCTTCGATTTCTTTTGGATCCTCTTCGTCGAAGTCACGAAGTTCTTGGATGTCTTTGTGACGGTATAGTGCACTGTCATCAAAGTTGAATTTCGCGTCAAGTGCAAGTACGTCGTCCCCAGCTGTTACAACAAGTGGGTTAATTTCAACGATAGATGCGTCTTTTTCTACGAATACTTGGTACAATCCAAGCATGAATTTCACTGCTTTGTTCACAAGATGTGTAGGGATGTTCATGTTGAATGCCATGCGGCGTGCTTGGAAACCAGTCAATCCTACTACTGGATCGATGCTTTCTTTGAAAATCTTTTCAGGTGTTGCTTCCGCAACCTCCTCGATGTCCATACCGCCTTCTTCAGAACCCATAAGTGTTACACGACTTGTTGCACTGTCTAAAACGAGGCCAAGATAATATTCTTTCTTAATATCTGAACCTTCCTCGATAAGAAGACGTTTCACTTCTTTACCTTCTGGGCCTGTTTGATGCGTAACAAGCGTTTTACCGATTAATTCTTTTGCATACTCACGTACTTCGTCAAGATTTTTAGCAATCTTAACGCCGCCCGCTTTCCCTCGGCCACCTGCGTGGATTTGTGCTTTGACTACGATGATGTCTGTACCTAGTTCCTTCGCAGCTTTTACTGCTTCTTCCGGAGAAAAAGCTACAAGGCCGTTTGAAACAGCTACACCATATTCTCTCAGCAACTGTTTACCTTGATATTCATGGATATTCATCTTACATCCTCCAATCGAACTTGTATCTCTTAATTTGCTACCTTAACCATTGTAGTAAATTTGTCATTCAATGTCCACATTTGAATGACGAATACTTATAAAGTTCTCGTTTATCCTTCAGATTCCGCAAATGCTTGCTTAGCGCTATTTTTTCTGCTTGGTCACTCATCCCTATAACTTAAAAACTACCTGAATTCATGTAAAATTTAGATATCCATCATTCCTACATCCCGATCTTCAGTAACTCCCAAATCTAGTTATATCTCCTATAAAAATTACATTTTTTTCTGAAGACCATGTTCACGGTCTACGTGGTAAATATAAGCAAATACTTCTGAAACTGCTTGATATAATTCTTCCGGGATTGTCTCATTTAAATCCAATTGTCCCAGCAATTCTACCAGACTTGGATCTTCTTGAATCGGTACATTATGCGCCTTCGCTTTTTCTAGTATATTTTCGGCAATTTTACCTTTTCCTTTCGCCATCACTCTCGGAGCTTCCCGAGTATTCGGGTCATAAGAAAGGGCAACTGCCTCTTTTCGGACATGCCGTTCATTAGTCATATGCGGAAATCCACTCCTTGCCCGTCAGTTTCCAACCGACTCTTCTGTTTCTTCACCTTTTTCCCTTCTTCAGCAAAGTTTTTGAAGAAGACACCGGATAATTTATAGTCAGCCGCCTCGAGACCTTCCTTCAATTTGAGTTGAAGCGGAGCTCCGATTACCTTGAGCTTGTCATCCGCATTAAACACCGTAACCGTAACAACTCGATTCTGAACCTGCATATCAATGACTGTTTTTTCAATAGACTCGAGATCAAGGTAAAAAAGAATGCGAGCAAAGTCAGCATCAATTTTGCCGTTTTCTTTCATCCTGCCATTCCACTGCAACGTCGTATCGATTCGCTTGCCAAAAAACTCCAGTGGTACTTGCATCACTAACTGATGCTGCACGCCGTTTTCACCTGACTGCAAAAGCGGTCCGTTCATACGCATCGCAACCGTTTCTGCCGCCTCGCGCAAAGCTGGTGAAATCGCCGGATCTTGCATCAGCGTGAGTAACTGCGGCTTCAATGTCTCCGCTAGACGCCCAATATCAGCGTCTCTTCCAAGTAAACCCGCCTCATAGTTTACGCCTAAAGAGCGCATAACGGTTTGCAACGCCTCCTTCATCGCCTTGCCATCTACCGCAGAAGCGACCGTCGTTTCTGCGGTCTGCACGAGCCGCGTAATCACCGTATTGTCAGATCGTTCCGCTGCTTGGGTAAGCCCCGTGAGTTTGTCCGCCCCTTGTTGACCAAGTAGCGCGAGCAATTGCCCCTTCGCGCCTTCGGATGCGTTTTGCGCGGCAAGCGGCGCAGCCACAACCTGCTCAGCACTTGTTCGAACAAGCGCTAGACTGAATTCCTGAACAAATTTCGACACTAGCGTAGCAGACAGAGAGGCGCTAGCCGTACGATCAATCATTGCCGTCAGCATCGCTTTTTGTTCTGCATTCAACGTCGGTTCGGTCGCTACAAGCGCTCTTAACGCATCGAGAGGCGCTTTCATCTGCGCCGGCGGCGTATTACTTAGTTGTTTGAACAGGCTTGTTATGTCTTGCATCGTTAGTGCAACAGCTTTACCACCAGTATCCACGGATGCTGGTCCTGTAACAACTGGGCGCCCCCCCTCCCCACTCGCCACAAGCGAAGTAAGCACTTGTTGCAAATTTGCCAAAGAAGTGCGTTCTGGTAAAACACCCACACTTTTTAATAGCTGTAATATAGCGAAGCGGTTTTCTGGGCGTTCTGTTTGTTCCAGCAGTGTCAGCATCGATTGACCGAGCAACGCACTCCCTGTCACCCGTGCTAATGGTTTAGCCATCTTATCTAGCGCAGCCAAAATTGCGTCCTTTACTTGCGAAGAGACCGAACTGTCGGCTGCTAATGTTGTTTTTAGCGCTTGCAAAGCTGCATGCAAACCTTCTTTCGTCTCAACACCTAGCAGAGAACGAAAAACGGAGTCGGTTAAAGGTAATTTCAATTCAACGATTTTTTGAATGGATACAAGTGCCTCATTTCTCGCCGCTGCCGGCACACTTTTTAACAGCTCCTCCGCTTGAATAAGGCCCTCTCTCGTCATCGGTATTTTGTTTTTCATAACGAATGTTAAAAGTGACTCCATTTCCGGTGTTTTCGGCAATTGCATCGCATCCATCAACCCACCTAGTTGACGTGCTTGTCCTTCCGTTGCCTGCATTGGCCCCGATATAATTTTCAATTGCAATTCCGGTTTCACCGTATTAACTTGAAAATAGTAGGAATCGCCCGCTTTCATCGGCACGTCAATTTTAGCCATTAACTTTTGTCCGCCAATTTGTACTTCTGCCATTTGCCCTGGAAAAAGTTGCTTAATCTGTCCTTGAAACATCTGCCCTTCATTCAGTACAAGTGGCCTATTTTGAACAGACGCTGCTGATACGTGTCCTGACAATGGTGCCATTGTTGGAAAACTCATTCGTTCCTCCTCCTTTCCGCAAGCATGGACTTCACAGGTTCGAATGTTGCCCGATGATGTATGCAAGGTCCATATAGCTGTAACGCTTGTACATGTTCCGCCGTTCCATAGCCCGCATTTTTCGAGAAATTGTACATTGGAAATTCCTTATGCAAATCATCCATCAATGCATCCCTCGTCGTCTTCGCTAAAATCGATGCCGCCGCAATTGCCAAACTTTGCGCATCGCCCTTAATAATCGATTTTGTCGAACAATCTATCTGGAGCGTCATCGCATCTGCAATGACAAAATCCGGTGCAAGTTCAAGTCCCTTCACGGCTTGCTCCATTGACACCCGCGTCGCGGCATAAATATTTAACGCATCAATCTGGCTTGCCGACTGAATATGAATGGAATAAGCGATTGCTACGTCTCGAATTTTTCCAGCAAGCCTTTCCCGCTCTACTTTCGAAATTTGCTTGGAATCATCTAATCCAACGAGTTCAGGTGCCTCTTGCGGTAAGATGACCGCTGCAGTGACTACAGGACCCGCTAACGGTCCTCTTCCTGCTTCATCTACACCAGCCACCTTTGCACCGTCAAACGGTGCAAACGATCTGTCAAACGCTTCTTTCGCATGATGTTGATCGATGATTGCTTTTTTCTTATCATACTGGCGCTGCCATCTATCGATCGCTTTTTTCACACCCACCCTCGAATCCTGTAGAAGCTCGTCGATCCAAGGTCCAGGCTCATCAGTCATCTTTAACTTGTCAACAATGTCTTTTATTGTTTTCAATTTCCATCACCTTCCCAATCCCCTGTATGCCACTTTTTCTTTATATCGGCAATTGAAACCGATTTTCGACCTATAGCAATTACGCCTCGGCGTAATTGCGTCCAGATTTTTTTCGAGCCTGGGGCCTACAGGAAGTAGGTCATGCAGTCATCGCGACAGGACGTCGCGCACTTAGACTGCCTTCCAAAGCTCCTCTAAAAACCTGTGACATCCGCCGGCCGACAAAAACGCCATTTCCACTTCCTGTGGCATTGTCGGCACTAGTACATCCTATTTGGGCCAACAGGATGTTGGTCATGCAGGCGTTGCCAATCGAACTGCGAAGGGTTCGATCGGCCGTGTTTCTGCGCTTTTTGCAGAAATTAAGGCACCTTTCTTTGGACTTGGCGACCTTAGCCTGCGTACCTCTATCGTTTAGCGGGCGTTTGAACACCCACTGGACAGAAAAACAAAACCGCATTCATCTCGCCACCTATCGAGATAGGTGTTTTCTGTAGCTGACGCTTCGCTTTCAGTACAAAAAGATTTGCTGAATGAAGATAAAAAGAAAAGCCGATTGCCGCGGATGTTATTCCGTACCGGCATCGGCCTATTCGTTATGTTGTTGCACGGTGAAATCGAATGATAGTTTTCCAAGATTTTCGTTCCGAATATCTCGAACAATCAACTCAGCAACCTTATCATAGTCCACTTCTCCACCTACTGTATACACCTTACGCAGTGTGCCAATATGATTGAACATCGGAAGAACCTCTTCACTAATTGTTTCCAAACCGTATCGTTTTAACAGTCGATCTGGATAATTCGCTTCTAGGAATCGCAAACCGTAAACGGCCAAATCCTCCATATTGACAATCGAGTCTTTAATAGCACCTGTAAGTGCAAGTTTATAGCCCGCTTCTTTATCTTCGAACTTCGGCCATAAAATACCTGGCGTATCCAATAATTCAAGCTCTTTACCGAATTTAATCCATTGCTGCGCTCTCGTTACACCTGGTGTGTTTCCTGTTTTCGCAATATTTTTTTTGGCAAGTCGGTTAATGAGTGTTGATTTTCCTACATTCGGAATACCGACAATCATCGCTCGGATGGCGCCTGGTCGAATTCCTCTGCTACGCATTCTAGCTAGCTTCGGTTCCAAAATTTCTTTTGCAGCCTTCGTCACCGTTTGAAGACCTTTTCCTTCAAATGAATTAATCGCCACTGCACGCATCCCTTGGTTTTCAAAGTAACGAATCCAGCGAGCTGTTTCTGTTTCATCCGCAAGGTCCATTTTATTTAAAATTAAGAGCCTTGGCTTTTGATGAATTACTTCGTCAATCATCGGATTTCTCGAAGAGAGTGGCAGCCTCGCGTCGATCAATTCAAAAACAATGTCGACAAGCTTTAGTTGTTCAGTTACTTCTCGGCGTGCTTTCGCCATATGCCCGGGAAACCATTGAATCGTCATGCTGTCAGTCCCCTCCCTTATTTGACAATCCCGATATTTTTAATTGGCCAAAATACCATCTTTGTGCTACCGATAATTTCATCGATCGATACAAAACCAATCATGCGGGAATCTTTACTTTTTCTTCTATTGTCTCCAAGCACAAATACATGACCTTCAGGAACCGTCTTACTTCCCCACTTCTCTTCAAGTGTGAAGTCCTCCGTCAATGTACCATCTAAAATCTCTGCTTTGTATTCATCGAGATAAGGCTCTTCAAACGCTTCGCCATTAATGTATAAAACGTCATCACGATACGCTATCTCATCTCCCGGAAGTCCAATGACCCGTTTGATGTAGTCTTTCTGTTCCGGTGCATGAAACACGACGATATCAAAATGTTTCGGTTCTCCAATTGTATAGCCAATCTTATTGACAATCATTTTGTCGCCATGCTCGAGCGTAGGCATCATTGACACACCGTCAACGACAATCGGTGTGAATAGGAATGTACGAATAACTAGTGCAAGTCCAAAAGCGATTAATAGCGCTTTGGTCCATTCCCATACTTCGTTCTTTTTTTTCTTTTCTTCACTCATTGACTAAGCCTCCCGCATCCTTGTGTCCTTATTGTACCGTCTTTTCATTTTTGAGGCAAAAAGAAAGGAGGCCGTTTGGCGGCCTCCTGTGTCTTTGCTTTTTATCGAAGTTCTTTGATACGAGCAGCTTTTCCGCGTAGGCTGCGAAGGTAGTACAATTTCGCACGGCGTACTTTACCACGACGAATCACTTCAAGTAGAGTAATTTTTGGTGTGTGTACAGGGAATGTACGTTCAACGCCAACACCGTTAGAGATTTTACGGACTGTGAATGTTTCACTGATTCCGCCTCCACGACGTTTGATGACAACACCTTCGAATAGCTGGATACGCTCACGCGTTCCCTCTACGATTTTCACGTGCAAACGAACTGTGTCTCCCGCACGGAATGATGGGTGATCTGCACGAAGCTGATCTTTTGTAATGTCTGCAATTAGTTGTTGCATAGTTAACCTCTCCTTATCCACAGATGCTCTTGCATTTCTTACCTTTGCAGCGGAACACCAGTCAGTATGTACTCCACATAGAAGCACATTCTAAATAGTATCACAAAGGGTATGCCGGTGCAAGATAATCTAATTATTTTTTATCGCGTTTTAATTGATCCAAATAGTTGCGCTGATGCTCGGTCAATGGAGCATCATTTAACAAATCAGGCCTGCGTTCAAACGTCCGTAGTAACGACTGTTCTTCACGCCATTTGTCAACTGCCGCATGGTTGCCTGACAATAGCACTGCCGGCACTTCCATTCCATTAAAATTGGCCGGCCTTGTATATTGAGGGTGTTCGAGCAAGCCCGTGGAAAATGAATCGAGCACAGGAGAATCTGCATTGCCAAGTACATTCGGCAAGAGTCTCACGACGCTATCAATGACCGCCATCGCCGCGATTTCTCCTCCTGTTAATACGAAATCACCCAGCGACACTTCATCCGTAACAAGATGCTGTCGAATGCGTTCATCATAGCCTTCATAATGACCGCATATGAACACGACATGTTCTTCAGCCGCAAATTCTTCCGCTTTCTTTTGAGTAAATCGTTCTCCCTGCGGACACATCAGCACAACACGTGGTCGTTTTTCAAGTCCCTCGGATAACGCTTCAACAGCAGCAAAAAGAGGCTCTGGCTTGAGTACCATCCCCGCGCCGCCTCCGTAGGGATAATCATCAACCTTATGATGCTTATTCGTTGAATAATCGCGGAAATCCGTAACACCAAATGCCACTGCACCATTTTCCTGCGCCTTTTTCATAATCGACGAATGGAGCACACCCTCAAACATTTCTGGAAATAACGACAAGACATCGATTTTCATTGTGACAGAAGTCCTTCCAATGGATCGATAACAATTTTCTTGCTGTCAATGTCGATTTCCTTAACGACATCTTCAATATAAGGAATATAATGCGGCTTTCCTTTTTCCGGTGTAACCGTCCAAACATCATTAGCGCCCGTTTCAAGAATATCCGTCACCTTACCAAGCTCAACACCATCTAATGTGACAACTGTACAACCTTTGATTTCGTGGTAGTAAAACTCATTCTCATCCAGCTCACCTAATTGATCTTCAGCAATTTTAAAGACACCATCTCGATATTTTTCTACATCATTTAGGTTTGGATGGTTTTCGAATGTTAATAAATCGAAGTTTTTATGTTGGCGATGACTCGCTACCGTTAAGTAAATTGGTGTTTTACTGTTCGGCATAAACAAAGCGAGCTTATTGCCTACCTGATAACGTTCTTCTGGAAAGTGCGTACGTGACATCACACGGACTTCTCCACGAATACCATGCGTATTCACGATTGTTCCTACATTGAACCATTGCATACCTTAACACCATCTTTCATTCAAATAGGGCGTTCTCTATCTACAAGTTTTTAGACAAAAAAGGAAGGAACATAAGCTCCTTCCTTTTCCGTATTAGTCTATAATATCTAAATAGACTTTTTTACCGTGGTGACTTCCTGCTGCTGAATAAACAATAGTCCGTATCGCTTTCGCTACACGTCCCTGTTTACCGATTACTTTCCCCATATCGTCAGGATTCACGGATAGTTTGTAAGTGACACGATTATCGTGCTCTTCCTGCGCCACCCGAATATCCTCGGGGTAATCGACTAACGGCTTCACGATTGTTTCAATCAGCTGCTTCATGTGCACCCCTCCTGATTATCCCGTATTAACGGGCAGTAAAACTCCACTTTCGTAGATAGAATCGAACCTTCAGACATTATATAGGCGTTAACTGCCCCGTAAATGCCCGATTGGTTCAACTAGTAATCAGCGGGGTGAAAAACTCCCTCTGATTACAGTTTCACTTTACTTACCTTGTTTAGCGTTATGGAATTTTTCCATGATGCCTTGGTCAGAAAACAGGTTGCGAACTGTATCAGATGGTTTCGCACCGTTCTGAAGCCATTTAAGAGCTAGTTCTTCGTTGATTTTTACTTCCGCAGGTTTTGTAAGCGGGTTGTAAGTACCAACTGTTTCGATTTGACGACCATCACGTGGTGAACGTGAATCTGCTACTACAATACGATAGAAAGGAGTTTTCTTTGCTCCCATACGTTTAAGACGAATTTTAACTGACATTTTTTCTTGCACCTCCGAATAGTTTCACACAAGATAGTATATTATCAAGCTTTCTCATGTTTGTAAAGTGTTTTTTCTTAACACCTTAAATTTCTTTCAAAAACACCGGTTTTTTATTGTGTCTAGACTCCGGGCGCCAGATGCTCGGGTCATAAGCCAGCCCAGCGCTTTTTATTTAAATAACGAGTCAAACCCAGGCATTTTCATCTTCTTTTTCCCTTTTTGTTGCATGTTTGTCATCTGCTTAACCATCTTTTTCATATCTTCGAATTGCTTCAACAAACGGTTCACTTCCTGAATAGACGTTCCCGAACCTTTAGCAATTCGCTTACGACGGTTGGCATTGATGATTTCAGGCGTAGTGCGTTCTGCTATTGTCATCGATTGAATGACAGCCTCAACACGCCCCATTTGCCCTTCATCGACCTTGGCATTTTCGAGTCCTTTGATCTTATTAGCACCTGGCATCATTTTCAATAGCTCATCCAACGGTCCCATCTTCTTCACTTGTTGTAACTGATCAAGGAAGTCGTCAAGTGTAAATGATTGCGTTCGGAACTTCTGTTCAAGCTCTTTCGCCTTCTCTTCATCCACATTCTCTTGCGCTTTTTCAATGAGTGACATGACATCACCCATACCTAGAATTCGAGAAGCCATGCGCTCTGGATGGAACGGTTCAAGCGCATCCATTTTCTCACCCATCCCGACAAATTTAATCGGTTTTTCAGTGACAGAACGTATGGATAACGCAGCACCGCCTCGGGTATCCCCATCCAACTTTGTGAGGATGACGCCTGTAATATCAACAGTTTCATTGAAGTTCTGTGCAACATTGACAGCATCCTGCCCCGTCATTGCGTCGACAACAAGAAACACTTCTTCCGGCTTGCTTAGCTCACGAATATCTTTCAGTTCTTGCATCAATTCTTCATCCACATGAAGTCGGCCCGCTGTATCAATGATGACAACATCATTATGCTCTCTTTCAGCCTCTTCTAATGCTTGACGAACAATTTCGACCGGCGAGACATCTGTACCGAGCGCAAAGACTGGCATCGTCAACTGCTTGCCGAGCGTCTGCAATTGCTGGATTGCTGCCGGCCTGTAAACGTCAGCTGCCACAAGTAACGGCTTTTTGTTATGCCGTTTACGAAGGACCGTTGCTAATTTCCCAGTTGTTGTTGTTTTTCCGGCACCTTGCAACCCGACCATCATAATGACAGTCGGTGATTTCCGAGCAAACTGAATAGGATTTTGTTCGCCACCCATTAGGTTCGTTAACTCATCTTTAACAATTTTTACAACTTGTTGACCCGGCGTCAGACTTTTCATGACGTCTTGACCGACCGCGCGTTCACTGACCGTTTTGACAAATGATTTGACAACTTTCAAGTTGACGTCCGCTTCAATCAAAGCAAAACGGACTTCACGCATCATTTCTTTAACGTCTGCTTCACTAATTTTACCTTTGCCCGTGATTTTCTGTAGCGTCCCTTGCAGGCGCTGGGCTAAACCTTCAAATGCCATGCACAGAGCCTCCTACTCATGATCTTTTAGTTCGTTCAATAGTTCCCTGATTGCCGCTAAGTGCTCTTCTTCCCCTATAACAAGTTGCTCCAAACGCTCTACAATGTCCAAGCGCTGTTGAAATTTCGAGAAGAGGTTCAACTTCGTTTCATAATCTTCAAGCATCGCTTCCGTCCGACGAACATTATCATAAACAGCTTGACGTGATACGCCGTATTCTCCCGCGATTTCGCCAAGGGAAAAATCATCCAAATAATATAATTGCATATACAGTCTCTGTTTATCAGTCAATAGCGACTGATAGAAATCGAAGAGGAAGTTAATACGTGTTGTTTTTGCAAGAACCATGCGGCTTGCCCCCTCCAGTTATTTCTCTCTATGCCATCATAGTACGGCAACTATATACCGTCAAGTAAAATTACTTGTCTAGTTCCTCTTGGTCCCGTTCTAGTTCCAATCCATCTGCGAAGAGACCGTAGACATATTTTTCCGGATCAAATGGTTGTAAATCGTCTACACCTTCACCTAGACCCACAAACTTCACAGGAATGCTCAGCTTCTTACGAATAGCCAGTACAATACCACCTTTAGCTGTACCATCAAGCTTCGTCAGAACAATGCCTGTCACGTTTGTTGCTTCTTTAAATGTCTGTGCTTGAACGAGTGCATTTTGCCCAGTTGTTGCATCAAGCGCAAGGAGCACTTCATGGGGCGCACCTGGCACTTCTTTACTAATGACGCGATGCACTTTTTCTAATTCGTTCATCAAGTTGACTTTATTTTGCAACCTACCTGCCGTATCGCAAATGAGGACATCTACTTTACGGTTTTTAGCTGCCCGAATTGCATCGTACATGACTGCTGCTGGATCGGATCCTTCTGATTGTCGAATGACTTCAACACCCGAACGCTCACCCCAAACTACGAGCTGATCGATAGCACCTGCCCGGAACGTATCGCCCGCTGCCAGCATGACCGTTTTTCCTTCTGCCATCAGTCGCGCTGCCAATTTCCCAATCGTTGTCGTTTTTCCAACACCGTTAACACCTACCATTAGCACAACCGTCAGACCATCTTCTTGGATATTCAAGCTGCTATCAATTTGCTCGCCCGCTTCATAAATTTCAACGAGTTTTTGCGAAATAACAGATTGGATACCCGCCGTATCTTTAATGTTTTTACGTTGCACTTCCAGTTTCAATTGGTCGATAAGCTCCATGACCGTCTCAAAGCCCACATCTGCTTGTAACAGCAGTTCTTCCAGTTCTTCAAAGAACTCCTCATCGACTTCTCGAAAGCGCGCGACGAGGTCATTTACTTTCGAAGTGAAGGAATCCCGCGTTTTTGTGAGACCATCTTTAAATTTCTCAGTTACCGCTTCATTTGTGCCCGTAATTTTTTCTTTTAATCGCTTAAAAAATGACAATGACCTACACTCCTTTACATAATGGCTTCTTCTGGTATCTCCGAAAGTTTGACAGAAATAAGCTTCGAGACACCCGATTCTTGCATCGTAATCCCGTATAGCACATCTGCACCTTCCATCGTCCCTTTTCGATGCGTAATGACGATGAATTGTGTCTTCTCAGAGAACTTTTTCAAATATTTACTGTAACGTATGACATTGGCCTCGTCGAGTGCCGCTTCGACTTCATCGAGAATACAAAACGGTACGGGCCGCACTTCGATAATGGAAAAGAGAAGGACGATTGCTGTCAATGCCCGTTCTCCACCAGAAAGCAGACTTAGATTTTGCAATTTCTTTCCTGGTGGCCGCGCAACAATATCGACACCTGTTTCAAGCAGGTTCCCCGGTTGCGTGAGGATTAAATCGGCATCTCCACCACCAAACATCTCTTTAAATACATGTCGGAATCGATTCTGAACTGCATTAAACGTCGTCGAAAATCGAAGTGTCATCTCCGTATCCATTTCAGCCATGGCTTCATGTAACGTATTTTTTGCCTCAAGCAAATCATTTCTTTGCTCAGTCAAAAACTGATGACGCTCTGAAACCTCCATATATTCAACGATGGAACCCGGGTTAACAGGACCTAAAGCGTTCAACTCATTTTTCAATTGCTCAACCTTGTCCCTCGTCTGTTGCTCATCGAAATCAGCTGCGATATCCGTGTCCGGGTACAAACCATAGTCATCGAGTAAACGCTCTGTAATCGCTTCGTACCTTACCTCAAGGCGAGAGATAGACACGGTCACCGCATTCAAAGCAGTATTCGCTTCACTAGCACGATTTCTCAGCTGCCGCAGCGACGTAACCATTTTATCCATGTTCTCTGCCAACTCTTTACGCTGCTCTCGCCCTTGCTCAATCGCCAGTTCAATCGATACTTTGTCCGTAAACGCTTTATCAATCTTCCCAGCGATTTCTTCCGCAGTTAACTCTTTACCTTCCGCATTTCCTGTGAAAAATTGCTGTTCATCCTGTAATGCAGCAAGCTTGTGTTCCAATTGCTCGTAGGATTGTTCCATGTCAGCAATAGATGCTTGTTGGTGCGCCCGCTGTTCGCGTAAAACAGCGATTTGTTCACGTAACTTGTTGTATCGATTCGTCAACGTCGCTTCTTCGTTACGTCGATCAGCCGCCAAACGCTCAAGTGTTTCCACTTCCACTTGGATTGTTTCGAGTACCTTTTTCACTTGCCCATGTTGTTGTTGCAAAACCGCTTTCGCTTTCAAAAGTTCCGTACCCGTATTTTCAACCCCACGTCTGCCGATTTCCATCGAAGCCACTTCTGATTCAACAGCTTTGATAGATATATCCGTTTCTCGAACAGCCGATTCAGCAGTAGCTACTTCCATTTGTAGACTTTCTGTCAACGTGCGCAGTTGTTCTGTTTCATGTAAATTTTTCGCAACCGCCATTTTGGTATCGCCAATTTTCATAGTAGCTGTTTCAATGGAATCAGCCATTTGCGTCAACTGGACCTTCAAAGTTTCCAGCTCGGCTTTTCGCGTAAAGACAGATGCCTGTCCTTTCACACCGCCTCCTGTAAGCGAACCACCAGCATTCACAACGTCCCCATCAATTGTCACGATACGGAAACGATAGCCAAGCATTTTCGCGATAGCAGAGGCACCAGCAAGCGTTTTAACAACAATCGTGTTCCCTAACAAATTTTCCGTAATAATGGTATACGCTTTTTCCGTTTGTACGAGACCATCCGCCGTCCCAATAAACTCAGGATGTTGCGCAACCGTACTTAGCGTAGACGGTTGAATTTTCCGCGACTTCATGACATCTCTAGGAAGGAATGTCGCACGACCAGCATTTTTCGCCTTCAAATAGCCGATTGCCTTCCTCGCCTCTTGTTCTGTCGCTGTCACAATATGCTGCATTGCACCGCCAAGTGCTGTTTCAACGGCTTTGACATACGCTTTGTCAACAGAAATTAGTTCTGCAACGGCACCATCAATACCAGATAACTTGTTAGATTTTTTTGCAACAAGCACTTCCCGCACACCTGAGTAAAAACCAGAGAAATCCGCTTCCATGCTTTCTAATGCACGCAAACGCCCACGCATCTCATGCTGTTTGTTGAGTGCATGTTGCATGAGTTCCTGCTGGTTTCCGAGTTCAGCTTCCGCTTTTCGAGCTGCTTGTAGCGATTGTCGATAAGCCTGATCTGTTGTCGTCAACTGCTGTTTTAATTCAGCGAGCTTCTTTACCCTCGAAGCCTTCTCTGTAGCTAACCCCTGAAGTCGCTCTTTTAACGTGGCCGTTTGTTGTAAAATCCTTTCAGAAGATGACTTTTCCCCTTCAAGATTTTCATCCATATGTTTCAAATCGTTGCGGATCGTCGCTTCCTCATTCAATCGATCAATATACGATGACTTCAACTCTTCAATTTCAATTTCTGTTTCTTTAACCGACCGTTTCAAAATTTGGGAAATACCATCCATCTCTACGGATATTGCCCCATATTCTTTTTCATTCACAATCTGTTTCTCGCGTGCTAGCTTCAGTTTTCCCACTAATTCCGTACGTTCTTTTTCGGCAGCTGCCAACTCCAGTTGCAGTCGCTCCAGTTGTTGGTCTGCATTCCGTCGTTTTTCAAGCGATAACAGACGTCGACCTTCCCATTTCTCAGTTGTAGCCGTTGCCTCGACAAGCTTCCTTTGGAGCGTTTCCACTTCTTTATCGATATCTGCAAGTTGTGTACTCAACTTGGTAGAAGCTTCTTCGGCAGTCTTCGCCTCATTTTCTAGTCGTTCTTTCTCTTGATCGAGCTGCTCAGCTTGCTCAAATTCAGCAAGGAGCTTACTGCGCAAATTCCCTGCATCATAGTTGAGCAATAGTACATCAGCTTCTCGTGTCTCTTCCGATAGTACCTTATGCTTTTCAGCTGCTTCCGCACTATGTTTTAGCGGTTCAATTCTCGTATCCAATTCTTTTAAAATATCAAGCACTCGATCCAGATTGTCCTCTGTTTCAAACAGTTTATGCTCTGCTTTCTTTTTTCGCGTTTTATATTTCAGAACGCCAGCTGCTTCATCAAAAATACTCCGTCGATCTTCTGGACGGCTATTTAATATTTCATCAACCCGGCCTTGCGAAATAATCGAAAATGCTTCTTTTCCAAGACCTGAGTCCATAAAAATATCATTAATATCTTTGAGCCGACATTGTTGACCGTTCAATAAATAGGCACTTTCACCTGAACGAAAAACGCGTCGACTGACACTGATTTCCGTATAATCAAGTGGAAATAATCCTTTACTGTTATCAAAAATGAGCGTTACTTCCGCAAAATTAAGTGGTTTTCGGGAATCGCTACCGACAAAAATGACATCTTCCATTTTAGCGCCACGTAGCGATTTCGCGGACTGTTCACCTAGCACCCAACGAATAGCATCCGTAATATTACTTTTCCCGCTACCATTCGGACCGACAATGGCTGTTACACCCGGGACAAAATCAATGCCGACACGCTCTGCAAATGATTTGAAACCCATAATTTCAATTCTTTTAAGAAACACGATTAAATCTCTCCTTCAGCCTGCCGACCCTTCAATTCTTGAATTGCATGGCGAGCTGCTTCTTGTTCGGCTTCTTTTTTCGATTTCCCTAGACCAGACCCCAGCTGCTGTTCACCAAGTCGAACAACCGTCACGAATTTCTTGGCATGAGCAGGGCCTTTTTCTTCGATGATTTCGTATAGAAGTTGACCGCTATTTGTCTGCTGAACAATTTCTTGCAGACGGCTTTTGTAATCCATCACATGCGAAAAAGCACCGACGCTGATTTTCGGAAAGACAATTTGTTCAAGGAAGGGGGTTACCGCTTCCATCCCCTGGTCTATGTACAAAGCACCTATAAATGCCTCAAAGACGTCAGCAAGAAGGGCAGGACGCATTCGGCCACCCGTCTGTTCTTCGCCTTTTCCTAGAAGTATATAATCGCCAAAACCTAGCTCATTCGAAAACTTCACAAGAGAGGGTTCACAAACAATTGCCGCACGTAATTTCGTCAGTTCTCCTTCACTCATATTAGGCTCTGTTGAATAAAGGAACCGAGACACACCTAGCTCTAACACTGCATCTCCTAAAAATTCAAGTCTTTCGTTATCGGTGAAATTTTTCCTCCGATGCTCATTCACATATGATGAATGCGTAAAGGCATTATATAGCAATGATTTATCGATAAATGGAATCGCTAATCTCGCTTGTAACTCATCAAACTTATTCCTCACCGCTACCGGTAAAGATGCGTTTGTATTCTTTTCTCTGTAGTTGCGCTTATTGGTCATAATCGATTCTGCCTTTCGTACATAATGCATATAATTTTACCCTTTTCTTAGCCTTAGTGCAAAAAAGATTCATACACAACCGAAAAGAGACACTTTCAGTCCTTTCTAGTAGGAAAGGACGAAAGCGTCTCCGTCGGATTACACCTTATTTTACTTTCGATTCGATATACGAAACTGCATTACCGACCGTTGAAATATTTTCAGCGTCATCATCGGAAATTTCCATTTCGAACTCATCTTCTAATTCCATTACAAGCTCTACGACGTCTAGTGAATCTGCGCCGAGATCGTCACGGAAAGAAGCTTCTGGTTTCACTTCACTCTCATCGACACCTAGGCGATCGACGATTACTTTCGTTACACGTTCAAGTACTGTTGACAAATTTGTCACCTCCCCTCAAGAAATGCAATGCGGAAGGCGCCGGTTTTATAGGACGTGACCTAAGTTCACCGCTTCCTGCGGCAACGGTTACGTGACCTACATCCTGTAGGATCCCGACAGGCATAAGTCGGTGTAGCAACGTGGCGTTCTTTGCCACATAGTTAAACTGCTATCGAGGAACACAGTCTAGGAACGCCGCGTCCTGCGGCAACGACTGCGTAACTCACATCCTGTGAGCCTTCGAGGAGCTGGCGCCTGGAGCTAGACACCCCAAATACACAAACACCTTTATTACATTACCATGCCACCGTCAACATGGATAGTCTGTCCTGTAATATAAGCTGCATCATCTGATAATAAAAACAGAACGGACTTCGCTACATCTGCTGGACTTCCCAACTTGCCAAGTGGAATTGCCCCAAGCATCTGACTTTTAACATCTTCGTTCAAAGCATCCGTCATGTCTGTTGTAATGAAACCAGGTGCAACGGCATTGACGTTAATATTCCGAGAGGCAAGCTCTTTCGCCGCCGTCTTCGTAAAGCCAATGACACCCGCTTTGGCTGCCACATAGTTTGCTTGTCCAGCATTGCCAGAAACGCCAACAATTGATGCCACGTTGACAATCTTTCCAGCGCGTTGGCGCATCATTTGACGTGTGACACCTTTCGTACAAAGGAATACGCCTTTTAAGTTAATGCTGATGACATCATCCCACTCGTCATCTTTCATACGCATTAGTAAATTATCTCTCGTAATTCCTGCATTGTTCACAAGAATATCAATCGAGCCAAACGTCTCTAGCGTTTTATCGACCATTTCTTTCACACTATCCGCATTCGAAACGTCCGCTTGAATCGCGAAAGCTTCTCCACCAGCAGCCGTGATCAAGTTAACCACTTCGTCAGCCCGATCTTTGCTACCACTATAGTTTACAGCCACACGTGCTCCTTCTTGTGCAAGTAACAACGCGATTTCACGACCAATTCCGCGTGACGCTCCTGTAACGATTGCTGCTTTCCCTGCAAATCTTCCCATTACGACCACCCTTTCGATGCTTCGATTACCGCTTGTAACGTTTCTTCATCATAGACCGGTAGTACTGTAGCACTGCGATCGATTTTTTTCACCAATCCACTCAATACTTTACCTGGACCACATTCGATGAAATGCGTAACGCCAAGTTCAAGCAGTGTACGGACAGAATCTTCCCAAAGAACAGGAGAATACAATTGTTCGACCAGATATTGTTGAATGTCATTGTGATTTTCTACAACAGACGCATTCACATTGGCGATGACGGGAATCGCAGCGTTTTTCATTTCTACATTAGCCAATGTTGCACTTAACTTTTCAGCAGCCGGTTTCATAAGTGAAGAATGGAACGGTCCACTTACATCAAGCGGAATCGCTCTTTTTGCGCCCGCTTCTTTCAGTTGCACACATGCTTTTTCAACGCCTGCTTTCGTTCCTGAAATGACAATTTGTCCAGGACAATTCAAGTTAGCCGGTTGAACCGCAAAACCCTCCGCCGTAATAGCATCTGTTACTTCTTTAAGCTTTTCGCCATCCAAGCCTAGAATGGCAGCCATGGCACCTTCACCAGCTGGAACCGCCTCGTTCATGTACAAACCGCGATTATGGACAACTGATACGCCATCTTCAAATGACATTACCCCCGATGCCACTAGCGCTGTATACTCTCCGAGGCTATGCCCCGCTGTATACGCTGGTGTAATGCCTTCTTCGACTAATCGTGCCGCAATCATCGAACCGACTGTTAGAAGCGCTGGCTGAGCGTTATACGTTAGCGTCAGCTCCTCTTGAGGCCCCTCTATAATCAGTTTGCTCAATGGAAAATTCAGCACTTGGTCCGCTTGCTCCAAAAAATGCTTGCTGCCCGCATGCGTTTCGCTGAATTCTTGCCCCATCCCAACCGATTGCGATCCTTGTCCCGGAAAAATAAATGCCACTTTTGTCATTGTTTATCCACCTTTCCAATCGTTTCACGAATTGTTCCACAAACATCGTACTGCGCCATTGTCCGTGCTTGGCGAACTGCATTCAAAATCGCATTGGCATTGGAAGAGCCATGCGCCTTGATGACAGGTGATTTCAAGCCAAACAAACCGGCTCCGCCGTACTCCGTATAATCCATTTTTGTTTTCAAACCGCGCAACCCGTCTTTCACGAGCACAGCAGATAATTTGGATTTCAAAGAAGCGCCATACACTTCTTTCAGCATAGAAAAGAAGGATAATGCCGTCCCTTCAATCGTTTTCAACACGACATTTCCCGTAAAGCCGTCCGTCACCACAACATCCGCAACACCATTTAACAATTCACGTGATTCAACGTTGCCGATGAAATTGATGGGCGCTTTTGCTAACAACTCAAATGCCACCTTCGTCAATTCGTTCCCTTTGCCTTCTTCAGTTCCGATATTCAATAAACCAATACGCGGTTTGTCAATGCCCCGTACTTTTTCCGCATAAATACTTCCCATAATGGCATATTGCTCAAGATGAGACGGTTTCGCATCTGCATTTGCGCCCAAATCCAGCATGACAAAACCTGTGCCATCAATCGTCGGCAATGTCGGTGCAAGCGCAGGGCGTTCAATACCATCAATGCGGCCAACCACGAACAAGCCAGCTGCCATTAACGCACCTGTATTCCCCGCCGATACGCAAGCATCTGCTTCTCCATCTTTTACCGCCTGTGCCATTCTCACCATGGAGGCATCCTTTTTACGTCGAATTGCACGCACAGGCTCATCATCTGGTTCAATTATTTCCGTACAATGGATCACCTTTAAACGAGCATGTTCCTTTAAAAAAGGAGCCATCACCTGTTCATCTCCATAAATATGTATGTGTATATCATTGAATGCATCTAGACTGTCGAGTACACCCGCAATGATTGCCTCGGGCGCATGATCCCCACCCATTCCGTCTACCGCTATAATCATTTCGATTCCTCCCGCTTCTTGTCAGTCGTCCGATACATATAAAATTCGCCGGTGAATACTGTTTCATCACTGACGGTCGAAATCACTTCGACGAGCGTTCTTCTTTCCAACAAACTTTCTTTTTTCACCTCGGCGCGTGCGACTACTCGGTCCCCCGCTTTGACAGGCTTTAAAAAGTGGATGGTCGATTTCACCGTTAACGCCAAATCATCATCCATCACCGCAACAGCAAGTGAGTTTGCTTGCGCAAAAAGATGATGTCCTCGTGCAATGCCATTGCGCTGAAAGACATGATCTGCCGTCACATCGAATATGGACAACGCTCTTTTATCAAGTTCAATATCAACAATGTCGCCAATAATTTCGTCTGAATGAAGTGACTTCACTTCTTCTTGCATCGTTCTTGATGCAACCGTTTTTAGCCGTTCTCTCAATTCAGGGATGCCACACTCTAGTCGATCCAATCGTATCGTCTGGACGCTGACCGTAAAATGCTCCGCTAATTCCCCATCTGTTAGGAACGGGTTTTCTTCAAGCAACAATCCAAGCTGTCGTTGCCTTTCCTTTTTAGGCATTCTCAATCGTTTCACCTTCCGGATTAGCACTTGGTACTAATAGTAGTATATAAAGACGAAAAAAAGAATGCAAGAGGTATTCTCCTTTTGCATTCTTTTAGTCAATTCTGCCACCACTAAGAGCACCTGATTGTTCGAGCTGCGACCTAAGAATCGTATATGCTTCATCTTCCCAAAAATGCGTAGATGCCAACAACTTTTCCGCATCCTCACGAGCCGTATTCAGCGCCCTGTAATCATGAACAGGATCGGCCACTTGAAACTCCGGCATACCGCTTTGCTTTTTCCCGAAAAAGTCCCCCGCCCCGCGTAATTCTAAGTCTTTTTCCGCCAAAACAAAGCCATCATTTGTTTCAGTCATGGATTGCATACGTTCTTTACCTTCTTCTGTTTTCGGATCCGCCAACAACACACAATAGGATTGCTCTGCACCACGCCCCACACGACCTCTTAACTGGTGAAGCTGTGCAAGACCAAATCGTGTCGCATCATAAATCAACATAAATGTAGCGTTCGGTACATTGACACCTACTTCTACGACAGTCGTCGACACGAGTACATGGATATTCCCTTCGCTAAAATCCCGCATAATGGCATCTTTATCATCCGCATGGAGTCGTCCATGCATAAGGCCCACTGCATATTTGCCACTAAAATATGTTGAAAGTTGACTATGTACATCGACCGCATTTTGGACATCCAACTTATCCGATTCCTCTATCAACGGACAAATGACGTATGCCTGACGCCCTGCTTGTAGCTCTTTTTCCATCTTCCGCAAAACCGGAAGAAGCGAATCTTCTTTTAACCAATGTGTTTCGATTTTTTTCCTTCCTGCCGGCAATTCATCGAGAATGGATACGTCCATCTCACCAAACGCTGTGATGGCAAGCGTCCTCGGAATTGGCGTCGCCGTCATAAAGAGCACATCTGGATGGAGGCCTTTATCTCGCAAAATACGCCGCTGTTCGACACCGAAGCGATGTTGCTCATCCGTAATAACAAGTCCAGGATTTTTGAAGACAACATCCGGCTGAATCAGCGCATGCGTTCCAATTAGTAGATCCACTTCCCCTAATTCCAGTTGCTCCAGCAAATTTTTCCGCGCTTTTCCTTTTGTCGAACCCGCGAGAAATGCCACCGTCACCCCCAGTGGCTCCAACCATTCAGCAAGCGAAGCGGCATGCTGCTCAGCCAAAATTTCTGTCGGCGCCATTAATGCACCTTGAAATCCGGCTGTAATCGTAGCGTATAAGGCAATTGCCGCCACAACCGTTTTCCCAGAACCTACATCACCTTGCAATAGACGATTCATCCGAATAGGGCTTTTAAGCTCTGCACATAATTCGTTTACAACACGCTTCTGTGCTGCCGTCAATTCAAATGGTAAAGAGGCGATGAAGTGCTTTACTTTCGCCAAGTCATAGTCAATGGCTACACCCTTTTCGGCTTCCTTCCGCGCTTTTTTCATACCGAGCATTTTCAATTGAAAGAGCAACAGTTCCTCATAAACAAAGCGTCGTCTCGCATGCTTAACGTCTTGTGGGCTCGTCGGAAAATGCATCATTTCAAGCGCCTCTTCCATCCCTGGTAATCGATACATTTCTCGAATGTCTGCCGGAAGTGACTCTTCGTGTTGTCCTACTACCGCATCTAGCGCATTACGCATAAATTTACGAAAGGTCTTTTGATGCATAGCCCCTTTCAAACTGTAGACCGGTTCAAAATCAGCTTGCTCTGTTTTCGGCCCATCTTTAAAATTACTCACATTGATCACTTGTCGCCCACGATCCCATTTCCCCGTAACCGTCACAACATTGCCAAGGGCGAGCCGATCCTTCAAATAATGCTGGTTGAAAAAGACCGCCTTCACAAGATGCGGTCCTGCCAGCAGTCGGACTTGTAGACGTGATTTGTTCTTCCCTAAAAAAAGAACGGAAGGCTCACTTTCGACCCTTCCTTCAATCGTAACCCGTTCATTATGTGGTGTTTCGGTCAAATCCTTTAATCGAAAATCTTCATGACGATAGGGAAATGCTCGTACAAGGTCTCCAATCGTCGTAATTCCCAGCGCCTCAAACTGCTGTCCCGCCACTTTTCCGACTCCCTTTATCGTCGTAACAGGATCATGAATGGACTGCGTCACTTTGAGCATTCCCTTTACCGAATATCTCCGCTTCAAGCGCTTTGCCCGTTGGTGTTGTAGCTAGTCCCCCCTTAGCTGTTTCGCGCAATGCGGATGGCATCGTTTGCCCGATTCGATACATCGCATCGATCACTTCGTCTGTTGGAATGCGGCTGACAACTCCAGCAAGTGCCATATCAGCTCCAACAAGCGCTTTCGCTGCTCCCATAGCATTACGCTTTACGCATGGGACTTCCACAAGGCCCGCAACTGGATCACAAACGAGACCAAGCATATTTTTCATAACGATAGAAAATGCTTCAGCGCTTTGTTGTGGCGTCCCTCCTGCCATTTCAACGATTGCTGCAGCCGCCATAGAACCTGCTGAGCCTGTTTCCGCCTGACAACCACCTGCTGCACCCGAAATTGACGCATTATTGGCAACAACAAAGCCGAATGCCCCCGACGTAAAGAGATAATTGATCATTTGTTCGCGAGTTGGATTCAGTTTGTTTTTGACTGCAAATAATGTCCCAGGTACAATTCCCGCTGCACCAGCAGTCGGCGTAGCACAAATTGTTCCCATCGCCGCATTGACTTCGTTCGTCGCGACCGCTTTACTCACCGCATCCATGATTAAATCACCTGATAATGATTTTCCAGACGCGATATAATTTTGAATAAGGACTGCGTCTCCGCCTGTTAATCCAGAAGTCGACTTTACACCTTGCAATCCTTTTTCCACGGCACTTTCCATCACCGTTAAATTATTATCCATTTGGGCAATAATTTCTTCCCGTGTACGTTTCGTAATAAGCATTTCCTGTTCAATCATAATTTCTGATATCGGCTTGTTTTGCGCTTCTGCAAGTGCAACAAGCTCCTTTACCGTACCGAATAGTACTTCCATGTATGTTTTCCTCCTTAGTTCGCTAATGTCGAAACTTGCGTAACATGCGGCAATGATTGCAATTCATGTAGTAATGTCGCATCGATGATTTGATCGACCTCGATGACCATCAATGCCATCTCCCCTTTTTCCTTCCGGCCCACTTCCATATGTGCAATGTTCATGCCTTGCATGGCAATCACATTGGAAACGCTTGCAATAACCCCGGAACGATCATCATGTACAACAAGCAGTGCTGGGTAGTGCCCAGACAGTCTCAATGGAAACCCATTTAACTCGACGACTTCCATCGTCCCGCCACCAATCGAGATGCCGACCAATTCCATAGTCCCTTGACTATCCCCAATCACAAGACGAGCCGTATTCGGATGAATGGCTTCTTCCTCTTCTGGAACAAACTCAAAAGTCATGCCTAACTGATTCGCATCCGTAAATGCTGTTTTGATACGCTCATCAAAAGTATCATAATCTAGCAAACCACCAATGATCGCAACGTCCGTTCCATGCCCCTTATACGTTTCCGCAAATGATCCATAAAGATGAATCCGTGCCCACTCTGGCTGGCGACCAAATAAAGTACGTGCCACCCGTCCAATCCTCGCTGCCCCCGCAGTATGTGAAGAGGACGGCCCAATCATGACCGGCCCGATAATTTCGAAAACTGATCTGAATTTCATAAACACGGCCCCCTTTAAATTAAGTCCTACATACCTATTTTACCTCAAAAATTAGTATAAAACAAAAAATGTTTTTAAACGAAAAGCGCAAGGCGCCCGTTTAGACGCGAAAGGCATAAGGTAGGGCGACGACGTGGCGTTCTTTGCCACACAGTCGGCTTGCTTCAAGGAGCACAGTCTAAGAGTGCGCCGCTTCCTGCGGCAACGACTGCATAACTCACGTCCTGTGAGCCTCCAAGCGGCTGGCACCCGGGACCTAGACAATAAGTTTATAAGGAAAGCCTATCCTTTCTTTTTCTTTCAAAAAAGCAGCGCGCCTCTGTTAATGGCGCACTGCTTTTCTAGTCATTACTCGACTGAAATAATATAAGGATATAACGGTTGCTTCCCATTGTACAATTCTACTTCGATATGGTCAAAATGCTCCTCAATGTAACTAACAATCGAGGATGCCTCTTCTTCGCTAACATCTTCACCATAAAGAATTGTGACGATTTCATCATCTTTGTCAATAAGTGAGGATAGAAGCGTCTTCATAACGTCGTCAAGCGAAGGTGTTGACGTGATAATTTTGCCACCTGAGATGCCCATGAAGTCATCTTTTTGAATGTCGACACCATCAATGGATGTATCGCGTACCGCATGCGTAACTTGTCCTGTTTTAACGAATGATGCCGCCTCTTTCATCGCAGCGGCATTGACGCTCACTTCCGCCTCTGGATTGAACGCAAGAATCGCAGCAAGTCCTTCCGGAACTGTTTTTGTCGGCACAACAGCTGCTTCGATGCCAATTACTTCAGCTGCTTGTTCCGCAGCCATAATAATATTTTTGTTGTTCGGCAAAATAAGCACTCGTTCTGCGCCAACAGCCTCAATCGCTTTGACGATATCTTCCGTTGAAGGGTTCATCGTTTGTCCACCTTCAATGACAGCTGATGCGCCTACACTTTTTAGTAATTCCGCAATCCCGGATCCCATCGCTACCGTAACAACTGCATAAGGATGCTTAACCGCTTCTTTTTTCTCCACTTCTTGTGTCGAATGACTCTCTCCGACAATTTCAATATGCTGCTCGCGCATATTTTCAATTTTTATTTTGATCAATGAACCAAATTTCTGTCCATAATTCAGTGCATCTCCTGGTTCTTCGGTATGGATATGTACTTTTGCAACTTCCTCATCAGAGATCACTAATAGAGAATCCCCAAATTGACTTAGTGCTTGGCGGAAATTTGACTCATCATATGGGTTCGCTTGAAGTTTCTCGTCTTCAAATTTCACCATAAACTCCGTACAATAACCAAATTCGATATCTTCGGTATTCATGAAGCCTTGTACACTGCGATGATGCTCCGCATTTACTAGATCGTCCATCGATTCAACGATTGCTCTCTCCGGAAGCGCTTCGCCTTTCAAGCATGCCAAAAAGCCCTCGTACACATAGACGAGACCTTGTCCGCCACTATCCACGACGCCAACTTCCTTTAATACTGCCAATAGATCCGGCGTCCGTTTAAGCGATGCTTTCGATTCTTCCACAATTGCTTCCATGACTGTTACGATATCTTCAGTCGACGCAGCTTGTACTACACCAGCATTCGCAGCATCTTTTGCGACTGTCAAAATCGTCCCTTCAACAGGTTTCATAACTGCTTTGTAAGCTGTCTCAACACCGTACTTCAAAGCAGTTGCAAATTGCACACCGTTGACGGATGCTTCGTTTTCGATATGTTTTCCAAAACCACGAAACAGCTGTGAAAGAATAACACCCGAGTTCCCACGAGCTCCCATTAGCAAACCTTTTGACAACGCTTGTGCAGTCTTCCCTAAGTGAGCAACCGCATTTTCTGCCGTTTCTTTCGCTCCTGATGTCATGGACAAATTCATATTGGTACCAGTATCACCATCAGGTACTGGAAAAACGTTTAGCGAATCGACGTAGTCTGCATTTTGGTAAAGATTATGCGCTCCCATCTTCACCATCTCTGCAAACTTCAAACCATCTATGGACTTCATTGAAATTACTTCCTCCTTCTACAGGTTTGTCACTCGGACTCCCTGGACAAAAATATTAACAGATTTCACAGTCATGCCGACTGTCTTTTGCAAGACATACTTTACTTTAGATTGGACCTGGTAGGCAACTTCTGAGATTTTCGTACCATACCCAACAACTACATACATGTCAATATGTGTCTCATCGCCGACATTGCGAACGATGACCCCACGAGCGAAATTTTCTTTCCGAAGTATTTCAGTTAACCCGTCTCGGATCTGATGCCTTGAAGCCATGCCAACAATTCCATAACATTCGATAGCCGCTTCTCCTACTACTTGGGCGATGACGTCGTTTGTAATATCGATTTTGCCATATTCGTTTTGCACTTCAACTGACATGGTTATGTCCCCCCTGCATCTTTTTCACTGCTTTCATTGTACTATATCTGTAATCAGAATAAAAGAAAGCTTCTTCGAAGGCTTGTACGACTCTCTATCCGGTTTTAAAACGTGTAAAGGTATTTTCCTTGAAAGATGTTGTAAAAAGGGTTGCAACACCGCATACCATATGATACATTATTATGGTATGCGAATACAGAAGTGAATTGCTTAATCAACATTCGCAAGGAGGTACTAATTATGGCTAAAGAATGTGCTATTACAGGACGCAAAGCCCGTACAGGTAACACGCGTTCCCACGCATTGAACTCAAGCAGACGTACATGGGGTGCGAACCTTCAAAAAGTCCGTATTCTTGTTAACGGTAAACCTAAACGTGTATGGGTCTCTGCAAGAGCCCTTAAATCTGGTAAAGTTCAACGCGTTTGATTCCAGGAACTGTCTGACTCTATTCAGTTTAATGCAACACAACGCGTTACATCTGATATTTGAATAAGGACAGAAATAAAACACCAGGCTGAATTTCTTCAGCCCGGTGTTTTTTCTCTTCTTTTCTTTTTATTCCTGTTGCTCGCAGTCGCTTTTGGTTGTTCTTCTTTTTGAAATACGACCAAACACTTTCTAACGAAACCACTCACAAATTTCGGCATCGTAAATGTATAAACTCGCAATTCCCCACTCCTTTCAGGAATCTGAACTCCTTACCATTAAGCATATGCCTTCTCTAAAGGAGATAGTACAGACTTCTGTAGCGGGTTCGTTGCTAGTAAATTTCGTCATGCCTGTTTCAAGCCGTTCATCCACTGTTTCATATTTAAATCCTGTCAGCGTCAATCCACTAACACTGCCTCCAAATGGGAAAAATGAAATATAGGGCAAACGCTCCTCGGCAGTAATCCTATGGACACCTGGCTTAAGCATCGACAACTCATTCGTCGTGTTGTGGATAGCAAATGTTGTATGTGTATGTTGCGTTTGAAGTCGATAGAGGAGATGCAAAGCAGATTCCATATGATCCAGTCGCCCTGCAGTAACCCCTGTTAAAATCACCCGTTTAGGCTGATACGTAAGCGCACGCGTTACCGCAAGTTCCGTATCGGTTTCGTTCTTCTCCGAACCGTATTGATCCATTATCTGAACTATATCCGCAATCGCATCATATTCGTTCTTCGTAACCGAATCGAAATCACCAACCGCTTCATGTGGCGTAATCCCTCTCTTCAACAGATGTAGCGCCCCTCTATCCACCCCAATAAACACCGTATCTTCTTGTAGATACTGCGTCAAATCTGGAATTTCCGCTTCAGGTCCTCCCGCGCATACAACCACATATGTCATCGCTTCACCGCTCCTTCACCAGCTGCTTTAATGCGCTGTAAAGCCTCCGCACGATCCGGCGCGCTATAGATCGCCGATCCAGCTACAAGAATGGTTGCACCTGCTTCAACACAAGGTACGATTGTTTCTTCGTTCACACCGCCGTCAATTTCAATTTCAATGGGTAGCTGACGTTCACGAATGATATCCGCAAGTTGCTTCACTTTCGGAAGAACGGAATGGATGAATTTCTGACCGCCAAATCCTGGATTAACCGTCATAAACAATACCATGTCCACTTCTTCTAGAACATGTTGAATGGCTTCAACCGGTGTATGCGGATTCAAGACAACACCCGATTTCACACCCGTCGACTTAATTAATTGCAGCGTGCGATGCAAATGCGTACATGCTTCTACGTGAACCGTAATATAATCCGCTCCCGCTTTCGCAAATTGCTCAATATAAGCATCGGGATTTTCAATCATCAAGTGAACATCCAACGGTAATTTCGTTACAGGTCTTAGTGCCTCTACAACGATCGGCCCCATTGTAATATTCGGAACAAAATGACCATCCATCACATCAATATGAATAAGTTCTGCGCCTGCCGCCTCTACCTCTCTTACTTCATCGGCAAGTTTTGAAAAGTCCGCTGCTAAAATTGAAGGTGCTATTTTAATCATGTTTATCATACCTCGGCTTCCTGTCCAATATTTCTTGCATAAATTGCAAATAATGATCGTAACGGTGACACGGAATTTCTCCTGTCTCCACTTTTTCTTTCACTGCGCACTTTGGCTCTTTCAAATGCAAGCATCCACGGAACTTACACTCCGCTGCTACTTCAGCCATATCTATAAAATAATGGGAGAGTTCTTCCTTGTCAATATGATCGAAATCAAGTGAGCTAAAGCCCGGCGTATCCGCAACAAGACCACCTAAAATATCAAGCAACTCCACATGACGTGTCGTGTGCTTTCCACGGCCGAGCGCTTCCGAAATTTCACCCGTTTTTAAATCCAGTGCCGGTAATACCGTATTCAATAATGTGGACTTACCAACACCTGACTGCCCCGCAAGGACAGTCGTCTTCCCTTCCATATAAGGCTGCAAGATGTCTGTCAGCTGTTCATCGTCGATAAATGTGATCACGACATCATAGCCGATTTGCTGATAGTAAGCTGCCGCCTCTTCCACCATCCGCAGTTCCTCAGCAGTTGCTAAGTCTTTTTTCGTCAAGCAAATGACGGGCTTGATACCAAATGATTCCACCACAACGAGAAATCGATCGAGCAAATGTGGACTAAAAGCCGGCTCCACCATCGAAAACACCAGCAACGCCTGATCGATATTAGAAATCGGCGGGCGTACCAACTCATTACGCCGCTCATGGACAGCCGTAATGAGCGCATCATTATCCCCATCAGGTACATACGTCACGATATCGCCCACTAGAGGATGTATACCCCGATTTCTAAAAACTCCACGACTCTTACACTGTATTAATTCTCCATCTTGCTCCACATAATAAAACCCACTAATCGCTTTTCTAATTTGGCCTTCTGGCATCCAATCCCTCTTTCTAGTTAAGGTCACCGTAATTGAACGAGTCTTGGGCAATCAGCTCACCGTCACGCAAAACCTTGTAGGCCCCTCGCTGCCCTTCCGCCAATTCAATTTTCAGTTGCTTCTGTGTCGTTTCAGTAATCGTAAATTGTTCAAATACCTTCTCTATCGAATGCGTCCGATCCTGTATATAAATTTGAATAACTTGCGGCGTCCTGACTGGTGGCGAAGTTGGCGGCTCTACTTCTACATCTACTTCCGTCTCTTCGTCCTCCACATCCTCGTCGTTTACGTTCGGTACTGCCGGTTCTTTGTATTCAATCGTCACTTGCTTAAAAGACGTTTTAATCGGCTTGTTTTCTTCGCCTTTTGAAATGACAACTTCTACTTTGTCGCCTTTCAAAATTTCAGTACCTGCTAAGGGCACTTGCGAAATAATATGTCCTTTCGCGATCGTAGGAGAATAGACTTCTCGCACAACTTTAATGTCAATGCCTAAAGTTGCAGCATAATCCGTCCATTGCTTCTTATCAAAGCCTTGCAAATTGCCCAGTCGCTGCGTCTCTGGTCCTTTACTCACTGTGAATATCAGATCCGTGTCACCCGGGACAACTTCTTCACCCGCTTCATGACTTTGTTTAAGAATCGTTCCTGCTGGCTCATCATCAAAAACTTGATCGGGCCTAATAGATTTAAATTCTAACGGCGCCAACAAGTTACGCACGGTTTCATAATCACGCATTGTGTAATTTTCAAGCTGCATCGTTTCTTTCCCCGTACTAATATAAAGATTAACTTCAAAGCCAACTGCTCGCTTCGTTCCCGCTTTAGGGTCTGTCCGAATCGCTTGCCCCGCTTCAAATTCGTCAGAGAGCTCTTCGATTCTTTTCCCAACCTTGAATCCCTCTTGCTCCAACGCTTCCACTGCCACCGTTTCTTCAACCCCTGCAACTTCTGGAATCTCCTCTTTTTTAGGGGATAAAATCCCTGGCAAAAAGATCACTACTAAAAGTACTAATGCGAGTACACCAACAATAGCCCCTGCAATAATAGGCCACTTTTTCCGTCTCTTCTTCACTGTTGCAGGTGGCTCGACAACAACAGGTTCGATTTTCTTGGTTGCTTCCACATTTTCAAACTTCACATCGTCCTTCACAATGGGAATGGCCCGTGTTTTATCATCATCGAACGGAACAGCAAATTTCGGCTCCTCTGCCCGTTCGGGATCTAGGACAGTCAGTAAATCATCATACATCTCATCTGCAGAACGATAACGATTCGCGGCATCTTTTGTCGTTGCTTTTAAAATAACGTTTTCTACACTTTGCGGAATCTCAGGGAACATCGCTCTTACTAATGGTGTTTCTTCTTGTAAGTGCTTTAACGCAATCGCAACCGCGGTCTCCGCTGAAAATGGTAATTCTCCCGTTAACAATTCGTAGAACACAATCCCGAGCGAATAAATATCCGACTTCTTCGTTGCCATTCCACCACGTGCTTGTTCCGGCGACAAGTAATGGACTGTGCCGATTACCGAGTTTGTTTTCGTATACGCGGTCGCATTTAGCGCCATCGCAATGCCGAAATCCGTAATTTTCACATTGTAATCTGCATCCATCAAAATATTTTGCGGCTTAATATCACGGTGCACAATGCCATTGTGATGCGCATTTGCAATCGCTGACACTAGCTGTTGCATAATTGGTAACGCCTGTTTCGGCGGCAGTGGACCGTTCGTCTGGATAAACTGCTTTAACGTCTGACCCTCGATGTACTCCATCACTAAATAATGAAGTTCACCATCCTCACCTACGTCAAAAATATCCACAATATGCGGATGTGTCAGGCTGGTCGCTGACAGCGCTTCCCGTTGAAACCTTCTCTTCAATTCTTCTTCATGTGCAAAATCATAATTCAGCACTTTAATGGCAACGTCGCGGTCCAAGATGACATCGTGCGCAAGATACACTTTCGACATCCCGCCATCGCCAATGCTTCGAATGATTTCATAACGTCCCCCGACCCTGCTTCCAATCATGGCTGGGTCACCTCCATACCGGTAGGACCAATTAAAATAACAGAAATATTATCTTCTCCACCCATTTGGTTTGCTAAGTCCACAAGCTCTTCCGTCTTGTCACGCAAATTAGCGTCAGACAACACAATCTCCTGCATTAATTGCTTATCTACTTTGTTGCTCAAACCGTCCGTGCACAGCAACAAATACGTTTCTTCATCCAAGTCAATTGAATAAAGATCTGGCTCAATCGTTCTTTCCGAACCGACTGCTTTCATAATCCAATTGCGCTGCGGATGGACCGCAGCCTCTTCTTCTGATATTTCACCGCTATCAAGTAGTATATTCACATAGGAATGGTCTTTGGTTACTTGACGCACACCTTCTTTATTAATCGCATAGACACGGCTATCCCCGATATGTGAAACTAAACACGAACGCCCTTGAATAAGCGCCGCTTCAAGCGTAGTACCCATCCCTTTGTATTCCTCATTGTTATTTGCGGTATCGTACAATAAGCGGTTCACATGAAGAACCGCTTCTATGAGCCATTCCGCACGATCCTCTTGCTCTTTCAACTGTGAAAGATCTAGTTTCATAAATTGTTCACCAATGACTTGAATGGCCGTCGAACTCGCAAAATCGCCACCACGATGACCACCCATACCATCCGCAATGACCGCAAGAAGAACTCCATCTGGAAGCGTATAGACCGCTGCACTATCTTCGTTGACTGTTCTTTTTCTGCCGATATCCGTCAGTACTTCGAATTGCAACGTGTATCCCCTCTTTCTTGCTTCACGCTTCCTTACACGGTCTTTTTTCGAAAAGCCGCCACAAAGAAACCATCGCTTCCAAAATGTTGTGGAAGCACTTGAAGCATATCGTCTTCAATCACCAATTTTTCCATGCCTGTCAATTTCGCTAACGGAACTTTCTCCATATCTGAATGACGCGCAAGGAACCCTTCTACCATACCGTGATTTTCTGTGCGCTCTACTGTACACGTACTGTATACAATTAAGCCATCCGGTTTAATCAATTCATACGCTGTATCCAATAAATCCGCTTGAATATCCGTCAATCCGTGGAAATCAGCTTCTGTCTTATTATACTTGATCTCAGGCTTTCTACGAATTACCCCTAGACCACTGCACGGTGCATCGACTAAAATACGGTCAAATGAAGCCGCCTCATACTGTTCAGCAAGTTTACGACTATCTCCACTTTTCGCTTCAATAGACGTCAATCCTAGCCTGTTGGCATTCGCTTCAATCAGCGCCAGTTTATGCTGATGGACATCATGCGCGAACACTTCACCTTCGTTCTTCATCTTTTCAGCGATATGGGTCGTCTTCCCGCCTGGTGCTGCGCACATATCGAGTACTTTCATCCCCGGTGCTACGTCCAGTGCAAGTATCGGCAACATCGAGCTTTCATCCTGAATCGTAATCCAGCCTTTTTTATAAGCTTCCGTACTTGCCGGATTACCACTTATCGAAATAATACATTCAGGTACTACTTCTCCATGTCTCACTTCAATACCTTCCGATTCAAGCAAGGCAATTGCCTGCTCCTTCGTCGTTTTCGCTGTATTGACACGTAACGTCATCGCTGCCGGGTTGTTGTTTTCATGTGCCATCACGGTTGCTTCTTCAATCCCGTATTGTTCACACCATCTTGCAATCAACCACTCTGGATGACTTGTTTCAATCGCGATTTTTGCAATCCCATCTGCCATATCATCCAACGAACGCACGCCGCTACGCAAGATCGAACGAAGAATGCCGTTCACAGTCGGTGCGATACGTTTATGGCCACGTCTTTTAGCGATTTCAACCGCTTCATGAACGACAGCATGCGGTGGAATTTTCGTCAGGTAAACAATTTGATAAATTGACAAACGTAGAAGCTCTCGTACCCAACCGTCCAATTTTCCACGTACAAACGGTTCAAGATAATAGTCAAGCGTCATGCGGTGCTGAAGTGTGCCATATGTCAACTCCGTCAATAAGCCACGATCTTTCGCTTCAATACCATACTTCTCAATCGTTCTGTGCAGTAATAAATTGCTGTACGCTTGGTTATTATTGATTTCCATTAGAATGGAAAGGGCTGCATCGCGGACATTGCCGTTCCATATTTTCTTTTTCGGTCTTGTATTCATTCGAATTGGTCTCCTTCGTTCCATTTAGATCCGGTTCCACGAATGAAAACATCCGCTGACATCCGTTTTTTGCCGGCTGGTTGGAGATCCGTAATGGCAAGCGCGACATCGTCACCTGTTTTGACAATGATGCGATCTTGTTCGATTTTAATAATTGTACCGGGCGCTGCCTCGACTTGTGAGGCAACTTTCTCACTCCACCAGACTTTGACGTTTTCTCCTTGGAATACGGTATAGGCAACTGGCCAAGGGTGCAGTCCACGAATTTTATCGTAGATGGCTTTCCCGCCTGTAGACCAGTCAATGCGTTCTTGTTCACGGGAAATGTTACGTGCAAACGTCACGCGTGATTCGTCTTGAACGATACGTTCGTTTGTGCCATTTATAATAGAAGGCAACGTTTCTTTTAATAAGTTTGTACCTGCTTCAGACAATGCATTGAACATGCTACCTGTATGATCTGTTTCGGAAATTGGTACGACTACTTGTGAAATGATATCGCCTGCGTCCAATTTTTCGACCATATACATAATCGTGACGCCTGTTTCCGTTTCACCGTCCATGATTGACTGATGAATCGGTGCGCCCCCTCGGTATTTAGGTAGCAGGGAAGCATGGACATTAATACAGCCAAGGCGTGGTGCTTCTAGCAATTCTTTCGGTAAAATTTGACCAAATGCCGCCGTCACGATTAGCTCTGGTTGCAGTGCAATGATTTTTTCCAATTCAGCAGAACCTTTTAGTTTTTCAGGCTGAATAACCGGTAATCCAAGTCGCAATGCCTCCGCCTTTACAGGTGGAGGCGTTAATACGCGCTTCCGTCCAACTGGTCGATCTGGCTGCGTAACGACCGCCGCAATGGTATGTCCTGCTTCATGTAACATCGTTAGGACTGGAACTGAAAAGTCCGGCGTTCCCATAAAAACGATTCGCGTCATGATAATTCACCTTCCAACTCGTCTTCATCCACTTCTTCAAATTCCGATGGATCTACCACTCGTATAATTTTCGAGTCGAATAGCACACCATTTAAATGGTCAATTTCATGCAGAATGGCACGCGCCTCATAATCTTCTGCTTCGATTTCGTATAATGAACCGTCACGTTCTTGCGCTTCTACGCGTACAAAGAAAGGTCTTTCGACTTCGCCGTACAGTCCTGGGAAGCTGAGACAACCTTCGACTTCAATTTCAGAACCACCGATTGCTGTTACAACTGGGTTGACCATTTCAATGACATCTTGTCCTTCGCCCATATCAACGATTGCAACGCGAATGGCTTCCCCGACTTGTGGTGCTGCCAAGCCGATGCCGTCCGCCGCCACCATTGTGTCATGCATATCATCTAGGAGCTTTGCCAGTTTCTTATCAAATTTCACGACTTCTTTACATTTCTGTTGGAGAACCGATGCCGGATGCTCCACAATTTCACGTATTGCCAATTCAATTCCTCTTTTCTGATGATCTGTCTATATAAGTTGAACTTATGATTGCCACCTAATCTCCAGCGTAGGCGCCTTACAAGCGGTCGCCGAAGCCATAAGACTGGCAGTGGTTTTCTGCCTGGCTTATGGCGGGAGGCATCCGCAAGCGCCGGGCGGTATTAGGAGAATGCTTTTATTCAATATATAAGTTAAAACAAAAAAATTCTTTTCTTTTTAATAAATAGACGCCGGTTCCATATCCACAGTCATCGTAAGACCTGCTTTGATCCAGTCTGTCCGGTAGTACTTAATGAGCTGTTGCAAGGTTTCAATCAGCTTGGGCTCTTTTTTGTATTTTATCAAACATTGGTAACGATATCTATTGTTCACACGGCTAATCGCAGAAGCGGTAGGCCCAATGATAACGGTATTTGATGATAAATTCCCCTTCAAAAATCGGGTACCTTTATCTGCAAAGTCCGCAACTTTCAATAAATCTTCATGTGTGAACTGCACAAGCGTAACATAATAAAATGGCGGGTAGCCGTATTGCCTCCTTGCCGCCATCTCCAGATTATAAAAAGGCTCATAATGCTGAGCTTTCGCTAAATCAATAGCATAGTGTTCAGGCGTATACGTCTGAATGAATACTTCCCCTGGTAATTCGTGACGACCTGCTCGCCCACTAACTTGTGTCATGAGCTGAAACGTTTTTTCCGCCGCACGGAAATCCGCTAGATGGAGTGTGGTATCCGCTGCTAGTACGCCAACAAGGGTAATATTCGGAAAATCGAGTCCCTTGGCAATCATTTGTGTCCCAAGTAAAATATCCGCCTGCCCTTCACTAAATTGCCGCAGCAACCGTTCATGAGAGCCTTTTTGCCTTGTCGTATCGACATCCATACGAATGACACGCGCTTCCGGGAACAACTTCGCAATTTCTTCTTGCGCTTTTTGTGTTCCCGTTCCAAAAAAGCGAATGTATTCACTTTCACATTCAGGGCATACGAGCGGTACTCGTTCTTCATGGCCACAGTAATGGCATTTCAGCATTTCATTGGCACGATGATACGTCAGGGAAATATCACAGTTTGGACATTCCACGACCGTGCCGCAATCTCTGCATAAGACAAAGGATGAAAAACCTCGTTTATTCAAAAATAAAACGGTTTGCTCTCCTCTATGTAGCCGCTCCCGCACCGCATCCGCTAATGACACGGAAAACATCGAACGATTGCCCGTCTTCAACTCTTCACGCATATCGACAACCGTGACGGTAGGCAATTCCTGATCCTTTGCACGCCTCTTTAACGTCAACAATGTGTAGACATCTTTGGACGCACGCGCATACGACTCCAGCGACGGTGTCGCACTGCCTAAAATGACAGGACAACCGTAGTATTCTGAGCGCTTAATCGCCACATCTCTAGCATGATAACGCGGCGTGTCTTCTTGTTTATAGGTCGATTCATGTTCTTCATCAAGAATGATAATGCCAATATTTTCAAAGGGCGCAAAAATCGCCGAACGTGCACCGACCACGACTTTGACTTCGCCCCTCTTGATTTTCCGCCATTCATCGTATTTCTCTCCAGCGGACAATCCACTATGCATTACCGCAACCAATGGCCCGAAACGTTCTTTAAAGCGCGATGTCATCTGTGGCGTCAATGAAATTTCAGGTACAAGCACGATGGCCTCTTTCCCTTGCTCCAGTACATGGTTAATCGCCCGCAAGTAAACTTCTGTTTTCCCACTTCCCGTTACACCATGTAGTAGAAAAGTCTCCGCTTGGCCATGATCCGCACTAGTCGTTATGGCATCGAGTGCCAGCTGTTGTTCTCCAGTCAGTTCCATGGGAATCGCAGTGTCTTTTAGCTGCGGTGCTTCCGGTTCACGGTAAACTTCGGCATACGCTTCAGATGCGGCTCCTCTTTCGATAGCTGCTTTGAGCACGGCTGGCTGAATCCCCGATTGCTCCATCAATTGTTTCGCACTCACCGTTTGGCCAGCACGCTCTAACATCCAACGTAGCAATTCCGCTTGCTTTTTTGCGTTTGCGTGAATCGTATCAAGCACGTTTTGCAAGATGTCAGCCTCAGCGATTTGAATCATACGTACCTTTTTTACAGCCGTCTTCTGATTCACTACTGTATCGACCGTGATAATACCTTGTCCTGCATAGCGTCGGACCGACCGTAACAGTTCTGGCGTGTCCGCCTCTGCCAACGGTACCCGTTGTCTGCCTGCTAAAAATCGAAGAAAATCCACTTCCTCAATGCTCTCAGGCTCCTCCACAACGATGAACTTCTCATATTTTGCACGCATCGCAGCCGGCAACATCACTTGAAGTGCGTCAATTTCATAAGCCAATGTCTGCGTCGCAAGCCAACGAGATAGATCAAGAAGCTCTCCAGAAATGACAGGCTCTAGATCAATCAATTCATGAATCGACTTCAACTTACCGCTTTCCAGCCCACTCTCTTCTTTCAAACCTGTCACATAGCCAAGTACTTTTCTTGGCCCGAACGGAACTTTGACTCGACAACCCGCTTCAATAACGACCTCAAGATGTGCAGGAACGACATAGTCAAACGGGCGATCAATCGGATAAGCCGATACATCGACAATGACTTCAGCGATCATGTAGTTGTTCACTTTCCTCTTTCATGATTGCTGCAAGCAACACATTGGCAAGTTCTTTTTTCGGCATCGCATGGAATGGTTGATGCGTCCCATTTTTCGATAATAGCGTCACGACATTTGTATCTTTGCCAAATCCGGCATCGGGATCTGTCACATCATTAACGATGATATAATCCAGGTTTTTACTTGCTAATTTCCCCTTGCCATAGTCAACCGCATCATTCGTTTCTGCCGCAAATCCGACAAGAACTTGGTGCGTTTTCATCGTCCCAAGCGTTTTCAAAATATCCGTCGTCCGTTCGAGCTCAATGGCAGAATCGCCCGCTTGTTTTTTCATTTTTTGCGGGTGAACATCTTTCGGACGATAATCGGCAACTGCTGCCGCTTTAATAACGATGGCTGCATCATCGAATTGCGCACGAACCGCTTCCAACATTTCCGCCGCACTTTCTACATCAATCACCGTTACACCTGCTGGCTTCGCCAAACCGACTGGCCCTGAAATGAGGTAGGTTGACGCGCCAAGTGCCTCTGCGGCTTCCGCCATGGCATAGCCCATTTTTCCGCTAGAGAAATTCGATACATAGCGCACCGGGTCAATCCGTTCACGCGTTGGCCCAGCTGTGATGACTACCTTTTTCCCTGCGAGCGGAAGATGTCTCGGTGTTGTAAAGTGTGCGGTAATCAATTCCACAATCTTCTCGGGCTCTTCCAAGCGTCCTTTCCCTACATAACCACATGCTAAAAACCCTTCGGACGGTTCGATAAATCGATAGCCATCTGCATGCAGTCGATCAATATTGCGAATAACAGCTTTATTTTCATACATATGAACATTCATAGCAGGCGCAATCCACACATCCGCCGTCGTTGCCAGTAGCGTCGTCGTCACCATATCGTCCGCAATGCCATTCGCTAGCTTACCAATGACATTCGCTGTCGCCGGAGCAACAACAACAAGATCAGCCCAATCAGCCAGGTCAATATGCGCAATCACGCGTGAATCTTTTTCATCAAATGTATCAAAATAGACATCATTGCGCGACATCGCCTGAAATGTCAGCGGTGTCACAAATTCCTTCGCCGATTCCGTCATCATCACTTTGACTTCTGCCCCCGACTGCGCTAGTTTACTAACGAGTGCAACAGCTTTATAGACTGCAATGCCGCCTGTCACACAAAGAAGGATTTTTTTATTCAACAATATGGTCCCCATCCTTTCTAAAATGACAAACTCCCAAAGAAAAACTCGTTTCTAAGGGAGTATCACGCTTACCTATTTAGATTCTAACAAGTGTTAAAAACGACTATTAGATTTCGTCTTCATAGACAATTGAATCGTCTTGTTTCTTTTTCGCTAATACGCCGGCTGCAACTTCTTCAAGCGCCTTACCGACATTCTTGTGCGACTTGTAGGAAATAAGAAGTTTGTTGCCTTCTTCCTGCATTTCACGCGCACGTTTTGAAGCAAGTGTAACGAGCGTGTATTTGGAATCAATTTTATCTTTTAATGAATCGAGTGATGGTGTTAACATAGTTATTCCCCTTTCAACATGCTTAAGTATCGTTTTTCCACACGTTCACGGCGGCAATGTTCTGCAGTGACAATCGCATTAACACGGTCGCAAGCATGTGAAACTTCGTCATTTTCTACAACATAATCGTACAGATTCATCATTTCAAGCTCTTCACGTGCTTTCGCAATACGTGTGGCAATGACATCTGCTTCTTCGGTTCCCCGACCAACAAGACGGTCTTCTAGTTCCGACAAACTTGGAGGTGCAAGGAAGATGAATAATCCATCTGGAACTTTCGCACGCACTTGTGCTGCGCCAACAACTTCGATTTCTAAAAAGACATCTCTTCCTGCATCGAGCGTTTCATTGACGTAGTCAAGCGGTGTACCATAATAATTGCCAACGTATTCCGCATACTCCAGCAATTTACCTTCTTCAATAAGGTGTTCAAACTCCGCTCGCGACTTAAAAAAATAATCCGCGCCATCGACTTCGCCTTCTCGCGGACTTCTTGTCGTCATCGATATGGAATATTCGTAGTTCGTATCAGGTTGAGAAAAAAGTTCTTTTCGCACCGTCCCTTTGCCTACACCGGATGGTCCGGACAGGACGATTAAAAGCCCACGTTTTTTGTACATGTGATCCCTCTTCTTAATCTAGTCTGTTTTGCGATATTGATTCGCCGTAAACATGCTGGCCCAATCTTTTGATTGATCAAATACGATTCAGCGTATTTGTGCCCGGATTTTTATCGAGCAAGCTCGATAAACTCCTTTTAAAAATCTGTGGCATCCGCCGGAGGCTTTAACTTTATTCAGCTGGGCTAGGATTTTCCAATGAATAGTCTACATACTTTGTAAACAGCAACCATTTAGATAAAGTAGCAATTTCTACTGAATGAAGTTAAAACAATCTGTTCGTAATTATACCATACCTCACGCATAGAGTGGTAAAATGGAGCAAAACGAATTGAAAGAGGAATCAGCATGGCATTTGACGGTTTATTTACCACGGCGATGGTGCAAGAATTGCAAGTTTTGAAGAGTGGACGCATTTCCAAAATCCATCAGCCTAACGCACAAGAAGTTGTGTTCCTAATCCGCGCTGGCGGCAAAAATCACAAACTTCTCATCTCTATCCATTCATCCTACTCGCGCGTCCAACTGACGGATGAAGCCCTTGCAAACCCTGCTGAGCCACCGATGTTTTGCATGGTGCTACGCAAACATCTAGAAGGCGGCATGATTACCGCTATTGGCCAATACGGCACAGACCGCATTATTACATTTGACATCCAGGCGAAAAATGAAATCGGAGACGACATTCGTAGAAAGTTGTACGTTGAGATTATGGGGAGACATAGTAACTTGCTCGTTGTTGACCCAGAACGTGACATGATTATCGATAGTATGAAGCATTTACCACCTTCTGTGAACAGCTATCGAACAATATTGCCTGGGCAACCTTTCATACCTGCCCCACCTCAAGACAAAATCGATCCATTTGCGGTGACAGCGGAACAATTCATTGACCTATTGCCACAATTCGAAAGTGCACGTGACATCGTTCAGGCATTTTCAGGCTTTTCACCCGTCAATGCGACAGAGCTACTGCATCGTTTAAAAGATGTTGAGGTGAATGAAGCTTATAGCGTTTTCACGACATTTCTTGCTGCATTTAAAGGAATCGCTGGTAGTCCTAACATTGCAGAGATTGGCACAAAAACGGTGTTTTCCGCGGCTACACTCTCACATGCAGATAAAACACTTGCCACCTACGACACACTTGGCGATTTGCTCGACAAAGTGTACTTTGCGCGAGCCGAAAGAGAACGCGTGAAATCACAAGCTGCAGATCTTGAACGCTGGCTTGACAACGAAATCGCCAAACTCGTGTTAAAAACTAAAAAGTTGAGCAAGGAACAGGCAGCCGCTGGCAAGTTGGATACGTTCCAACTGTATGGTGAACTGTTGACGGCGAATAGCTATGCCATCCAAAAAGGAGCGTCAGAGGCGGTTGTCGACAATTACTACGAAGAAGGAACAACCGTGACCATTCCGTTGGACCCAAGAAAATCGCCGATCGATAATGCGCAACGATTCTATACTCGCTATGCGAAAGCGAAAACAGCGCTCATTATGATTGCAGAACAGCTCGAAAAAGCCGAAGAGGACATTGCCTACTTTGAAATGATTAAACAGCAAGTGATGCAAGCATCCCCTGAAGACATTGAAGAAATACGTGAAGAGCTCGCAGAACTCGGTTTCTTAAAAGCACGTAAACTGAAAAAGAAAAGCAAACCGAAGAAGCCAACCCCTGAATCGTACGTTTCTTCTGCAGGTGTGAAAATTTCGGTAGGCAAAAATAATAAACAAAACGACTACTTAACATTCAAAATTGCATCGAGAGATCAAACATGGCTCCATACGAAAGATATCCCGGGATCGCATGTCGTCATCCATGATGCGAATCCCGATGAAGAAACAATTCGCGAAGCAGCAATCTTATCTGCTTATTTCAGTAAAGCACGCGGTTCTTCCTCTGTACCTGTCGACTACACGGAAGTGCGCCATGTGAAAAAGCCCAATGGCTCGAAACCGGGATTTGTCATCTACTTTGAACAGAAGACGATGTTTGTTACGCCCGATGAAGATGTTGTGATGAAATTACGTAAATAATAAACGGCTGTTGATTCCACTAAAAATGGAGTCCACAGCCATTTTATTTTTCTATACTATTTTCTCCTGTACTTTTATCGCCACGAAAATAAGCGGATAATTGAACAACTCGAACATCTTGTGTGTTTAATTCGTGATAGATGTCTCTGCTATCTCGAAACGAAATGTATTGGTCTCGTTCGCTACGAATCAGCTCTTCTGCACTTTCTTGAGACTCCATATGAATAAATCTTCTAATATAATGACTCTCATCAAAAAAGTAGGTGACTTTAAATTCTTGCACTTGGCTTTCCTCCTCATTCATTCTTCGTGATCTAATTCAATGAACTTCAAAGTTCTATTATGCACATGAAAACCCGTTCAATACAGATGATGCAATTTCAGTTCACAAGTGGTAGAATTTTCTTATTAGACTGTCACTACAACTAGAAAGTGGGTACATATCGTGAGGTATAATGTAATCGAACTCAAAAACTTTTCAATCGGATTACCGAAAAAAATGACTTACGGGCAGGAAAAAGAACTCGACACTGGCATATGCAAAGAAACCACTGAGGAAGCCTTTTTAACAGTAGATGGCTTTCAAGGCGACGGCGTAGCAGATTTGCGTTTCCACGGTGGCCCCGACCGCGCAGTTTGTCTGTATCCGCATGAGCATTATGCACGTTGGGAACAGGAGCTCAAGAATCCCTTACCACCGGCTACCTTCGGAGAAAATTTAACCGTTACCAATATGCTAGAGCAAGACATACATATCGGGGATATCTTTCAGCTTGGGGATGCTGTTGTCCAAATTACACAAGGCCGGATTCCGTGTAGCACGATTACAAAAAGAACCGGGCAACCTCCCCTTCTTAAAAGAATGATTGAAACAGGCTTCACAGGGTATTTATGCCGCGTCCTTGAAGAAGGTACCGTTCGCAAAGATTCCACTATGACATTACTCGAAGCGCACCCAAAACAAGTATCCATCCTTTTCGCAAATCAGATTTATTTTCATCAGCAAAAGAATATTGAGGGCATTCAAAAAATATTGGACGTGCCAGAATTAGCGCATGAATGGCGCGAACGCTTGGAGAAGCGGTTGGAAAAATTGACAAATCTCGTACAGTGAACATGCGATTCCACGCGTAAAAATGCGAGTGGAATCGTGTTTTTTTCATTTTAGGGGTCGAGCTAACTAGCCACCGAATAACTCCCTCAACACAGTCATACATTGGTGAAGCTGAATAATCGAGCATTTTATGGGAGGTATTTGAGTGGGCTATTATGTTAAAGTGGAAAAAAACGTGAATATTTATGTAGAAGATATAAATCCCGCTTCGCATAAGACCATTTTGTTTATCCACGGTTGGCCAGCAAATCATCAGATGTTTGAATACCAGTTCGACCATCTCCCTGCAATGGGCTATCGGTGCATTGGGATGGATATTCGCGGCTTCGGCAAGTCGAGTCGGCCATGGGACGGCTATTCTTATGACCAATTGGCAGATGATGTTCGAAGAGTGATTGATGCATTGGGGTTGGAGAATATTACGCTTGCAGGACATTCAATGGGTGGAGCCATCGCTATTCGCTATATGGCTCGACATGGTGGACACGGCGTTACAAAACTTGCACTTATCGGAGCAGCAGCGCCTGCATTTACAAAAAGAGCAAATTTCCCTTATGGTAAAACGATAAAAGAAGTAAACGATTTAATAGAAGGGACTTATACGGATCGGCCCGATATGCTAAGGGGGTTTGGCGACATTTTCTTCGCTCGATACTTGACGGAGAGCTTTAAAAACTGGTTTCAAGGGCTTGGATTAGTCGCATCCGGAAACGCAACAGCTAAGTGTTTAGTTTCTCTTCGCGATGAAGATCTACAGCAAGACTTACCTTTCATTCAGATTCCGACGATTATTCTCCATGGAAAACAAGATAAGGTATGTCCTTTCGTTCTAGGAGAGTTAATGCATGCCGCCATTAAAAATTCCACACTCGTCCCTTTTGAATACAGTGGCCACGGATTATTTTACTGCGAATTGGAAAAGTTCAATCGCGAGCTCGCGCAGTTTATTGGATAAAAAAATGATTCCACAATTCTTACCCCTGTGGAATCACTTTTCTACTTACTTCAACAATCCAGCTTTCAACTTCCCGTGCCACTCCAACAAACTGCCAATCGACTCTTCGCTAATTGCACCGCTTTCTTGCGCCGCTTCAGTTAGTGCGCCAAAGTCTGTCAAGCTTGTGTACGTCAGTCCTGCAGATGCAAATGTTTCGTCTGCACTTTGGAGTTCGTATGTAAAGATGGAAACAACACCAGTTACCGCAATGCCTTCTGAGCGAAGTGCTTCCGCCGCATTTAAGCTACTGCCACCTGTTGAAATCAAATCTTCAATGATAACCGCTTTATCAGCAGCATCGATCTTGCCTTCGATTTGACGGCTACGGCCATGTCCTTTTGCTTTCGAACGAATATACACCATTGGCAAACCAAGAATGTCTGCTACCCATGCCGCATGTGGAATGCCTGCTGTTGCTGTTCCTGCAATCACTGTCGTCTCTGGATATTTTTCACGTACCAAATCAGCAAGTCCTTGTGCAATCTGTTTGCGTCCAACTGGATCAGACATTGTCAAACGGTTATCACAATAGATTGGTGATTCAATACCAGATGCCCATGTGAATGGTTCGCTGGGGCTTAATTCAACTGCACCTACGTTTAATAAAATTTTTGCGATATCTTTTTTCTCAGTCATCAGTTTGTCCCCTTCCACAATGCATTGATTTCTTCATAAGCGGCTCGTGGGTCTACAGCCCCTGTAATCGCACGCCCAACAACAATATGCGTCGAACCTGCAAGGCGTGCTTCCACTGGCGTTGCAATACGTTTTTGGTCATGTGCGCCACCATCTGCAAGACGTATGCCTGGTGTTACTTTAAAAAATTCTTTGCCACAAACAGCTGCAATTTCAGCCGCTTCATGAACCGAACAAACGACACCGTCAAGTCCAGCATCTTTTGTTAGCTTCGCATAATGAAGAACGGACTCCTGCAAAGAAGCACCGATTAGTTGCTCTTCACGTACTTGGCGCTCATCTGTCGAAGTCAATTGTGTGACGCCAATGAGTGATGGTCGTGCTAAACCAGCTGGCGTACCTTTATCCAAGCCTTCTAGCGCTGCTTCCATCATCGTCTTATTCCCTGCCGCATGAACATTGACAAGGTCAACGCCAAAGCCCGCAAGCACTTCCATTGCAGACTTCACCGTGTTCGGAATATCATGCAATTTCAAATCTAGGAAAATGTCATAGCCAAGCTCTTTCAAACGTGCCACAATCGCTGGCCCTTCTTTGTAATAAAGCTGCATGCCCACTTTGACATTGATATCGCCATCAAAAGCACGAAGGAAATCAAACGTTTTTTCTGCCGACTCAAAATCGAGTGCAATTATCGGAGATGTTTTCATAGACGATGGCTCCTTCCGATTAACTCTGAAATATGATTAATGCCCAGCTCATCTAGCTTCGCTGGCAATTCTTCAATAATTTGCGGACATATGAATGGATTGACGAAGTTCGCGGTTCCGACTGCAACGGCACTTGCACCCGCAGATAAGAAATCGATAACATCAGCCGTTTCAGAAACGCCGCCCATGCCGATAATTGGAATATGGATAGCTTTACTTACTTCATAAACCATCCGAATCGCAACAGGCTTCACTGCTGGACCAGACAATCCTCCCGTACCATTCGCAATAACTGGACGTCCTGTTTTCTGATCTAAGCGCATGCCAACAAGCGTATTAATCATCGTGATGCCATCCGCTCCACCTGCTTCAACTGCTTTCGCAATCTCGACGATATCCGTGACGTTTGGTGATAGTTTCACATAAACCGGAACTTGGGATACTTCTTTGACCGCTCTTGTTAGCTCTTTCGCCACTTCAGGATCTGTTCCAAAAGTAATGCCACCTGCTTTAACGTTTGGACAAGAAATATTTAACTCTAATGCTTTAACGTTCGGTGCTTTCGATATTTCTTTTGCAACTTCCACATAGTCCGCTGTTTCCGTCCCTGCAACGTTAGCAATAATCGGCACATCAAACTGTTCAAGCCATGGCAATTCGCCTTCCAATACGCCGGTTAGTCCTGGATTTTGCAGTCCGATTGCATTGAGCATACCAGAAGCTGTTTCTGCCACACGTGGTGTTGGGTTCCCAAGGCGTGTCTCAAGCGTTGTTGCTTTAATCATAATCGCACCTAGTAGTGACAAATCATAAAGTCCGCCGTATTCTTTCCCAAATCCGAAACAGCCAGATGCCGGCATAATTGGATTTTTCAATTGTAAACCCGGTAAGTCAATCGCTAATCTATTCATAATGCCACCACCCCTGCTGGGAAGACTGGACCGTCTGAGCATACTTTAATGTACGCCTTATCGTTCCCTTCCGTTGTTTGACAAATACATGCGAAACAAGCCCCAATGCCACAGCCCATTCGTTGTTCAAATGACAAGAAGCCTTTTTTACCTTCATACATGTTTTGAACAGCGTTCAACATTGGCATTGGTCCACAGCTATAATACGTTGCGAAATCAGTACCTAGTGTTTCCATAACATTTGTAACGAAACCAGCCGTTCCTTTAGTTCCATCAACTGTAACGATATGTGTATCTCCAAGTGCAGCAAATTCCTCTTCATAAAACACAACGTTCTCCGATTGGAATCCTAACACATGGATACACTTCACGCCTTTTGCCGTCAATTGTTTCGACAATTCATAAAGTGGAGGCACACCAATACCGCCGCCAATTAAGATTGCTGTCTCACCTGCTGCCGTTTCTTCAACTGGGAAACCGTTGCCGAGTGGACCAAGTACATCGACATCATCCCCCACACGTTTTTGCGACAGCAATGTTGTGCCTCGCCCTTCTGCGCGGTAAATAATCGTCATTTCTCCAGCTTCCTTGTCAATCGAAGCGATAGAAATCGGACGTCTTAACAACGGTTCAAAGGAATCTGCCACGCGTATGTGGACAAACTGGCCAGGGGAAGTAATTTCCCCGACCAATTTTCCTGACAGTACCATTTCAAAATTATTGTGGGCAATTTGCCGCTGTGATACGACCTGCATACGATCTTGAATAATCATAGCTGTTTCCCCATTTCCTCCGTTTGGAACGTCATTGATTCGATAACACGTAACATCGCATCTGCTGTATCAAGTGAAGTGAAGCAAGGTACGCCATTTTCAACTGATTCACGGCGAATTCTAAAGCCGTCACGTTCTGGCTGTTTGCCTTTTGTCAGCGTATTGATGACAACTTGTGCTTCTCCTTTTTGGATCACATCTAGCAATGTTGGACCTTCAGAACCGATTTTATCGACGATTTTCACAGGAATGCCTGCATTTTTCAAGACTCTCGCAGTACCTTCTGTCGCCAAGACACGGTAACCAATTTCCGTAAAGCGTCGTGCAATACCAACCATTTCTTCTTTATCTTTATCCGACACAGTCATTAGGACTGAACCGTATTCTTTAATTTCCATACCAGCTGCTACAAGGCCTTTGTACAATGCTTTTTCAAGTGTCGTATCTTTCCCCATAACTTCCCCAGTCGATTTCATTTCAGGCCCGAGTGTAATGTCTACTCGGCGTAGTTTCGCGAATGAGAATACTGGTACTTTGACGTAGACGCCTGCTGGAACTTCTGCAAGTCCATTTTGGTAACCTTGTTCAATGATGGACTGCCCAAGAATTGCTTTTGTTGCGATATTCGCCATTGGGACATCCGTAATTTTACTTAAGAACGGTACTGTTCGACTTGAACGTGGATTCACTTCGATGACATACACTTGTCCTTCAGAAATAACGAACTGGATGTTCAACAAACCAACGATTTTAAGGCCTTTTGCTAAGCGTGTTGTGTAATCTACAATTGTTTCGATTTGTGAAGCTGACAAGCTTTGTGGTGGGTAAACAGCGATGGAATCCCCTGAGTGAACACCCGCGCGCTCGATATGCTCCATAATCCCTGGAATCAAGACGTTTTCCCCGTCACAAATACCATCCACTTCAATTTCAATACCTGTTAAATAACGGTCAACAAGAATTGGATGATCTGGGCTTGTTTCTACTGCATGTTCCATATAATGAAGTAACTCTTCTTCACGGTAGACGATTTCCATCGCACGTCCTCCAAGTACATAAGAAGGTCTAACGAGTACAGGATAACCGATTTCATTGGCAATGACGACTGCTTCTTCTACTGACATAGCCGTTTTTCCAAGTGGTTGTGGAATACCGATTTCGCGCAATGCACGTTCAAACTTATCACGGTTTTCCGCACGGTCAATGTCTTCTAACGTTGTGCCTAAAATTTTCACGCCGCGCGCTTCGAGCCCTTCTGCTAGGTTGATAGCTGTCTGTCCACCGAACTGAACGATAACGCCTTCTGGCTGTTCAAGGTCGATAATATGCATAACATCTTCCAGTGTTAACGGCTCGAAGTATAACTTATCGGAAATCGAGAAATCCGTTGATACCGTTTCTGGGTTGTTATTGACAATGATTGCTTCATAACCCGCTTGTTGAATTGCCCATACAGAGTGAACTGTCGCATAGTCGAACTCGACACCTTGTCCGATGCGAATTGGGCCTGATCCTAGGACGATCACGCTTTTCTTGTCTGTTTTAATCGACTCATTTTCCTCTTCATACGTTCCGTAGAAATACGGTGTGTCCGATTCGAATTCACCTGCACATGTATCGACTTTTTTATAGACCGGAATAAGTCCTTGCTCTTTACGCCAATCGTACACTGCACGCTCATCCGTGTTCCATAATGCTGCAATCGTTACGTCAGAGAAGCCCATACGTTTCGCAGTGCGTGAAGTCGCAAAGTCAAACGGATTCGCTTTGAGTACAGCTTCAAATTGAACGATTTTCTCAAGCTTGCGCAGGAAGAAAACGTCAATTTGACTCCAGTCATGAATCGTCTCAACCGTAACGCCTCTACGCAGCGCTTCACCGATGAAGAACAAGCGCTCATCACCTGCACGACGAATCCGTTTTTCAATCCATTCATCCGTCATGTCAGCACCATTTTTCAAAGATAAATCGAATTGTCCCATTTCAAGTGAGCGTACAGCTTTTAAGATAGACTCTTCAAACGTCCGACCTATCGCCATCACTTCACCCGTTGCTTTCATTTGCGTTCCCAGGTTACGTTTTGCAGCTTCGAATTTATCGAACGGCCAGCGTGGAATTTTAGTTACGATGTAGTCTAATGTTGGTTCAAAGCAAGCGTATGTTGTCCCTGTTACTGGGTTCATCATTTCATCCAGCGTCAAGCCAACTGCGATCTTCGCAGCCAATTTCGCAATCGGATAGCCCGTTGCTTTTGACGCAAGCGCAGAAGATCGGCTAACACGTGGATTTACTTCAATAATGTAATAGTTGAAGCTATGTGGATCAAGTGCCAACTGAACGTTACAGCCACCTTCGATACCTAGTGCACGAATAATTTTCAATGACACATTACGTAGCATTTGGTTTTCCCGATCTGTCATCGTCTGACATGGTGCCGCTACAATCGAGTCACCTGTATGAATACCTACCGCATCAAAGTTTTCCATGTTACAAACAACAATGGCGTTGTCCGCTGAGTCGCGCATTACTTCATATTCAATTTCTTTATAGCCAGCGATGGATTTTTCTAGTAGACATTGTGTCACAGGACTATATTTCAAACCGCTTGTAACGATTTCTTCAAGCTCTTCATCGTCGTGACAAATTCCGCCACCCGTACCACCTAGCGTGAATGCTGGACGTACAATAACGGGATAGCCGATTCTCTCAACAAATGCATAAGCCTCTTCAAGGTTATGAATGATGTCACTTTCTGGAACAGGTTCACCCAATTCATTCATCAACGTACGGAATAGATCACGATCTTCCGCTTGGTGGATGGCATCGAGCTTTGTGCCGAGAATTTCAATGTTCAGTTCGTCTAAAATGCCTGATTCATGCAATTCAATCGCCATGTTCAGACCCGTTTGTCCACCAAGTGTTGGTAGCAACGCATCTGGACGCTCTTTTCGAATGATACGGCTAACGAATTCAAGTGTAATCGGCTCGATGTAGACTTTATCCGCCACTTCTGTATCTGTCATAATCGTTGCAGGGTTCGAGTTGATAAGAATCACACGGTAGCCCTCTTCTTTTAATGAAAGACATGCTTGTGTTCCTGCATAGTCAAATTCTGCGGCCTGTCCAATGACAATTGGACCTGACCCGATTACTAGTATAGTTTCAATATCTTGACGTTTAGGCATTGAAATTCTCCTTTCGGCTGCTCGTTTTCATAACATTTGTGAAGCGGTCAAACAGATGATTCGAATCTTCTGGTCCTGGTCCAGCTTCTGGATGGAACTGTACGGAAAATGCTTCGTATACAGTGCTTGTTAAGCCCTCGACAGAATTGTCGTTAAGTGCACGATGCGTAACTTCAAGATTAGTTCCTGCAAGTGACGCTTCAACAACTGCATAGCCATGTCCTTGTGAAGTCAATTCTGTGCGTCCAGTTGTCAGGTCCTTCACAGGGTGATTCCCGCCGTAATGACCGTTTTTCAACTTCTCTGTACGTGCGCCACAAGCAAGAGCGAGTAGCTGATGACCAAGCCCAATTCCGAAAATCGGTGCTTTTCCGAGCAATTCTTTAATCGTTTTGACTGCCTCCGCAACGTCTTCAGGATTTCCTGGTCCGTTTGATAGAACAATTCCATCTGGGAATAGTGCCAGAATATCTTTTGTAGGTGTGTTATAAGGGACAACGATTACGTCACAGTTACGCTTATTTAGCTCGCGTAAAATTCCGTGTTTCATACCGTAGTCAATGAGGACAACGCGCTCTTCACTACCAGGGCTTGGATATGGTTTTTTCGTTGATACGCGTGCAACCAAATCCGTTGGCAATGTATGCGCAACAGCCTCTGCAACGGTTTGTTCGATGTTCACTTCTTCTCCAGCTGCTGTCAAGATGCCTTTTAGTGGGCCTTTATCGCGTAGTAAGCGTGTCAACTTTCTCGTGTCAATTCCTTGAATACCTGGAATTCCTTTTAATGTTAACAGTTCACAAAGTGTCATGCCACTGCGGAAGTTAGATGGCTCGTCTTCTAGTTCACGAACGACAACACCGCTAGCTACAGGTTCGATGGATTCATAGTCATCCCGATTGATGCCGTAATTCCCGATCAGTGGGTACGTCATTACGATAATTTGTCCACAAGCTGATGGATTGGAAATCGTTTCTTGGTAGCCCGTCATGCCTGTTGTAAAAATCGTTTCGCCGATTGAAGCCGCATCAGAACCGAATGCAATCCCTTCAAAAATTGTTCCATCTTCTAAAATGAGCATGCGTGTTTTCATCATTGTCCATCCTCCCAAACGACTTGTCCGCCGTAAATTGTTGTTACAGGCCAGCCTGCACATTTCCAGCCATCAAATGGTGTGTTTTTACCTTTTGATACAAATGTTGTGCGATCAATTTCTTGCTCTTTATTCAAATCGATTAATACAAGATCCGCTGTCGCGCCTACTTCTAGTTTGCCATATGGCAACCCGAATACGTCAGCAGGTTTTTGCGTCATCCAATCAATGAGTTGCTTCAATGTCCAAGTCCCTTTTTTCACGAAGTTCGTGTAAAGAAGTGGGAATGCCGTTTCAAAGCCTGTAATGCCAAATGGAGCAGTTTTCATGCTATTGGCTTTTTCTTCTGCCGTATGTGGTGCATGGTCTGTTGCGATGAAATCGAGCGTTCCATCAAGCAAACCTTCACGCAATGCCTCCAGATCTTCGAGTCCACGAAGAGGTGGATTCATTTTCCAATCTGCATTGTCGCCAGGGATGTCTTCTTCAGATAGTAGCAAGTGATGCGGGCTTACTTCTCCCGTTACATGAATGCCTGCTTTTTTCGCATCGCGAATTACACGAACAGACTCTTTCGTACTGACGTGACACACATGATAATGTGCACCCGCTGCTTCTGCTAGCAAGATATCCCTTGCAATATGCACCGACTCTGCGATAGAAGGGATACCTGGAAGTCCAAGTTCTTTGTTGCGTTTTCCTTCGTGCATGGCACCGCCGTAGATAAGTGTGTTGTCTTCACAGTGCGCAACAATCGGCATATTGATTTTCGCCGCGTCTTGCATCGCTTCGTACATCATGCCCGCCTCTTGAACACCTACACCGTCATCTGTGAAAGCAAATGCACCATGCTCTTTTAATTCAGCCAAGTTCGTCCGCTCTTTCCCCGCTTCACGAATCGTAATGGATGCGTAAGGAAGGACACGGATACGTGCATTTTTCTCGATCAAATCATTGACAAGTGTCAAATTCTCTTTCGTGTCAGGTACAGGACGTGTATTTGGCATCGCACAGATTGTTGTGTAACCGCCTTTTGCCGCTGCATGTGTACCACTTTCAATCGTTTCTTTATGCTCGCCACCTGGTTCGCGAAGATGCACGTGAACATCGATGAAGCCCGGTGCGAGAAATAATCCTTTACCGTCAATTGTTTCTGCATTGCTTTTATCAAGCTCGCTACCAATTGCCGAAATTTTATCACCTGTGATTTTAACATCCCCCGTGATCAATTCCCCTGCTTCGTTTAACATTTGTACACCTTGGATAAGTTTTTCCATGTTACTTCCTTCCTTTCATAATCAATTCTAGTACGGCTGCCCGTACATACACACCATTTTCCATCTGTGTAAAGATTCTTGACTTAGCACTTTCAATTAGACTATCTGCTATTTCAACGCCCCTGTTAAAAGGACCTGGGTGCATAATGATTGCGCGATCTTTCATTTGTGCTGCACGTTGTTCTGTTAGTCCGTATTGCTCATGATAGCTTTCTGGTGTAAAACGTGCTTCTCCGTCATGCCTTTCATGCTGCACGCGCAGTAGCATGACCACATCACTCGCGCCAATTACCTCATCCCATGAATCAACACTATGGAATTCGCCTGCCCATTCAGCTGGGCAAAGGAAGGTGACATTTGCACCTAATTTCGATAAGGCATCCGCATTGGAGCGGGCTACGCGACTATGTGCAATATCTCCTGCAATAAGGACGTTCAATCCTGTAAATGAACCAAATTGTTCTCGTATCGTAAACAAATCAAGCAGTGATTGCGTCGGATGCTGACCTGAGCCATCTCCTCCATTAATAATCGACACGCTTGTCCGACCGACTAATTCCTTATAGTAACCATCTTCGGGATGCCGGATGACGAGTGCATCTACGCCAATTGCTTCCAGCGTCTTTACTGTATCATACAATGTTTCCCCTTTTAATGTGCTGGAGAAACTTGATTCAAACGGTAAGACATCAAAACCCAATTTGCGTTCCGCCATTTCAAAGCTCATCTTTGTGCGCGTACTTGGTTCGAAAAATAAATTGCTTATCGTATATTTCCCGGGAAATTGCTCGATTCCCGATTGTTTAAACGCCTCTGCTCGTTCAAGAAGTGTCATAATTTCTGCTTCTGTTAGTTGCTTCATCGATACTAGGTGATCCATTATGCTTCCTCCTCAAGTGAAATGCCTAGGTTCCAGTGCATGGCGCCTTTGCTTTGTTTCTTTCTAAAAAGAGCCTTTCCGTTGAACGGAAAGGCTCGTTAAGCATGACTATCCAGCATTCGCCACTTATCGTGGGAAAGGGAGTCAAACGAACCTTTCTTTGCCTCTCGGGACAGTGTTAAAAGGTCTTCTATTCTATTTCTCTACTTCATCTAATCAATTACGTCTTGGCGTAATTGCGTCCAGATTTTTTCGAGCTCGCTCGAAAAGCTCCTCTCAAAATCTGTGACATCCGCCGGAGGCTTTGGCTTGATTCAGCCAGGGTTTCGGCTGAATCAAGCCAAGCTTTCATTCGTTTTTCCTGGTAATACTAAATTGAGTACAACGCCAACGATTGCCGCTAGTGCCATTCCTTCAATTTGGAAAGTGTCACTGAATCTGATCGATGCTCCTCCGATTCCAATAATGAGGATTACGGATGCAATGACGAGGTTACGCTGATTGCCAAAGTCAATTTTGTGATCGACGAGCATACGCAAACCAGACGAAGCGATGATTCCGAATAACAGAATCGATACCCCTCCAAGTACTGCTGTTGGGATAGTCGCAATGAGTGCCATTACTTTCCCTAAAAAGGAAATGGCGATAGCAAATACTGCCGCTCCCAAAATCACATAGACACTATAGACACGTGTTAAGGCAAGTACACCGATATTTTCACCGTATGTCGTTTTCGGTGGGCCACCGACAAGACCACTGATAAGTGTTCCTATCCCGTCTCCTAGTAAGGAACGATTCAATCCAGGATTTTGTATGTAATCTCTGTCAACGATTTTACCGAGTACAAGCTGATGACCGATATGCTCGGAAATCGTCACGATTGCGATGGGTACCATCACTAGTAGAAGTGTTGGTGTAATCACAAAGTCATAATCGATGCCCGGAATGAGCATTTCTGGTATGGCAAACCATTTTGCTTCTAGCACTTTTGTAAAATCCAATATGCCAATCGCCGCTGAGTAGATGTAGCCAACGATAATACCGATAAGGATTGGCATTAAGTTGATAATCCCTTTAAAAAACATTAAGCAAATGATTGCCGCTGCTAGTGTGACAAGTGCCGCTGAGAAGTGCAACATGCTGTAGACAGATTCACCGTCAATGGTAATTGTGCTTGCCATATTAATAGCAGTTGGTGACAAAGCTAAACCGATTACGATGATAACAGGTGCCACAACAATCGGTGGCAACACTTTCATAATCCACTTGTAGCCCGTCTTCCAAATGAGCAGTGAGATGATGCCGTACACAAGCGCAACAAACATACTACCAATCATCGCACTGCCGATACCGCCCGTTTTCGTTGCAACTTGAATCGGGATGATGAAGGCGAAGGATGAGCCTAAGTAAGCTGGTACTTGGAATCGCGTCACGATGATAAACACGATCGTTGCAATACCGCTTGTTAACAAAGCGATTGCTGGGCTTAGTCCAACTAGTTGAGGTACTAAGATCGTTGCGCCAAACATCGCAAACATATGTTGCAAACTAAGAATGAGCCATTTACTCGCTGCTGGTTTTTCATGGACATCCAATACTTTTTCATTCATGCTTGATTGCCTCCGCACTGCCTTTTTTTTATGAATGGATGGAAACGCCGTCTTTTCCATCCGTTTCTTGTACACTAACAACGACACGCTCATCGCTTGACGTCGGAATGTTTTTCCCTACGAAATCAGGGCGGATTGGTAATTCTCTATGCCCTCTGTCTACGAGGACAGCTAGCTGAATTGATGCGGGCCTGCCTAGGTCCATCACTGCATCCATTGCAGCGCGCACCGTTCTTCCCGTATAGAGTACATCGTCCACAAGAATCACTTTTTTGTCCGTCACATTATGTTTGATATCAACTTGTTGGACAAGCGGCTCATCGTTATCATGTTTCGGAAGCAGGTCATCTCGATAAAGTGTAATATCGAGTTCTCCTTGTAAAATCGATTTGCCTTCGATTTGCTCAATTTTCTTCGCAAGCCTTTTTGCTAAATAGGCACCTCTTGTTTTAATGCCTACTAGAATACACTCGTCAATCCCTTTATTGCGTTCAATGATTTCATGTGCAATCCGTGTGATTGCTCTACCAATTGCTTGTTCGTCTAAAATAATCGCTTTTTCCGCCACGATCGGCCCCTCCTTTTGTATCAATTACGCCTCGGCGTAATTGCGTCCAGATTTTTTTCGAGCGAGCTCGAAAAAAATCTGTGACATCCGCCGAAGGCTTTATCTTCGTTCAGTCGGCGTTTGAACACCCACTGAACAGTAAAACAAAACCACATTCATCTCGCCACCTATCGAGGTGGAAGTTTTCTGTAGCTGACGCTTCGCTTTCAGTACAAAAAGATTTGCTGAATGAAGATAAAAAATCTGTGACATCCGCCGGAGGCTTAACTTAAATCGGCAGAGAGCTTGAACTTTCGCCAATTCAAGTAAAAAACCCTCCTGCCTTGGATGGCGGGAGGGTATATGTGCAGAAAAAACCGTACGAAGACACTACGCGCAGTAGCCCTTCAGTACATCCGTGCAACCTTCCCAGCCTCTCTGGACTGATGTTAAAGGTATCGCTATTCAATTTCTTTGTTCAGTATACCGCTGGAAGTTAGGAGTTGTCAACGCCTTTTCGCACTTTCTCGACAAGTGCCTGAAAATCCTCCGGCAGTGGACTTGTAAACTCCATATATTCTCCCGTTGTAGGGTGGTTGAATCCAACCGTTCCCGCATGCAAAACTTGCCCGCCAAAATCGAGCGTTTTTTTCGGTCCGTATTTCGGATCGCCAACGAGTGGATAACCAATGTATTTCATATGCACACGTATCTGGTGCGTTCTACCTGTTTCCAATCGACATTCCACAAGTGTGTAATTGCCAAATCGCTCAAGCACTTTAAAATGCGTCACCGCATGCTTCCCTTTATCGGTAATGGCCATGCTTTGACGATCGCGTTGATCACGACCAATTGGTGCATCAATTGTGCCATTATCATGTGGGATATGCCCATGCACAAGTGCCGTATAAACTCGTGTCACTGATCTTGCAACGAGCTGATCCACTAGAGACACATGCGCCACATCATTTTTAGCAACCATTAATAGCCCTGATGTATCTTTATCAATTCGGTGAACAATTCCTGGACGCATGACACCGTTAATGCCCGATAAATCTGTACAATGATGCATTAAGCCGTTGACGAGTGTCCCTGACGGATGCCCTGGCGCTGGATGCACAACCATCCCACGCGGCTTATTGACCACAAGGACATCTTTATCCTCAAAGACAACTTCCAGGTTTAAGTCTTCCGCAACGATATCGAGTTCTTCTGGTGTTGGTTCCTCTACCACAATACAATCGCCTTGTTTCACTTTATAATTCGGCTTCACTTGAACGCCATCTACGAGGACTAGCCCTTCTTTCAGCCATTGCTGGACTTGCGTTCGCGACCATTCTGCATTAACGGTCGTCAATGCTTTGTCGATTCGACTACCTGCATGTTCCTCTGTTATTTCAATTTCAAACTTCTCCATTACGACACCTTTTTCTTATTCTTTTTTTCATCGATAATGATGTGAATAATCACCATCACCACACCAACAGTTAGTGCTGCATCAGCTATATTGAAAATCGGGAAGTCATAGTTCACGACTGGAATCATGACATCAACAAAATCGACCACTTCTTTACGCCACAACCGGTCGATAAAATTGCCGATTGCCCCACCAAGCAGGAACATTAAACTAGCCGCAAAAAGAGGTTGCCCCTTTGCTTCTTTATGAAAATAATAAGCAATCGCCACTACAACGACGACTGTCACAATATAAAACAACCACATTTGCCCTTCTAGCATGCCCCATGCGGCTCCTCTATTCCGATGCGAGAGCAGGCCTAGGTAAGGGTCTGCAATACTAATGCGTTCACCAAGCTCCATGTTTTTAACGACAAGCCACTTCGTCAACTGATCTAAAATAATGACGAATGCCGCCAATCCGTAATAAATAAACAATCCCGATACCCCCGTCCAACAGATTACGTATTATTTTACCACATAGAGATACAGCGATGCCACTCACTATCAATTACGCCTCGGTGTAATTGCGTCCAGACTTTTTTCGAGCTTAGGGCCTACAGGAAGTAGGTCATGCAACTGTTGTCGCAGGACGCGGCGAACTTCGGTTGCCTTCCAAAGCTCCTCTAAAAAATCTGTGACATCCGCCGGCCGACAAAAACGCCATTTCCACTTCCTGTGGCATTATCGGCACTAGTACTTCCTGCACGACGAAGGTCATGCAGGCGGTGCCAATCTAACAGCGAAGGGTTCGTTTTGCCGTATTTCTGCGCTTTTTTGCAGAAATTAAGGCACCGTTCTTTAGACGTGGCGACCTTAGCCTGCGTACCTCTATCGTTCAGCCGGCGTTTGAATACCCACTGAAAACCGCATTCATCTGGCCACCTATCAAGGTGGGAGTTTGCTGTAGCTGACGCTTCGCTTTCAGTACAAAAAGATTTGCTGAATGAAGATAAAAAGCGGCTGTAGCGAATCTTCATGAAAGACCCGCTACAGCCACTATAGGTATTACGCGTAATACTTGTTCACAACGTCCGCACAGCGCGCACAGATTGTTGCATGTGTTTCATCCTGACCAACTGTTTCAGAAATCGTCCAGCAACGGTCACATTTGTCACCGTCAGCTTGTTCAACGAGGACTTTAACTGTATCTAATTGCAACGTGCCCTCAGGCATATTTGAAGAGTCGCCTTCCACAAACTTCGAAACGATGAAGAATTGTGCGAAATCGATATCCTCTGCCGCAAAGATTCCTTGTAAATTCTCAGGAAGTGCAACCGTCACTTTCGCCTCAAGCGATTTCCCAATGACTTTTGCATTTCTTGCTTCTTCCAATGCTTTCAACACATCATCACGAACGAGCATCAATGTCGCGAAGCGTTCACGCAATGCTTGTGCTTCATCTCCAAGATCTTGCGCTTCCGGCATATCTGTCAGCTGTACACTTTCCTCGTGCTCATGCTCGATATATGCCCACATTTCGTCTGTTGTATGCGGTAAAATTGGCGTCAATACTTTCAACAACGCAATCAGTGTTTCATACATCACTGTCTGCATTGCACGACGATGATGATGGTCAACACCTTCGATATAGACAACATCTTTCGCAATATCAAGATAGAACGAGCTCAGTTCACCCGTACAGAAGTTGTTGATTGCGTGGTAGACGCTTGCGAACTCATAGTTGTCATATGCTTCGCGAACTTCTTTGATTAAATCCTGTAATTTCACATAGACGTATTTGTCTACTGGACGTAAATCAGCAAATGCCACTGCATCTGTCGCCGGATTAAAGTCCGATGTATTCCCATGTAGGAAACGTAACGTGTTACGGATTTTACGATACACTTCTGACACTTGTTTAAAGTTCGAATCAGACACTCGTACATCCGCTGTGTAATCAACAGACGATACCCAAAGGCGAAGAATATCTGCACCAAGCTGGTTCATAATTTTCGAAGGGACAATGACATTTCCGAGTGATTTACTCATTTTACGTCCATCTTTATCCAGCGTGAAACCATGGCTTAGTAGACCTTTATAAGGTGCATGGCCATTGATGGCAACACTTGTTGTCAATGAAGAGTTAAACCAACCACGATACTGGTCAGATCCTTCCAAATACAAGTCCGCTGGGTAAACAAGGTCATCGCGTTCTACTAACACACCTTGGTGTGTTGAACCTGAGTCAAACCAAACGTCCATAATGTCCGTTTCTTTTGTAAAGAGACCATTCGGGCTACCTTCATGTGTAAAGCCTTCTGGTAGAAGATCTTTCGCTTCTCTTTCAAACCAAACGTTTGAACCATGTTCGCGGAACAATTCTGAGACATTGGCAATCGTTTCATCTGTAATGATTGCTTCGCCGTTTTCTGCGTAGAAGACCGGAATTGGAACACCCCATACGCGCTGACGAGAAATACACCAATCTCCACGATCGCGCACCATATTATACAGACGCGTCTCACCCCATGATGGCGTGAATTTCGTATTGTTGATTGCATCAAGCAATTCTGTACGGAATGACTCGATAGAAGCAAACCATTGTGCAGTCGCACGGTAGATAACCGGCTTCTTTGTACGCCAATCATGCGGATACGAGTGCGTGATGAAGGATAATTTCTTCAATGCGCCTACTTTTTCAAGCGCCTCCGTTACAGCTTTATTGGCATCTTCGTAGAACAAACCTGCGAAACCAGGTGCTTCTTCTGTCATAACCCCACGGTCATCAATCGGTGAAAGTGCGTCAATACCGTAAGATTTCGACACGTAGAAGTCATCTTCCCCGTGACCAGGCGCTGTATGAACACAGCCTGTTCCCGCTTCAGCCGTTACGTGTTCGCCAAGCATAACTAATGAATCACGCTCATACAATGGATGCTGTGCCACAACGCGGTCCAATTCTGAACCTTTCAGCTCGCGCTCAATCGTATGGTTTTCCCAGCCAAGTTCTTCTGCCACGAAAGCAACAAGATCTTTCGCGATAAGAATTTTCTCTTCGCCTGTATTGACAATTGCATACGTGAATTCTGGGTGTACAGAGATCCCAAGGTTTGCCGGAATTGTCCATGGTGTCGTTGTCCAGATGAGGAATTTTACATCTGTATCAAGAACGCCTAAGCCATCTTTGACAGGGAATGCAACGTAGATCGATGGTGATTTTTTATCTTGGTATTCGATTTCTGCCTCTGCAAGTGCAGATTCACTTGATGGAGACCAGTAAACCGGTTTTAGTCCTTTATAGATGTAGCCCTTTTTCGCCATATCACCAAAAACTTGGATTTGACGCGCTTCAAATGCAGGCTTTAGTGTGATGTATGGGTTATCCCAATCACCGCGAACCCCAATCCGCTTGAATTGTGTCCGCTGGTTATCGATTTGTCCATAGGCATAGTCTTCACACATCTTACGGAATTCAGCGAGTGAATGCTCTTTGCGCTTCACGCCTTTATTAACGAGCGCTTGCTCAATCGGTAAACCATGTGTGTCCCAACCTGGAACGTACGGTGCATGGAAGCCCGTCATTGATTTGTGACGAACAATCATATCTTTTAATACTTTGTTCATCGCATGGCCCATATGCAGGTCGCCGTTTGCATATGGTGGTCCATCGTGCAATACGAAGAATGGACGTCCTTGCGTGCGCTCTTGCACTTTTTTGTAGATGTCCATCTCTTCCCATTTCTCTTGCATCTTCGGCTCGTTAGTTGGTAAACCTCCACGCATTGGGAAGTCTGTTTTAGGCATTAGTAATGTGTCTTTGTACTCCATCTGTATTCCTCCTTTTAATGTGGAACAGTGTGCATAAGCCGACCATGACAATTCACTCGACTTATTTGTCCCTGAAAAACAAAAAAAATCCCCATCCCAAAAAGGGACGAAGAATTATTCTCGCGTTACCACCCTACTTGCAACAAACGAATTTGTTGCCACTCAGACACCATAACGGGGTGTTTCCGGGACTGCGTACATTCTTCCGCAATCCAGCTCAAGAGTGATTTTCATCCCTGTTTCATTGACCAGGCTCTCACCATCCCCGGTTCGCTGCATACTGAAATCAGAAATTACTGTCTCTTTCGACGCCTATCTTCTATATAGCAATTATTATGAATCAAAACAACATCTGCTAAAACATTATATATGGTCACAATTATATGTGCGAACGAAGTCAAAAGTCAAGCGCCGATTCTTCACATCACAGCTACTCATTACGACTACTCCAAAACAGTTTTACTCTTCTTTTCCCGCTGCGATTTCTAATTGCTCCGCATCCAGTTCATATTCAAGTAAATTATCCCAGTCTTCCGCTTCAATCAAATCGAGTTGTGCTTCGATAAGCATTTTAAAACGTGTGCGGAACACTTTCGATTGTTTTTTCAGTTCTTCCACTTCCACTGATACTTTTCGTGCACGCGAAAGGGCTTCATTAACAATTCGATCTGCATTTTTCTCTGCTTCTTTAACGATCAGTTTGGACTCTTTCATCGCATTTCGGCGGACATCTTCCGAAGCTTCTTGTGCAACCATAATCGATTTATGCAACGTCTCTTCAATCGAATTAAAGTGAGAGACTTGCTCTTGTGATTGTTTCAAACTATTTTTCAATGCCTTGTTTTCTTCAAGTACATTTTCATAGTCTTTCATTACTTGTTCTAGAAATTCATTTACTTCGTCTTCGTCATATCCACGAAATCCACGGCCGAATTCTTTGTTATGTATATCAAGTGGTGATAGAGCCATCTGATGCATCTCCCCTTTAACATGTTCAATTTCTATTATACAGTTTGAGCCCCGAGAAAACAGCCTTTTCTCAAACAATTATCTGAAAAGTTATTCCAACTTCCCCATCATCAACCGAATTTTATCTTTACGCGTCCGTCCCTCGATAGCCAACACTTTAAATCGACCTGCTCCTCTGAGCGATAGCATGTCCAATTCATGCAGTTCGAAAGACGGCTGGTTGCGCACAGCCCAGTTCACTTTAATCTTTTCACCGTGAATGAGAGATGCTGATTTTTGACGCGAAATATTCATCAATGCCGCAACGACGACGTCCAAACGCAATGAGCTAACAATATGCATCTCTTCAACCCAAGTATCCGTTGAATCGATAAATGTATGTGCATCTTGAACTGCTTCCACGGTCACTTTTACTTTACCGACCGAGATGAAATTCGCCGTCATATAATCCTTCAATTCATCTGCAATCGCGAACTGCACCTCGTCATCGCCGATTCGAATATCGCCAAACTTCGAACGGTCAATACCGAGGGACATCATCGATCCAAGCACATCCTTATGCTCCAAGGTCAGAAACTTCGATGCATACTTTACGTTAACGACCGTGATTTGATAGTCATCTACATTCGGAACATAATAATCCGGATAGAGCAAAACCCGCTGCCGTTCCGCTTCAGAAAAAGCACCAGAAGATGCAACCAATAATCCAGTTCCCCCAGCTACCGCCTCTACAATAAATCGCTGCCTCGGATCTAGAAACCCAGTCAACTTAGGTGCATAGGTATCTTCCACCTCGCGAACCCAGCCAATAGCCGTTTCGATAAAAGGCTGCTCCTCTTTTCTAAAATGTTGCATGATCGTTTCCATCTAACTCGGCCCCTTAAAGAAAAATCCTCACCTAAGTGAGGACCACATCGTTATTTTAAGCATTTACCCAAATATGAATCACGAAACGAATTTCAAAATCAAATTGAATACTTCGCGAACACCGCTTCTGATCAATAGATTTAACACTAAAATCGCAACAATTGGCGAGAAATCAATCATCCCTAGTGGTGGGATAAAACGTCTGAAGAACGCCAAGTAAGGTTCAACGATTTTTTCAAGAATTTTACCAAACTTTGTTTCCCGAGTAGAAGGAACCCAAGACATCAAAATGTAAATAAATAGGAGTATCAAATACAGGTTAATTGCTTGATTGATCCACGTATAAAGTAACAAAATCGTTTCTATCATGCTAACTCGTACACCTCATTCAATTTCTATCGTTCAAAGTAATCGGTAATTGCACCCGCAACTTCCACATTGTCAGGCACACAAAGAAAAATATCTGTGCCAATACGCTGAATATCGCCACCAAGCGCATAGACTGTACCACTCAGGAAGTCGACAATTCGAATTCCCTGATCGCGTTCAATCCGTTGCAAATTAACGACAACGGCTCGCTTGTTTTTCAAATGCTCGGAGATATCTTGAGCCTCAGCATAAACACGTGGTTCGACAAGGATAACTTTAGACGATTTTTGGACACTTTGCAAACTAACCACCGTCCCCGTTTGTTGCCCTTCCCCTACCGATTGCTTGCGCATGGGTACTTTCTTTGGCTGTGGTTCTTGCTGAGCAACGCGTGGTTCCTCACGTCTTGGCTGTTGTTGTACTTCCACTTCCTCGTCATCAAGATAAAACCATTTCTCAAACTTATTTTTTATGCTCATGCGTCTCCCTCGCTCTCCGCTCCTCCGACAAGCGCTGTCCCAATTCTGACATGGGTAGCACCTTCTTCGATTGCGATACTATAGTCGTTTGACATTCCCATAGACAATTGTGTACAAGGTGCATATTGCAATTGCAGTGCTGAGATTTCATCACGTAGTTCTCTTAACGAGCGAAAAACAGTACGAATCATCGCCATATCCTCTGTGAAAGGTGCCATCGTCATCAAGCCAATGACACGAACTTTATCGTAATTCGCTACTTCTTCGATGAACTGTTGAAGTTCATCAGGCGCGACGCCTGATTTAGTCGCCTCTCCTGATACATTAACTTGAATGAAACAATCGATGGGCTGACTAGCTCGTTTTTGAATCTCTTTGACGAGACTGAGTCGATCCACAGAATGTAAATAATCCACTCGATTAATGACGTCTTTCACTTTTCGGCTTTGAACATTCCCGATAAAGTGCCAAGTTGCGCCCGTTTCAATCTCTTGCTGTTTCGCAAGTAGCACTTCCGGGCGATTTTCGCCTAGCTGATCAAAGCCAGCCTCTATCATCTCAGACGCTCTTGCTGCTGAAACTTCCTTTGTAACAGCAACAACCGTAATCGCTGATCTGTCACGTCCCGCCTGTTGACAGGCAGCTTGTATATTTTGTTCAATTTCCTGAATCCGTTGTTGTAAATTAGCCACGTTTATCACTACTTTTCATCAATAGTTCTTTCCATTGTACCAATCGAACGCTTACATATCAATGAAAAATCATTTCTCACGATCCTTTTTTGCCGACAAGGATGATATCTTTTCCGATTGTCGTAACATCTTCAAGTCGAACTTTTTTCGACTCCTTATCTTTCCCTTCAAAAAAGCTACTACGTTCCCCTCCCCCGATATGCAAAGAATCAATTTTCCCACTCGCAATATCGATGGTAGCATCTTGAACAAACCCTAGAAAAGTCCCTTTGGTCGCATCAATGACTTCCTTCTTTTGAATTTCCGAAAACTTCATCACAACCCCTCCTTATAGTGACTATATGTGCCTGCAGGATGCCGGTATGCAACTTGCACCATGGGATACGGCGAACTTAAGTTACCTAAAAAAAGAAAAACGCAATGCCAATAGCACATTGCGTTTTCTTGTTATCAACTATCCACAAATAGTATCTTTTATGCAGCAAATTATATTTTCTGATCCATGCCATCTCGAATAATTTTCACCGCATTTTTTTCCAATCGCGATATTTGTGCCTGTGAGATGCCAAGCTCTTTCGCAATTTCAGTCTGCGTTTGTCCCAAATAAAATCGCTTAGAAAGAATGGCCTGTTGCCGTTCATCCATACCCGATACCGTCTCTTTAACAGAGACATACGTCAACCAGCGCTCTTCTGAAACCGTTTTATCTTGTAGCTGGTCCATCATAAACACTGGGTCTCCTCCTTCACCATTAATTGGCTCATGGAGTGACATCGGATCTTGTATAGCATCAAGCGCAAACAGAATATCGTCTGCGGGAATATCCGTTATCTCCGAGAGATCTGAAAGCTTAGGCTCGCGTTGATGATCATTGATGAATTGCTCTTTCGCTTTAATGGCCTTATAAGCAATATCCCGAAGTGAACGAGATACGCGCACGGAGTGATGATCCCGTAAATGCCTTTTAATTTCTCCAATAATCATCGGCACTGCATACGTTGAAAATCGGACATTGTGTTTCAAATCAAAGTTATCAATGGATTTCAAAAGGCCGATACACCCCACTTGAAAGAGATCATCCGCCTGTTCTCCGCGATAAGCAAACCGCTGAACGAGACTTAATACCAGTCGCAAATTACCAATCACAAGTTCTTCTCTCGCCGAATGATCCCCACTTTGTAACCTAATGAAAGTTGCTTTCATCACTTCATTCGTGAGTAATGGTAATTCGGACGTATCAATTCCGCATATTTCCACCCTTGTACGTACCATTCGCGTTTCCTCCGTATTCTATAGATGACTGTACAAATAGTCTGTCCGCAGTCACCCAGAATATGCGGGAAATGCCTTCTCCAATTTCACCCATCATGCAATTGGATGATTCAATCTGTCTCGCAAATCAGTAATGATTTTCTTTTCGAGTCGTGAAATATAAGACTGTGAAATGCCAAGCATTTCCGCCACTTCCTTTTGTGTCATTTCGATTTGACCCGTCAATCCAAAACGACATTCCATAATATAGCGCTCGCGTTCATCTAATGTCATAATTGCTTCAATCATATGCTGTCGCGCAATTTTCTTTTCAACATCGTCAATGATAATATGCTCGTCTGTTCCAAGAATATCCGACAACAGCAATTCATTCCCATCTGCATCTGAGTTCAGCGGCTCATCGAAAGAAATTTCCGAACGCGTTCGATTGGTTTTACGCAAATGCATTAAAATTTCATTTTCAATACAACGTGATGCATAGGTGGCTAATTTAATATTTTTATCGACCTTAAAGGTTTCGATCGCCTTAATAAGCCCGATAGCACCTATGCTAATTAAATCTTCGATATGTGTATTGGTATTATCAAAACGACGGGCAATATATACAACGAGTCGCAAGTTCTTTTCAATCAACGTATCGCGCGCCTGCATATCACCTTCCATAAAAGCCCGAATCGTTTCAGCCTCTTCTTCTCGGGTCAATGGCTTCGGAAGCGATTCATGACCTCCGATATAGTATGTACCATTTTTCCGTTTAAAAAAGGTAGCAATCACCGACATCCACTTCTTCAACTCATGCAACATGGACAGTTCCCCCTTCTTGATTGATGGATTCCATTGCAGATACATGTAAAATGGCTTGTGCACCGTCCGGATAACGACGGTCGTTTTTCGTTAACACTACATAACCCGGTTCCAACCTACCGCTCTTACCTACTGTCCACTGGTCAAACTTCAAACCTACCGCCCACGACTGACCTTGCACCGTCATCAATCGAATTAAACGCAGCGACTTTTGATAAGCTGACGGAAATGCCGCCATCGAAGGTGTCCCTTGTGGATCCCAAGCAAGCAATGCTTCCGATAGATCCGCAGGGATATGTGCTTCCACTGCTTTAAATGACAAAAAATGAACAGGTGCGCCTGATAACGGCTCTGTACAGCTATTGCCCGAATCGACGTACACCTCTAACTCAATATCCGCATCCCATATCGACAGGGTGGACGATGCTCTCAACGTTGATAAGCGACGAAACGTTCGGACATCGAGCCATTTCTTTTTCATGAAATACAAGGCAACATAAGCAACTACTGCATAAGTTAAAACCGTCAGCGATGTGCCAATTGCTTGGATACGAAATTGAAAAGCCGTTAATACGCCCCCCGCAAATGCCGCCCCTATCAGTACCATGAGCGCTGATTTTTTCCATGGCTCAAAATTTTTACCGAAAGCGCAAATGGTCATACAAACAAAAGAAGCAATCACGACAGCAACAGATGATGGAAAAATAGCGACAGGCAATGCGCCTGCAAAAGCAGCAAACAAGAGACGTCTTCGAGCAGCTTGAACGTTCCCCACCTTGTTTGCAAATGACAACACTGCATAATTAAACAGCATATTCACACCTACAATGAGTTCACCGTACATGGCCCACCCTCCCTTGAAACTAACGATAACATCTGCACATTGAAATGTTTGTCGGAACGGGGATGAAATTCCATGAAATCATCGACAGATATTGCATGTATAATCCACTCTTCTACACTCACTATCAATTACACCTCGGCGTAATTGCGTCCAGATTTTTTCGAGCTTGGGGCCAACAGGATGTTGGTCATGCAGTCGTTGCGAATCGAACAGCGAAGGGTTCGATTTGCCGTGTTTCTGCGCTTTTTGCAGAAATTAAGGCACCTTTCTTTGGACGTGGCGACCTTAGCCTGCGTACCCCTTATCGTTCAGCAAGCGTTTGAACACCCCCTGAACAGAAAAACAAAACCACATTCATCTCGCTACCTGTCGAGGTGGGAGTTTTCTGTAGCTGACGCTTCGCTTTTAGTACAAAAAGATTTGCTGAATGAAGATAAACAAACATGAGATATGAAGATAAAAGCACTTCTTTACGAACAAAAAACCACCCTATCAGTCCATAAAGGACCTATAAGGTGGCTTCCTCGATTGTTATTTGACACGCATCATCTCTACAACTTAATTAGCGGCGACGATTGCGTAAAAATGTTGGGATATCAAGCGCATCCTCTTGCTGGTTACTTTGTTGCTGGCGGGCCGGTGGTTCCTGTTGTTGGAACTGCGGCGCCTCTTCTCTACGCGGTTCACGCACTCCCTGTGGTGCCGATGAAGCCGGTTGCTGTTCACGTACCTGCGGGCGGCTTGCGCCGAATCCTGCACTTCTAGCAGGTCGTGCATTGACGAGTTGCTCTTCGTTAAAGCCAGTCGCAATTACCGTTACAATAATTTCATCTTTCAAATTATCATTGATGACCGAACCGAAGATCATATTGACATCTTCATCCGATGCGGAAGCAACGATATCTGCGGCTTCTTGCACTTCAAACAAGCTCAAGTTTGAACCGCCTGTAATGTTCATCAATACGCCTTTTGCTCCATCAATTGAAGTTTCAAGCAATGGGCTTGAAATCGCTTTTTTCGCAGCTTCTGCTGCACGGTTTTCGCCTGTTGACATCCCGATCCCCATAAGCGCTGAGCCTTTGTTAGACATAATTGTTTTAACGTCAGCAAAGTCCAAGTTAATAAGCCCTGGTACAGCGATGAGATCGGAAATACCTTGAACCCCTTGACGAAGAACGTTATCCGCCTCGCGGAACGCTTCGAGCATCGGTGTATTTTTGTCGACAATTTCAAGGAGCTTATCATTCGGAATCACGATGAGCGTATCTACAGATTCTTTCATCGTCGTGATGCCGCCGATTGCTTGCGTAGAACGTTTCCGTCCTTCAAATGTAAACGGTCTAGTCACAACCCCAACAGTAAGTGCTCCGAGATCTTTAGCAATTTGTGCAATGACAGGTGCCGCACCCGTTCCCGTACCGCCACCCATACCCGCTGTAACGAATACCATATCTGCTCCGCGCAATGCTTCTTCTAGTTGCTCTTTGCTTTCTTCAGCTGCTTTTTTCCCGACCTCTGGGTTTGCACCCGCTCCAAGACCACGCGTTAACTTACCGCCTATTTGTAATTTCACCTCAGCACTTGAAAGGTTCAACGCCTGTGCATCTGTATTCACAGCAATAAACTCTACACCTTGTACACCATGTTCAATCATTCGATTGACCGCATTATTTCCACCGCCACCCACACCGATTACTTTAATAACCGCGAGCGCGTCAACATTTGTATCAAACTCCAGCATTGTCTCTCCTCCTAATCCATTTCGAACATTCTATCTATCATCGTAATCATTCAAAGAAATTATCGAATACTTTCTTTGCCTTACTAAAAATTCCCGGTGATTTTTCTTTATTCGGATCTGCCATTTTTTTCTTAGAAGCAGTGTCCAGTAGTACTTCTTCAACCGCTGTAACAGTTGGTGTATCTGCAACATGACCAAAATACGTATCCTGCATATCAGCATAACGAATGAGCCCAACTGCAGTCGTATACATCGGTTCCCTTACACCTATATATTCAGGGGTATGAATACGAACACGCGTCTTGAGCACGTGCCTCGCCAACTGAAGAAGTCCATCTAGCTTCGTAATTCCCCCAGTCAACACGATACCACCTGGTAAATCACGAATCCCCATTTTATAAAACTCCTCTAAAATGAGATCGAATAGTTCCTCTAGCCGCACACCAATAATTTCTGATATATAGCGCTGACTATATTGATCCTTTGAGTCAGCTCCAATAACCGGCACTTCAAACAGTTCATCATCTGATGCATCGTCGTAAAATGCATGTCCATATTGGTGTTTAATTTTCCTTGCCTGCTCTGTTGGCGTTTTCAATATAATTGAAAGATCTTTTGTAATATGATCTCCACCTACAGGTACAACCGCAGTTGCCATCAAACGATTTTCTCCAAAAATGGCGATTGTTGTGGAACCACCACCAATATCAATGAAGGCCGTTCCGTGATTTTTCTCGTCTTCTGTCAAGGCAAATGTGCCTGCCGCCAGTGGCTGTAGGTAAATTTCGCGAATGACAAGCCCTGCGCGTTCCACACAACGTAAAATATTGTGAACGAGTGTTTTTGAAGTCGTAATGAGTGTGCCATCCAACTCAAGACGCACGCCAATCATGCCACGCGGATCTTTTATTTCATCGTAGTCATCGACGATAAATTGTTTTGGTATAATATTGACAATTTCACGTTCAGGTGGCACAGACATAACTTGTGCCGATTGCATAACCCGATCGAGATCATCGTCCGTTATTTCCCGATTTTCGGAGTTTACTGCGACAACTCCTTTGACATCTTGTAACAATACACCATTGGCAGGGATGCCTAGTATAACTTCTCGAATTTGCATACCAATCATCCGTTCCGCCTGATCAATGGCTTTGCGAATGGATTGTACAGTTGCATCGATGTCGATGATTGTCCCTTTACGAATTCCTGCCGATTGAACATTCCCAACCCCGATAACGTGCAACACACCTCCGCCTACTTCACCAATCAACACTTTTACGGATGAAGAACCTATATCGAGTGATACATATAACTCTGATTGACTCAATTACTAGCACCTCCTATTGCAACTCTAACCTTTTCTATTTCTCATTCTATTGTATCACAAACCTATTGTCTTAAATATTTTCGACATATCCTACTTAAATCCTTTATTCTGAAGTACTTGCATTCGAATTCTTTCCTCGTTCCGTCCATTTTGTCAAAAGAATCCTTCTGATCACGGCGATATTTTGGAATAACCGAACACCAAATGCAAACACTGCAGCAAGGTACAAGTCTACACCAAGATGAACCCCTAAAAACGCCAGGATAGCAGCAAGTGCAACATTGAAAAAGAATCCTGATACAAATACCTTATCATCGTACACTTGTTGTAGATGTGCGCGAATTCCTCCAAAAAGTGTGTCCAATGCGGCAAGGACAGCAATTGATAAGTAATTACTATAAATCTGCGGAATATGAATATCCGACAACAGTCCCAGTGAAATTCCGAGAACGAGTCCAAGCAAAGGCAACCACATAGTTATTCCCCTTTCGGCAATTCCTGTAAAAAGTGATTTTCAAACTTTTCCGACCATCCTCGAATTTCCACATCTACCGTCGGCTTCGTAATATCCAAAATCAAATTATCGAGATAAAAATCATCGTGGATTGTCGATGCTAGTAAATAATTGTATAACTTTTCACTATCCGACAATGTAGGTGAAATGATTTTTATCGAGAATGGGGGGGTAGCAACATGCAAACCATTCACAGCCGTCAGGCCATTAATATCACGAATGGAACTCAATGTATGAAATCTTTTCCCGTCAATCTCAAGGATAATTCCCTTAAAGCGGTTCAACTCATTGACAAAATGCGTAAGCAAATCTGACGAAATACCGGTAATCGGCGTTCCGAATGCAACACTTTCTGGTGATGGCCGCACTTCAATCGTAATACCTGGCCCTATTGCTTGTGTCATACCTGCTTGTTGAAAAAGCTTGTCCACTGTTTCCGCTAATGCCTTTCCTGTATCTTCTTCACTCAATGTTTTGTAGGTACTGATTGTCTTATCGAATTCGCGAATTTCAGATAGCAATTCTGAATGCAATTGTTTTTCCGTAGCCAGCTCGTTACGAATGGCCCAAATATCCCGCGTATCACGTTCTTTCGGACTTTTCACCGTATTAAATTGGACGGCGGTCATAAATCCGACAATCAGTAGAATGCATGCAAACTTCCAATGGATTGTTTTTCCCATCCGTCCAACCTCCTAGCCGTAAAGTTTAGCCTTCATCTCGTATCGCGGTTAACTGAATTTCCTTAGACTGTTCTGTCGTCACAACAATATTGTCACGAGTCAAACCGTCTATCACACCGCCCTTTAAATTTAATGCGGAAGATAGTACCTCCATATCGCCAATTGCCTCAATGACGAAAGGTGCGGGAAACGTTCTCCCATCTACTGTAATCACAGGGCCTGTACATTTGATATAGGAACTCGATGTAATTCTCTGCCCGTTAATCGCCAATCCTTGTGCACCCGAAATACGCAACTCATTCACCACACGAAGCACATGACTTTCATGAACAATATAATCATTAGGATTCTGTTCAACAGGATCATAGTCAGCATCCTGTAACGTAATGCGAACTCCTTGTCCTACGGCTGGAATGATACCTAACAGCAAGCGAAGGTCTTCAGCCTCTTCAACGAGGACTTCATGATTCTTTTCTCTCGTAGAGAAAGAACGTTCAAATTCACGTATTTCCTCTTGCTTGGCAAGCAATTCATCCGATAATTCCTTGTTGCGCTCTTGCTGAGCGATCAAATCTTCTCGATATTGTTCTTCTTGAAGAAAGGCTTCAGATTGATGATTTTCGTTGTCATCATGCATACCGAGCGTTCGATACGAAAAAGCGAGGATGAAGCCAAGTACCAGAAAGACTACCGAAAATAAGATGTGCCTCCCCCGCTTCTTGTATTCCTCATTCTTCCTCATCAACCGGATCACCATCCTCTTTTATCAACCCGTATACTTTACTAAATGGCGTGAAATATGTACCTACTTCCACATCAATGACACCTTTTTCTAAGCCATTCAATTGGGCAGTAATCTCTGGATAATACATCATCTTGTCGGCAAATGTTGAAATCACGGCACGAACCTCAAAGCCATCATCCATATAGACCCGCAGGCTATCGATATCATCCTTCGTCCCTTCGAAAGTGATTTCCGATATCAGATGATACACATCTTCATCCAACTTCATCAATTGTTTGGTCATTCGCTTGCGAATGGCCTCGTCTTTAAAGCCATTCAGAATAGGTGCTTTCGCTAATAACGATTCGGTTGCAAAAAGCTCACCATTTTCCAGCAGTAAACTATATTGCCCTTTTTCTTCGATATATGCGACTGTATCCCATTCAGAAATGTGGATGTCCACATCTCGAAGCCATTTTCGTTTGACCGTCACCTGCTCTACACCAGCCAGCGCACCAAGACTCTTTTCAATCTCATCAATGCTGAATCCCCAAAGTGCATCTCCGACTGCAAGACCGCTTTGCTCTTCGTAAAATGGTGACTCATGGAGCACCGTTTCATTAATCGTTAGTTTTCCTACTTCACTAAGCGCCGATTGAAAATAGAGCGTAACGAGGAGCGCTAGTACAAATACAAATAGCACAAACGAAAATTTCTTATTCGTCCTTCTGCGGCGCTTCTTTCGCATAGATGGGATGCGCTCTTCAATATCTATTACTTTTTCCATTTCCGCTCCTCCTTCTCCCCCCTATTTCCTACCTGACGCAAAATGGAGTATCGTGCCAGCTGCTATCCAAGTCGTCATCAATGACGAGCCCCCATAACTGATAAACGGCAACGTCACCCCTGTTACAGGCAATAGCCCCGACACAACCCCAACATTCAAAAACGTTTGAAAAATAATCATCGAGCCCATCCCCGCTACCATCAATAAGGCATAGCGCCCCGGTGTTCGAATTGCAATCCCGAATGCGGATATTAATAGCACCGCAAACAGTAGCAAAACGATTGTCGCACCGATGAAGCCTGACTCTTCTGCAATAATTGAAAAAATGAAATCATTTTGTGGCTCAGGTAAATACAAATATTTTTGGCGACTGTTCCCATAACCATGGCCAACCAAACCACCAGGCGCAATGGCAAAAAGCGACTGAATCCCTTGGAAACCCGTACCTTGAGGATCACTCCATGGATCAATATAGGATTTTATCCGATCCAACCGATACGGCGCCGCAGCAATAAGTGCGATAAAAGCACCAATGCCCCCCACACCGAGAAAAGTGAAAAATTTTAACGGATAACCCGCGATGAACAAAATCACAAAAGCGGACACGATCATAATGACTGCTGAGCCTAAATCTGGCTGTAGCATAATCAGCGTTGCCGGAAGTAAAATCAATCCAAAATGACTGAACCGAAATATTTTCTTGCCACTCGTATCATTCAAACTACATGCCAGTTTTCCGATAAGTGCAACTTTGACAAACTCGGCTGGTTGAAGACTAAACGGACCTAGTGCAATCCAACTTTGTGAACCATTGCGGACAGCACCAACACCTGGAATAAGGACAGCAACAAGTAACAGTACCGCCAAAATATAACAATAGGTCCATGTCTTTGGGTTAGATGTCAATGGGCTTTTCATAATAACAAGCGCTATCCCGATAGATACGGTCATGTAAATTCCCTGTTTGACAATGAATGGTGAGGAATCTGCATAATGAACCAATCCCCAATACGAACCTGCCGAATGGACAAAAGCCAATCCTATCAATGACAGCGCCACGGCCGAAACGATAAATGACGTTTTTAACTTCCCTTCCAGTGAACGCATCCTTCCACAAAGTTATAAAGAAAAGCGCAAGCGCCTTGGAAGGGGTGACAGGCGTTGGAGGGCTTGAAGATAAAGGCGCTTTTTGCCTTTATCAGCAAGACCGAAACGACCCAAGCCCCTAGGCGCTGGAGCCTAGACAATAAGAAAAGCGCAAGGCACTCGCTTAGATGCGACCGGCATAAGACGAGTCGACGGCGTGGCGCTCTTTGCCACAGAGTCGGCTTGGCTTATGCCCCGAGCATCTGGCGCCTGGAGCTGGACAGATTTCCAAGTCGAAAAACGTATTCTCTCTTATCCGTTAAGCAATCCTTAGCGATCCAATTGCATAACAGCCTCTATGAACTGATCTCCCCGTATTTCAAAGCTAGGATATTGATCCCAACTAGCACAAGCTGGGGAGAGCAGAACAATATCCTCTTCCGCAGTAAACGCGTATGCTAGGTTGACCGCATTCTTCATATCCCCAGCATGAACGATTTTATCTATCCCACATGAAGCGGCAAATTGACCAAACTTCTCCGCCGTTTCTCCGAGTGTCACGACCGCTTTCACGTTGCCCATAAACGGTTGTAACTCGTCAAACGAATGCCCACGATCCAAACCACCTGCTATTAAAATGGTCGGTACATCAAACGCGGCGAGTGCACTCTTCGTAGCCAGTGTGTTTGTTGCCTTTGAATCATTAAAAAACTTTCGACCTTTTAACTCTGTGACAAATTGCATCCGATGGCGAACACCCGTAAAGGAACTGAGGACGTTTTCAATTGCCGACTTATCGCAACCCGAAAGAATGGCTGCTGCCGTTGCTGCAAGGATATTTTCTAAGTTATGCATGCCAGGTAGCTTGATAATCGAGCGATCTACATAAGGTTCTCCATTCCAATAGATTTTCTCCGCATCTGCAGATATCCCTTGATCTTTTTTCCCAAGTAGTGAAAAGGGGATTTTTTGAGCAACTGCATGCGCTACATAAGCCTGTAGCTCTGGTTGGTCCGCATTGTAAATGACATACTCATTCTGGGTCTGATTTTTCAAGACATTGGCCTTCGCTAACGCATACGCTTCTGACGTTCCATGATAGTCTAAGTGCGCATCATATAAATTCGTCCATACAGCGATTTTCGGACAAAATTTCTCCGTTCCCATCAACTGAAAAGAAGATGCCTCTAGTACAATAATATTGTCCTCTGTCGCTTTCTCAGCCACCGCACAAGAAACGGTTCCAATATTCCCCGCAATTAATGGCTGGCGCTGACCAATATTCAACATATGGTAAAGCAATGTCGTTGTTGTCGTCTTACCGTTCGAGCCTGTTATCGCGATGATTGGTGCTTCACTTATCCGATACGTAAGTTCAATCTCCGTCCAGACCGGAATCGCTTTTGCGAGTGCTTCAACGAGGACTGCATTACTATAAGGTATGCCTGGATTCTTGACAATTAGGTCAAATCCTTCATCGAGAATCCCCTGTGGATGACCCCCACAAATGACACGAATTCCTTGCAATCGGAGCGCCGCTGCTTCCTCATTGCCTTCTTCGGGTGCTGCATCATTGACAACGACATTGGCTCCCGCATCATGTAAAATCTTTGATGCAGCGTAACCACTTCTAGCAAGCCCGAGGACGAGAATACGCATTCCTTTAAACTGCTCTAGATTTTTCATTTACAACACCTCCAACAAGACAGGGATGATCGCAGCAAAGAAGGCTACTCCCCAAAATACAATTACAATTTTCCATTCAGACCAACCTGAAAGTTCAAAATGATGGTGGATTGGGCTCATTTTAAAGACCCGTTTACCTGTTAGCTTAAAGCTAATCACCTGGATGATGACCGATAATGTCTCAATGACATAGACAATCCCAATCACTAATAACAGAAATTCTTGTTTAATCAAGACGGAGAGCATAGCGAGTGCCCCACCGAGCGCCAATGACCCAGTATCGCCCATAAATACTTTTGCCGGTTTAACATTGAATAATAGGAAGCCTAGCATAGCCCCCGTCACGACAAATGCAAACAATGCAATATCGAGCTGACCGTAGAACAAGGCATGCACACCAAATGCTGCAAAAGCAATCGATGATGTCCCAGCTACAAGTCCGTCCAAGCCATCCGATAAATTGACCGCATTGGAAAATCCAACAAGCCAGAAAATCAAAAATGCCACATAAAAAATCCCGAGTTCGATTTTAAAATCTGTGAAAGGAATTTGAACTGCCGTATCAAACGGCCCTAATTTTAAGAGGAAAAATGCAGCAACTGCGACAATAATTTGCCCGATCAGTTTCTGGATAGACGTCAGCCCAAGATTTCTCTTCACGACAACAATAATAAAGTCATCTAAGAAACCGATGATGCCGAAACCGACGAACACAAGCAATAATACGATTGTCTGTGTCGTCAACACATCGTATATGTATGAAAGAACGAGCGTGGAAATAATAATCGAACCAATGAAGATTAGACCACCCATCGTTGGCGTACCAGCCTTTTGCTGATGGGTTTTCGGCCCTTCTTCCCGGATACTCTGCCCGAACTTCATTCTCCTCAGTGTTGGGATAATGACAACTCCCAGTATTGCCGAAATGCCAAATGCGACAGCAATCGCCGTCAATGTTGTAACCAGTGTCATGATTTTTTCTCCTTCTACCTTCTAATGTGGCCTCTTTACTTACGCCACATTAGACGTTGCTTTTCAATAGTCATTCTGTATATAAATGAATAACATCATCCATCGTAACGAGTGTATCGGCGGCTGGCAACTGATATTTTACTTTTTCACCAGAACCATGCCATTGAATACGATACGTATACAACTGCCTGCTAATCATTCCTTTTGTCATTCCTGTCAAATCGGGAACTCGATAGGTCAACGGATCTCCCCATCTATACTCTTTTTCGAGCTGTCCTTCTCTTTTTGTCACGCCTGCAAGTGGTGCAATCTCTTCCATGATTCGACCAACAATTGGCGCGGCAATAACGCCACCAAATTGAACCGAATTTTTCGGGCTATCAACGGCCACATAGACGAGTAACTCTGGATCATCCGCCGGTGCAAACCCAATGAACGACACGATATAATCGCCGTCCTTATAATTGCCGTCCACCACTTTCTGAGCGGTCCCTGTCTTGCCACCAACACGCAGCCCATCTGTAAAGGCATTGCGGCCTGAACCATTGGCAACAACCGATTCAAGCGCTTCACGCACTTGCTTGGATGTTTCTTCGCTGATTACTCTTCTTTGCATTTCTGGAATGAACGATTGTAACGCCTTTCCTTTATCATCTGTTATTTCTTTGACAATATACGGTCGATACAAATAGCCTCCATTAATGGCTGCCGCCACGGCTTGCACTTGCTGAATAGGTGTAACCGAAATTCCTTGCCCAAATGCGGTTGTCGCCTGTTCAACAGGTCCAAATTTTTCTTTCGAAAAGAGAATCCCTTTTGATTCACCAGCAATACCCGATCCGGTTGATTGCCCAAAACCGAAATCACTTATGTATTGCAAAAGCTTATCACTTCCTAACCGCTGGCCGATTTCAATGAAACCTGGGTTACAGGAATTTTCAACGACCTCAAGAAACGTCTGATCTTTATGTCCCGCCCGTTGCCAGCAACGCAATCTCGCCTTGCCAATCATCGTGTAACCTGGATCGTAAAATTGCTCCTTCTGTAAATCAATAACGCCCTCTTCAAGTCCTGCCGCTAGTGTTACAATTTTAAAGGTCGATCCTGGTTCAAATGTCATCCAAACGGGCAAATTGCGGTTATAAATACTCGGGTCTACATGTTGATAGTCCGCTGGATAAAATGTCGGCGCGGAGGCAAGCGATAGCAATTCGCCTGTTTTCGGGTTCATCACAATGGCCAACGCCTGCGTAGCGTCATACTTTTCCATCGCCTGTAATAATTCACGTTCGACAATCTCTTGCATACGCACATCGATTGTCAATTCCACATTTGCACCCTTATCTCCCGTTTTGAATCCATCATCGACATGCGGAAGCGGAATACCTTTTGCGTCCGTATACAAACGTATTTTATCACCTGTACCTCGCAAAATTTCATCATAAGCGTATTCGATTCCCGCAAGCCCTAGGCCGTCATAGCCTGTAAAACCAAGTAGCCTAGATAACAAATCTTTATGCGGATACTCCCTCACAAAATCGACACCCGTATACAATCCATCGATCTGCAAACGGGAAATGTCATCCGCCTGTTCTTTTGTAATATTTTTTCCTTCTGGTGCCAGCTTCACCATATTCACTTTTTCGGACATTTTCTTCTCAAGTTCAGTTGCGTCAACCTTTAGATAGGATGCAAGTATTTGTGCCGCACCCGCTATGTCCTGATTTTGTGATGGCATAAAATATAGAGTTGGCGCCAAGCGGTTACCAACAATCAGATTGCCATTCCGATCTAAAATTTCCCCACGTACCCTGCCAAATGAAATTTCACGGTCCCAGTTTTCCTCTGCACGATCTTTCAACCATTCGTGTTTAATAATTTGCACATGAAATAGTTTAGCAGCAACCATTCCGAGTAAAAGAAGAAAGAGGATAAAAATAGCCCGAAGTCTTTTTTTAGATTGTAATGCGATAATTGTCCGCAGTTGTGACACCTCACGTTTTTCTATCAACGTATGATACACTGCGGATGGCTATTCGTTAGCCACCGACAATACTTTCTTCTTCCAGCTTCTCTTCTACCGGTTTATAAATTTCAGAGGGTGCTTTCAATTGAATAACTACGGGTTCATCAGGACCTATCAAAGTACCTTGTGACAGGCTTTGTTCCGTGACATAACCATCACCACTGATGCGTAAATCAAGCCCCGATAATAGTTTAAAGGAAAGTACCATTTTTTTCGACCATCCCGTAAAATCAGGTAATGTCGTCGGACCCTCTGTTTGTAATAAGACGACTGAGCCTTCTGCAAGTTTCGTTCCTTTTTGTGGATATTGACTAACGATTGTACCGCCCTCACCAATTATTTCTGGTCGGAAACCATCTCGTTGCAATTGCTCTGCAGCACTCGTTGAACTCCCTCCAACATAATCCTGAAGGACGATTGCTTCTACTGCTTCATCTCCACTTGGCACGATGTTTAAGTACTTCAAACTACTTTCCATAATTGAGGTGAAAAGCTCAGCAACTGGATCCGAACCACTTGCTCCTTCTTGCAGTTTAGGCTGTTGCACAAGCACATATGTCAGTAGCTGTGGATCCTCTACAGGTGCCATCCCTAAGAACGAATACAAGTAGTTCCCATTGCCTCTTAAATACCCACCCCCAGATGGGTTAGGGATCTCAGCAGTCCCCGTCTTTCCGCCAACCGTGTAACCATTGAGGGCAAACGGCTGCCCGGTCCCTTTTTCCGACGTCACAGTCGACGCAAGAAGTTCTCGGACTTTCTTTGCTGTATCTGCTGAAATTGGACGTCCAGCATCTTCTGGTTGATGGTCTTCTATCACTTTTCCGGTGTTCGGATTGGTAATCTTATCAATGACATACGGTTTTTTCATAACCCCATTATTGGCAATCGCTGTTGCAGCCTGAATCATCTGAATTGCGGTTACCGTAGACCCTTGTCCATATGAAGTCGTTAAGCGTTCAGCTGGAAACTCATCGAGTACAACCCCTGCCGCCTCATTTGGTAAATCAATGCCAACCTTTTCACCAAAGCCAAATGAACGATAATGTTCGATGAATTTTTTATCACCCATCCGTTCTAGCAAATAAGCCATAGAAACGTTGGAAGACCGTTGAAATCCTTCCAGGTACGAAATCGTTCCCCAACCATCCCGCTTGACATCCCGAATGACTTGGTCATAAATCTTATATCGACCCGATGTAAAATACGCATTAGGATCCCACTTCTTTTCCTCCATCGCAGCAGCTACCGTAAACATCTTCACGGTTGAACCCGGTTCGAATGTCTCTTCAATCGCCTCATTCAACCAGCTATCCGTTAACCCTTCACGTGTTGCTGGATGGAATGTCGGGCGCTGGCTCATCGCCAATATTTCACCTGTTTTAGGATTTGCCACGACGACAAGCATTTTTTTAGGTGAATATTTTTTTTGAACCTTCGTCATTGCATCTTCGACGAAGTTTTGAATCGTTTTATCGATAGTAAGTTGAATCTCATCGCCATCTTTGGCAGGAACAATCGCTTTTTCTGATTTCGGTAGAATAAATCCCCATCTATCAGACTGGAAATTGACTTTACCATCTACGCCACTTAACTCTTTGTTATAGGTTTTTTCAAGACCCATTTTTCCGACTGTGGAAATATTTTTTTCGCTGTCTTCTTCCTTCATCGAAAAGCCAATCAGATGGGAAGCAAAGACCCCATTCGGATAGAACCGCTTAGTATCTTCAACAAAGAGAATACCCGGCAACTCTTTTTCCCGAATCGCCTGCACAGTTTCGTGACTAATATCACGCCCCGCCTTACCAAACTCCACCTGATACTTCTCTCCATCTCTTGCATTTGTAAGATTAGATAGGATCTGTTCTTTTTCAAGTGGTATGTATTCAGCAAGCACTTCTGCTGTTTTTTCGTAGTCTATTACATGTCTTGGTACCTTCGATCCAGCCGTCGCTTTTTCACTCAATACGGCGATCAAGCGGTAACTTAACGTATCTGAAGCGATTGTTTCACCATTACGATCCAGGATTTGTCCACGATCGGCTTTCAATATTGCTTCTCTTGCATATTTCGCTTCTGCTAGAGAAGCCATCGTTTTCCCTTCTGCCTGCCCCGTCGCCTGAATAAATAGAATTCTTCCAAACAATAGGAAAAAGAGCCCTCCATAAACTAAAAGCATCAGAAAGGCTCCCCATTGAAATCGAAACTTCTTTTTCATCGTCCAGGCACGACCTTTACATTGTTCTCGTTCAGATTCAAGCCAAGCTCCTTCGCTTTTTCCCAAATGCGTTCATATCTGGATTTTTCACTTACTTGGATGGACAGTTCCGTATTTTGTTTTGCTGTTTCGTCAATTTCCTTGCTGATCAACTGCACATCCCTGTTCGTTTCATTGATTTGGGCTTGTGTATGGAGAATCATTGTTGAGAAAATAACAAGGATTGTTGAAAACAGCACAAACAGGAACTTCTCTCCAACTGAAAACACTTTCCGAGAAGGACGAATTTGTGTCTGTTTTTTCGGTACTTCAGGTGTTTCAAGTTCGCGAACATACGATGTTTGAAATTGTTTCTGCTCTAACGCCATTTACCAACTTCCCCCTTTACTTTTTCTCAGCGATTCTCAATTTTGCTGATCTTGCCCGCTTATTCTCCGCTATCTCTTTATCTCCGGGAATAATCGGTTTTCTTGTCACCAGTTTTAAAATGGGTTCCATGCCCTCAGGGATGACCGGTAAATTGGGTGGTAAATCTGGCAAAGATGACGCCTCTTTAAAAATGGTTTTACACAAACGATCTTCAAGTGAATGGAACGTAATGACACTAATGCGTCCACCTGGTTTTAACATAGTCAAAGCATCCGTTAGCGAATCTTCGGCTGCGCCAAGCTCATCATTTACTGCAATACGAATCGCTTGGAATACTCTTTTCGCTGGATGTCCACCAGTCCGTCTTGCGGCCGCAGGAATCCCAGATTTGATTAGCTCCGCAAGTTCTGCGGTTGTGTGTATCGGCTCTAGCTCTCGTGCTGCCTCGATTTTTCGTGCAATACCTTTTGAGAATTTCTCTTCACCATAGCGGAAAAAGATGCGTACAAGGTCTTCATATGACCATTCATTGACGACTTCATATGCTGTTAACGAAGCATCCTTATTCATGCGCATATCAAGCGGGGCATCATGGTTGTAACTAAAACCACGTTCCGGTGTATCTAACTGGGGTGATGAAACGCCAAGGTCATACAGAATACCATCGACAGCCGTAATCCCTATCTTCTCCAACTCTGATTTCAAGTTTCGGAAATTTGAATGGATAAACGTCACTTGCGGTAAATAGTCCTTCAATCTTTCTTTCGCGACTTCAATCGCTGTCATATCCTGGTCAAAACAAACCAATCTGCCTTCAGGCGATAGTTGTTTGGCTATCTCCTTACTGTGCCCTGCTCCTCCGAGCGTACAATCGACATAAACTCCATCGTCTTTTATAGCCAATCCTTCGACGGCTTCGTGAAGTAAGACTGTTGTATGGTTGAACATTGAAACCGCCCTCTTTCATTAATACTTTTTCATTAAAAATCAAAATCAATAATATTCTCCGCGATTTCGTTGAACGATTGTTCGGACTCCTCATAGTAACTTTCCCAGAGTGCTTTGGACCAAATTTCGATACGACCCGAAACACCAAGTACGACACAATCCTTTTCAACTTTCGCATAGTGAAGCAATGATGAGGGAATATTAATGCGCCCTTGCTTGTCCAATTCAACTTCTGTTGCTCCTGAAAAGAAAAAGCGAGTAAATGCACGCGCATCTTTTTTCGTCACAGGTAACGCTTTGAGCTTCTCCTCAAGACGTTTCCACTCATCCATCGGGTAACCGAAGAGGCAATTATCTAATCCACGGGTTAATACGAAGCCATCCCCAAGATGCTCCCGAAATTTTGACGGAACAATTAGGCGGCCTTTTGTATCGATAGTATGCTGATATTCACCCATGAACATACTCTTCACCCCACTATATGAAATTAATGTACCACATCCCCCCACATTCCTCCACCGATTCCCTAGCATTTAACAAGTTTTCAGTTGAAAATGTGTCAATAGTACTTGTTTCAATGAGATTATTCAGACAATAGAACTGTATCCGTCTTAACGAACTATGATATTGCCATCTTTAAGGCAACACTTCTAGATACTAGAAACATTGATAACTAAACAAAAAACACCCTTACTTACACAAAATGTGCAAGTAAGGGTGTCGATTTCATTACAATTTAACAACTTTATGAGTACCATCCATTTCAAACGGTAATTTCAACAGCTCCTTAATCAATGAAGGGCCGTACTGATTCAAGTAAGCATACGGTGTATACAAACGTTCTTGCAACGATCCATCCGGGAATAATTCCCCTTCTAGTAAACTGAATGTGCGAAGTGCTTTGTCGTGTTGGATAAGCACCGCTTCTTCCGCCTTTCCTTTTACATAATCCAATTGTTTCGTATGGAAAAGAAGATTTTTTTGCAATAACGCTTGCATCATTGCCCCTTGTGATTCTACGAGCTCTGCCATTTTTTCATATTGCGTATGGAGAACTGTTTCTGTTTCCTCAATCGCAGCCTGGAAACGCTCATCGCGCAATCCATCAATAAATTGCTCACGTGCCGCAACTGCTTCACCAGTCATAACCGCTTCCACCGTAAGGGATTGGCTCGTTAACGCATGCTGCACTTGCGATGTCACGAGTGTGATTGAAAGCCTTGGTGCAATGATTGGCATTTTCAAGCCTAGATGATGAAACGCCTCTTTCAACACAGCCCAGTAAGTAATCTCGCCGGGTCCACCAACGAAAGCAAGCACTGGGAACACCAAATCCTGCATAATTGGTCTCGTCGCCACGTTATTACTTAATAGCCATGGCTGCTCTACTGCAACACGCAGTATCTCTGCCTTCGATAATCGAATACCTGCACTGTCATTCACGAATTCATCATTTTTTCGTGACAGCAGAACACGCCCTGTTTCATGCACATAAAACAAGTTAGCTGCATCTAACTCGGCCCCGATTGGCGTACCAAATCCTTGCTCGGCAAATAATGCTTCCTTCTGACAAATCTTCTCTGCCAATTGCGCTGACTCTTCAATCATTCGTGTAAAATAAGCCGTTTCCAGTTCGCGCAATGGTTTAAACGCAGAGTCAATAAATAATAATCCTTGTTCTTGGAAAAGACCGTTCATCAACCGGACAAAAAATCGCGTAAAGGTTTCTTCCTGCTCTACTGCATGAAGCACACCTTCTAATAACACCTTCGTATGCGCTGTCTCACCAAACCTACTGAAGATTTCTTTTACAAACGCCGCCATCTGCTCTTTATCATACGTAGCATCCGACGCCATGAGCTTAAGTACAAATTTCTCTCGGTATTGTTTTTTAACGGCATGACCCGCCGTTTCTGTATAAACATGATTGATTTCATTCAAATCATGGTCTTCTCCTGCTATCCAAAATACAGGTACAACAGGCACACCGAGCGCTTTTTGCTGCTGCTCCGCAAGAAGAATAACGGTAATGGCTTTGTGAACAGAATATAACGGTCCCGTCAAAATACCTGCTTGCTGGCCACCTACAACGGTCACTGCACCTTCTGCTAATTCACGAATATGTCGATCAGCCATTTCCGATAAACCAAATGGCTCCATAAATAGGCGAATCGTTTCCGCAAGCTGACGGCTTTTAAACGTTCGACCGCTCAACTCATGCAACCGCTCTGTATAGGCAGCAGCTTGATTTTCATAATCAAAAAACGTATGTAAAAATGCTTTGTCGTTGTTATATGCTTGCATCACTTTGTTATTCCCTTGTAATGCCAGATTATCCAATTTCATGATTCATGCCCCTTCGTCACTTTAAGTATGAACAGAGTATAGCATTCCGAGCCCACGGATTGAAAAATAAACGCTTAAATAAAATACATGATCAAGTTACATAGTCAATGATTTTCAACACGAGCCCTACGCCGATTAACACGAAATAGGCAGACAAGAGTATAAGAAAGTACAAACGCCAAATCTTTCTCAGTAAGCGCAGTATCTGAAATTCCTTCACTTTCAATCGCTCGATAACAGCATAGACAATCGCAATAATCAGTGCAATCCCTGCTACATAGACCTCGACGCCTTCTCCAACAATCGTTCGAGAAATAATGTACACAGCAAGAAACAGTAACGGCGTCGTTACATCGACCGCAAGACCAATACCCGATGCAGGCGACTTCCCTAATTTTTTTCTAATGATCAGAAAAGCAAGCGTCACAACAAATGGGCACACAATCACGATGCCGATCAACGCTGAAATTACGCCGTTCATAGCGCAGTATCCCTCCGGTCCATCGCATATAATAACTGTTCAAAAGTTCCCAACAACGGTAATGACTTACCACGATACAGCGCCTTCTGTCTAACAGCCGTCACAATCGTCTCAATCTCCATCGGACGCCCCGCTAGACGGTCCGCTAACATGGAAGAGCGATTGCGAGCAGTCTTCCTACAAACGTCCGCTACAGCTTCATAAGGCAAGATGGCTTGCATCTCCGAAAAAGCATCGATGAGTTCATCATACAACGACGTAAACAACGATTCACAATGAGCGTCTGTTAACAACACTCCGTTCTCTACTTCAAGAATCGCCGTTAGCGGATTGATCATACAATTAATGAGTACTTTTCGCATGAGAATCTGTTCGGCATTCGTATGATAACTAACCGGAAAGTTTTTTGAATCAAGCTGTTCAACCGCATCAAACTGATGGCCATTTCCTCGTGCCGGTGCAATCGTTAACATACCAACGCCATTATGTTTCACCGTGCAATCATCCATCCGCTGCGCACCATGTTCAACCGTCGCAAATGCAACATTAGACAACGCTGTGTCATTCACTAACGCAAGATGACCGATGCCATTCTGGACAAACAAAGTCGGATTATTCATGTCCGCTCGTTCCATGTCTTCTAACAACGCACGTATCCCCGCATATTTGACTGCTACAATCCATAGCGCCTTTTGTGGCAGCTCCCGTATATGCGTCGTTGCAGCCGCCTGAAACTCGCTTGTTGTCCCATCCTGATTCACTCGTCGGATACCATCCTGTTGAATCTGTTGTGCCTGTTCTGTCCTTCTGACGTAAAATGTTACGCTCATCTTCGCTTCAGCGAAAAACGAGCCAAGCAATAAACCAATTGATCCCGCTCCTGCAATAACCACTTCCATCGGTTATTCCCCCTTATTCCTTCTCTCTAACGTTTTCAACTAAACGACTTTTTCATCCTCCAATGAAAAGACCCACCTGAATACGGGTGGGCCTTTCACTCTTCAACTGATTATACAGGATAAACCGGATGTTTTCTCGGTGGTTGTGGAAGTTCTTTCGTGCTATAGAAACGGAATCGATCTGCAAGCACTTCACGCAAGCTAGATGGCGCGACAATTTCATCAATGATCAATTCAGATGCCATTTTGTAAATATCGATTTCTTCCTTGTACTCCTGGTGCTTCTCTTGCACAAAAGCAAGACGCTCTTTTGGATCTACAATCGCTTCAATTTTGTTTGAATAGACGGCATTCACGGCTGCTTCTGGCCCCATCACTGCGATTTGCGCCATCGGCAATGCGATACACACGTCCGGCTCAAATGCGGGCCCCGACATCGCGTACAAGCCAGCGCCATAGGCTTTGCGAACAATAACAGAAATTTTCGGCACCGTAGCCGAACTCATCGCCATAATCAGTTTCGCACCGTGACGAATGATCCCTGCACGCTCCACTTTCGTCCCAATCATAAAACCTGGTACATCCGCGAGGAATAGCAGTGGAATCGAAAATGCATCACATAGATTAATGAATTTCGTCGCCTTGTCCGACGAATCGACGAACAATACGCCACCCTTCACTTTCGGCTGATTTGCTACAATACCTACCGCTTGCCCTTCAATCCGTGCAAAACCAGTAATGATTTCAGGTGCAAACAATTTCTTAATGTCAAAGAAGCTACCTTCGTCAACGAGCGCATCAATCGCTTCATACATATCGAATGGCGCATTTTGGTTTTCAGGAATAATCTCCTCAAGCGAACGTCCCTCTTTCGCTCCCAAAGCCCCCTTTAATGCAGGTTGCTCCGTAAAATTCGCCGGGAAGTAGCTAAGGTAACGACGCGCTTCTTCAATCGCTTCTTCCTCATTCGCCGCCAGCACGTCCCCACAACCGCTGACTGAACAATGCATACGAGCGCCACCCATTTCCTCCAGCGTCACTTTTTCTCCAATGACTTTCTCCGCCATACGCGGCGAACCCAAATACATCGACGCATTGCCTTCCACCATAATGACTGTATCGCAAAATGCCGGGATATACGCACCGCCTGCTGCCGAAGGACCGAACAGAATACATATTTGGGGGATGAAACCAGACAACCTCACCTGATTATGGAATATCTTCCCCGCTCCACGACGATTCGGGAACATGTCCAACTGATCTGTAATGCGAGCGCCTGCCGAATCGACAAGATACAGCATCGGCACACGGTTTTTCTCAGCGATTTCTTGAATACGAATAATTTTTTCAACCGTGCGAGACCCCCAAGAGCCCGCCTTCACCGTTGAATCATTCGCCATCACACAGACTGTCTGCCCATTGACTTTCCCCATAGCCGTGACAACACCATCTGCCGGTAAATCCCCCGCTTCACAATTTGCAAAACGCCCGTCTTCTGTGTAATTTCCTTCGTCAAAAAGAAGTTTGAGTCGATCCCGTACAAATAATTTGTTCTGTTCCTTCAACTTCTCGTGATATTTAGCATGTCCGCCAGCAAAAATCGCTTGTAGCCTATCCTCAAGTTTTTCATTATATGTTGTCATTTCAATACCCCTTCCCATTCCCAACTTCCCTCACAATGAGCGAGCACTTTACATACACACTTTTTAAGCTTCGATTGTCAATAAGACGTCTTCTTCGTTGACGAAGTCACTCACTTGCACATTGATAGACGTCACTTTACCAGCGACTTCTGCTTCCACTGGAATTTCCATCTTCATCGATTCCAGCACAATGACCACTTGCCCCGCCGTTACCTCTTCCCCTTCTGCTACATTCACCGTGAATACTGTTCCTGCCATCGTTGATTTTACTTGAGTCATTTTATCGTCTCCCCCTTTTGTTTTTCGAACCACGTTGCTAAAACCGCCGTTGAATAGTCACCAGCCAAAAAATCCTCTGATGCTAGAAACTTATCAAAAAACGGTATATTCGTTTTCAAACCTACAACTCCTACTTGTGAAAGAAATGCTTTCGACCGTTCAATTGCCTCACTTCGCGTCGGCGCATGGACAATCACCTTTGAAATCAGTGGGTCATAGAATGGTGTCACTTTTCCACCTTCAACATAACCCGAATCGATACGAACCCCCGTCGTATCTCCCCAATCCAGTTTCGTAATCGCTCCCGGCGAAGGCATAAATTTGACTGGATCCTCTGCGTAAATACGGAATTCAATGGCATGGCCAGTCGACGTGATTGCAGCCTGACTTTTCACTGGGAGTTCATTCCCCTTGGCTACTTCAATTTGCCATTCAACAAGATCGTATCCCGTTACTTGCTCCGTCACCGGATGCTCGACTTGTAACCTCGTATTCATTTCCAAAAAGTAAATGTCATTGTTGTTATCAACGATAAATTCAACAGTTCCCGCATTTTTATAAGCAACAGCTTTTGCCGCATCGACTGCTGCCTGATACAAACGATCCTTCGCTTCTTGTGGTAAATGCGGTGACGGTGATTCTTCAATTACTTTTTGATTGCGCCGTTGGACGGAGCAATTACGTTCAAATAGATGCACGACGTTGCCGGCATGATCTCCAAAAACCTGTACTTCGATATGGCGTGCATCCGCAATAAATTTTTCAAGGAAGACGACATCATCCCCAAAATACGCTTTCGCACGGCTTTTGACAGATTGAAAGTGTTGACCGAGCGCTTGCTCATCTTCGCAACGCACCATGCCAATTCCTCCGCCACCCGCACTTGCCTTCAACATAACCGGATAACCGATATCCTGTGCTGCTTGTACCGCCTCATCCAAAGAAGCAATCCCCTCATCCGTCCCAGGCACAACTGGCACCCCTGCCGCTTGCATCGTCACCCGCGAACCGATTTTATCGCCCATTTGGTCAATGGTATCTGCATCTGGCCCGATAAACGCTATACCGGCCTGTTGAACTTTTCGCACAAACTCTGCATTTTCCGATAGCAATCCATATCCAGGATGAATGGCATCAACACCGTTTTGAAGCGCAATATCAATAATAACGTCCGCTTGTAAATATGATTGTTGCACTTGTGCAGGTCCCAGTAGAAACGCCTCGTCCGCCTCTTTCACAAACGGCATATCGCTATCTGCTTCCGAATAGACGGCGACTGTTCCAATACCAAGACGCTGACAAGTCCTGATAATTCGAAGTGCGATTTCCCCACGATTCGCAACTAATATTTTATCCATAACAATCCCCCCAGCCATTTGATCGTGAACATATCCTTTCCCATATCTAGTTTATACGAAAAATGAAACCGTTTACAAGCTTTGTCTGAAAAAAAGATCTTTTCGTACCATTCCAACTCGACAAATAACCGGATGAGTAAAGAATAATCAATTACGCCTCGGCGTAATTGCGTCCAGATTTTTTTCGAGCGAGCTCGAAAAGCTCCTCTAAAAATCTGTGACATCCGCCGGAGGCTTTATCTTCGTTTAGCAGGTGTTTGAACACCCACTGAACAGGAAACAAAACCGCATTCATCTCGCCACCTATCGAGGTGGAAGTTTTCTGTAGCTGACGCTTCGCTTTCAGTACAAAAAGATTTGCTGAATGAAGATAAACGCTGCAGACGAACGCTATTTTATTTTTTAGCAAAAAAACGATCGACTGCTTCATGATGCGCTTCAGCTTCCCAAAGAATCGAACATTGGCGCGATTCTTCTAGCATACGGTCACGCATAAAATCAGCTGTCCATTTGCGAATGGCAACCGTTTTATATGCTCGGTGCACAGACGGATGAATGCGAGACATTTTAGCAAGAAAATGCTTAAGCCCCTCTTCTGCATTCCCTTCATACACTTCCGTCGCCCAGCCATCAGCAAGTAGCGATTCAGCTGTGTGCACCTCAGCCTCCGATAAAAAACGAAACGCTTGGTCATGCTTCCCCGACTTCTCAAATAATAGCGTCGCACCGCCCCAACCTGTCGTAATTGCTAACGTCCCTTGAATGAAACCTGCTTTCGCACGCGCGGATACTACTCGGTAATCGCATGCTGTCGCGATTTCACAACCTCCGCCAACAGCTACGCCATTGACAAGTGCAATCACTGGCACCGGCAATGTGGCGACTCGATATAACAAATCGGTCATTTTACTCAACATCGGAAAAGCCTCATTCGCTGTACGTAAGGCATGGAATTCTGCAAGGTCCCCTCCCGAACAAAATGCACGATCTCCCGCCCCAGTTATGACAACGTAGGCTACTTCAGGATGGTCTTCTATACGATCCAAAAATCGTTCAAGCCCTTCCATCACCTGATGATTCACCGCATTGCGCATGTCAGGACGATCGATGGTAAACGTCGCAATCCCATTGTCAATTTGAATATCGTAAGCCATATCCATTCCCCCATTATCTGTTTTTTCACTTTTCATTGTACCGATTTATCTACGATGAATACAACTATGTACGGAAAAGATTTCATAAAATATAACTCATTTTCATCTACGAACGACAATGTCTAGCTCCAGCGGCCAGATGCTCGGGTCACTTCGGTCTTGCTAATAAAGGCAAAAAGCGCCTTTATTTTCAAGCCCTCCAGTGCCTGTCGCATCTTGCAGGCCGCTTTCGCCTTTCAATAGAAAAAAGGCTACCGTGAGCCATGGTCTCACGGTAGCCTTTTATAGGCAAATCTTACTTATTTACCTACAACTTCTTTTCCTTTGTATTGACCGCATGATTTACAAATGCGGTGAGCCAATTTGATTTCGCCACAGTTATCACAAGTAGTCATTCCCGGTACTTGCAATTTATAATGCGTACGGCGTTTGTTTTTAACTGTTTTGGATGTTCTTCTTTTTGGTACAGCCATCTGGGGCACCTCCTTACGATCGCCTATTCGTCCTTGGATTCAAAGAATTTTGCCAAACCGGCAAGTCTCGGATCCACTTTCGTTTCCAGTTCCTCAAGGAGCCTGGCATTGTACGCCTCATCAGTTGTATATGACCAGCCTTTTCCTTCAGCCTGTTGCATTTCATCCGCTTTATCGCTGAATATTTGCAAGGGCACTTCAAGGAGGACGAGCTCCTCAAAGACAGGGGTCGGATCGATGACTTCTCCCACAACAGGATGGATTTCATCGTCTGTCGCTAGCACATCCTCATCCCAGCTGAATTGTTCATCAGCTTCGATTGAAAACGGCAGTTCGACGTCTTCCCATGTACGGGAACAAGGCAATGTCATTGTCCCTTCGAGCCGGAATCGGCATGCCAATTTCTTAGCACCGATTGTACAACTCCCGGTCACTCGGACAGGCGTAATATTCCGGATTTCCGGGTTCCGTATTTTAACGGACTCAAGGTCGACAGCTTCGTCAAGCGGCATCGCACCTTGCCTGTATCTCTGCAATTGATGGATTGACCATTTCATGTCTATCACCTCAAGACAACAATGTTGATTATATAATGGGCGAAAAGGGATGTCAAGATATTTTCTTGTCACTTCATCAGCCGCATAGGTATAATTACAATACATTGTAACAAAGGAGTGACGACTTTGAAAGCGACAGGAATTGTTGTTGAATATAATCCGTTCCATAACGGACACTTATACCATGCACGGCAAGCGAAAAAAATCACAGAGGCTGATGTTATCATTGCGGTCATGAGTGGGAATTTCTTGCAACGGGGAGAACCTGCTTTCGTTGATAAATGGGCCCGTACGCAAATGGCCTTACAAAACGGCGTAGACGTCGTTTTTGAGCTCCCTTACGCTTTTGCGACCGCTAATGCTCCTTCCTTCGCCAAAGGCGCTATACAGCTACTAGACGCCGCACAATGCAGTGCTTTTTGCTTCGGTAGCGAAGACGGGGAAATCGAGCCACTCGAAAGAAGTTTTCAGCTCATTCAACAGGCTGGAGAGCATTATGAGCAACTTATCAAAGATGCCACTCGCCGTGGACTAAGCTATCCGAAAGCGTTAAATGAAGCGTATGTCGCTACTGCGAATACCTCAGCAATCAATGGTACACTGGCGGATTTATCGAAGCCGAATAATATATTAGGTTTTCATTATATGGAATCAGCCTACGCGATCGGCTCTACAATGACAGCCACTACAATTCCCCGGATTGTTGCGCAATACCATGACGACGCCATTGCGGGCAATCAAATCGCCAGTGCAACAGGTATTCGTAAAGCTTTTTTTGAATCGGACACACTCGAAACCGTTACCGATTTCGTGCCAGGTGCGACACAAAACATTTTGCACAGCCAACAATCCTTTGGCAGTTGGACAGCATTTTATCCCTATCTGCGTTTCACGATTTTACGGGATGGTCCCGAACGCCTAAAAGCCATTGCGGACATTGCCGAGGGCATTGAAAACCTGTTTTATCGTGCAGCAACGACAAACACAACATTTGAAGGTTTCATGCAAGATGTCAAATCCAAACGCTATACATGGACACGCCTTCAGCGAATGCTGACACATATCTTCACTGGCTTCACGTACGATTTACGAGACGACATGCAAACGCCTTCCTACTTACGCTTACTTGGAATGACACAAACAGGAAGACAATACCTGAATGAACAGAAAAAAAGGCTAAAGCTACCTGTTGTTAGCAAAGCAGCCGCCTTTTCAAATCCGTCCCTTCGGATGGACATTCACGCAGCAGACATGTACGCACTTGGTAAGGAAGACCCTTGCCTTGGTAGCGATTACACGACGCATCCAATCTTCATCCGATAGATAAAATTCATTTTTCTTCTAATGATGCTAAATAATCCAGCGCATCATCAATCGTTATGACCGGCACGATTGTCATAGTCGTGCCAATTTTCTCTGCTGTTTTTACAGCTTCCTCATAGTTGGTCATAATTCCCGGATTTGCCGCCTTCACTTCCGCCGGTAAATCATCAGCTGGTGCAAAGAAAATTTCCACCCCCGCCTGGTCTGCAGCAATCACTTTAAAGTCTGCGCCCCCAATACGGCCAACGGTTCCATCTTCTAGCATTTCTCCCGTTCCCGCGATGTTATAACCTTTTGTTAAGTCTTCGTCTAACAAACGATTCATAATTTCAAGCGTGAACATCAGTCCAGCAGAAGGTCCGCCAATATCAGACGTTTTGAATTCGACTTCCGGATCTGTTGTCAATACCCGATCCTCTTCAAAGCGTACGCCGAGTCCAGCACGCCCTTCACTGTCAGGGATTTCTTTCAATGTGACCGTCACATCGCGCAATTTGTCTCTCCTGTCTACAGACAACAGCATGTCATCGCCCAATTTTTTATCGTCAATCAGCGTAAAGAATTGACCGGATTCTGTAAGTTCAGTACCGTCTACCGCATGAATTCTATCACCTGCTTCCAAAATACCATCTGCGGCTCCTCCTTCAAGGACCATCGTAACGAAAATTCCATTGTAATCGACGTCAACAGGCAGACCCGCTTTTTCAAATGCCACTGTAATTGCATTGAACTGCGAACCGGACATCATGCGCCTCTGTCGTACATTATATTCCTTATCATTTTCTCCATCCCGCCGCACCTGATTAGCGGGAAGTAGTTTCTTGTTATCGGAAAACTTCGAGTACATATACAAAAATGGGGTCGCCTTAGAAACCGAAATCGTCATAAGACTAAATGTCCCCACATCATCCTGATCTCCATCTGTCACTTCCACAAGCGGTGCTAAGTCATAAGCGCCCCCTGGTTGTGATATATATGCATCAAGTGGATAAACAAGCAAAATCGCAATGATGACAAGGATAATGCCCGCTACGCCGAATTGCTTTTTTTTCATGATTTGTGCACCTCCGTTAATAGCCTGTACTTTCTTTACATATACATGAGTGTAGCGCCGAAAAAAAAGCTGACAAACGATATTCTACCTGCTTTATGGTCCCGTAACAAGAATAAAGAAAGGAGCGATGTGTATGAAAAATACCATGCATGCGCACACACTTTGATAAGATGGTAAATGTTGTCGTTATTTGGGGCCTCATCATTTTGTTCATCTTACAGCCAGGCATTGCACACGAGGGAGCCATGGCAGGTGCGCAGTTGTTCGTCCATGCGCTTCTCCCCTACTTGCTTCCCTATATTATTTTGACACAATGGTTGTTAAAAATGCCAACCAAGCAAAGGATAACGAAACCTTGGCGACGATTTGTCAAAGCCTATATACTCGGTTCGTTTGGCGGCTTCCCAGTTGGAGCTGTCACCGTTTCCGAAATGAAAAAAAACGGGGAACTCTCACAAAAGCAAAGTGCGTTTCTACTTGCCGCTTGTCACGCCCCGGGCCCGATGTTTATCATCGGTTTTGTTGGCACTGAACTCTTCGGACAGATTAGCTTAGGTTGGAAGCTCCTGGCCGCCATTCACATCGCCAATATCCTTTTCTTTCTAATCGCCCTCCTCTTTCTATCGCGTGATACGCATACGGCCAGTGATTTGCTACAACCTACGCCAAAGCAAATAAAAGCGCCACTCCTTGAGGCGCTCAAAGAAAGTTCAAACGTGATTATTCTTGTCGCAACGACTGTCATCTTTTTTTCGTCTCTCGGAATGGTTTTATCGACTGTCCTCACATCCGCCTTCACAGTCGATATGGGAATTGCCAAAACCATTGCCCTGTCCTTTTTTGAAATGACGTCAGGCGTTCAATCTGCGACAGATCATTTCTTCGGTCAGCCTATTTTTCCATTTCTCATCGCCGCCATCATCTCCATGAATGGGCTTAGCATTCATATGCAGGTGACGGTGATTGCAAAATCGGCCAGCATCCCAATGATACCTTATTATCTCGGGCGCATCTGGAGCGTGGCACTTGTCCCTATCATCTTCTATATCATTTATTAAAAAAATGGTTATGATGAAAATTGCTTTTCACCATAACCATTTTTCACACTTTGAACTTCTTCGCAAGCGCTTCTTCGACCGGTTTCGGGACAAGCTCAGAAATCGCTCCGTCATACTTCGCCACTTCTTTTACAATGCTTGAACTCAGAAACGAATACTGATTATTCGTCATGATGAAAAACGTTTCAATGCTTTCATCAAGCACGCGGTTCATCGAAGTAATTTGCATTTCGTACTCAAAATCGGAAACAGCTCGCAGTCCACGTACAATCGCAGATGCCCCTATACTTTTCGCATAGTCGATGAGTAACCCCGAAGAAGAGTCCACTTTCACATTCGGAATCATTGCGGTTACTTCTTCAATAAGCCCCACACGCTCTTCAACAGAGAATAAGGAATTCTTCGCTGAGTTATTCATAACGACTACATAGACTTCTTCAAAAACTCTTGCCGCCCTTTTAATAATATCCAAATGTCCATTCGTTACAGGGTCGAAACTCCCTGGTACAACTGCAATTTTAGCCAATGATGAACCCTCATTTCTCATAAATGGTTATTGCAACATTTCCATATACCGGGCTTTTTATTTTACGATATAGACCATAGGCATCCGGTAATGCCAGTTGCTTTTCATGCTCACAAACGATGATGGCTCCTTCAGACAGGAGATCCGCTTCCACAAACTCTTGCACTAAATCATAAAATTTCGTCTCGGCATAAGGAGGATCTATAAACAACAAATCAGCCTTCGCTCCTGCCGCCTGTAATACCTTCACAGCATGTCGAGCATCCGCTCGCTGAATATGTACTTCTTCTGTAAAGCGACACTTTTCTGCATTTGCTTGAATGATTGCACATGCTTTCGCATTTTTCTCAAACACAAAAGCCTCGTCGGCTCCCCTTGAAAGCGCTTCAAAAGATAGGGAACCACTGCCGCCAAACAATTCTACGGCAGTGCCTCCATCAAAATAAGGTCCGATAATATTGAACACAGACTCTTTCACTTTATCCGACGTCGGACGTGTATTTGTACCCGGCAATGATTTCAGTGGAATGCCTTTTCTTGAACCTGAAACAACCCTCACTTGCTGTCACTTCCCTCTATCAATTTGGAGATTCGAACGATGTCAATTGCCTCATCTGTCTTTTTTATACTCAACAAAAACAAGCGTTGAAACCACTCTGCTTCAAAATAAAAATCATTTTCCATCATTTCAAAAGGCTTCGTTGCAACACTATATTTCCGATCATTATACACATAAAAAAGCTCTTTTTTAGGAAATCGGAATACGCGTGCATCCGTTTCAATATAAATGGACTGCTCATTTGAGGTTACCGAATACCCTAACTGGCTTAATATTTGTTGAGCCGGATAAAATGTTTTACCGTCTTTCAAAATCACTCTGCTGTCTGGATCAGCTGTTCCTTCCAGATGCACTTGCCGTGTATCTTCCAACAAAAATGGAGACAAAGCCGTTCCTTCTTGGCTATTACGCTTAAAAAAGGACGTTTTAAAACCTGTAACTTTGCCAATCATATCATCCAAAACAGTCGCATCGACTTGTTGCTCTTCTGCTTCCAACAAAGTTGTTCGTAGCTGTTCCATTTCTTCCGCTGTTAATGCATCCGCTAACAAACCTACAACATTATGCGTTTTTTCTAATCCCAATGGCTTTTCACCAATAATAGAGGCAATTGCTTCCGCAACAAGCTGCTCATTTGGTGGAATGGAAAAGCGGGCACGCATATTCGTTATCAAAAACAAATCGGACAATTGTTCTACAGATGTCGCATTGGATACGATGAACCTGTCCGCTTGAATTAGCGGTTGTCGCTCATTAATGACAACCGTTGAATGGTCTGCACCGATACGTTTTAAAGCGGCATCTACGTCTTCAAGCCCGGTCATATCCGCCCCTTTGCTATAAACAGCAAGCTTGTCCCCACTATACAAAAGTGGTTCTTCTTCTTTTTGCCAATAGAGATCTGTCACGCCACCAGAACCTTTAAAATAAGCATATGTCATCAGGTCGATTTTCTTTGTACCCATTTGCTTTAAACCAGTAACCCATAAACCACCAAGCCCTGTTTCATCTGACAAATGGAACGCTGTCGATGAAGCCGTAAAGCCATGAAGACTTGCAAATGGGGCTTTGAACAATGCCGTTTGTTCCATCGGTGCCTGTTTAGGAATGATATACGCAATGGATTGTTCGGTTACATCCCCTTCTACAAACGCTGTAGCACTCTCATCAAAGCGTGCACAAGACGTCGCATTTTCCATATAACAAGAACGGTCTACACTCGCTTCCGGCCAACGTATTTCATGCCGTGCTTCTGATAGCCCTCGAAAATGTTGCCGTATATGGAGGCCATCAGGTCGATTCGTCACTTCAATTTCCTGCGTATATGTCTGCACCTTCGAATTTGTAGCAGCCACTTTTCCTGATTGGCTGTAATGAATGCTCAGAAGAAGTCCATTGATAACAAGTAAAAGCACAATTGTCCTTACAATAAATTTCAAGTCTTCCACCTCACATGGTATGATAAGTCTGGATTTATCTTCATTCAGCAAAAAACTTCCACCTCGATAGGTGTCGAGATGAATGTGGTTTTGTTTTACTGTTCAGTGGATGTTTAAACGCCGGCCGAATGAAGATAAAGCCTCCGGCGGATGTCACAGATTTTTAGAGGAACTTTTCGAGCTCGCTCGAAAAAAATCTAGACGCAATTACGCGGAGGCGTAATTGATGTATTATGAAAGGTAGTGTTTATGTATGATATTGCACCAACGATTTATAGAACTTGGTGAAGGTTATGGAGACGTCTACGAATTATGCGAATTAATCCGCACAAATCAAAACCGTCTGCATAAGACTTTCATCTTATCCTCTGAAACAACATCAGGGCACGCATTATCGCTTGCCGCAGCCTTTGAGCCTGCAAACGACAGTCACTTCATGCCGATTTACGTTTGCCGAGAAGGAATCATCCAATCAGGTGCTGAAAAATCGAAACGAAGATTGCTCTTTGAAGAAGCTGCGGAACAAGCTGGCACTGCAGCCGCTTACATCGAGTTGAAGCACTCTTCTGAGTTTGCCGAACGAGACCTGTACTTTCAATATGTGACAGGTATCCTACGACTCAATCATTTACTACCACCATTACGCTAAACTTTATAATCCGGTTTTATAATCGTATTCCTTTGCCTTATCGGGCTTGGCGTTTTCATATTCCGTTTTTACATAAGGTCTGTACGAAGGGCTGACTTTTTTCACGGATGGAAGACGTTCGATTTTACTAATGACTGCATTAACATCTTCCATATTGCAGTAAAGAACAACGTACTTCATTTTACGTGATATATAATGGACATGACCGTATTTACGAAATGATTTCGCTTGTTTTAAATGATGGAGATAGATAATAACTCCTTGTCGATCAACCATAAACTCCACCTCTTTCCCTTTCCCATACAATACCATAGGACAGAAAAGGGCTGCAACTAAAGAAAAGCGAAAGCGCTTTGGTAGGAGCGACAGGTGTTGGCCAACTAAGTTCGCCGCGTCCTGCGGCAACGTCGACACTAGTACGTCCTGTACGTCGGAGGGCTTGAAGATAAAGGCACTTTTTGCCTTTAACAGCAAAGGGGAAGGCAGTCTAAAAACGCCACGTCACAAGATAGATGCTTTAATTTCTGCAAAAAGCGCAAAAATACAGCACATCGAACCCTTCGCAGTTCGATTGGCAACGACTGCATGACCTACACGAAACTAGACGTAGAACAGTTGCTGACAGCGGCACTCATTTACCTTATAATAAAAAAGTATATGTAATTGATGAGGAGGTTCTTAAATGGGTAGAAAAACAAAAATGGCACTCACGGTAGGCGCCGCCAGTGTTGCTGCGTGGGCTGCTTCTAAAGTTGTTGCAAAACCTGCCCCTCGTGAAGGTAAAAAAGCACTCGACTTTGACAATCCAATTATTCTCGCTCATCGTGGCGGCCTTACTGAAGCACCTGCCAATACAATGGCTACATTCTCAACAGCGGCAAAACTCGGCGTGCATGGATTTGCCGTTGATATCCGTCTAACAAAAGACGAAGAAATCATCGTCTTTCATGATGAAATCGTAGATCATGTAACCGATTTTTCCGGCAAAGTAGCAGATTATACAATGAGCGAATTACAAAAAGCTGATGCAGGTTATACCTATACAAACGACAATGGAGAACATCCTTATCGCAATAGCGGCGAGAGAATCCTTTCTCTTCGTGAACTTCTTGAGACATTCTCACATATGCTGATCGCCATTAACTTAACAGATACGCCAGATACCTACGAAGGAAGTTTAATGCCTTCTAAACTGTGGAGACTTCTTGAAGAACTCGGTGCCGAAGATCGTGTGATTGTGATGAGCGCATATGATGAGCAAACTGATAGATTCAATTTATATGCACAAAATCGGGTAGCCATTGGTGCTGGTAATACTGAAGTGAAGAGAGCCTACGCTGCGTTTACAAGCAAGTTTGGCCATCTGTATAGCCCACGTGTGGATTTTTTCATCGTACCTGAAAAATTGGGTATGTTTCCTTTAGGCACAGAGAGTTTCATCCTCTTTCTGTCTTCCTTAAATATCCCCGTCTATTTTGAGGGCATCAACAATCCCGACACATTCACCAAACTACTAAACGCAGGTGCCGCAGGTTTTGTTACAAATCACTCGGCACTAGCAATGGATATCGTGCAAAAAAATAGTGCTGAATAAATAGGTCAATGCTATTAAAAATCGCTCCAAGTTCCGAATAAAACGGAACTTGGAGCGATTTTCATTTAAGGTTTACGGCTTTTCTTTCTGTCCAACGCCTGTCGCGCCTAAGCGGGCGCCCTGCACTTTTCTTTGTTGTCTAGGCTCTGGGACGCCAGGCGCTTTTCTTGTTTATGCCGAACAAGAACAGCTGCTTCCGGTACCACAGCTACCGCCGCATGATGAATCGGATGTAAAGAATGCGCTACCTGCTGGCACTTTTACTGCTGGTGATACAGATTTTGCAATGATTGAACCAATCTCGTCAAGCATTTCTTGAACATCATTCTCAGCCAATCGTAAAGCGGCGACCTGTTCGTTTACATCCAACTCTCGCTTCTGCACACGAATACTCTTCATTACTATATGATAATCCGGATGGTAACGTCCGAATCGTTGCACTTCTTCATAGCGCTCTTTCATAGTTGTAAACTCTTTGATGGATTTTCCTAATTCCACATCGGAATAGACCGTATCGTGCGCTCTACGATAGTCAGCTACCATTTCCGAAGAAAGTAGCATTTCGGAGAGTTGTTCCGCTTGTTCGATGATGGTGATCCATTCGTCGGTCATCATCATAAACTAATCGCCTCCAATTCTCCTTTATCATACCAGATTGCACGATCTCTGCACACCTATTCTGGACTCGTTTCTTCAGGATGAATATAGATTTTTTCACGCAAAGCTTGCTGTGCTACTTCGAAATCGGAGAAAGAGATCAATCCTACAGCTGTATGCTGTGTCTTCTCATGCCCTTTTCCAGCAATTAATACAATATCCCCTGGCGCCGCATAGAAAACGGCTTGGCGAATAGCATTCTTTCGATCAGGTACAGCTTCGGCCGCCGTACACTCTCCCCCAAAGCCCGACATAATGTCTGCAATGATCGCTAACGGATCCTCACTTCTCGGATTATCTGACGTCACAATGACACTTGCCGAATAAAATACAGCAAGCTCTCCCATCTCTCTTCTTTTCCCTCTATCTCGCTCCCCGCCACAGCCAAAAACGGTGATCAGCTTACCTTGGCAAATCCCAGAAAGTGTTTGTAAAACAGCTTCAAGTGCATCAGGTGTATGCGCATAGTCAATGAACACCGTTACCCCCCCTCGCTCCATCTGCTGTAACCTTCCTTCAGGTAGTTGCAGTAAGGGACAGAAAGGTAAAACTTTATCCAATTGGTATCCTAAAATCACCAACGCACTACTAGCCGCCAATGCATTGCGCCTATTATAGTTACCCGGCATCGATAGCTGCAATTGTTCATCATCCAAATAACAATCGGCTACTCGATTATCCCCAAAATACACCTTCGGCACCGCCGCATCTTTAGCCATTGCCACACAATGCGCATCTTCTCCGTTGACAATAATCGTTTTAGCTAGATGCACAAGCTTCTTTTTTGCTTGTATATAAGCCTCCTGCCCGCCATGCTCTTCGTAATGATCAACCCCAATATTCAACAATATGCCAATATCAATTTGACAATGATCTAAACGACACGTGGATAATCCAACAGACGATGCTTCTAAAACGATGTGTGTAACACCTGCCTCTTCACATAATGCAAGTAGAGGATGCAGGTATTCAGCAGGTAATGTCGTCATTTTAGGCGCATTAAACATCATTTGAACACCATCCACAAAAATACCCGTCGTTCCAATAACCGCTGTTCGAACACCATGCCGCTTTAATAATTGCCCTATAAAATGCGTTACCGTTGTTTTACCATTTGTGCCCGTAACAGCTATGACTTTCAACCTCTCCGAAGGATTGCCTGCAAACCGAGCACTCGCATATGACAGGAATTTTCTACAATCAGGTACAGTCACAACAGGCACACCGAGGGTAATAGTCGGTTCAATAGCCCGATCGACCACAATCGCCACGGCCCCACGCTCTACCGCCTCTGCAATATATAACGCACCATCATCCCGTACACCTTTTCTTGCAATAAAAATATACCCCGCTTTAACAGTTGACGCCGTTTCAGTAATCCCCGCGACGATAGCTCTAATCCCTTTGCCACTGACCGTACAAGGCCAGTCTTTCAATAGCTCCGTTAATAGCAGCATCACTCTCCCCTTCCCGAACATTTTTACTGAAAACGAATATATTGAGAGCGAACATACTTTATCGTATGAAGAAAACACAACGAACGTCACGAAGAAAGTTGGGATCCTGAATGATTGTTCAAAAATTCGGTGGAGTTGCGATGAAAGATGAACAGATGCGTTTGAAATGCATTGCACACATAAAAGAGGGGTTACAAAAATACCAAAAAGTCATTGTTGTCGTTTCTGCCATCGGCCGTAAAAATGACCCTTACTCAACAGACAGCCTTCTACAACTTACAGAGGCTTTTTCATCGGTAGGAGAAGCAAGCGATCTTGCTGCTTCCTGTGGGGAACTTATCGCAGCTGCTGTGTTATCTGCAGAACTGGAGAGAGCTGGCGTGCCAAATACCATTCTCCACGGGGCTCAGGCGGGGATTTTAACAAAAGGGCCGTTCGGAGACGGGACAATCGTCCATATCGACCCTACGACTATGATGAGTCGCCTCGAAAAAATGGATTGTATCCTCGTTCCTGGATTTCAAGGGATAGATGCCACCGGGCGTGTCATGACCCTCGGAAGAGGCGGTAGCGACTTAACCGCCATCGCTCTAGCTGCAGCCGTAAATGCATCGCATGTTGAATTTTTCAAAGATGTACCCGGTGTGATGACAAACGACCCGCATAAATTTGCCAATGCACGCAAGCTTGACGTACTTAGCATGGACGATTTTCTCCCTCTTCTCAATTGCGAAAGGCCCGTTATTCAACAGCGTGCCGCACGCCATGCCATCAAAACGGCGATACCCCTTTACATCAGAGGTATCGCCAGTTCAGAGAAAGGTACGTGGATTTTCCCTAGTTGAAATTGTTATTTACGGTGTCTTCTTATCATCTGCCACTACGCGAATCAAATACTGTGTATAATACTTTCCATATGCACCTGTTCCAAGATGTGTGAAATCCTTATCGAGGAGGACACTCCTGTGAGCCGGGGAATTAAGCCAACCATGGACGGCTTCTATCGCATCGACATAATTGAATGCGATATTTTCCCCCGCTTTCCGATGCTCAATCGCCTCTTCTTTCAACCGATCCGCTAGACTCTCAACTGCAGGAGATTCTGACGAGGATAAGTCTTCAAGCGCCGTTTCCTCACTATGCTCACGCGCCGCAATACCCAGCCAATAATCGTCGAGCAACTCCTCTACCCCATGGTTCTTACGGTAATTATTCGTCAGCTCAAAAATTTGACGTTCCATCGCCCGATCCACTTCCAACTGCTTCGTGGATGATGGATGTTCTGCACTAAGCAATCTCCCCATATAAGCCATATCATACGGTTGATGGATCACCAATGTAACTGGGTCGATAAATCGGACAGCTTCTAAGTCTCCATCAACGCTATCAATATAAAGCTGAGCGTACAGATTATCATATTGAATGAGCAAACGGTTATTCACATCCTCACTACTCAATGTGAATGTGTAAACATTGTCCTCGATTGGGACAGCCACCTCGGATTCAACAATGGTAAAACGATAAATGTCCTTGACATCTTGCCCCATTTTAAATGGGCTGATATCCATAGAAAAATCGTTACTATATACTTGGTTGATTTTCCCCTCCATCACACCTACCATTAACTGGCGTTCTCCATTAAAAATCCACCAATCATACCCATATCCAGATGGTTCAATCCGATCCGGTACCCCCATCTCCTCCGTTAATATATCTGCGTTCTTTCCAACGAGAAGTGATAAGCCCTTTTCCGGTCTTGATGTTCCTGTAATTGGCTCTCCGTCACCCGTGCCTGGTACTGGAATAACGGTGCCATGTTTTACAGGTGATTCGAGCGGTTCATTTTCCTTTATCCGATCATCCATATAATAGAAAATCACAAGGACGACAATAAGTAAAAGAACTATTTTCCACAAAACTTTCATAATTTCCGTCCCTGCTTTCAGTTTTATAATAAATAAATAAATAAATATGTAGCATTCGTTCCATTACTTATAAAAATGGGCAACTTCCGTCGAATTAAGTTAAGTATAACATGACTTGCTCCACCTACCGTGTCTAAATGATTGCTAGCAAAAATTCACAACTACTTTGGATGCAATTACCACCGAGGTACAATGGATCTTCTTCATGACACAATGTTGCCATTGCAACTGTTCGCGATTTGTTCTATTATAAATAGGTATAGGGAATTGGCTGAACGATATTTAAGGAGGACTTGAACTATGTATATTGAAGATACAGGCATTGAAAATATTATTGCCGACTTATCCGTACTGGATGAAATTATGTTAAAACACGACCTAATTCGTGCTGGTCAATGGGACTACGAACGTGCAACTTTCGATAAGAAATATGTGAACAAAGAAGGTACATTCTATCTGCGTGTGTTCAGTTATACAACTGATGGCGACGTTGATACACGCGACGCAATCATGAACTTGAAAAAGCCAGTACTTGGCAAGTATTACTACCCACATGGCGTTGAGTATGGTGAAGAAGAAAACTTCCCAGCAAGCCTTGTAAAAGACTGTGTTGCAACACTAAAAGCAGTAAGTGAAGCATTGCAACCTTATAACCTAAAAAAATAAGAGATACGTAAAAGCCGGAGAACATTTTGTTCTTCGGCTTTTTTATACTGAATTAGCTATATTTTGGTTATCATGAATATATAGGACAACCATTTATCGTATTTCGTTTGGAGGAATGTTCGTTGGCGAAATGGCTTACGAAACGTCATGTAATTATCAGCGTCAGTATACTATTGATACTCCTTATTTGTATCTTTATCCTTCCTGTTTCACTGCCTATCATTTTTGCATTACTAACTGCAATCCTGATTGATCCACTCGTAAAATTAGTAGAGAAAAAATGCAAATGGAAACGCGGCATCTCCGTCATGTCGGTTTTTCTTATGATTCTTGCCGTTATTGCCTCCATTAGTTATTACACTATCACCCGGTTATTCGGAAAAGTGATCGAACTAACCAAAGCTGCCCCCGACTATTTCAACTCGCTTTCAGGCGTATGGATTGACAGTCATAGCAAGTTGTTCCAATACACCTCCGGCATGCCTGACGAAGTCGTTAAGGCCATTCAAAAAGAATTCAAGAGTATATTCGAGTCTATGCGCGAATCAATCCTCAGCTTGCTCAGCTATGACAGAATGATGATCCTCATGACGGAGATTCCAAATTTTCTTGTGAGCTTTATCGTCTACATCATTGCACTGGTACTCTTCATGCTCGAATTACCCGAACTGAAAAAAATGTTATTCCGGCACTTAACAACAGCCACGGCAGAAAAAGTTCGCTATATGATCACCAAACTCAATGCTGTCATTTTTGGCTTCATAAAAGCACAGCTACTCGTCAGTCTCATCATCTTAGCCGTGACATTTATCGGGCTGCTATTCATCACTCCAAAGTATGCTATTACGATGTCCATCATCATCTGGATTATTGATATTATTCCTATTCTCGGTTCCATCATCATCCTGGCACCTTGGTCACTCTACCTACTCATTAGCGGAGATATCGCCACAGGCACACAATTGGCCGTTTTAGCTATCATTTTACTCATCATCCGACGAACAGTCGAACCTAAGGTAATGGGCTCTCAAATCGGCTTGTCCCCTTTGCCGACATTGATTTCTATGTTTATCGGCTTAAAGCTGATAGGCTTTCTTGGCTTTTTCGTCGGCCCCCTGATTGTCATCCTTTTCACAACTGCTCGTGAAGCTGGAGTCATTAAAGTAAATTTTCGTATCTAGCTTGGCACGGAAGTTTAAATGATAAAAAACACGCAATTCACTAATCACGTGAATGCGTGTTTTTGTTAGAAACCAAGAATCGCTTTAAGCATCGATGTCGTTTCTCCACCCTTATAAAAAACGTACAGGAGCAAGTAAACTAACACGCCTGTAAGTGCCGTAAACAACCAAATCACGCTTGTAACAGGCCCCAATTTCCGATGTCGAACTAAATTATTTTTCAATCCCGCTACAATCGTCACAACTCCAAGCACTGCCCCAGTCATCGCCAGACAGATATGAAAAATCAGGAAAATTGTATAATAGATTTTCAACCCATCAGGACCACCAAACGATGTGTTTCCGACAATAATCGTTCGTGACACATAAATAATCAGAAACAGAACAGCTGATACCGCTGCTGCTAACATCGTTTTCTTATGTGCTTCTATTTTTTTCTTACGAATAAGACTCCAACCAATTGCTACGAGTACGGCAGAAAGTACAATTAGAAATGTACTAAGTGTAGGCCAAAATGGTACCGACATTCATTAGTTCCCCTTTTCTCTATAAACTACTCTTATTGGCCATGCATCGTCAGTCTTTGACGCTCCAATAAGTCTTTTTGCGTAATTTCATCTGCATTTTCCTGCTCTTCCTTATACCATTTAATAAAGACCCTTCCAAGCACAACTACGTAAATAATTTCCTGTGTAACTTTCATCAGAATGCCACCTAGTTGCTGATCATTCACTGTAGGCATATTCGTAAACAATTCAGGACCTGAAAGTCCTAAATCAGCTAACCCAGCAAGTGTCCCAGCCGGCACACAAAGTGCCATCGCCTGTAACCACGCTTCTCCACTTTTATACGTTTCATAGACGGGGACATCGACAAAGATGATTAAAGCACAAGCAGGTGTAATTAAAATCGCACTTAAAATCACATAGCCAATTTTTTTCAGCCCATGAAGTTTTGGTTGCCCTTTCATCGTATTTACAATTGGCCACCAGAAGAATAAAGCTGAGATAAACAAAGTGACCGTAAACACCGTATGCAAAGGGGCACTTAGTTTGACATGATCTAAAATAATCGGGATATGATAAATCGAGAACATCCCGATAAATAACAAAATCGCTATAATTGGTCGCGTCAACAAGCCGAGAATCTTATTCAGAATTCCTACATTAAAAACTTTTTTCCACATCCAGTTAGGTATCCCCATTAGTAAGAACGGAGCCACTAACAGCAATAACAAGGCCATCTGCATCATATGTACAGAAAACAGAATATGCCCAAGTAGATCGACAGGCGACCCTTTTATAATATACAGTAAGACCATTCCAGTCAAAAAGAATACCAATTGGGTCCGGCTTAGTGGCTCGGAGCCTTCGAATCGATGACGCATTTTGATTGCAAGCACTAAATACAACACAATACCAAGTACAACGAATGATAAAAATATAGGGCTCCATAACGCTTGAAACCCAAATATGCTTAAAGGCATCATTGCCATCGCTCCTTCAATAAAGTCTTCTTTCATTATAAAACTAACGGCACTGGAACTCAATGGACGAACTATGACAATTCACATTTAACTTGATTCAGCAAAGCCTTTTGTACTCAATAAGAAGTATCCAACCTTTACTCTTATAATGGACATCTATTGAGTATCTTACACTTTTCCTTTATGGAAATAGAAAAAGTCAGTGAAAGATAAACTCTTCCACTGACTTTTTTAGCTATTGATTACCACCAAACAATTGTGAGGAATGTTAACGGAATAAGGAAACCTAGCAATGCTCCCGTATACATAAACATTTGTGGAACACCATGTCCTTTTTCACTCATATGCATGAAGTAATACAATTGTAAGCCGACTTGAACTGCTGCAAATAACAGCAATGTAGGCAAAATAAAGAATTTCGAGAACCCGAGAACATCAGATTGGTAAGCGACTACCATAGAAAATGAAATCAGTGTCAGGAAAATCATTAGCGAAAACATCATTACTTGGTTACGCATTGATTTCTTCGCACGTCTTTGCCCTAACGCAAATTCAGCCGGAGTCTTTTTGTAAACTTGGATGTCTGCCATATTAACCTATCACTCCCATCAAGTAGACTACAGTGAAGATGAATACCCAAACGACGTCGATAAAGTGCCAGTACAATGAAAACGTATAGTACTTTGTTGCATTGTACAAGTTCAATCCACGTTTAGCATTACGGAAAATCAGCAACGTAATCCATACGAGTCCGATCGCTACGTGGAAACCGTGCGTTCCGACAAGTGTATAGAACGAAGAACTGAATGCACTGTTATCATAAGTAAAGCCGAGGCCAACATAATGCACGAACTCATATACTTCAAGCATTAAGAATCCAAGCCCTAAGAACGCCGTAATCGCAAGCCAAAGCTGCATTTTCTTGAAGTTATAATTCTTCAAGTGATACATCGCATACACACTTGTTAGTGAAGATGTTAAAAGAAGCATCGTCATAACAAATACAAGTGGTAATTCAAACAATTCTTGTGTTGAAAATTCAAAGCCACTTGGACCTTTGTTTTTCAATGCAAGGTATGTTGCAAACAATGTAGCAAAGAGAATCGTCTCTCCACCAAGGAATAGCCAGAAACCGACAAACTTATTTTTCGCCTCAAGCGTTGCTCTTTCAGGATTGTCTGGCCACGTCTCAGGGGTGAATTTTTTATTCAAATCCATCAGTTTTGACCCCCTTTACGCTTTAGATCTCTTAAGAGTTCATCTTTTTTAACATAAAAACCTAGGTCATCTTTCAGTGAGCGCAATGACATTGCGATGAAAGTAAGTAATAGACCTGCAATTAGAACTGGTAGACCCCATGCTGTTTCTACGCGGAACATTGCTCCAAATCCTGCGATGAACATACCTAATGTCATGAAGAATGGAATAATTGAACCGTGTGGCATATGGATATCTTGTAAAGGTTCAGCTGGAGTGATTCCAGACTTGTTCCCTTCCATTTTTTCAATCCATACAGTATCAAGACCACGAACAAGTGGTGTCTGCGCAAAGTTATAGAATGGTGGTGGTGAAGAAATTCCCCACTCAAGTGTACGTCCGTCACCCCATGGATCATCTGCAACTTTAACATTTTTAACAGAAGTTACGATGATGTTGATAACGAGTACAATTACACCAATCGCCATGAACAATGCCCCAACAGAACTGATTAAGTTCGCAGTGTTCCATCCTTGTCCGTCCATAAATGTCCAGACACGGCGTGGCATTCCCCAGAATCCTAACCAGTGCTGGATAAGGAATGTCATGTGGAAACCGATAAAGAAGAACCAGAATGTCACTTTACCAAGCTTCTCGCTTAGCATTGTACCGAACATTTTCGGCCACCAGTAATGCGTAGCTGCCAAAATTCCAAGTACAACACCACCAACGATTACATAGTGGAAGTGAGCAACGATAAAGTATGAGTCATGCAATTGATAGTCAAGTGGTGCAGCACCTTGCATAACCCCTGTAACTCCACCCATAACGAATGATGGAATAAAAGCTAGTGCATAAAGCATCGGCGTTGTAACCGTAATGCTTCCGCCCCAAATTGTTAACAACCAGTTGAATATCTTAACCCCGGTCGGTACGGCAATAGCCATCGTCGCTACCGCGAAGATTGCGTTCGCTGTTGGCCCAAGACCAACTGTGAACATATGGTGAGCCCAAACCATGAAGCCGAGGAATCCGATTAGCACCGTAGCAAATACCATCGATGGGTAACCGAATAGACGTTTACGAGCAAACACCGAGAAGATTTCAGAGAAGATACCGAATGCCGGTAAAATCAAGATATATACTTCAGGGTGACCGAAAATCCAGAAAATATGCTCCCAGATAATCGTGTTTCCACCAAACATATGGTCAAAGAACTTACCTCCAAACATTCTATCGAATGTCAGGAAGAATAATCCAACCGTTAGTGGTGGGAATGCGAAAAGAATCATCGCTGACGCTACAAACGTAGTCCAAGTAAATAGTGGCATACGCATATACGTCATACCCGGAGCACGCATGTTGATGATTGTTACAAGGAAGTTAATCCCTGCCATCAACGTACCACCACCGGCAATTTGAAGTCCGATTGCATAGAAGTCAACACCGTGACCTTCAGATGCAAGCGATAGTGATGCATATGATGTCCATCCTGCATCAGGAACTTGTCCGATGAACCAAGAAACGTTCAAGAACAATCCTCCGAAGAAGAACATCCAAAAACCTAATGAGTTAATGAATGGAAACGCAACGTCACGTGCTCCAATTTGGAGCGGCATAATGGCGTTCATAAACCCGAATAATATCGGCATGGCTGCTAGGAATATCATCGTCGTTCCGTGCATGGTAATAATTTCGTTGAAAAGTCCCGCACTGACGAAGTCGTTGTTTGGTTTCAACAACTGTATCCGAATGATCATAGCCTCAATACCACCGACTACGAAGAAGAATCCTCCACCAAGGAGATAAAGGATACCAATCTTCTTATGGTCGACAGTTGTCAGCCAGTCCCATAGCGTTGCGCCAAAGCCTTTCTTTTGAGCAACTGAACTCAATTTGTTTACCTCCTCTTCAAATTCACATTAAAAAATTATTTCTCAACCGATAGTCCCATTAAATATTGTGCAAGAGCGTCGAGCTCAGCATCAGAGATTTTATCTCCATATGAAGGCATTAAGTTGCCCGGCTTGTGTTTCTGTGTATCGCTAATCCAAGCTTTTAAATCTTCTTCCGTGTGATCCATAAATCCAGCTACGCGGTTACGGTCACCGAATGCTGCAAGGTTAGGTCCTTGTTTGTCGCCAGTTTTACCAACTGCGGAAACCGCGTGACAGCCGATACAGCCATTCTCTTGGAATACTGCTTCTCCCTCAGATACTGCAACATCCGTATCTGTTGCTTCGTCACCAGTTGCTTGCATTGCAGTAACCCATTGATCGAATTCTGCACGTGGCATTGTTTTAACTTTGAAGTCCATTAGTGCGTGAGACGGACCGCAAAGCTCCGCACACTTACCGTAGAACACACCGTCTTTAAGATCTTTTGAGTCTTTTGCAAATTCTAGGTAGAATTTGTTGACGTTTTCAACGTTCGTATCTAGTTTTCCACCGATTGCTGGAACCCAGAAGGAGTGTTTAACGTCTGCAGCAAGTAGGTTGAAATATACTTTCTCATCTGTTGGTACAACTAATTCTTGTGCTGTAACAATTCCAAGGTCTGGATATGAGAATTCCCACCAGTACAATTTTGCTGTCACATCGACGACCAAGTTTTCTGCGTTTCCTTCATCATCCACAGCACTCATCGCTGTAACATCCCCAAGTTTATATGTGTAATAAACTGTAGGTACCGCCAACACCAAGATGAGTATAATTGGAATGATTGTCCAAACAAGTTCCAATGTGTGACTTCCTTCAACTTGTTCAGGAATATGCTCTTCACCTAGTTTTGAACGTCTGAAACGAACAATTGCAACTACGTAGATGAGTACGACTACAATGATTACCAATAACATAATTGCTGATGACAATAGCAGCAAATTGAACTGATCCTTACCAACTTGCCCCGCTGGGAGAAGTGTGGAAAGTTCTTCTTGACCACATCCTGCAAGGAATACGGTAAGAGCTGCTAATAGAGAAAAGAGACGCCACTTTTTGAGTCCTTTCATCATTGCTTAATGATACCTCTCTTTCTAAAAAAATGTTTTCTTATCTTGAGGACTGTCGACCTCTCTATAGTGAATTCCTATTCAAAGAAAGAATTCCGATTGTTAAATGAATATCGAGAAGATAATCATTGCGACAAATAAAATTGTCATATAGTTCAATGAGTAGACGAACATGGATGTCGCCCACTTCAAGTCCTCTTTCACTTTGAAACCTTTTACCGCCAAATATAACCAGCCAAGATTTAAAGCGGTTGCGAGCAATAAGAAACCAATTCCTAGCTCTGGAAGTAAGAATGGTAATGGGAATAATAACAGCACCCATACGAGCATTGATTTCTTCGTTCTTGCAAAACCTTTTACAACAGGTAGCATCGGTATATTTGCTGCACGATATTCCTCTGTTCGACGCATTGCAAGCGCATAAAAATGCGGCGGCTGCCAGATGAACATAATTAGGAATAACGCCCAAGCACCTGCACCTAACGCAGGTTCTACCGCAGCCCATCCAATCAAAGGTGGGATGGCTCCTGAAAGGCTTCCAACGACTGTATTACTAACATGCTTACGCTTCGACCACATCGAATAGAGTACAACATAACTCAAGATACCCGCAAGTCCCCAAAAACCAGCTGCTGGTGATGCAGAAAATAATAATACTTCACCTACAACGATAAAAGTGAGTGCAAGCGCCAATACAGCAGGAGCTTTAAAGCGCCCAGTAACTGTCGGCCTGGCCTTTGTTCTCGACATAATTGGATCAATATCCCGATCAATTAAATTGTTCAATGCCGCAGAACCAGCAATGATCAATGCCGTTCCTACGAGGGTAAATAGCAAAAGATCTATATTATGTAGAAAATGCTTACCCGTAAATTGAAACGCAAGAAACAGACCCGTGAACGTAGTGATCAAATTCGAATTGACGATGCCTATTTTAATAAGCGCAAGAAAGTCCTTAAATGCGGATGTTGGTACAACCTCCGATTCAGCGGATGTTAAAATAGTTCGACCGTTTGACAAGTTATCCCTCCTTTCATAGTTGGAATGAAGTCGATTATATTTAACTATATCGAAATTCGGGCAGTATTTCTATACATAATAAAAATTTCCTCCAAATTCCGTGGAACTCCGACATATTTGTTCCCATACTCTATCTATAGTAAATCATTTCACTAGGGCATTTGTGAAGTTAAAGGGTCTTATTTATGAACAATTTGTGAAAAAGAGGATTGTCTAGCGATATTCATCCCTTTGTCGTTGTTTTTTCATCCTTTTTTCGCTATCATCAAAAAGGCAAGGACCTTTTATCTTTATTTAATTGATACAACGGTCATCACAATAGAAGAAGGTGTCTTTTTTTTGCGATATCATAAATATTTGAAATGGTTTGCTGTCGCTTCCACGATTGGGATGTTGCTCATTTTACTCGGTGGAGCACTCGTTACCAAAACAGATAGCGGTATGGGCTGTGGTAGACATTGGCCAGGATGTAACGGACAACTTATTCCTGATGAAATTACAGCCGAAGTACTTATCGAATTTTCACATCGGCTTGTCACTGGATCAGTCGGTATATTTATTGTCATCTTAGCCGTTTGGTCTTGGAAGGCTATAGGACATATCCGGGAAACAAAATTCTTAGCTATCATGGCTGTGTTTTTCCTGATTTTACAAGCGCTCATTGGTGCTGCCCAAGTATTATGGGGACAGGGTGACTTCATACTCGCCTTACACTTTGGGATTTCGCTTATTTCCTTTGCATCCGTCTTCCTCTTAACACTTCTAATCTTTGAAGTAGACCAAAAGTTTGATGCGGATAAGCTTCGCATAGGAAAACGTTTAAAATGGCATACGATTGGCGTTTCCATCTACTCTTACTTTGTCGTTTACACAGGTGCACTCGTCCGTCATACAGGTTCCGGAATGATTTGTACTGATTGGCCACTCTGTGATAACAGCGCTTTCGCATTACCGAGCAACATGTATGAGTGGGTACAAATGGGACATCGTGCCGCCGCTGCATTGATTGTCATCTGGCTAGGCGTTATTGCATTGCACGCCATTAAACACTATAAAGACCAGCGTGCTATTTACTGGGGCTGGATTATCGCATTCATACTTGTAGCGTCGCAAGCAACGACAGGTATGATTGTCGTACTCACGAAGTTAAACCTGTATGTCGCATTACTACACTCACTATTCATTACATTACTATTTGGACTGCTAACGTATATGATTTTACTCGTATCACGTAGCAGGTCGACCAAATAAGCAGAAACATAGTCTAGACGAGAAACGAGCTGTCCAAACGGACGGCTCGTTTCCTTTTATCCATAACCACGAATAAAAGCACCCAAACTGCTCTGGGTGCCTTTATTACTTCTCTTAGTGTTCTAGTTCAACGAGTAAATCTCCTGTTGCAATCGATTCTCCGGCAGATACATAAATATCTTTTACAACACCGTCAAACGGTGCTTGGATAGTCGTTTCCATCTTCATCGCTTCCGTGATAAGCAAGTGCTCGCCTCGCTTCACTTTTGCCCCTTTAGATACCGCAACTTTTAGAACCGTTCCCGGCATCGTTGCAGCAATATGTGCTTCGTTTGCAGGATCCGCTTTTTGCTTACGGACTGTATCCGATTCAACATTAATATCTTCAATCACAACTTCACGCGGCTGACCATTCATTTCAAAATAAATGACACGTGTCGCATCCGATTGTGGCTCACCAATTGATACCAGTTTAATAATTAATGTTTTACCTTTTTCAATTTCTACCTCAATCTCCTCGCCAAGTCGCATTCCGTATAGGAATTCAGGCGTTGGAATAACCGATACATCTCCAAATAACTTATTCGTCGCAGAGTACTCTTCAAACACTTTTGGATATAGCGTATAAGACAGCACTTCTTGGCTTGTAGCCGATCGACCTAACTTGTCAGACAGCTCGACTTGTAGCTTGTCAAAATCAACAGCTTCTAGCAACTCGCCTGGGCGAACTGTAATCGCTTCTCGCTCTTTTAGAATGACCTGTTGAAGCTCTTTCGGGAATCCGCCATATGGCTGACCGATATACCCTTCGAAAAACTCAATAACAGATTCCGGGAAGTCCGTCGTCTTACCACGTGTCAGCACAGATTCCTCGTCAAAGTTATTTTGCACCATGAACAACGCCATATCACCAACAACTTTAGACGAAGGTGTTACTTTCACAACATCTCCGAATAACAGGTTGACGCGGGAATACATTTCCTTCACTTCTTCCCAACGCTCGCCAAGTCCTACTGCTTTAGCCTGTTGCTGTAGATTTGAATATTGTCCACCTGGCATTTCATGCACGTAAATCTCTGAATGTGGGCTCATCATGCCACTTTCAAAGTGCTGGTAATACTTCCGCACATCTTCCCAATAATACGATAGATCCTCAAGCGCCTTCACATCTGCACGTACTTTGCGTTTACCGCCTTGTAGCGCGTAGTGTAGCGAGCTTGCAGATGGTTGGGATGTTAGACCAGCCATTGCTCCTAAAGCCGTGTCTACGATGTCTACACCCGCTTCAATCGCCTTCGCATACATAAAGATCCCATTACCGCTTGTATCATGCGAATGCAAGTGAATTGGAATATCCACTGTTGCTTTCAATTCAGAGATCAGTCGGTAAGCAGCTTCTGGTTTCAATAGGCCAGCCATATCTTTAATCGCTAAAATATGTGCACCTGCTGATTCAAGCTCTTTCGCCATCTCTTTGTAATAATTCACCGTATATTTCGCACGCGAATCATCGAGGATATCACCTGTATAGCAAAGCGCCGCTTCCGCTACTTTTCCTGCGTCACGTGTCGCGTCAATTGCTACTTCCATTCCTTTGATCCAGTTCAAGCTGTCAAAGATTCGGAAGACATCAACGCCAGACTCTGCCGATTTTTTCACAAATTCACGGATAACGTTATCCGGGTAATTCGTATAACCGACTGCATTCGCACCACGGAACAACATTTGGAACAGCACGTTTGGAATCTGCTCACGAAGTTTCATCAAACGATCCCATGGGTTTTCTTTCAAGAAGCGATAAGCAACGTCAAATGTCGCACCGCCCCATAGTTCAAACGAGAATAGATCAGGCATCAGTCTTGCTGATTCAGACGCAATCGATGTGATGTCAGATGTACGTACACGAGTCGCCAATAAAGATTGGTGCGCGTCCCTGAACGTCGTATCTGTCAATAACACATCATCTTGTTCTTTAATCCATTTGACGAGCCCTTCTGCACCGCGCTCATCCAAAATTTGCTTTGTCCCAGCAGCTGGTGGTGCTAGTAAATCGATCGCAGGCTTTCTTACTGGGTGGAAGACAGGTTTCGACTGTTTCTCAATTCCAGGGAATCCATTTACCGTAATATTACCGATGTAATTCAATAATTTCGTTCCCCGGTCTTGACGTGTCGGGAAGACAAACAACTCAGGCGTCGTATCAATAAAACTCGTATTATAGTTTCCTGTTAAGAAGTTATCGTGTTTGACAACGTTTTCAAGAAACGGAATATTCGTTTTAATACCGCGAATTCGGAACTCTTGCAAGTTTCGGTCCATTTTAGCTGCAGCTTCGCGGAACGTCATACCCCATGTAGAAACTTTAACAAGCAAAGAATCATAGTACGGCGTAATAACAGCACCTTGGAAACCATTTCCAGCATCTAAACGAACACCGAAACCACCGCCCGAACGGTACACAGCCAGCTTCCCTGTATCCGGCATGAAATCATTCAACGGATCTTCAGTCGTTACACGTGACTGAATCGCATAACCAAATAACGGAATCTGCTCTTGGGCAGGAATCGCTGCTTCACCTTCATGCAAGCTATTGCCATCAGCAATATGAATTTGCGCATGCACGATGTCAATCCCTGTCACCATCTCTGTAATTGTATGCTCTACTTGAATACGTGGGTTTACTTCGATGAAATAGAAGCGTCCGTCAGCTACTAAAAATTCCATAGTACCCGCATTGATATACCCTACATTTTGAGCCAATTTTACTGCCGCATCACAAATTTGTTCACGCATTCCATCTTCAAGCGAAATAGACGGTGCAATTTCTACGACCTTTTGATGACGACGTTGAATCGAACAATCGCGTTCATACAGATGAATCACATTGCCGTATGTATCGCCAAGTATTTGCACTTCAATATGTTTTGGCTGATAAACGTATTTCTCAACATATACTTCGTCAGAACCGAATGCCGATTTCGCCTCAGATTTCGCACGCTCATAAGCTTCTGTAACTTCTTCTGCAGTATTGACAATACGCATTCCGCGTCCGCCACCACCAAGTGAAGCCTTGATAATAATCGGATAACCATTCGTCTCTCCAAATTCTGCAACTTCTTCAACCGAAGATACCGGACCGTCAGTTCCTGGAATAACAGGAATACCCGCTTTGATCGCTTGCTCTCTCGCCTTGACTTTATCTCCAAACATATCGAGGTGGCTCGATTTCGGGCCTATGAAAATAATCCCTTCTTCTTCAAGTCGTCGTGCAAAGTCGACATTCTCAGCAAGGAATCCATATCCAGGGTGGACAGCATTTGCACCGGAGTCTTTAGCAATTGCAATAATCCCTTCGATATCCAAGTAGGCATCGATTGGTTTTTTCCCTTCCCCAACGAGGTAAGACTCGTCCGCCTTATAGCGATGGAATGATCCGCTATCTTCTGTTGAGTAAATTCCAACTGTTGGAATATTTAATTCCGTACAAGCGCGGAAAATACGAATTGCAATTTCACCACGGTTAGCAACTAAAATTTTAGTAATTTTCTCCACCACTAGGCACTTCCTTTTCTTTTAAATTCTATTTGTTTTTTTCATATTTTACGAACATTGACACGTTCATCAATATTCCTAAAGACAAAGATAACAGAATAATAGAAGTTCCGCCATAGCTAATAAACGGCAACGGTACTCCTGTAAGCGGTATCAATCCCGTCAGACCGCCCAAATTCACAAAAGTTTGAATACCTATAATACTCCCAATTCCAGCTGCAAGCATCCGTGCATGCGGATCTTTCGCCCTAAGCGCAATTGTGAATGCGCGTAAAACGATAAAGCCAAGACCCCCAACGACAATGATTGTCCCGAATACGCCTAACTCTTCTGAAATGACTGCCATAATTACGTCTGTTTGAGGTTCAGGTAAATACCCCATCTTTTGAATGGAGTTACCAAGTCCAAGACCGAATAGTCCGCCCGTCCCAATCGCAATATAGCCGTTAGCAATCTGATAACCTGAGCCTTGCGCATAATCAAATGGATTCAAAAAGGACAGAATACGTCCTTGCCTACCGTCTGTCATGATTGTATCCCACCCAAAATAAAGGACAACAGCAACGAGCGCAAGACAGGCAAAAATATAGCCACATAATTTTAAGAAGGTACCTCTCTTAATACCACTTGCCGCTAAGACTGACAATGCGCCAACAACAATAATAAACGAAGTACCAATATCTGTCTCCATCATAATCGAGCCAACCGCGATGGCAAGGATTGCAACAGGTGGTCCAATCGACTGGTTAATATTGTCAAGCGTGCCCGCCTCATATTTTTTCGCAAAAACACCCGCAAAATACACAACCATCACCAGCTTGGCTACTTCAGACGGCTGAATATTACCGATAGGAAGCCGAATCCAACTTTGCGCACCTACATGTTCACCTGTTCCAATAAAATGGACAAGCACTAGCAACGTAAGCATGCTAAGGACAGCAACAATCATTATTTTTTTGCGTTTATAGTTTTTATATGGGAAAAAAGCTGCTAAAAAAAATGCAGGAATGGCAATCTTTAAATTTAATAGTTGCTTGTCAAAAAAATAATTCGCAGGATAATCATATCTGCCTACAGCGGCAACCATACTTGAACTATAGATCATCACAAGCCCAAACAAACTGAGCAGTAAGTAGACGAAAAAAAGCGGGAAATCAAAATAACGTAAAAATCGTTTCGTATAAACCTTCATAATATTACCTCTTTTTTAAATAAAAAACTCAAACTTTGGACGAGTTTGAGTCTTCGGCTTATTTTTTTGTATATAATTCGTGCAGGACAGTCATTTCCTTCTCGAGTAGAGACAGGATTTCATTGCCCTTCTGACGATCGATTAAGTCTAGTTTTACCGCGAAATCAATTTCACGGGATAACCCATACATTTGCGTATCCAATACTTCCTCATAGAGTGGACACTGCGGCATCGTCAAATGATCCATCTGCACTTTAATGAGCTGCGCAATCTTATTGGCATCTGCCTGTAATTGCTGTAATGCTTTTTCTTTATATGTCTCTTGCAATTCTATATCCATGAGGACTCCCCCATCAACCTTTTATTTCTCAACGGTGATTATGAATAAATTGTATCTTTTGAATCGAGAAATTGCAAGCGTTTCCCTCTAATTATACTTAGCCGGAAAATCAAATGCTTTTCCCCCAAGCACCAAAGCGTTATACTAATATGTAAAGTTTATTTTATCTCGATTCAGCAGGAGACTCCCTCCCATATAGATTGGGAGATGAATGCCTGTTTTGTTTTTTCTTTTAGTAGGTGTTCAAACACCCGCTGAATCAAGATAAAGCCTCCGGCGGATGTCACAGATTTTTTAGGGGTGCTTTTTTCAAAAGCGAAAAATGCCGCTTAGCCCTGACAGGCGTTGGAGGGCTTGCCGCAAAAGGCATGATTTCCGCCTTTTCGGAAAGACCGAAACGCCCCGAGGGGCTGGCATTCGAAGTCTAGACGAAAGCTCGCTCGAAAAAATTTGGACGCAATTACGCCAAGGCATAATTGATAGGGGGATATACATTTGGAAGCAATCATTCCGATTACTGGAAACGTACAATACGCAATTACATTAGATCCAGGCGTGTGGATTTTTGACGACCGCCGCATCGATTTAAAAACATTCTTCACCGAGGAACACATCGAAAAGGACGACCTCGAAGAATATAAAAAAGAAATGGGCAAGCATTGGTCACGCGAAATCATGGAGGGGGCCACTTTCCCGCCGACATTGAAAACCGAAAAGACCTATGAGCGCACAAAAGTATTAACAGGGACTTTCGGAATTGCATTGCATCATTTCTTAAACACTGCACAACCTGGGACAGATGCACGAACGCTATCATTCGAAACATTAGGTGGAGAAGTTCATACCTTCCCACTTGCACAAGCTGAGGATTTCATTTTCAAATTTAGTGACGAAGGAAAACCGCTTCTTGAGGACGGCCCTGCTCATCTCCTCTTCAAAGACGGTTCGAATATCGACAACCCGATTCGTAATATCATTGGGATCAAAGTCGTCTAAAGGAGTAGATCGAATGCGTGTCAAATGTGTCATCTGTGACGAAATTGGACAACTTCCAGACGATGCCCCTTTAGCCAAAAAGCTAAGGAATCGTCAAATTTGTACGTATATGTGCGAACAATGTAACGAACGCATCGCAGATAAAACGATTGCTCGCATCGCAACAGGCAACTTTGTTTTTCACCGGAGCTCTCATCCCGTTGAAGAGGATTTTTAAATCTAAGACATAAGACGTAAAAAAGTGCAAGCGCCCGTTCGGGGGCTGGAGCCTAGACGCGAAATCTCTATATGCTTACTTATCTACAGTACGGGAATTTTATAGTTTCTTATAAATAAAAAAGAAGACTCAATCGCATCAAGCGATTGAGTCTTCTTTATGTTCATTCATTCTGCGAACTCGGTAGATGATTAAGATTAGAGCCGCAACAATGAGCCCTTCCACAATCGGAAGGAATAGTGCTAAAAACGTCAACACTAAGCAACCGATGAACAAAAATGCATAAATGATTATATTTTTTAAAAGAGGTAGTTGCCTAGCAAATCCAAGTTTAAAAACAATTGCCGACATGATGAAGACTAGGGCTAAAAGTACGTAACCGGCCACCTTGTCAGAAGGCATCGTTTCGTAAACCATTCTCGCAATGCCTGACATTCGATCCATCACGCGTGCCGTTTCCTCAACACTAGCAGTCATTCAATACATTCCTTTCTATAATGGATTTCGACAAAATCCGCCGAATATACCAAGTACTTACTTCGCTTTCTTTTGAGCACGTTCACGCTCATTCTTATCAAGAATCTTCTTACGAAGTCGAATCGATTCTGGTGTTACTTCACAGTACTCATCGTCATCCAAATACTGTAACGCTTCTTCAAGCGACATGATACGCGGTTTTTTCGTAGTAACCGTTTGATCTTTCGTCGCTGAACGAACATTCGTCGCTTGTTTTGCTTTTGTTAAATTGATTGTCAAGTCATTTTCACGCGTGTTTTCTCCAACAATCATACCAGCATAAATACCCGTTCCAGCTTCAACGAACATCACACCACGGTCTTCTAACTGCATAATGCTGTATGGCGTAGCCGTTCCGTTCTCCATCGAGACAAGAACGCCATTTCTACGACCGCCCACTTTACCAGCCGACATCGGCTTATACGAATCGAATGTATGGTTCAAAATCCCATAACCTCTTGTCAACGTAAGGAATTCTGTTGAATAACCGATCAAGCCACGAGCTGGGACATTGAATGTCAGACGGACTTGTCCATTACCATTGTTAACCATATCAATCATTTCGCCTTTACGCTCACCCATCGATTCGATCACTGATCCTGTATGCTCTTCTGGAATATCGATTTGTACACGCTCAACAGGCTCACAACGAACACCGTCGATTTCTCTCACGATAACAGATGGCTTTGAAACTTGTAGTTCGAATCCTTCACGACGCATGTTTTCGATCAGAATCGACAAGTGAAGCTCTCCACGTCCTGAAACTGTCCACGCATCTGGTGAATCAGTTGGATCTACGCGAAGGGATACGTCTGTTTGCAATTGTGACTCAAGACGTTCTTCAATTTTTCTAGCTGTTACCCATTTACCTTCTTTACCTGCAAACGGGCTATTGTTCACAAGGAATGTCATTTGAAGCGTTGGCTCGTCAATGAACAATTCTGGAAGTGCTTCTGGATGATCAACCGGGCAAATCGTTTCACCTACGTCGATATTTTCCATACCTGATACGGCAATCAAGTCGCCCGCTTTCGCTTCTTGAATCTCCACACGTTTCAAGCCAAGGAATCCAGACATTTTTGTTACACGGAAGTTCTTCACAGAACCGTCACGTTTCAAAACAGAAACTTGTTGGCCGACCTTCATCGTACCGCGGAAAACACGTCCAATACCAATACGTCCAACATAATCACTGTAGTCAAGTAACGATACTTGGAATTGTAGCGGCTCTTCACTGTTATCAATCGGTGCCGGAATATGCTCGATGATCGCGTCATATAGCACACGTAGCGTATCTTCTTGTGACGCTGGATCTGGAGATAAGCTCGCTGTTCCGTTAAAGCCCGATGCATAGACAACTGGGAAATCCAATTGTTCGTCGTTTGCATCCAATTCGATAAATAATTCAAGCACTTCATCGACAACTTCTTCAGGACGTGCGAATTCGCGGTCGATTTTATTCACAACAACGATCGGTTTAATGTTTTCTTCAAGTGCCTTTTTCAATACAAAACGTGTTTGTGGCATACAGCCTTCGTATGAATCGACAACAAGAATAACACCGTCAACCATTTTCAAAATCCGTTCTACCTCACCGCCAAAGTCGGCGTGACCCGGTGTATCGAGAATGTTGATTTTTGTATCTTTGTATTCAATTGCTGTATTCTTGGCAAGGATTGTAATTCCACGTTCGCGTTCAATTTCGTTCGAGTCCATGGCACGGTCATCTACTTGTTCGTTTGAACGGAAAATGCCCGATTGTTTCAAAAGTTGATCGACAAGCGTCGTTTTTCCATGGTCGACGTGTGCGATAATTGCTATGTTACGTAAATCATTGCGCTCTTTAGTCATGATTTCACTCCATTAGTCTTTTTTCAGATGATTAACTGTGTTATTATAGCACATGAAACGCTAATACAAAAATATTTTTAATTTTATTTAGCAGTGGGTAGAACCTCTGCTAAATAAAATTAAAGCTTCCGGCGGATGTCACAGAATTTGAAAGGAGTTAATGAGGGCAGTCTAGGTTCGCGACTGCATGACCTACTTCCTGTAGGCCACAAGCTTAATTCAAATTCTGGACATAAATACGCCGAGGCGTATTTAATTAGATGGAGGGATTTTTTTGAAAGATATTAAATGGATTTTTGTTTTGTACTCCATACTTGCGGTCCTTTCTATGTGCGGAATCGGCGTCGCGGTCGCTATGCGTAGTATCCCCTTAGCTCTCCTTGCTATGCTTGCACTCGTCCTTGTTATGGGCAACGGCTTTAAAACAAAAAAGAAAATGCGCGAGCAAGGCGCCTTATAATTCCACCAACAGCATCACTAAAAGGGACTTTCGTCTAATCCGAGACATCGGATTTGTCGAATTGTCCCTTTCGTCATTTCAACCGAACATGATGTGCCAATAAATCGGCATGAAGCCCCGGCCTTGCCACCATAAATGTATCCTGCTCAAGAAGGTTAGGTTTCTCGCCCTTCATATTTGTCGCAATTGCACCAACTTCCTGTGCAATAATGATTCCACCTGCAATATCCCATGGCGATAGCCTTGTTGACATGTACGCGTCTATTCTTCCAGAGGATACATAAGCAAGTTCAATTGCGGCTGATCCATAAGACCTCGTTCCTCTACATTGGTGAACAAGCTCGATAATCGGTTCATGATGAATATAGCGATTAGGTGCCACCCAACAAGCATTTATGCCAACGACTGCATCCCGAATCGGAATCGCCCCCAACTGCGGCAAGCGCTCATCGTTACAATAAGCTCCCTCGCCTTTCGTTGCAGCATATAAATCGTCTCGCATCACATCATATATGTATCCAAGCATCCCAACACCTTCTACAAATATCCCGAGTGAAATAGCAAAATTTCTTTTTTGATGAATAAAATTCATCGTCCCATCAATCGGATCTACAATCCAAACCACTCCGTCTAACGACTGGATTGTATCACCGAATCCTTCTTCTCCTAACACCCGATGATTCGGAAAATCCTGTTTAATTCGGCTGATAAAAAACTGCTCCACTTCGCGATCAATATTTGTCACAAGATCATTAGCACCCGATTTTGTATCAATATCAATGCGGCCCGAAAATGAAGCTCGAATGTGATGCCCCGCTTCTTTTATCAATGATTTTGCGTAACGATTAATAGCTTCCAAATTCATGGTCCCACCCCTAACACTGTTTCTTATTTCATTATAACATATCAGAAATAACTGAAAAAGGCATCCATTACACAATCTCCGTTTTACGAAGAACGTGTATAGATGCCCTTTTCGGTCAACCTACTGCGATTATGCGAAACCATTCATACTCTCCAACTCGCGGTGGATCTCCGCCAGTCTGTGATGGCTTTTCGCTTGTTGCTCTTCATCCTGCTCCTGAATCGCATCGAATAGTGTTGCTAATTCGTAATCGAGTTCAAGATAAAGCAGCTTCACATATTCCTTTTCAACATCGGCTTTCCGTATAACATGGACCACTTGTTTCATCATCAACACCCCTTTTATGGATTTAATTTGAATATTCCGCTAATTATTACTAAAGTATGCCACATACCGACTTTTCTCTAGTCGATAGCCCTTCTTACTAAGATTGTTCCCCGTTTTCTGTTACGATAAACGTGAATAAGTAATTGGAGGTATAAAAATGGTAAACAGTTATTGGAAAAAAGATGATTTTGCTGTTTTTTCAATCGAAGGACTTGAAAAACGAATGGAAGCACTTCAAAGCATCATCCAACCCAAATTCACTTTTCTCGGCAATCATTTTGCCGCTCAGCTTTCCGCACATGGAACTGGTGAATTTTTTCCACATGTAGCAAGACATGCAAGAAGGACGGTGAATCCACCAAGAGACAGCTGGGTCGCGTTCGCACCTGCCAAACGAGGTTATAAAGCATTGCCACATTTTCAGATTGGCCTATGGGGCACGCATCTATTCATCATTTTAGCGGTAATTTATGAAAATCCGGATAAAAAAGGGATTGCTGAACGACTCGGGCAACATTCCGCGCTCTTTACCGCACTCCCCGATACATACATCGTCTCAGGCGATCATATGAAGCCCGAAGCGACAGCAATTGGTGAAGCCGGCGAAGCAGGACTCGAAAAGCTGTTAGGGCGTCTGCAGACGGTTAAAAAAGCCGAATTTCTTGTAGGACGTCATTTAGCTGCTCAAGATGCGATCCAACTATCTGAAAAAGAATTCATCGCATACGCAGAAGAAACCTTTGACAGTCTTTTACCGATTTACGATATCATCATCGGAAATCATAAATAAAAGGGGGCGGCTTATCGCCGCGCCCCTTTTATCATTTCACCATCATTTCCTTCTTTTGCCGCCTTCACAACACGATAGCAAGCATAACTACTCGCTTCCTCAAACTCCTTAAACAACGTCTTTTCTTCCGCCATTGAAGGAACTACCACTTTAAACCCACGATATGCTCGCATAAGTTCTTCCCTCGCAATACCTGACTCGTATGCTTTTTCTACCGCTTCATAAAATGCGGAAACAGCAATAATTTCAGCCGTCGACCAATCATGTCGAATTGGATAATTATAATCCACAAAACTCTCTCCTTACTGCTTAAAATTCCAACCATCACGAATTTGTTCTGCTTCCTTCACCATGCGCTCAAACAATTCCTCAACAGATGGGACATCATCAATCATCCCCGCAACTTGTCCTGCCCAACCAAAGCCATTCTCGACATCGCCATCGTAAATAAAACGTTGATTGGCTTTGCCACTAATAAAATCTTTCAGCGCTTCGTAATCCGCTTTTTCCGCTTCCATTTCAAGGATTTTCGCTGTCCATCGACCTGTAAGCGCTCGGGCAGGTGCCCCAAGCGTACGCTTAATAACCGTTGTATCCGCCTCACTACTCGTTAGAAGCGCCTCTTTATAGGCCTCTGACGCGTGAACACACTCCTGCGTCGCGATAAAGCGCGTTCCCATCTCAATCCCTTCCGCACCAAGCGCATGCGCAGCCATCCAACCACGGCCATCCCCAATTCCCCCAGAGGCGATGACAGGAATCGATACAGCATCGACAACTTGCGGCACTAGGACAATCGTTCCGACGTCATCACGTCCAAGATGTCCACCACCTTCTTGTCCAACGACCATTACAGCATCTGCCCCCAACTCTTCAGCCTTCTGCGCTTGCCGTTTCGCTGCAACAAGTACGAGCTTCTTCACATCCGTATTTTCCAATTGATCAAAAAACGGAGCAGGATTTCCTCCTGTCACCGACATCACTTTGACACCTTCTTCAATCGCTACCTCAATCATATGCGCATAAGGACGCCCGTGTTGTCCAATTGCAAAATTCACACCAAACGGCTTGTCTGTCAACTCTTTCACTTTACGAATCTCCGCTCGCAATGCATCAGGTGACTCTAGGCTCATCGCTGTAATTTGTCCTAGTCCACCAGCTTCTGAAACTGCTGCTGCGAGCTCTGCATAAGCAAGGTACGCCAATCCGCCTTGAATGATTGGATACTCGATACCAAGTAGCTCCGTTACCCTTGTCTTCCATTCCATAAAAAGCACCCCCATACATTTCCACTAGTTCTCTTCTTCATCGACTACTAGAAACCCTTCACAAAAGAGCGATTCAAACGTAGTTTAATGACAATCAATTACGACTCGGCGCAATTGCATCCGGATTTTTCTCGAGCTCGGGGCCTACAGGAGGTAGGTCATGCAACCGTTGCCAATCGAACAGCGAAGGGTTCGATTGGCCATATTTTTGCGTTCTTTGCAGAGATTAAGGCACCGCTTTTTGGACACGGCGAACTTAGGTCGCCTTCCATTCTTCGTTCAGCCGGCGTTTGAACACCCACTGAACAGTAAAACAAAACCGCATTCATCTCGCCACCTATCGGGGTGGGAGTTTTCTGTAGCTGACGCTTCGCTTTCAGTACAAAAAGATTTGCTGAATGAAGATGAACTACCCCCAAAGCAAAACACCGTCTATTAGGCATTCACTCTGCCTGATAGACGGTGTTCTTCTAAGACACTGTAACTCTTACTTTACAACCATATGAATCGGCTTACCTAAAGCAACTTCAGCCGCTTCCATTGAGATTTCTCCCAATGTAGGGTGCGCGTGAATTGTCATTGCGATGTCTTCAAGCGTCATACCCGCTTCAACTGCAAGACCAAGTTCAGCGATCATATCAGATGCGTTTTCACCAACGATTTGTGCCCCAAGAAGAAGACCATCTTCTTTACGGGATACAAGCTTAACAAAGCCATCTGTTGCATCAAGCGCAAGTGCACGTCCGTTTGCAGCAAACGGGAATTTCCCTGCTACAACTTCGTAGCCTTCGTCTTTCGCTTGTTGTTCGTTCAAACCAACAGATGCCAATTCTGGATCTGTGAAGCAAACAGCTGGAATCGCCAAGTAATCCACTTCAGATTTCTCACCTGAAATCGCTTCAGCAGCCACTTTCGCCTCGTATGAAGCTTTATGCGCCAATTGAAGTCCTGGAACGATATCTCCGATTGCATAGATATTCGGAATGCTTGTACGGCATTGTTTATCAACCTCGATTAGACCGCGCTCAAGGAACTTGATGCCCATCTCTTCAAGACCGATTTCATCCGTATTCGGACGACGACCAACCGTTACAAGTACGTAATCAGCTTCAACTTTTTTCTCTTCTCCGCCAACTTCGTATGTCACTGTTACGCCAGTATCTGTTTCTTCGACACCTTTTGCAGATGCTTTAACAGCAATTTCGACACCTTTTTTCTTCAAGCCTTTTTTGACGATTTGTGTCATTTGTTTTTCGAAACCTGCAAGAATATCGTTGCCGCCTTCGATGATTGTTACTTCTGACCCAAGATTTGCATAAGCAGATCCTAGCTCAGTACCGATATAACCGCCACCGATCACAACAAGTTTCCCTGGAACTTCAGTCAGGTTCAATGCGCCTGTTGAGTTAATCACACGTTTTGTATACTTGAACGTTGGGATTTCAACTGGACGTGAGCCTGTTGCCAAAATCGCGTTTTTGAACTTGTATGTTTGTGCAGAATCTTCGTTAATAACACGTACAGTGTTATTGTCAACGAAGTATGCTTCACCTTGAACGTAGTCGACTTTGTTGCCTTTAAGAAGACCTGAAACGCCGCCAGTCAACTTGCTAACAACACCATCTTTGAACGCTTGCGCTTTTGTGAAATCTAGTTTCACGTCAGTCGCCGTAATCCCCATTGAATCGGAATTTTTAGCATTTGCGTAACGATGTCCAACAGCGATGAGCGCTTTCGAAGGAATACATCCGACGTTTAAGCACACGCCACCAATCGTTCCTTTTTCAACGACTGTTACTTTTTGACCCAATTGTGCTGCGCGAATTGCCGCAACATATCCTCCTGGTCCTGAACCTACGACGAGTGTATCAATTTCGATTGGAAAGTCTCCTACTACCATTTGTTCACGCCTCCATTAATAATAATTCTGGATTGCCGAGCAACTTCTTCAAATGATTCAACGCTTGTTGCCCCGTCGCACCATCGATTACTCGGTGATCGAATACCAATGACAATGCTAACATAGGTGCCGCTACAATTTCACCATTTTTTACGATAGGTTTTTCTGCAATGCGACCAATTCCTAGAATTGCGACTTCCGGATGGTTGATAATTGGTGTAAACCATTGTCCACCCGCAGAGCCAATATTCGTGATGGAGCATGATGCGCCCTTCATTTCAGCAGGTGATAATTTACCGTCACGCGCTTTCACTGCCAGGCTATTAATTTCATCGGAAATTGCGAAGATCGATTTGCGATCCGCGTGCTTGATAACCGGAACGAGAAGTCCACGATCCGTATCCGCAGCAATTCCAATATTGAAATAATGCTTTTGAATGATTTCCTGTGTTGCATCGTCAAGTGACGTGTTCAACGCTGGGAATTCACGCAACGTAGAAACAAGTGCTTTGACAACGTACGGTAAGTACGTCAACTTGATATCTTTTTCAGCTGCAATGTCCTTGAACTTTTTACGATGCGCAACAAGTGCTGTTACATCTACTTCGTCTAGTAATGTAACATGTGGTGCAGTTTGTTTCGAATTGACCATCGCTTTCGCAATTGCTTTGCGGATTCCAGACATCTTTTCACGCGTTTCTGGGAAATCGCCTTCAAGATAAACTGGAGCTGGTGCTGGAGCCGCTGCTTCTTGTGGAGCACTGTCTGTTTGTGCTACTTGTTCAGCTTCTTCAGCTACAACTGGCGCTACTTCTTGTACTTGTCCACCATTTAGGAACGCCTTGATGTCTTCTTTCAAGACACGGTTGTTTTTACCTGTCCCCGCTACTTGACGAATATCAACGCCTTGTTCACGCGCAAACTTACGCACAGATGGCATAGCAATAATGCGACGATTCACTTCTACTACAACCGATTGTTCTTGCGTACTCGGTGTAGAAGCCGCCGGCGCTTGTTCAGTCGGCTCGCTGACCGCTGGCGCTTCTGTTTCAGCAGCTGGCTCGCCTCCAGTATTTTCATAACCCGGTGCATCAAAGCGAATTAATACATCGCCTACGATTGCAACCGTTCCTTCTGCAACAAGAATATCTTCAACAGTCCCTGTCACCGGGGAAGGAATTTCTACAACTGCTTTATCGTTCTGGATTTCAAGAAGTGTGTCATCTTCATTGATTTTATCGCCTTTAGCTACAAACCATTTGACGATTTCACCTTCATGGATTCCTTCTCCGATATCTGGTAAACGGAATTCAAATGCCACGCGATTCACCCTTTCCTTATTTAACAATTCCTATTTTCTTAGAACGTCAATACTTTTTTAGCTGTTTCAATAATGTCTTTCGCATCTGGAAGCCAAGCATTTTCACCTTGAGCGAATGGATAAATTGTATCCGGAGCCGCAACACGCAATACTGGTGCTTCAAGGCTAAGAATTGCACGCTCTGTAATTTCAGAAACAACGTTCGCTGCGATTCCTGCTTGTTTTTGTGCTTCTTGAACAACAATTGCACGGTTCGTTTTTTCAACTGAAGCAATAATTGTTTCAATATCGAGTGGTTGAATTGTACGTAGGTCAACTACCTCAACAGAGTGACCTTCTTTTTCAAGCTCTTCAGCCGCTTTCAAGCTTTCGTGAACCATTGCACCGTATGTGAAGATGGAAAGATCTGTTCCTTCACGTTTAACGTCTGCTTTACCTAATGGAATTGTATATTCTTCTTCAGGAACTTCCTGTCTGAATGAACGGTACAATTTCATATGCTCAAGGAAAACAACCGGATCTTCGTCCCGGATTGCAGAAATAAGAAGTCCTTTTGCATCGTATGGAGTTGAAGGAATAACTACTTTGATACCTGGCTGAGAAGCAACAAGACCTTCTAAGCTATCTGCGTGCATTTCAGGTGTTGCAACGCCTCCACCGAATGGTGAACGAATCGTAACAGGTGCATTGAAACGTCCTGCACTACGGAATTGCATACGTGCTAGCTGACCACTAACCGAGTCAATCACTTCGTAAATGAAACCGAAGAACTGAATTTCCATTACTGGACGGAAGCCTGTGAACGCAAGTCCGATTGCTAGTCCACCAATTCCTGATTCTGCAAGTGGTGTATCAAATACACGGTCCTCACCGAATTCTTTTTGTAAGCCTTCTGTAGCACGGAATACTCCGCCGTTATTACCAACGTCTTCACCGAAGACGAGGACGTTTTCATCATTTTTAAGCTCCGTGCGCATCGCATCGGTAATCGCTTGAATCATCGTCATTTGTGCCATCGGTTAGTTCGACTCCTTTTCAGTGTAAATAGCAAGTTGCTCTTGCAAGTTATAAGGTAGTTCACCTTTATGCATAATTTTGATGAAATCAGTCACTTTTTGTTTCGGCGCTGCATCAGCCGCTTTAATCGCTTCTTTGATTTCTTCTTTAGCACGTTCAATTACTTCGTTTTCTTTTTCTTCGTTCCAAATCCCTTTTACTTCTAGGTATTTACGGAAGCGAATTAGCGGATCGCGTTTTTCCCACTCGTTGTCCGTGTCTGATGTACGGTAACGTGTTGGGTCGTCTCCAGCCATTGTATGTGGTCCATAACGGTAACACATTGTTTCGATAAGCGTCGGGCCTTCGCCGTTTAGTGCGCGCTCACGTGCATCGCGTGTAACCGCATACACAGCTAGCGGATCCATACCATCTACGAGGATACTTGGAATACCTGCTGCAATTCCTTTTTGTGCAAGCGTTTTAGCCGCTGTTTGCAATTCGCGTGGTGTTGAAATCGCGTATTGGTTATTTTGAACGATGAAGATTGCAGGTGAACGGTATGCTCCAGCGAAGTTCAAGCCTTCATAGAAGTCCCCTTGTGACGTTCCGCCATCTCCTGTATATGTCATTGCAACTGCTTTCGTGCCGCGTTTTTGGAATCCAAGTGCAATCCCCGCTGCTTGAATATATTGTGCACCGATAATAATTTGTGGCGGGAATAAGTTCACACCTTCTGGAATGAAACCACCTTGGTAGTGGCCACGTGACCAAAGGAATGCTAATGATAACGGTAAGCCGTGGAACAACATTTGTGGAACATCACGGTATCCCGGTAGAATAAAGTCTTCTTTTTCAAGTGCAAAGTGCGAAGCAAGTTGTGATGCTTCTTGTCCTGCTGTCGGTGCGTAGAATCCTAAACGCCCTTGACGGTTCAATGAAATTGAACGTTGGTCCAAAATACGTGTATATACCATACGCGTCATTAATTCGACGAGTTCCTCATCAGATAAGTTAGGATTTGCATCTTTATTGACGATTTCGCCTTCTTCATTCAAGATTTGGAACATTTCAAACTGGTCTTCAATCGCGTGAAGTGTTTCCACCGGATCGAACTGCTTGTCTTTTTTGGCAGCCATTTCGGCAACTCTCCTTTATAACTGTATTATGAATCAACGGTACAACTATTGGTACAATCTATTCCCTTCTCAGTATACTGAATCTAAACGGAATGGTCAAACATAGATATTTCAGGTCTTCATGCACCCTTTTAATTGTCAGAATCACCCTCTTCACATAAAACTGTATTAATACAATACGAATCTTGTATTATAACAAAGCATCATTTTCAAGGGTTCAGAAAATACGGATTTTTTCAACCGATCTTCCTCCTGACTCTCGCTACAAGGCGCTTGCACTTTTCTCATCCGTCCATCCGAATAAAAATAAGGGAAGATTCGATTCCTCCTCTCCCCTTATCATTATGACTTTTCCTACTATTCAGCTGTAAATAAAGCATCCTTCAATCCATTTACCCTATCCGTTTCATCATTAAACGCTGAAATAACCTCTTGGACAATTTTGTTTTGTACATTCACTTCATCCACCAAATCCCGCAGTTCGGATAACGTTATCCCTTCCGTCGATACTTGCTCATAAAAATTTTGTTGAATCGTAGCGAGTTCCGTATATTCTTCTACAATGAATGTATGCAGTTCATAACGACTCATCAGCGTTTTCTTCATTTCTTCGACACGTTTCTTGTCATCCTCTGGTACCTTTTCGATAATTGCATCTAAGTCGGACGCTGATTCGCTCGCCTTACGCATGGCGAGTTCTTCCTGTTCAAGGTCGCCGAGTCGCTCTTGAAGAAACTTTTCTAATTTTCCAACCTTTTTTTCGACCTGCTCCATCTCATCTTGTGTCAGTTCCATAAGTGCATTGAACTGTTGCTGTTCCGAACGTTCCAACTTCGTCAAATTAGCCTGCGCGGTGCGGTAATCCTTTTCAGCCTTCTCAATTTCCGATAAAACATCCGCAAGTTCCTGTTCAATCGATGCTTCAGAACTGCATCCGGACAAAAGTACCATTCCACCGCATATACACGCCATCATGAATTTTTTCATACGTTACCCTCCATATGTATTTTCTTCGTCTAAAAGACTTTTATCCGCTTACGCCTTGTATATATAGTTAATTTCTTTCACCCTTTTTCCCTTTCGATTATACTATTGATTATACGTAAAATTGAAAGGAAGAGTACTTGATGATTTTAATGGATAATATCGTCCGTGAAGGACACCCTGCACTCCGTATTGCTGCGGAGGAAGTTACATTCCCGCTATCCTTAGCTGATCGTAAACTGAGCGAGGATTTAATCGAATACGTTATCAATAGCCAAGATGCCGAGCTTTGCGAACAATACGGTCTTCGCCCCGGAGTGGGCCTTGCTGCTCCACAAGTTGCTGAATCCAAAAGAATGTTTGCCATTCACCTTACTGAACTAGGTGGTGAACCGTTGAGCTTTGTAGCCATCAACCCGAAAATTGTCAGCCACTCAGTGGAAAAGACTTATCTTTCAGCAGGTGAAGGCTGCCTATCCGTAGATCGCGATGTCGAAGGCTATGTACCACGTTACGCACGTATCACCATCAAAGCGTATGACGCAGATGGCAATGAATTCAAAAAACGATTAAAAGGACTGCCTGCGATTGTGTTCCAACATGAGCTCGATCATTTAAATGGCGTCATGTTTTACGACCATATTGACAAAAACAATCCTTACAAAGAAATTCCCGATGCGATACCATTCGAACGCGACTGACCGTTTTTTATCTGTATAGGTTGAGTTGATGATTTTCACTAATCTCCAGCAAAGGTGCCTTACACGCGGTCGCGGAAGCCGTAAGACTGGCAGTGGTTTTCTGCCTGACTTATGGCGGGAGCATCCGCAATCGCCGAGCATTGTTAGTGGAATTCTTTAGTTCAGTTTATCTAGCAGCAGCCGCCCCCCCCACTTGACAGAAGGTTCAGAAAGATATATAATTACTCCGAGGAGTGATATAGCCATGTATAAACGCCTAAAACGGAAACTGTTGAAACGGCTAAATGGCATACTCGGTAGAAAAACAATCGCTTAATTATACTAGCTCACCATGATAATTGGTGGGCTTTTCTTTATTTTAAATAAATGTCGTGCTACTATAGAGAGAATGAGTTCAAACTGAACGTAAAAAGGAGAGCATATTATGATTTACAAAGTCTATTACCAAGAAAACATGCTTCAAGTACCCGTCCGCGAAAATACGCAAAGCATGTACGTCGAAGCGGACTCGGAAAGATCTGTCCGCAAGAAGTTGAGCGATCGTCAGTACAATATTGAATACATCCAACTTCTTGAAGGGCAACATCTTGAACACGAGCAAGCTGCACCTTCTTTCAAGCTCGAGCAGGTCTGACACTATGAAATCTATTAAAAACAATGAAACAGCGGTTTTCGCATTAGGCGGACTAGGCGAGATCGGTAAAAACACATACGGCGTACAATTCCAAGATGAGATTATCCTCATTGACGCTGGTATTAAATTCCCAGAAGACGAGTTACTCGGAATCGATTACGTCATTCCGGATTACACGTACCTTGAACGCAATGCCGATAAAATCAAAGGCCTTTTCGTCACACATGGCCACGAAGACCACATCGGTGGAATCCCCTACTTATTAAGGAAGATTAACGTTCCTGTATACGGTGGAAAACTTGCACTGGGACTACTGCGAAACAAATTGGAAGAACACGGGCTATTGCGCACAACAAAAATGATTCCCATCGATGAAGATGATGTCATTAAGTTTCGTAAAACGTCCGTGTCGTTTTTCCGCACGACACATAGTATTCCAGATGCATTTGGCGTCGTCGTCAAAACACCATCTGGCAATATCGTCCACACAGGGGATTTCAAGTTTGACTTCACACCTGTTGGCGAACCTGCAAACTTAACCAAAATGGCGAAGATTGGTAGCGACGGTGTGCTTTGTTTACTATCCGATAGTACAAACGCTGAAGTACCAAACTTCACAATGTCCGAACGTAAAGTTGGCGACAGTCTGAATGAGATTTTCCGAAAAGTAGAAGGTCGTATCATCTTTGCGACGTTCGCTTCGAATATCCACAGACTTCAGCAAGTCATCGAAGCAGCTGAGCAGTTTGGCCGTAAAATCGCTGTGTTCGGACGCAGTATGGATAATGCAATTACAATCGGTCGTGAACTCGGGTATATTAACGCCCCGAAAGAACTGTTTGTAGATACCCAGTCGCTTAATCGACTCCCTGCAAACGAAGTCATGATTCTTTGTACAGGAAGCCAAGGAGAACCGATGGCAGCACTTTCACGTATTGCCAACGGGACCCACCGCCAAGTACAAATTCACCCTGGCGATACGGTCATTTTCTCATCTTCTCCAATCCCTGGAAATACGCTTAGCGTAAACAAAGCAATCAACGCATTGTTCCGTGCAGGCGCTGAAGTATTACACGGCTCTTTGAATAATATCCATACATCAGGACATGGCTCACAAGAAGAACAAAAGCTGATGCTACGATTGATCAAACCGAAATTCTTCATGCCGATACACGGTGAATACCGGATGCAGAAAATGCATACAAATCTCGCTGTCGATTGTGATGTACCGCGGGAAAACACTTTCATCATGGGCAACGGTGACGTACTCGCACTGACACAAGACGAAGCAAGACTTGCGGGACGTATTCCTTCTGGCGATGTCTACATTGATGGAAGTGGAATCGGCGACATCGGTAATGTCGTACTACGAGATCGCAGAATCCTATCAGAGGACGGACTAGTCATTGTCGTTGCAACTGTCGATAAAAAACGCAATCGCATCGTTTCCGGGCCTGATATCATTTCACGCGGCTTTGTCTATATGCGCGAATCAGGCACAATGATTCACGAAGCACAACAAGTACTATCTAAGCAAATGCAACGTAAACTAAACAATTCTCCAGACGACATCGCAGCACTAAAAAGCGAAGTCGTAGACGTCTTAGGACCTTACCTATATGACAAAACAAAACGTAAACCAATGGTGCTCCCTGTCATCATGGAAGTATAAAAATCCAACTTGGCTCCTGCCGAGTCCAGTTGAAGCCTCCGGCGGATGTCACAGATTTTTAGAGAAGCTTTTCTAGTAAACTTGAAAAAATCTGGACGCAATTACGCCGAGGCGTAATTGATTAAGAAAATCCCGTACTGCTTATTCATCATAAGCAATACGGGATTTTTAGTTTAATGAAGAGCTTTCTTTTCAAAACGGTGAATGTCTATATCTGAACCAATCACAATCAGAATATCTTCATGCTGAATTTTCTCGATCGCCTGTGGTGACACTAAAATTTGTTTTCCGCGTTTAATCGCAACAATATTGACCCCAAACTTCGCTCGAATATTCAAGTCAATCAAAGTATAGCCAGCCAACTTTTCATTGGCCTGAATTTCCACGATTGAGTACTCATCCGATAGCTCCAGATAATCGAGAATATTATTCGACACCATATTATTCGCAATGCGAATCCCCATATCCCGCTCTGGATGGACAACATGATCCGCACCAATCTTCTGCAACACTTTGGCATGATAATCATTTTGCGCCTTCACAGTAATCTTCTTGACACCAATTTCTTTTAACATAAGCGTCGTCAAAATACTTGCTTGGATATTCTCACCGATTGCGATGACAACATGCTCAAAATTTCGAATACCTAGTGAGCGCAAAACCGACTCGTCTGTCGTATCAGCCGCCACTGCTTGCGTTGCGATTTGTGCAAAATCATCCACCCGTTCAGGTGAAATATCGATTGCCATAACATCCGCACCAAGTTCAACCAATTCCCTCACAATACTACCGCCAAAACGGCCAAGCCCAATGACAACAAATTCTTTTTTCATACAGAACTCTCCCCAATCCGCTTAATGGATGCGAATAGTGTACCACACCCTCCCCTCACTTTGACTACCCGGAGACTTCATTCCTCTTTAATAAAGCCCGATTTGCCAATAATGCGCAATCGGGCGGAAAATTAGTCTTCTTTTTTCATTTCATCCAACACACGATTGACGCGCTTTTCAAGCATTTTCATGCCGCCGCCCCCTGCTTGGAAATGACGAAGCTGTCCATCTTTATCAAACACGTAGTACGCCGGAACATACTGGTTATCAAATTTGTCCGTTAGCTTCGCTTCACTATCTACAAAAATCGGTTGCGTAATGTCATGCTCGGCTGCAACAGCTGTAATTTGTTCCATATCTAAGTCGTCTTCAGAACGTGGCATATGGACTGCGACAACATTTAAGTCTTCTTTATAACGGTCTCTAAATGCATTGACTTCCGGCATTGCTTCCTTACACAGATGGCAACTCACTGACCAGAAGTGGATAAGCGTTGGCTTTTCTCCAACTAATTGCGCTTTTGTTTGTTCTCCGTTCAACCATGCTGTTGCACCATCAAGTTCAGGCATTTGTTCGCGTAATTTCATACGTAGTTCCTCCTCAATTTTCAAAAAATCCCCACTGCGTAGTATATGCGTGGGGATTTGGATTGGTAAAAATTATAGTGTCTTCTGACCCGGTCTCCAGTTAGCTGGGCAAAGTCCGCCAGTTTGAAGCGCTTGAAGTACACGTAGTGTTTCATCCACGTCACGACCAATATTGTTGTGGAATACAGTTTGATATTGTAGTTCACCTTCAGGGTTGATGATGAATAGACCGCGTAGTGCAATCCCTTCTTCTTCAATTAACACACCGTATTCACGTGAAACTTGGTGATTTGTATCTGCTGCAAGTGGATATTTCAGTTGCTCAAGACCATTGTCTTTACGAGCTGTATTGATCCATGCTAGGTGCGTATGGATTGTATCCGTAGATACACCGATAATTTCTGCATCAAGGTCTTCGAACTCATCGTAACGGTCAGACATTGCTGTAATTTCAGTTGGGCATACGAATGTGAAATCCATTGGATAGAAGAACAATACTGTCCATTTATCTTCTTTCATGTTCTCTGCAAGGCTTACTTTACCAAATGATTTATCTGCTAATACTGCGTCCATTGTAAAATCCGGAGCTTGTTTACCTACCATACGTTCAGCCATTGAATAATCCCTCCAAAATATCTTTTGTGCTCGAATCATCATCCGGCACAATCCTTCCTTAGAATAGCAAATAGGCCACCCTATTTCAATTAGAGCGGCCAGATATTTTAGATTTTTCATTACTTTTTGTCGAATTAATGACAAAAAAGTCGTTTCTTTATAAATATTATCTATTGATAGTTAGTCATATCGCTTTCATTAGTCGCAATTGGAAGGCTTTGCCGGCCTCGCTAAACAATACTCACAATTCGGATCGCTGCATGACGGTTCTCGCCATTCGTCGCATGTCGGACAAAAGACGGAATCATGTTCATCATTATAGTCGAGTGGGTCGAGGCAAACTCGACAGTGATTGGCTAATTCATGTAATTTACGGATTTTTCCATTATTCATGAGGAATGTACCTTCGATTGCTTTTCTATCTGTTTGCAAACCATCAATCATATCCCAACTTAACCCTAGGTCTTCCATCGTCCATTTACGCTCATCTGGATCCATAAAAAAAACTTTCTTATTGCCCAATCGTACCCCTCCTTTATTCGCTATATTGTACCATGAAAAGCCAAAAATTCAATTACTGATACCTCTCTTTCTTCTATAGATAGGCCCCTTTTATCTACTTGCAAGTGACCATTTATTTTTCCAAAAAAATAATGCTTGATTTTTAGAAGATATTTCGTATAATTAAAAAGGTTTTTAGTAAACTTAGAGTATAGTATTAATAAACTTCCAGCTATCCAGGTGAGGAGGAATATCATGGAAATCGGACGAAAAATTAAAAGCCTGCGACTGAAAAAAGGACTGACGCAGGAAGAGCTTGGTGAACGCACCGATTTGACAAAGGGACATATTTCACAATTGGAACGTGATCTCAACTCCCCTTCCATCGAAACGCTTTTTGCACTCTTAGAAGTCCTGGGCACAACCCCAAAAGAGTTTTTCGATGAACCAAAGAAAAATGTAAAAGTTGTCTATTCAACTGACGATCAAACGATCTATACGGATGACGACTTACAATACAGTATTCGTTGGCTCGTACCAAGGTCCAATGAAAATGAGATGGAACCCGTTCATATCATTTTTCATAAGCATGGAGAATTCAAGAAATTTGAGCCTTCCCTGGCCGAAACATTCATTTATGTCTTAAAAGGCAAAATCACGATTGAAATCGGAGATACTCAGTACAGCGCCTCTCAAGGAGATGCTGCCTATTACGATGCCTCAGAGCATCATCGCTTATCCAATGCGCATAGCGGAACGAGTGAACTACTTCTCGTCGCCACTGAATCGTATTTGTAAAGACATAGGGAGTCTTTGCGCGGTTCAAACAGACTTTTGCGCGGTCAGCGGCAGTCTTTGCGCGGTTCGAACGGACTTTTGCGCGGTCGGCGGCAGTCTTTGCGCGGTTCGAACAGATTTTTGCGCGGTCGGCGGCAGTCTTTGCGCGGTTCGAACAGACTTTTGCGCGGTCACAAGCATCTTAAAATATAATATCTTCACAAAAAATAGCCTGACATTACTAAAGGAGGGTCCATATGACGACTCAACCAATTATCCGCTTTGAAAACATTACAAAAAAATATGATGATAATACAACTGTGCTCGATGGTGTTTCTTTTGAAATGGAGCGTGGCAAATTTTATACACTACTCGGTCCATCCGGCTGCGGGAAAACAACGATTCTTCGCCTGATTGCTGGTTTTAGTGAAGCGACCGAGGGACAAATCTTTTTCAACGGTAAAAAAATTAATGATGTCCCCGCAAATGAACGTCAAGTGAACACCGTTTTTCAAGATTATGCGCTTTTTCCCCATTTGAACGTCTTTGAAAATGTCGCATTTGGCTTACGCATCAAAAAAGTCAAGCAACCTGAAGTCACACGTCGCGTCCATGAAGCATTGAAATTCGTCAATCTCGAAGGCTATGAAAAGAGAGAAATCTCCGAAATGTCGGGTGGTCAACGCCAGCGCGTTGCTATCGCTCGTGCCATCATCAATGACCCAGAAGTGATTTTACTCGATGAACCACTTTCCGCACTCGATTTAAAATTGCGTTCTGAAATGCAATATGAGTTGCGCGAATTGCAACAACGCCTTGGTAAAACCTTCGTTTTCGTTACACATGACCAAGAAGAAGCGCTCGCTATGTCCGATGAAATATTCGTCATGAACGGTGGAAAAATTCAACAATCCGGTACACCACTCGATATTTACGACGAACCCATTAACCGTTTCGTCGCCGATTTCATTGGTGAATCGAACATCGTTCCCGGTGTCATGATTGAAGACTATGTTGTGCAATTTACCGGCAAAACATTCGAATGTGTTGACCAAGGACTCAATCCAAATGAAAAAGTCGATATCGTTATTCGACCGGAGGATTTGGAGCTAACAACGGTTGATAAAGGGAAATTGAATGTCACAGTAGACACACAGCTATTCCGAGGTGTGCACTATGAGCTGTCGACTTATGATGCTGACGGCAATGAGTGGCTTGTGCATTCTACGAAAAAAGCTGAGGTTGGCGTAACCGTTGGACTTGATTTTGATCCAGAAGCCATTCACGTTATGCGACTGAACGAAACAGAAGAAGAATTCGATGCTCGACTCGAGGCATATGGGGTGCCAGACCATGAACAATAAGCCACTACGCACCATCTATACAATCCCGTATACTGCTTGGATTATTCTATTCGTTATCGCACCGATTGCACTGATTGTTTACTATTCATTTTTTGACTTGGCAGGCAATCTCACGCTTGATAACTATAAAAGTTTCTTTTCATCCGTCTATTTAAAATTGACAATTAGTTCGTTTTGGTATGCTTTTCTCATTACGTTGTTTTCATTGCTGTTCGCTTATCCGACTGCTTATTTTTTAACGAAGACGAAGCATAAGCATCTATGGCTGTTGCTCATCATTATTCCGTCTTGGATTAACCTACTGCTGAAAACGTATGCGTTCATCGGTATCTTCGGTTTGTACGGTCCTGTTAATGCCTTTTTAGAGGTGATGGGCATTAGCAAACAACAAATGCTATTTACGGATTTTAGCTTTGTATTCGTTTCGGTGTATATCTTTATCCCGTTCATGATTTTACCGATTTTTAATGCACTTGATAAGCTAAATCCTGCGTTAATCGATGCCTCTCGCGATCTTGGCGCCAATGCCTGGACAACATTCAGACGAGTCATTTGGCCACTGACGTTAAATGGCGTAAAATCAGGCATCCAAGTGGTCTTTATCCCTGCCCTGTCGCTCTTTATGATTACGCGACTCATTGCAGGGAACAAAGTTATTACACTTGGAACTGCGATTGAACAGCAATTCCTCGTCACGCAAAACTGGGGAATGGGGTCAACGATTGCCGTGTTCTTGATTTTATTCATGTTCATTATTATGGTCATTACGAATGGAAAAGAAAGGGGGACGACACTCAATGGAAAAACTAAGTAAGCTCCCGAAACTCTATTTAGCGGTCGTCTTCGTCATTTTGTACGCACCGATTTTCTATTTAATCTTTTACTCCTTCAACTCGGGCGGCGGGATGTCGAATTTCGAATCGTTTACACTTGAACATTACGCAGCCGTCTTTGAAGACACAAGGCTACTCGTTATTTTAATCAATACCATTGTTGTCGCCCTATTATCAGCGCTTATTTCAACGGCCATTGGCGTGCTTGGGGCAATTGCGATTTTATTCATGCGTAATAAAGCGATGCGCAATGCCGTGCTGTCACTTAATAACATTCTAATCGTTAGTCCAGACGTCATTATTGGGGCATCATTCCTCATTTTGTTCACAATGATTGGCGTAAAGCTCGGATTCGCTTCGGTGCTTATTTCGCATATCGCCTTTAGCATTCCGATCGTCGTCATTATGGTATTGCCAAAGCTACAAGAAATGAGTCCGACACTTGTCGATGCAGCACTGGATCTTGGCGCATCAAAGCGTGACGTGCTGACACGGGTTATCATTCCATTTATCAAACCAGGGATTTTGGCAGGGTTCTTTCTCGCCTTGACGTATTCCCTCGATGATTTTGCGGTCACGTTCTTCGTCACAGGCAATGGCTTCTCAACGCTGTCCGTAGAGATTTACTCGATGGCACGTGCGGGTATCACGCTAACGATTAATGCACTGTCTGGGCTGATTTTCCTCGTAACAGTCGTACTCGTCATTGGCTACTATGCGATTAGCCGTAAAACCAAATCACCGCTTGCGGGGGTGCGAAAATGAAAGAAATTGTACGTGGCGCAATTGTTATAATGATTGTTTCTGCTATTCTGCTACTCATCAATGCCAAGTTGAATGAAGGCGGAGGCAGTGCCGGGAAGAATTCCATTACCGTTTATAACTGGGGCGAATACATTGACCCGGATTTACTGAAGCAATTTACACAAGAAACAGGAATCAAAGTCGTCTATGAAACATTCGATTCGAACGAAGGTATGATGGGGAAAGTAGAACAAGGCGGAACAGCCTATGATATTTCAATGCCTTCAGAATATATGATTGAAATGATGGCAGAAAAAGATCTGCTGCTGCCAATTGATTATAGTAAAGTTCCGAACGCCAAAAATATTGACCCGTATTTCCTTGACTTGCCTTTTGATCCTAAAAATAAATATTCTCTTCCCTACTTCTGGGGTACGCTTGGTATCGCCTTCAATCCAACGCTACTCGATGGGCAGACATTTGAAAGCTGGGACAATTTATGGGATCCAACTCTTGCACAACAAGTTGTCCTCGTTGACAGTGCGCGTGAGTCCATCGGCATGGGCTTGAATTCATTGGGCTACTCATTGAATTCCACAAACCTTGCAGAATTGCGTGAAGCGACGGATAAGCTGAAAACACTTAGCCCAAATGTCAAAGCCGTCATTGGGGATGAAGTGACACAGCTAATGGTCAACGGCGAAGCAGCGATCGCACTTACTTGGTCAGGGCAAGCCGCAGATATGATGTATGAAAATGAAGACGTCGATTACATCGTGCCTGAAGAGGGATCTAATCTATGGTTCGATAATATGGTTATACCACGGACTGCAACCAATATCGAAGGTGCTCACGCCTTCATCAACTTCATGTTGGATGCAGAAGTAGCCGCACAAAATGCAGATTACGTCGGCTATTCTACGCCAAATCAGGCAGCACTCGACTTTATGGACCCTGAAGTAACAGCAGATGAACGTTTCTATCCGGACGAAGAAACACGTGATCATCTTGAAGTGTATAAAAATCTCGGTCTAGAGATGCTAGGCGTTTATAATGAATTATTCTTGGAGTTCAAAATGGATATGAAATAACAAGTAGGTTGTCTCAACAGTTGTCATATAGACTGTTGCAGGCGGCCTTTTTGTATGCCGTCTACCAAGTCGCCTCACAAGGTGTCGGCAAACAATTTATGGTATTCTAATTTAGATACACGAAACACTTTTGAAAGTTGGGATGCGAGTGGCGGTTAAATCCAATAATTTCGCCTTATACATTTTAATGTTCAATATGTTCATCGCCATGGCTGGGATTGGTTTAATCATTCCCATTATGCCCGAGTATTTAGCCACTTTCGGCGTTGCAGGTCAAGCGCTCGGCTTTATGATTGCGATTTTTTCTTTAGCACAATTCATTTTCTCTCCCTTTGCCGGGGAACTGTCCGATAAGCATGGCCGAAAAAAAATCATTGTCGTCGGTTTAATCATTTTCGGTCTCTCTCAACTTGCCTTCGGATTGTCCACAGAGCTCTGGATGTTATACCTTGCACGCTTCTTCGCAGGCTTCGGTTCGGCATTCATCGTGCCACCTATGATGGCTTTCGTTGCGGACATTACCTCCCTCGAAAATCGCGGTAGAGGAATGGGTCTGCTCGGTGCTTCCATGTCGCTCGGTTTCATGATTGGTCCAGGTATTGGTGGATTTCTGTCAAAGATTAGTCTGGAGTTTCCTTTCTATTTTGCGACAGGAGCGGCACTCTTTGCAGCGCTACTGTCTATCTTTATTTTACCTAACCCGAAACCGGTAACAGCAGAGAAATCGGCTGATCGCAAGCGAGAAAACCTGTTCCAACAATTGAAACGCTCGACAAAAACACCTTATTTCATCGTGCTTATAGTCATGTTTGTCTTTTCATTTGGGCTCGCCAATTTCCAGTCGACCATTGCGCTCTACGTTGACCATAAATACGGGTACACACCTTTACAAATCGCCATACTGATTACAGTAGGTGGATTCGTTGGGGTCATCGTTCAAACGTTTGTCATCAATCCACTCTTTAGACGTTACGGTGAAATGCGCGTCATCCTTGTCAATCTTGTGATTGCCGCGTTTTCGATTTTCGGTATTTTGTTCGTCAATCAGTTTTGGTCTATTTTATTAGTGGCAACGATTTTCTCTACTGCTACTTCCCTTCTGCGTCCCGCAGTTAACACGCTAATTTCAAAGCTCGCAGGAGAAGAACAAGGCTTCGCAGCGGGTATGATGAATGCCTATATGAGCTTGGGGAATATGATTGGACCAGCATTAGCGGGAATTATCTTTGATATTAATATTATCTTTCCGTATATTCTCGGCATGCTCATTCTGCTCATTTGCTTCGCCATTGCAGCCATGTGGGCAAAGCGCAACCAACAATTGCTTGCCGAGACGCGAACAAAATAATAAAAGCCCATCGTACCTGATAAAAATCGGCACGATGGGCTTTGTCTTTGTAATAGGAAACTATAAAATTCTCGTACTGTGGATCAATAGATACATAGGGATTACCCGTCTAGGCTCCAGCGCCTGAACAGGCGCTTGCGCTTTTGTTATTTAACGCTTCTTTTTCGCTTTTAATAATTCGGAAATACTGTCTCGTGCCGCTGTACTCTCTTCCACAACGGGCTCTCGAATCCGTTTTGTTCCAAAACCTTTGAACATGCCAAAACGACGCAAAGTAATATCGATGAAGAACAGGATCATTGCCGTTAAAATAAGCCAGTCTGCTATCAGCTTCTTTTCGCCACTTTTAAATGGATGATCACGGAAAGCTTCTCTCGGCTCTTCCAACACTTTTCCACCTGTTCGTTCCGCAATTTTCGTCATCAATGCGGTGTTCGGTGCTGCTGGTTTGTATTCATCACTATAAGGAACTGACACACCCGCTTCAAACAAACCGCCTTTATCATCCGAAACGCCGAAAAATACCAATCCAGATTTTGCATCGACCGTGACACGCACTTTCCCAGGAGCGAGTGGTTCAGAAACGAAAGGCACTTCTTGCCCTTGCTCATCCACAATCGCGATATCAAGGAATGCCGCCTTGCGCGAGCTATCTGTCACAGTATATACACCGCCTCGCTCATGCGTAATGAGATAAGGGACTTCTTCATAGGAAGGCAATAACCTTGCAACTACGGTATTCCAGAAATCTGCATAGCCATCCCATCTCGCCAAGTCACCCGTCCACCTCCCCGTCGAATCAGACGTAAAAGCTATGGTTCTACCAAGCCCATACATCCATTCTGCAATGACGGGATCTTCCTTAGGACTTTCCCCTACAACCGTTGCTGTGCTTTTAGCCGTCGTCGCAATATAAGCATTCATTTGGGGCACGCCATCTTGGAACAATGACGCCCATTCAGGAACCGCCCCTAACGTCATATAAAAGGGATCATCTTCGATATAGGTCCGTGTCAGCATCGATGTTTCCCTTGTTAAAATGGCTGGTATTGTCGACTCATCAACTACATCATAAAAGCGTCCACCCCCTACTTCGGCGAGCTCTTCTAATAGTGACCAATCTGCATCCGTCCCAATCGCCACCGTTGACAACGTAATATTGTTCTCTTTCCCTTCTTCCATCACTTCTTCATAGTCGGAAGGCATCTCCGATTGTCCATCTGTTAGTAAGATGATATGTTTTCGTTGCAATTTCAGGTCGGCTAAATCTTCATACGCTTTTTGTACGCCCGGGAAAATATTCGTCCCGCGTGCTGCTGGAACCGATAAAATCTGTTCAATCGCTTCTTTTTTATCGCCAAGTTCCTCTACTGGGATGACTTCCCATACTTCGTCGTCAAAAGCGGTAAAACCAAATGTGTCATCGTCGCGGAGAAGTTCAACGGAACGCGCCGCTGCTTCTCTTGCTAAAACAATTTTCGATCCAGACATACTGCCTGACCGATCCAGCACGATGACAAGGCCAAGCGACGGCAACTGCTCTTTCCCTTTCACTTCCATCTCAACAGGCAATAGTCGTTCAATCGGCGATTTAAAGTAGCCACCAAGCCCAAAACTTTCATCTCCACCAATCATCATGAAGCCTGTCCCAAAGTTTTTCACCGCTTGCTCAATGACCGCCATCTTCTGTTCGCCCACAATATGGCCCGGCACATTGTCAAAAAGAATCGCACCATAACCAAGATACCCCGACAGCGTTTCCGGCAATTGTTGTGCATCGATTACATCCACTCTCATCGTACTTGTATCGAGTAGTGTCGGGATTATCGACGGATTGCGTTCTGTCTGTACGACAAGTACACGTGGTGAACGCTCCATCATCGTAATGGATAGCATCCGATTGTTCTCTAACATGTCATCATCCGGCACAAGCAGTTTCGCCTCATACTTCAAAAGGCCACTACCTGTCGCAGAGGTACGGAACGAAAAAGAATTCTTCCCCGGTTCAAGTTGTACGGTTTCGTTAATGATTTCCTGATCGTTTTGATAAATCAACAAGGTTCCGGCTGTCCGCGCAGAAGATTCCACTTCCACTTGGAGGAGTTGCTTCTCCCCTTCATAAGCCGTTCTCGGTGTATCGAAAATCGAAATGGATGCATCGGCCGTGCCTGGTCGTTCAAGAAGCACTGTATCAATTGTGACACGTCCTCCGCTATACTTGGGCAATAACTCCTCAACCGAGCCAATCGTCTCTAAGCCATCCGATAACAGTACAATTCGAGTCGCTAATTGTTCTTTCGCAACGGCCGCAGCCAGATCGATTGCTTTCGCAATATCCGTCTCATCCTTTGTTTCTATTTCATCGATAACAGGAATAGCTAGCTCTCCGTCTGTCAGCTGCACATCTGTCCGAAATGTCTCTGCAAATGAGTACAAGCCAACAGATTGATTTTCTTTGCGCGCTTTTAAACTTTCCGCAAGCCAGTTATCCGCCGTCTCCTTTGCCCCACCAATCGATACGGATCGATCTACGACAAATAAAACCTGTTCTTCATCCGCATGAAGTGTCACATAAGGTCCGGCAAGTGCAAAGACCAGTGCCGCAATCGCCGCACAGCGTAAAGCAAAAAGAATCGTCCCCTTACTCATAAAACGCATCATCGATGTTTTCCACGTATACGCCATATATAATGCAATGGGAATGAGTAATAGAAGCCACAACGGCTGATCAATTCGGATATCCACGTCGTCGTTGCACCTCCCATTCAATGAGTAATAGAAGGAGTACTGGCAATACGAATAGCCAACCGATTCGATTCTTTCCTTCTTCCAGCCCTTCTTTGTCTACGGTTTGTCCAATCCGATACGACGAACCGATGACAAGTTCTTTTTCAGACTGCTCAAGTTGAGTAGCAAATAATTTCTCAGAGTCGCCATCCCGTACTTTATATATGCCAGGATGCGTAGGCGCTACAAAACTGGCACCATCTGCAAATGTTGCAATATACTCATCTTCCAGCGTATACACTTCCATGCCCTCTCCAGTTCCGGCCGACAGCACCGCTTTCCGCTCATTCGGCACGAAGAGCCCTAATGTATCTGTTTCAGAACGAAGCGATTCCGCTGCACTCCAGACAAATAGCGGAAACGATGGATGAAGCGGCCAGTCTGTCAATTCAATATCGGCAAGCACGACAATATCACCACGCTTTGATTTTTGAATGAACGGCTGCTCGCCTACAGTCGCAATGGTCGTATACGCTGGAAACGGCGGATACAATGCACTGACATAAACATCGCCCAAATCCGCAATGGTGAACAGTGGATCTGCAGAACTTGTGATGACGCCTGAAACCAGTTTGGGTGACTGGTCATTACGCCCCATTATCATAACGGGCTTCGTCCCCTTTTCAAGCAACGAAACGTCGTTGGTTACAACAACGGAGTGCTCCTGCGCGGCTACTATTTCATTGGTAGAGCCCGTCGAAACAGCTAAGCCAATTGCTTCAAACGCCCGTTTAACGAGTTCATGCAATTGCCCATCGATGACCGCTTCCGATATCTCATCGCCTAGTAAAATGGATGCGACATTATCCGCTTCATAGTCATCATCTACGATAATTTCGGCTTGCATCGCTTTGCTTTCAGGCAGTTCCTTGAATGATAACAACACATCTTTTCCGGCTTCCACAGCAAATTGTTCCTCTACCAATAGCTGACCTGTTAGTACATCGATGAGTTGCACATCTCCGGTTTGATCTACATCAGAAGCATTTAACACTTTCACAATCGCTTCCGTGCCTTCTGGTGTCTTCACCGCCCCTAATTTATCAATCGATAGATTGACAAGCTTCTCCTCCGAGCCATGGATTGTCCACGTAATATCGCTATCCTCTTCGGCAAAAGCAGCCCGATCCAATGAATCTGTATAAATATGAATATCAGCTCCACCCACTGAGGCAATGGACCGTGCAAATTCCAGTGCTCGTTCCATATGTTCATGTTCATAGGACACGGCTAATTTGTCGATAGCAGCTAGTACAGCTTCCCGATCCATTTGTTCCCGCACGACAATCGCGGGTTCCTTGCCAGTCGTCACAACAGTGATAGGCTCACCCGAACGACTGTTGACAAGCTCCTTCATAGCCTCTTGCTGTTGCGCAAACCAAATTGTCTGATCTTTCCCGGCAAGCATCGTCGCAGACGTATCGACGATGAGTATCGTATGACCACCAACCGCTTCTTCTTTCGGTAAAAATGGCCCGAGTAAAATGACAACGAACAATAATAGCGCCGCCATTTGAAGATAAAAAAGTGCATTGCGCTGCAAGTTTTTCAAGTAAGGCGATACTTTCGTTTCCCGCATCGATTGTTCCCAAAATAACGTCGATGATATAGTCGTGACCTGATATTTTTTTCGAAAGAAATAATAGAGTAGGACGACCATTGGGAAAATGGCCGTCCAACTGTTTACGATGTTATCCAAACCCATGTGGTCGTCCCCCTATCGTAGCCAACCTGCATGACGCATTTTTTTCGTCACGGTTTCCATGACACCTTCAACTACTTCTGCACGCATCAAGTGGATCCCAAATTTGCTGGCAAGCACTGTCAGTTTGGTTTCATGTGCTACTTTTGTATCCAAATAATTTTGCACAGCACGTCTTGTCACCGTCACCTCGACACCATCGCCACTTTCAATGTCAATAAACCGGACATCTCCTTCATAATCCGGTATGTCTTCTGATTTTGAGTGGATGGTCAGCATACGTACATCCCCACAAATTCCGGGAAGACGTCGGAAAAGATGCTCCCACTTGTCGGCTTCTTCAAGTCCATCCGTGATAATAAACAGCACAGTCACCGCTTTCGGAATATGACGCAGTGCACGAGCTGTAAAACTGTCCGTCGAATCCGGCCTATCGATTGATGAGATAAATTTCGTCATAGAAGCACGTTGCGCAGCACCTTTCCTTCTATAAAAATAGTCTTGTCCATCTGACCACGTAGAAAATGATACGGTGTCTCCACTTTTTAGCGCAATATGTCCAAGTGCAATGGCTAATTGACGGGCGTAATCCCACTTGCCGTCTACCTCCATTGACTTTGTCGGATCAAGCAAAATATGGATACGCATTTCCTGCTCGTCGAGAAACTGTTTGATGAACGGTTTATCCGTCCGCGCATAAACATTCCAGTCGATATGACGTAAGTCGTCACCCGGATGGTATTCCCGAAAATCGGAAAAATCGAGCGACGAACCCGTCTTTCTGGAACGATGCGTCCCCTTATGATGCCCAAGTCGTCCAGACCGAGAAACAATCGATAGTGCGCCAAGCCTTTTCGTCAGTCTATCGGGAAATAATTCACCACTCATCGCACAGAAGCTCCTTGACGAACTTCTTCCAGCAATTTGCTGATTAAACCATCGACGTCGACGCCTTCCGCTTCTCCTTCATAATTGATAAGAATGCGGTGACGCAATGCTGGTTTCGCAACCGTCTTAATGTCCGCAATGGACACATGAAAACGTCCCGCCATTAGTGCACGCGCTTTTGCCAATCGAATAATGGATTGAAGCCCCCGTGGCCCACTGCCATACTGTACATATTTCGACCATTCATCCGTAGTCTCACTCTTATTATGCGTCGTAGCTACTACATCGACAGCATAGTCAATCATGTCATCCGCTATGACAACTTCTTTCACCATCTCCTGCGCCATCACAATTTCTTGTGTATTCATTACTTTTTGAATCGCAACATTCGTCGGCCCCGTCGTACGCAGCATAATTTCTTTGAGCTCTGCTTTCTCTGGATAGGGTAACAGGATTTTACATAGAAATCGGTCCATTTGCGCTTCCGGTAATGGATAGGTTCCTTCCATTTCTATTGGATTTTGAGTAGCTAGCACAAAAAATGGTCGTGCCATTTTCCTTGTCTCCCCAAGCACTGTCACCGTTTGCTCACCCATCGCTTCCAGCAAAGCGCTTTGTGTTTTAGGCGTTGCACGGTTAATTTCATCCGCCAATACCATTTGGCAAAAAATCGGTCCTTCTTTGAAGACGAAACGCTGCATGCCTTCCTCATTCCGTTCCAAAATACTCGTACCCGTAATATCAGCCGGCATGAGGTCCGGCGTAAACTGAATACGTGAGAAGGATAGATCCAAAACTTCCGATATCGTTCGAATCAGCATCGTTTTTCCGAGTCCAGGTAATCCCTCAAGCAGTGCATGCCCGCCTGCCAATATCGAATACAGGGAAAACTCAACTGCTTCTTGCTGACCAACGATAAACTTGCCAATCTCTTCTTTAACTGTTCCAAGTTTTTCGCTCATCTCTGTAAACTGCTCTGGTGTAAATGGCATATATGCACTCCCATTCCGTTGTTATTCAATTGAGGAAAAGTAATCAGAAAGAATATGCTGTAAATCTGGTGACAGCTTCATCTTATCCGTACTCTTCAAGTAAGCCTCTTTATAGTCACCAACCACTTCTTTGTAAGGCCGTATTGTCCCTTTTCCGACAGGTCCTTGCGTCTCACGTTCCTCGATGAAATCCCCTTGCCCAAGATTACCACCTACAATTGAGGACTCGCCTTTTTCACCTAGACGATCGAATGGAACAGACAAAAGATCCCTGCCACCCGAACCTTTACCAGCCCCGGAACCGCTTGAACCTTGACCTTGGCCTGCCTCCGATCCAGCAGAACCAGCACCTTGTCCCTCGCCCTGACCGGCTCCTTGGCCCTGACCTTGTCCAGAACCGGCATTTTGCCCTGAATCCGAACCTTGCCCCTGTCCTGAGCCCTTCTCTTCACCATTTTCTTGTCCTTCCTGACTTTGACTAGCCCCCTCGCCAGTTCCTGCTCCCTGACTTTCACCACCTGCTGTACCTGGTTTACCATCCACCGTAGTTGTGGACGAATTACCGTCAGCAAGCGTAGGCAATGTAGGGGCTTTCCCAATTTTATTCAAAGTGCTATGGGCTTCCCCTACCTGTTGAGCTAGCTGATCCGCCAGCTCGCCGAGTTCTGCTAATTCCTGTTCCTCTGCCTCTGTCAAAGCATCGGTTGGGTTATCCGACTGGCTAGCTGCCTCTTTCTTATCCGCAAGGCGTTGCTCTTTTAACCGTAATTCTTTCTGTTTCTTAATAAGCTCTTTCAATACTTCTTCAGATAACTCTGCTTGCATCAGTTTGTCTCCGAGTTCCTGTAGTTCTTTTTCCACTTCAGGAAGCGGTTCTTTTTTAATCAAATCCTGTACATCTTTTTTTATGTCCTCAATCAGTTCTTTTTCCTTTTCAAGCGCTCCTGCTTCCAACTGTGCTTCGGATGGAAAATAGATTAACAAAGTAAGGCAGGTAGCTAACACGATGAAACCACCAAGCATTTTAGGATTCGTATAGTGCTTCTTCCTCTTTGTAAAGCCTTCAAACGCAGTCGCTATTTGGGACTCCGCGGCTTCGGTCAGCGCCCTGGCAAGATGTGTTTCGCCAATCTGCTCATCCAATGCAGTAATCAATAAATTATCGGGCATATACGCATCCAGCCTATGAACCGCTTCATTTTTCCGCAAGCGTTTATAAATAATCAAGACGCTAGTTACCACAAGCACCATAACAGCCATAGCCCATGCAATACGTCCATAATAAGGCAGGACGAACAACCTGGATGCCACGACAACAATCACAGCGAATAACGTAGCGACAAATAATCCTGCTTGCAGCCTATAGATTGCCTGTTCCAAACAAAGTCGCACCAATGCCGCATGGACATATTTCTCCAGTAACGATTTCCTAACCATTCGCCCACCTCCTCATCATTTTGAACGTTTCATATTAACACGTAATTTTTTTACAGCCATCCATAGTGACAGTACGGTAATCGATAAATAAAAGATAAGGTAACCGATCCAAATCGGCCATTTCACCTGTGTCATCTCGGCCAAGCTCTCCGCCGCACCTTGTGATAATAAGGAAGCAAACAGCACGGCGGGATTGATGGATGCTAGTATATGTCCCGCTATAGAAGGGGGTGGCAAACCTACTCCATTGAAATTGAATCTTGTCAGCTGCATGACAATGATGAATAAAAATCCTGTGACAACCGACAAAAATAACATCGTTCCATAAGTCGCAATCATCGAAACGATTGTCCGTCTAATAAGTGTTGAGAATAGGATCCCAAGGCTCCCGATTGCCAGAAGCGTGACAAATAAGAACAGGAATATCCTCACAAAATCCATCGGTGAAATCCCGCCGAACAAAAACACCAAACTATATACCGGCAAGCCAGACACGATGAGCAACAATAAAAAAGAGATTGAAGACAACAATTTCCCCGTTATAATTTGAAACGAACTTTGAGAGGTTGTTAGTAAAATCGGCAATGTCTGCTTTTCTCTTTCACTACTAATGGCACCAGCCGTCAATCCCGGCGTGATAAATAACACCAATCCAAGTTGAATAAATGCTAAAAAAGAGAACAATAGCATACTTTCACTCGGTCTAAAATACGACACGCCCGTCAAGCTCATTGTCGTAAAGATAAAACCAAATACGAAGAGACACATGGCAAGCAAATAGAACAGCATACCGACGAAACTTTTAGGCGACCTAAATCGGAGTTTCAATTCTTTAAACAGCACGGGATTATTGACATTCAGCTTCATCATTCGTCGTCTCCTCTCGTGATTTCCATGAACACATCTTCAAGATTCGTGACATGTTCCATAAACGAAAGGATTGGAACACCATGGAGTATCGCCCGTTTTAACAGTGCAATTTGATCTTCCTCTGTTCCTTTATAGGAAAATGTAAGCCCAGTTTCGACATCTAGTTGTTCAATAGCGGAAACAAACGGATCTTCCTCAAAAAAGGCAATGGCTGTATCCAATGCGCCTGCCAAACGAACCGTAATGACCCGCTCACCTTGTAATTTACGTTGAATTTCCGCAACAGAGCCATGTGCAATGAGTCGCCCATTATCAATGACACCTATCTCATCACACATTTCCGCCAGTTCAGGCAAAATATGTGATGAAATCAAGATCGTCTTGCCCATCTTCTTCAGCGTTTTTAAAATATCTCTCATTTCAACACGCGCACGTGGATCAAGTCCAGATGCTGGTTCATCGAGAATAAGCACTTTCGGATCATGGATGAGACTGCGTGCAAGGCACAGCCTTTGCTTCATTCCACGCGACAACAGGTCGACGTAGTCATAGCGCTTGTGAGAGAGATTGACGAGCTCCAGCAATTGGGGTATTAAAACCTTACGTTTCGCCTCTGGAATACCATAGCTGGCACCGTAAAAGTCCAAATACTCATCCGCCTTCAACTGATCATACACACCAAAAAAATCTGGCATATAGCCAATCATCTTGCGAACTTCAGAAGGATTTTCTCTGACATTGACACCATTGATGAATACATCCCCCGCTGTCGGCTGCAACAAGGTTGCTAAAATCAGAAAAGTTGTGGATTTCCCCGCTCCATTTGCCCCTACAAAGCCAAAGACCGTTCCTTCCGAAAGCGTCAAATTCAAATCGTCAAGTGCGCAAAACTTGCCATACTTCTTTGTTAACCCTTTAATTTCAATCATTTCGCCACCTCACCAGTCAATTTAAGCTCCGGTGCACGTCCTTGGTCACCATTTCGCGCATCCTTTAAAACGAGTCGGAGAACAATCTCCCCTTCAGCAGTGATGTAGTCATCCAACTTGTCGGCAATCGTAAATGTATTACCACCCTGCTCTTCATAATCACCTGTTTGGACATTCAAAATGCTCACATCATACAACTGATTTTGAATTTTAGACACTTTGAACGAAGTCCAGCTCGGCTTCACATCATTCAATTCCCCGGGTACTTTCCACGTTTGCAGATAGACGGGTTCATTGAAATAATACTCATTGACTGTGCCTCCCATCGAATCTGCCGGATACAGCGTATCTTCCGAAAGAAGCGACATCGTCATCATTTCAGGAACAATGGTAAATGTATCATTGAACGTTACGTCCACTTCGACAGGTTGAGCAATCATTGTCATCGATGAAATCGTTGGTTTTCCTTGTGTAAGTTCGATGGGCACAAGCTGTGTGTCCGTGTAACCGATAAGAACCGGTTTCTCCGTCTTGTTCATCTGCTCGCCTGAAAATGATAACAGGCTGTCTTTCCTCATCTGTGTTAAATCATCTGAATGAGTCGGCGCAACGCCCATATAAGTATTAAACATCTCTCTTCTCGGTAACAATGTGTCCGTTTTCAATATTTCATCCACTTGAACAGACTCCCCCGGGCCAAGATCACCAATTGGAATTAGCGCACTGCCCGACCAAATTGCAACATCTGTCAACGTAAATGGAAAGCTATTTGTAACCGTCCCTGTTAACCTTTTATCGTCAATCGCCAACTGACTATCGTAAGTCCCCATCTTTTCCAATATCGTTTTCCCATAAACTGTCGCCACATCCCAATACCCCGCATTGCGAAGATGAACAGTCGAACCAGCTAGCTCTTTTTCGAGCATTGCACGTTTATGCACAGATACAGAGCTTGAAGAACTAAAGAGATCCTCTCCTCGCGTTGACGCAAATAGCGTCGTTTCCGGCGGTGCCGTAAATGCAAAGTCCCCCGATTTGTTGGTCAACAATGACTCGGCATAATAGCCAGCCATGCTGCCATCCTGTTCAACATTTAGCACAGCTGTATGTTGAATTTGCGCACGGCCAATCCGATCTTTTGCTCCATAGGCAAAAATCGCAACAGACGTTACTACCGCAATCACAGGAATAATCCACCACGTATACTCACGTTTATCCTTCCTTTTCAGGATGAAATACAGTACAGGAAGAATCACAATCATATAAAAAAGGATAATGCCTACTATGAAAAGTGCCGACACTTTAAACGATGGAAATAACTCATTCGAATCGCCAATTGAATAGACAATCCTCTCCATCGGATCGTCATAATAATAATGCTGGGACATCGGATTCACTTGAATCGTCCGTTCCCCCATTTCCAACAGCGTCTTCCAAAATGCAATCGTACCCTCCATTTTTGCGAATGGTTCATCACCTAAGGAGAATGCCGTCTGTATGACAAGTCCTTCACCAAGTTGTTTGTAAGCAGCGAGAACCTGTTGCTCCTCTTCCAAAAAGGGCTGTGCATTTGGCGTCAGTTCAGCTTTATAAGATGGGATCATGCCTTCAAAACCTTCTGTTCCCGCCCACTTATTCAAAATAGCCGTATTCATCTCTGTCTTTTCTTGGACCTTTAAGGGCAAATACTCGGCGAATAAACCGACTTCCGCCTGACTATTGTCCGAACCACCCATGATGATAATGCCACCGTTACGTACCCAGCCTATCAACGCCTCTTGCTGCTGAACAGGTAGGTCTGCCAATGGATACTCATCGATGACGATAAAATTGGCCGCTCCCCATCCATCTGCCTCATTCGGAAATGCGGATGCTCCTATTTTAGAGGCATTTATCCACACCAAATTGGATGCATTGTCATATTTCACTGCTTTTAAAGCTGCTAAGCGATCGACATTATCGGTAAATTGCACACCAAACTTCGCATTTTCCGCATGCAATGTCGCCGTGATTTGCTGGGCACCTTTATGCTCGATTTCCGTCCCTTTCTCCCAACCACCTTCATAGAAAAAGATGGATTTTGTATTCCCTATGCCGTACATGCCACCATAATCATTCATTTTAGGTATGACAAAAGATATGGTTTTTGTCTCCCCCGTACCTATTTCAAGTGGAAATGCTTCCCCCATCCCCATCGAATATGTAAAAGGCATATCAATAACCATATCTCCGCTAAAAGGTGAACCACTATTTTCAATGGTCAATGTCACCGGCGCACCTTTGCCGTACTTTGCTTTACCATCGAGCCCCGCCGAAACATTCACCTTCAATTCCGGTGCGGCAAAAGCCGTCACAGTTGGAATGAACACCAGTGATGCCATCCAGAAGACGACAAACAACACATATTTTTTCCACATAGCCTACCCCTCCATCCATATCAATTACGCCTCGGCGTAATTGCGTCCAGATTTTTTTCGAGCTCGGGGCCTACAGGATGTAGGTCATGCAGTCGTTGCGAATAGAACGGCGAAGGGTTCGATTGCCGTATTTCTGTGTTTTTGCAGAAATTAAGGCACTTCCCTTCAGGACGTCGCGCGCTTAGACTGCCTTCCAATGCTCCTCTAAAAATCTGTGACATCCGCCGGAGGCTCGGGCCTGCACGATGCAGGACATGCAGGCATTGCCACAGGACGTGGCGATCTTAGCCTGCGTTCCTCAATCGTTCAGCGGGCGTTTGAACCTCCACTGAACAGTAAAACAAAACCGCATTCATCTCGCCACCTGTCGAGGTGGGAGTTTTTGCTGAATGAAGATGAATGACTCCCTTATTAGTACGAACAGGGCAAAACAAAGTTCCATATTCTCTTAATAATTGTAATCTTTCTGTAATCTTTGCGCATGCCTTTGAACAATTTGTGCAAAAGCATCGACTTGTTTCAACGAAAATGACGACTCATAGCCAATGAGCCACGTATCTCGCGTTAACTCAAACTCCTCTTCACTGTTGAGAAGGGGCATTTTATTGACCTGTTCATCACCCGTTAACGTAATGGACGGCAAAATCGCATAGCCAATACCATTGAGTGCCAACTGCTTGCACGTCTCAATTTGATCGACCGTAATTTGGCGACCCGGATTCTGATTAAAATGGCGCTGCCACCATCGCTGAATTTCCATATGATAATTGGAATCGCTTTTAAATTGCACAAAGGGACGATCCGTATCTTTCAATTCTTCAATCGACGTAATCTCTCGATCCACAAGATACAGCCGATCACGGAATAAATACGTCTTTCTGCTATTCCAATCGACTTGTCCACGTACAATCCCAACATGCGCCTCGCCCTCATACAATGCTTTAACAATTTCTGAACTCCATCCCGTCATCAGCGAAATTTTTGCGCCTGGGTAAAGTTGAACATAGTCTTTCAACACTTGTGGAAGCCACGTCTGCCCAACGATGGAAGCACAGGCAATTTTCAACGTCCCATGCACTTTATCCGCCATCGAGGCAATCATAGCGAAGGCCTCTTCTTTTTTCTGAATCGTCTCCTTCGCATAGGCAATGACTAATTCCCCGGCTGGCGTCGGTTCAAGCCCCCTCTGTGAACGGATGAACAACATCGTTCCCCACTCTTTTTCAATCGATTGCAACCGCTGAGAAAGAGCCGGCTGCGATAAAAACAAACGCTCCGCTGCTTTGCGCATATTGCCTTCCTCCGCAAGTGCGTTAATAATATCTAATTCAGTCGTTGTCATGTAATGGTCCCTTTCCGCGTGGAATTCGTAAAATAAGCAGGAAACTAATCACTGCAAAGCTAGCAACACCTATGTACACCCACTGTAATCCCGAACCAAGTGCATGTTGCAGAAATTGGACATCATTGGCTAGCAATGTCTCTCTCATCTCTTCCGTTAACAATAAATTAATGGCATCCAACTCATAATTCAATCCTTTGCTCGTAAAACTGTATAGCAACGAGCCGTTTAAAATCGCACCAAATATAGCCGCACCAATTGTATTACCTAAATTACGCATGAACATATTAGCAGCCGTTGCAGAGCCGCGTCTCTCCCTTGGTACTGCTCCTTGAATCGTCACGATGAAGGACGTACTCGTCAGCCCCATCCCAATTCCGATAAAGAAACTAGCACTCGCTGCCCACCACGGTCCTAAAGCAGCCTGCATGATGACGAACATCACAGCACCTACGATAAGCGAGATGCCTCCAACGAAAGACACAAGAAAAGGACCATAACGAATGAGCAAATGCCCCGCAACAGATGACGCAAGCGGCCAACCGATAGACATAGCCGTTAAGGTAAAACCCGCTATAATAGCAGGCTGTTCCATCACGCCTGTAACAAATGTCGGTAAATACGAGGAAATCCCAATTAAAATCACACCTGTCGTTAGTGACACCAAGTTCGCATATAAAATGACGGGATTTTTCCAAATCCCAAACGGCATCATCGGATCTACCGCTTGGCGTTCAACGCGGATAAAGAGTGCAAATAGCCCGAGTCCTACAAGTAATAGCAGCGCACTCGATACCGATAAACGACTAAACGTTTGACCACCCTCAGCAAGCCAAAATAACAGTGCTGATAATGACAATGTCAGCAGGAGTGCTCCTTTATAATCAATTGAAACCTTTTTCTCATGCGCTGGCTCATGTAAAAATAGATAAATACCTAGCATCGCCAGTATCCCCAATGGAACATTAACCCAGAAAACGAACTTCCAATTCAAATACTGCACGAGAAGCCCTCCGATTACTGGTCCCGACACAGCGGAAATCCCCCAGACACTCGATAAGTACCCTTGGATTTTCGCCCGTTCTTCCGTCGTATAAATATCCCCGACAATCGTCGTAGCAATTGGCATGACAGCCCCCGCACCCAGCCCTTGAATAAGCCTAAAGACGATTAGCTGCTCCATCGAAACTGCAAAACCACACAGAATCGATCCGACTAAAAAAATAGTCAAACCCGTAAATAGAATCGGTTTACGACCAAAAATATCAGCCAACTTCCCATAAATGAGTACCGTCACTGTACTCATTAATAAATACGCCGAAAATATCCAACTATATCTAGAAAAACCTCCTAAATCAGCAGCAATCGTAGGCATCGCCGTCGTCACAATCGTCGCCTCGACTGCCCCGACAAACATCGCCAGCATGACAGAGATGAGCACAAGCGGGCGATTTGTTCGTTTCGTATTTTCCATTGACTTCAATACTCCTTTCCAATTAAAAAGCACTAGGCATTTGCCACTCAGAGTCTAAACAATTAGAAAAAGGCCCCTTATATGGAGCCTTTCTTTCCTCATGCAACTAGACCCCGCCTCTTTTGAGCAGGATCACACAGAATAAATATATTTTTTAAATTCCTTTAAGATGACTCTTCTTGTTAAAATCCCCGCAAACGTTCCATCTTCTTCTGTTACACAAAGAAACGTGTGATTAATAAGTAAATCAAGGCCTTTCTGGAATCGATCCGTCGTTCGAATCGTCGGCATATCTGTTTGCATAATTTCATCGACTTTTAAATCGGCTAGACGCTCATATTCAATACGTTCAAGCCCTAAAATGGAATCCGTAATCATTCCTATACTAAGCAATCCTATAAGTCGATATTTTGCATCGAGGACTGGCAAGGCTGAATAGCCGGTTTTTGTTAGGACGAGAAGGGCGTGTTCTGCATTATTGCCGACCTGGACGTGTGCAACTTTCTCTGATGATATAATATGGTCCGCAATCGGTGTAAAAAGAAAATCCTTATCTTTTACAGAAATCATGTAATCGGCTCCCTCTGTAGCTTCTGCTCTTATATCTAAACTACACATCCATTATACCATAAGATGGGCGAACAGACCTCCATTCAAAATAAAGTAAAGCACAAACGCCTTGGTAGGGCTGGCGTCTAGACAAAAAGAAAACCCCTTCTAATAACTAGAAGAGGTCGCGTAATAAAATATGATGATGCCCATGAAGAATGCTGCGACTAGAATGACCCAAATAATCGGATTTAACGTAAATGGATTCTCTTCAATCGCTGCCGGAATCGCACTATCTTGTCCATCCACAACCTGATCGGCCTTATTCCATTTTCGTACCGAAAGAAAGCCAATTAAACAAATAATCACAACCACAATCATCAGTGGGACTGCCCAAATGTCCATTCAGCACATCACTCCTTCTACAAATAGGATGTGCTGAATGAATAAAATTAATCATTCACCTGCTGAAACAAGTTAAAATGGATGTTGATTCAACCATTGTCCGCCATCTAACGTGACGATTTCACCATTCATATACGAGGCTTTGTCTGACATGATGAATGCAGCTAATTCCGCAATTTCCTCTGGTTGTCCAAAGCGACCGAGCGGAACAGAAGCCAGTGTACGTTTCGTCGCTTCGTCCGACTCCCATAACTTATCAGCGCCACCTGTACGCTCAATCGGTCCTGGCGCAATGCCATTGACACGAATACCGTATGGTCTGCCCCATTCTACCGCAAGCGTCCGAGTCAACGACATAACCCCTGCTTTAGCCGCTGCCGAATGAACGACACCTGGTCCCGCGTCCCATGCATACGTTGCAAGCATATTCAAAATAGCACCCTTTCGCCCCTTCTCAATCCAATACTTTCCAACCGCACTCGAGCAATAAAATGTGCCATTCAATACAATATCAATCACTGCTTTCCAACCATTCGGCGATAAATCTTCCGCACGAACGAGGAAATTTCCCGCTGCATTATTGATGAGCCCATCAATGCGACCAAACTTCTCATCAGCAAATGCAATAAGCGCCTCAACAGACTCTACATTTCGAACATCCATTTGAAAAAGATGCGCTCTCTCCCCAATTTCCGCTTGCGCAGCCGTCAGCCGATCTAAATCCCTACCAGCAATGACAACTTGCGCACCTTCTGCCGCAAATTTCTTCGCCATATATTTCCCCATACCACTTGAACCACCTGTTACAATCATCACTTTTTCAGCAAACATCCCAATTCCCCCTTAGTAATGAATGAGTATTCAGTCATTATTATACCATGATATAGAATGCATGACGATTAATAAATCAATTACACCTCAGCGTAATTGCGTCCAGATTTTTTTTCGAGCTCGGGGCCTACAGGTAGTAGGTCATACAAGCGTTGCGAATCGAACTACAAAGGGTTCGATTTGCCGTGTTTCTGCGCTTTTTGCAGAAATTAAGCCACCTTTCTTCGGACGTGGCAACCTTAGTCTGCGTCATTTCTAGTCATACTCGTTTTCATAATGCCGTTGCGAATCAGTACCTGTCGCGTCCTTCCAATTGTTAAGTGAAAAATGCGGTTGCTTAAGAAGAAAAGAATAGAGGACTTTCTTTAAAGAGTACAGTGCCCAAAGATACAATTCCGGGCACCCTTGTACGTTGTACAATGCATTCCTTCTTTTTCTCCTAGCAAGGCTTAGGCTTCTTAAATACAATAAGCCCAGTAGAAAGTGAACTTTCCCGCAATAACAATAGAAAAGACCATTACAAAGGCTTCAGCGGCCCAAATTGCATCTTTGGCCGCCACTCTAGGTAAAGAGTCGACGATTCTTTCTTCCAAAAAAGCCTTTGCACTATATATATTCGGGATTTTGGAGAGCGACGGACGGGCAATCACCCTACTCATAGAAACACCTCGATAATCGTATAGCAAAGGTTCAATCCAAAGCGATCTAAAAGCAATTGCATACAAAGTGCCCAGTGTATGATTTAGTTATTTTTTGTCTAATTAAACAGATGTGTTTTTGTATATTAAAAAAAGCAGACAACAAATGTCGTCCGCTTCCTGTCTTATCGTTACAACTCACACGCTAAATACTTCTCCACAAGCTCTTCCACCGGAACCGCTCGACTGTACAAAAAGCCTTGTGCCTTTTGACAGTTCGCTTCAAGTAGAATCTGTGCTTGTAAATCTTTTTCCACACCCTCTGCCACGACTTCCATGCCCAGATTATGCGCCAGATTAATGATCGTTTTAGCAATCGCCTCATTTTTCGCATCAGATTCAATATCTTGAATAAAAGAACGGTCGATTTTAATAATATCAATCGGGTATTGTTTCAAATAGCTTAGTGACGAATAACCCGTTCCAAAATCATCAACAGAAATGAAGACACCGATTTTCTTCAGTTCATTCAAAATACCCAACGTTTCAGTCATATCTGTTAATGCACTTTCCGTAATCTCCACCTCAAGAGATGAAGGGCAAATCCCATAGTGCTCAATTTTCGCTTTCACTCGATCAACAAACGTCTCTTTACGAAATTGTTTTGGCGAAATATTGACAGCAACACGTACAGGCCTAAATCGTTTTTCTTGCCATTCCTTTAGTTGCTTACAAACTTGATCCAACACCCAATTACCAATTTCATGAATCAGCCCTGACTCTTCAGCAATCGGAATGAATTGTCCCGGCGAAACAAAACCAAATTTTCGATTATTCCATCTAAGAAGCGCCTCAAAGCTACTAATCATTCCTGTTTTCAAATCGACTTGCGGCTGATAATGAATCGACAATTCTTCCAGTTCAATCGCGCGACGTAAATGGGATTCCATAAGCGCTTCATCCGGAAATGACGAATTCATCTCCTCTTGGTAAAAACGGTAATGAGAACGGCCCCTTTCTTTCACAAAAGCCAATGCCTGCTCCGATCTACGTAACAGCTCCTCAAGCGTCTTACCATCTTCGGGGTAGACCGCAATACCAATCGACACGGAAATAAAATATTCTAGCCGATTATAATAAAATGGCTTTTGAAATTCCGCCAAAATGGTTTGCGCAACTCTCTCCGTTACCGTAGCCGAAGCATTTTGCAACGTGATGACGAATTCATCCCCGCCGTTCCGATACAACCTTGCTGTTTCTGGACAAATGACCCGTAAGCGCTCCGCAATCTTCTTTAGAATGTCGTCTGCTCCATCTTGTCCTAATGACTCATTAATCAGTTTAAAGCGATCAAGGTCAAGGTGAATAAATGATAAATTCTCCTCACGTCCCCTCAAATACTCAGAATCCTTCTTGAAGTGTTCTTTCATCGCATGCCGATTCCAAATACCCGTCAACTGATCATGGTAGGATAAATACAACAATTTTTCATTATTTTTCTGATGTATAGATGTGTCCCGAATAATCAGATGAATTTCTTGAACTTGGTCTTCTGCCAAAACTGGAATCGCTTTCAAATAGACCGGTAAATAATACCCTGATTCATGAACGAACGATAACCCCTCCCGCTCGACAGACTCTCCGGCTAACGCACGGGATAAAAACACTTTAAATGCCTCTATCTCTTCTCTCTTCAAAAGATCCAAGATAGAACTCCCCGACAAAATTTTCCCACAATGACCAAACGCAGTATGGACGGCTGCATTGGCATATGTCACTTGGTAGTGTTCATCAATCGACATGATTGGATCTAAATTATTCTCAATAACAGACCTGTACTCACGCTTTAACTCACTACTAACATCTCGATTTACTAAAGTATTCAGTTGGTTTCGCAGTTCAATGAAAATGAATTCACGTCCGCTTTCCTCCGTACGGCGCTGGAGATCCAAGTTAAACAAATCTGCTTTCAACAGAACACTTGTTTTATAATTCCGTTGAATACGCAATTTCTGAATCTTCTTTCGGACAGGAACCCATAAATCTCCAAAAAACTTTGTAGCTGTCGCCTTACTTTCTTGCCTAAAATATGAGATCGCCAACTTATTTGCATACAGCACATCAAAGTCACCATTTTTATCTTTTCCAATTAGAATCGACATGTTAAAAGGGTGATCAAATATATAAGGTTCAACATTATTTTTAAAATAATCTTCTACATCAATGTTTCCCATGAGCGCCTCCGTCTACTATGCCTCTATCCAAAGCTTTAAACATCATTACCCTACATTGTATTTACTCTCCTAAAATAATGTTTAGAATCTCATTAATTATAGCAGTTACTCGCCTTAAAAACGAGCTGTTTTGCAATTGAATCAGACCTTTTTCGACATAATTATATGCATATTTTACATTTTTCATACAAATAAAAGTATACAAATAGTTCCTTTTTTGATAGTATGGTCATAAATGTATATCTAATGCCTAACATTAGGAGGTTTATTTTGGAGAATCATCATTCTACTCGTCGATTAGCAATTGCTATCTACACCGTCAATCGACATGCAAAAACAGCACCCAACAATAAACAACTATACGCACTCAAAAAAAGAGCGCTCGACAAATTACTTCGTTCTGGTGACGCGCAAAAAATCGGCTTGCACTTTGTAGATAATCCCAAGTTTAGCAAGCAGCATTCAACCGTCCTCGTGCGTTGCGGCGATTTCCTCTTCCATACAATCCCGGACAAAGAAGATTTCACCTCTCTCCCACACCTCGGTGAACAAGATCAAACCGCACGCAATCCCCAAGAGCGAATGAGTTTGAAAACTGCTCGGGAACTTCTGAGCGATTACGCTGGTGAACCTATCGAACGCCCTCAACAGAGACCGCGTGTCTCTCCGATAAAAAGCACATCTATGCTTCAAAACACACAACGATTTCGCTCATCCTATTTAGATGGCTAAGAAACTGGACAAAATCGCAAGCCCCTAGGCACTGTGGCCTAGACAAAATAAAACGAGCTGATTCATGTCATTTTTCGACATGAATCAGCTCGTTTTATTTCTGCGTATACTGTTGATAAAGAACCTGTGTCCCTTTATCTTCAAAGCCACTTTGAACCAACTTGTCGTACATTTGCTGGGCCAATTCCAGACCTGGCAGTTCTAAATTCATAGCCTTTGCTTCTTCCAACGCGATATTCATATCCTTCAAAAAGTGTTTTACATAAAATCCAGGTTCAAAATCACCCGCCAACATTCTTGGCGCTAAATTCGATAACGTCCAAGAACCCGCTGCTCCAGAGGCAATAGATTGTAGCACGATATTAGGATCGAGCCCTGCTTTTTCGGCATAGGCGAGTGATTCGCATACGCCTATCATACTTGTAGCAATAATAATTTGGTTGCACATTTTCGTATGCTGTCCAGCACCTGCCGCTCCTTGATAGACAATTTGCTTGCCGAACATCGACAAAATGGGCAACATGTTCGTAAACTGCTCCTCTGTTCCTCCACACATAATGGACAATGTGCCATTTTGCGCACCAATGTCCCCTCCCGAAACCGGAGCGTCCAATGCCGACATATTCAACTCCATTGCTCGCTCAGCAATTCGTTTCGCCAGAGCCGGGCTAGACGTCGTCATATCAATGACCGTTTGCCCTTCCTTACCTGATGCAAAAATGCCGCCCTCTCCAAAATAGACCTCTTCAACATCCGATGGATAGCCAACCATCGTAAAGACCACATCCGCATTCGCCACAGCTGCTCCGACAGTTGCTGCCCAAGTCGCACCTGCTTCAATCACAGCTTGCGCTCGCTCTTTCGTCCTCGTATAGACCGTTACCTCAAAGGAAGCGTTCAATAAATGTTTGACGACACTAGCGCCCATAACTCCTGTACCGATAAATGCAATTTTAGTCTCTTGCACATCCATTCCCCCTATTCCCTTTTTATTTTATCAGAAAAAACAACATTTTCTATCTTAAGGTAAAGCTCGAAGCCAAAACGACAAAAAAGGAGGACGGACCCTGTGTATCGGGCTCCGTCCTCAAAAGGGGGAAATGAGAATGTTGCTGTGTTCAATTGTAATATCCCCGCTTTTCCCGTCGATTAAACATCTTTTTTTAAAAAACTTAAAATTCTTTTCTCTATTGATCAGATTTCCTATCTTTAATCCAGATTATATACGACAACCCACACAATTATGTCCATGTCTTTCCTTCGGACCCTATGCACTTTTGCTGTTCCGTTTGAAACTGATTCAGTAGACGATCTAATTCCCGACTCAGTTCCATTGTTTGATCGGCAGTTAATCCTTCTTTATCCGCCGTATCCATCATTTTTGCTCGTATATATTCTATCTCTTCTTCCAAACTCCATTTCAATTCAATCCCCCCAAGGAATGAAACATGGCTAGTCTATTATTATACACAACTATTCTTGCGGATTGGAAAATAATTAACGACAAATTCCGACATCTGACATCTGATGACTACATCACAGATTCAGCGATTTCTACTCATTTTAATAGAAAACACTTTACGAGCAAGTCGATTTAAGGCAAACTAATAAAGATATGAAGAATGCATTCGCATACTAAAAATAATCGTAAAGGAGCTGATTACTATGATGATTGCAAATGTAGGTAATATCATAGAATTTAGAGATGGGCTGCAAGGGATTGTCGAGAAAATAAATGAAAACTCCGTCATTGTTGACCTAACTTATATGGAAAACTTCGAAGAGCTTGGATTGGAAGAGAAAACCGTCATTAATCACAAGCGTTATACTATCATCCACGGTACGGGACAACTTAAAGAGTGAAACCTCTACGTAACTCGTACGTCTAATTAGATTAAGGAGGGATTGCCCATGAAAAGCAAATGGAGTTTATTGTATGTAGGGATTGCAAGTGTTTTACTACTTTCCGCATGCGGCACAGACACTGGCTCGGACAAGCCTGACAACAACGCTAACAGCTCGGAAGAAGTAGCTGGTACGGAAAATCCGGACATCCAAGAGGATACGGAGGATGCAATCGTAGAAGAGGACGCGGACGTAGATACAGATGCAGATGTAGAATCCGACACGACTGTAGACACAGACACGGAAGTTGATAAGCCTGAGGATAAAGAAGATGCAGTTACAAAAGATGACGAAAATACTGCACCCAAAGACGATTTAACACAAAGTGACGAACAGGATTATGCAATCGCTATACTGCCGAACTATACGTTAACAAGCGAAGAACCTGGCAAAGATAGCTTATATGTCAATAATGATGAATCAATCTTTATGCGTATTGAAACAGTGGCAAAAGAAAATGCTTCTTATGATTCTCTAGTTGAAGATACGAAGAACATGCTTGAGGCAATCTCCGATGGAAACACCCCTTCTGAGCTCACAGACACGGCCTCTTTACCCGCTGGCGAAGGAATTGACAATGTAACAGCGCTAACGGTTAAAACGCCGGCAGGCTCTTTCACAGGGATGGTTTTCGAGCGTGATGGACTTCTCATTAAGCTAACGATATTCGATTCCGCACAAGAGGAACATTTCCAAAACTTCCTCAAAATGGGTGAAACAATCGTTAAGAAATAAAGTAAACGATTTTCTATAAGACAAAAAGAGCCGCACAATGGATTGTGTGGCTCTTTTTGTCTGTAAAATATTAAGATAAATCCTTAATCGATAAACCGAGTTTACGCAATAAGTCAATTGCAGTATCTTGTTCAGCTGGAGAAAGCTCCGACATCAATGATTCAATATTTGCCGCATGATCTGGGAATATTGATACAATAAGTTCTGTTCCTGCAGGCGTAATCGATATATAGGTGACGCGCTTATCCTCTGTACAAAAAACGCGCTCTAACAACCCTCTCTTCTCTAGCTTATCAACAACATAGGTCATCGAGCCACTTCGAAGTAGAATTTTCTGTCCAATTTTCTGGATGGACTGCCTACCTTTATGATGAAGAAGTTCAAGAACAGCAAATTCCGTCGGGTTTAATCCATTTTGTTCAATCAGCTTATGCGCTTCTTCTAAAACTACTTTTCCTGCCCTCGAAAGAACGATAAACAATTTCAGTGCGCGCTCCGTATTTTTTTCCATACTGTTTCATCCTCTATTGTCCCTTTGGGGAGTCGCCCTCTATTATAATCTCAAGAAGGCTCCCTGTCAAAAGGCATGGAAGCTCCGTTTACTGCGCCAATATCGACTCTCCTCCACTGATGTGACGGTTGCATAACTCCGTTGCTGGAAAAGACAGCATAAATGTTGTGCCGACCCCTTCCTGGCTGTCAGCCGCTATCGTGCCACTATGCTCTTCCATCGCTTTCAGGACAAATGGTAATCCTAAGCCCGTTCCGCCTGGTTTTGAAGTGAAAAACGGCATAAAAATCTGCTTTAACTGGTAACTATTCATTCCTTTTCCGGTATCCGTAATCGACAAGCGAATCTCATTTTTGTCACTGCGTCTCATGTCAATTGTCAGTATGCCGCCTGCTTCCATAGCCTCTAGTCCATTTTTGCATAAGTTCAGTAATACTTGCTTAATTTTATCGGCGTTGCCATAAATAAGCGTATCAAAAATCGGAGGGCTCCAAAGTATTTTCATACCATCCATCAATGCCTTTGGATTTAAAATACTGACAATATCAGCTACAAGAACAGCTAATGATAATGTCGTTTTTTTATTAAATGTAGGCTTTGAAAGCGTCAACATCTCATTCAAGATAGATTCCATTCTTTCAATTTCACCCTCGATGACCGATAAATATTTCATCGACTCAGCCGAAGCATCCACTTCCAAAAGTTGTATAAACCCTTTTAACGTCGTCATCGGATTTCTAATTTCATGCGCAATACTTGCCGCAATTTGACCTACAGCTGATAATGAACCAGAGTGCGCCAATTGCTGCTCTAAATTCTCTGCTTCTGTACGATCTGTCATTTTAATCACATACATGCCTGTTTCTTTATCGTCATAAGTTGTAATATAATAATAGCGCATGTCTCTAGGAGAGCGTTCAAATTTTTTCAGCACTTCTGCGCGACCTTCGTGCTTCAGTTTTTTTAAATAACTTGTACACATTTCCTGTGTCACATCTGGGAAGATATCTTCAACGATTGCAATCGTTTTCCCGATGAAATCATTCCGTGATAGGTTAAAGTATACATCATGCATATCATTTACATCACGAATGATACCGTTATAATCTATAAGCATTAAAAAATCCTTTGAATGACGGAATGCATTTAAATATGCCTTAATAGGTGCCACACCAAATGTGCTTGCTGCATCACAATGAGCAACCACCTTCTGACAATCATGATGATAGGTCACATGCATCGTCACTGGAGAAGACTGGTCAGACAGTATACGTATCAACAACTTATCACTTATGTTCTTTTTCGCTTCAACTGCACGTTTCAAGAAGGCTTCCCACAAAGCACCGCTCGATACGTCCATAATCGCTTTGATATTCTGCTTTTGCTCGACAGCAAATGTAGTACGGAACGAATTGTTCATATCAATGATTATTCCAGTCAATTCCAAAACGATACCTGGTCTTATACCATCATCCAGCTCAAAGGAGACGCACCCACTTACCTTGTCCAAATTATTTCTCATAGTTATTCCTCCTGATCCCATTTCAAGACAATATGAAAAATGACAATGGCTTATGCGAAAAAATCAAATTTATACAAAATACCCCTGTTTCAGATTATTCCATATTATCAGTTTCTGGAATATAGGTCTAAGGTTCGAGTTTTTCACTTAAGTATACTTGTAAGCAAACATAAAAAAGAGGAGCATATCAATGAATATCGTCTTAACAACATTAAATGCAAAATATATCCACGGAAATCTCGCTATTCGCTATTTAAAAGCGTATGTAGAGCCCGACTATTCTCCCGTTATTACAGAATACACCATAAAAGACCCCACAATGAACATCGTATCAGATTTATATCAAAAGAATCCAGATATTGTCGGCTTCAGTCTATACATTTGGAATATTGAAGAATCGATTAAAGTGATGCGTATGTTAAAAAGGGTCCATCCCGACGTTGTCATTGTTGCAGGGGGCCCCGAGGTCACCTACGATTATGATTATTGGCTACAACGCGTTCCTGAAATTGATGTCATTGTTATCGGTGAAGGCGAACGAACATTTAAACAAGTATTAGATGCCTATACAGGTAAACAAGACATGGCCAGTGTCCAAGGCGTTGCTTATCAAGTGAATGGAGACTTGAAAATCACAGCACCTGGTCCGAAATTAGATCTAAGGGAACTCCCTAGCCCATTCCGTTTCGCTGAAGACATTCCAACACTCGGAAAGAGGGTCACCTATATCGAAACAAGCCGTGGTTGTCCATTTTCGTGCCAGTTTTGTTTATCATCCATTGAAGTCGGCGTACGCTACTTTAACCGAGATGCGATTAAAGACGACATCCGTTATTTGATGGCCAACGGTGCAAAAACCATTAAATTCGTCGATCGGACATTCAATATTAGTCGTAGCTATGCGATGGAAATGTTCCAATTTTTAATTGATGAACATGTCCCGGGAACTGTTTTCCAATTTGAAATTACCGGTGATATTATGCGTCCCGAAGTCATCAACTTTTTAAACGAACACGCACCAGCTGGCTTATTCAGATTTGAAATCGGTGTTCAGTCGACAAATGATTTGACCAACGAACTCGTCAAACGCCGACAAAACTTTGAAAAGTTATCTCGGACCGTCACGATGGTAAAAGAAGGCGGGAAAATCGCACAGCACCTCGATTTAATCGCTGGACTGCCTGAAGAAGACTATGATTCATTCAGAAATACGTTCAACGAAGTTTTTGCCATGCGCCCAGAGGAATTACAGCTAGGCTTCCTTAAATTACTGCGCGGCACAGGATTGCGTATTCAAGCTGAGCAATATGGCTATACCTACGTTGACGAAGCACCTTATGAAATCTTTTCAAACAACGTGTTAACATTCGATGATATTTTACGCATCAAACAAACTGAAGATGTACTTGAAAAATACTGGAACGACAACCGTTTGCCACGCACGGTTGAATATCTCGTATCAGAAGTCTTCGATACACCGTTTGATTTCTTTCAACAGTTTGGAACGTATTGGGAAAGTCAGGGTTGGTCAAGAATTGGTCATCAGCTCGAAGACCTCTTTACGCGACTTGAGGAGTATTTGACAACAGATGGACAAGCAGATATGGAGATTGTTCGCAGTCTCATGAAACTCGACTACTTAGCGCATCATAAATTCCAACCGCGTAAAATTTGGTGGACAGATAGCATGCCAACTGATGTATTGAATAGCATCGAACAAGCGTTATTGGACAATCCAATCATCTTTGGCGAGCAGGTTTCAACAGAGGGCTTAAACACACGTAATATCCGAAAACAAACCTTCATTACACCGATTAGGGTAAACCCTAATGATGTCGCAATTGGCATTGTCGAGAAAACAACTGGTTATCTCATCACTGTTTTCAAACATGGAGAAAATCCAATCTTCCTCTATCTAGATCACACGAAATCTTTTGCACACTAACAAAGTACAAGGCTGCTTCCCGATGTCGGGAGCAGCCTTGTTTCATTTTCCATTAACCAATAATTACCCGTATTATAGCCAGTTATTTTTATACGACTTCTATGATATACGCGGCTTTATAAGATGCATTTTCAGAACTAGCCTAATCACATATAAGTATAAGGGATTTCACTATAGGGGGCAGAAGTGGGGGCAGAGGGAAAACCAGCTTCTCATTCGTCAATACTAATAAATCTGACAAATAAAAAGACCAATCCGTAAAGAACTGGCCGTGTACTCTTTCATTTAACACTCACGATAGAGTTCATATTGATAGTGGTATTCTCGGAGCCAACCCGTAAAATCAATTTGCCGCTCTGGCCATCAACATTGGTTACAACTCCCCGCGCCGTTTCGTATTGCTTACGGTGGTACGTCGTGATTTCTACTTCGTTTTTAAATTCATGCGCATCGCTTATTTTCTCGCCGATTTCTTGGTAATCATACTCTGTTAGTTGTGGCCCTGATACACTCTTATTTATTTTCTTTGGTTTTGGAATTGCTGTCATTATTAATCATCCTCTCAGATTTTTTATTCACTGATTTGCGCACCGACAATATCCGATGCCATGATTTTCTCGACACCGAACGGACTATCTAGCATGATAAACTCCGACTGCACATTGATTTCTTCTGTGATTCCTCCACGCATTGAAAACTTTCCGTTTGCCCAGGTAATTATGAGGATAAGACATTTCCTTTTATACGCTGCTTCAATCTCTTCTTGTATGGATTGAAGGTCAAATTCATCGAGTTCCGGTCGCTCTTCGTACTGAGCTTTTGCGCGCCAATCATTTATCTTGGTTACATGCTCCGGCAACATCAAGCCTCGCCATTTTATATTTCCTCTATCACGAATGTGTTCTTGCATTATTCAACATTCCCTTTTCAAAATATAGATTTATTAGTTCCTCCGCCCGATTGCGCAGTCGAACATTTAAATAGCGTCGTACATCTTCATTATCACCGATTACAAATACGTACTCAGTAAACGTATTATCTTTCCCCTTTTTGATTAGCTTCAACTTTCGGTTTCGGGCGTAAGTGTTTGTAGCTTTTAATTCTGCCCGCACATTCTTTAAGGCATCCTCCACAATTTTGATATATGGACCCCTCAACTTAAATGGACTGATTTCAATTGTTTCTCTATCTCTTTCCAGAATCTTTATGACCATCGGCAAATAAATCATATTCTCAAAATGTGGTAAAGCATCCGCAGGTATCATAGACACGTTAAATCACCATGCTTTCTTTCGTTATGACGGGAACAAGCGCCAGTACGTTGTCAATCGTGAACGTCCGCTTAGACCCTCGTAGATAACAGTAAGCCCTGAAAGATACATCCCCCACTAGCAAGACCCTCACCCTTCGTTTACTGACTTGACCACTCTTAGATAGATACATCATATCCAATACTTGATTATGTTCAACCGACTTGATCAACATATTAAGCACACTCGTTCCCCTCCTTGATTACAGCATACAGAATGAATGTTCGTAAATCAAGTGGAAATATGGTATAATGGACTTAGAAGTACTTGAGTGATTGTGACAACTTATACGTTTTAACAGTCCGCAGTTGCGTTTTTTCGTGTTTTTATGTATCAATTTCGCTTTACATACTGTATATTTAAGATAGTACTATAGAAAACAGAATTATCTGAAAGAGGAGGAGTTATTATGGCTGGCATGAGAGAGTTGGCTAACCATATTATCGCAGTTGCAAATGATGCAAGTTTATCAGTAACTAATCTACAAATTCAAAAAGTTATGTTTTTCTCATTAGGCTTTCATATGAGACATAATGGGATAGATGAATTAGCCACTGAAACATATGATATCCCTTTCGAAAAATGGAAATACGGACCTGTCGTTGAATCGTTATACTATACCTATAATCATTTTAAAGATAAGGACATAGCTGAAGAATTATACGGTTTTTATAATCCTGAATATGCAATGTGGGATGAAAATATTGAAAGATTGTTACAGATTGATCCGTTTGAATTAGTCCGAGTTTCTCATGATTTCCCTTCGTGGTCAGATTACGAGGAAGATATACTTCAAAGAAACTATGTTGAAAGTTATGCTTTAGGTGAAATCGCAGAGGATTTTAGAGCATGAATAAGAATGAACGGCAAGAAGAAGAATTCTTTATTGTTTTTGAAGATTTGATTAAATCTTTTTCTGAAAATAGAAAAGTTGTTTCTGTCGAAAGGAAAGGTTTTTCTAAAGGTTTTATGGAAGATTTTGATTCCGGGACGCAAATAGAACCATTACAGAGCGATGAAGTAGCGGCAAGTTCTGAAGGGAATCACTCGAACTCTAGGAAACTAGATAGGCAGTTCAAACAATTCATGGAAGCACTTGAAGAAACAACTTTCATGCATTATATAATTCCTTACGACAAAATAACTAAATGTGTATTTGAAAACACTCCAGTAGAGGATTTGGATGAATTCACGAAAGATCTACATAGTCGTGGCAATTCTTACTTTTCAACAAAGGAAGAAATTGAAGAAAAACCAATTCCAACAGCTGGCCCCAGAGAAGGAGGAATGGATTCTGAAAGAATGTACTATAAGATATTAAGACATATAGATTTAGCTTTAGTGCAAAAATATACATTGATGAGTATGCAGATGAAAGAAATCGAGGTATTAAGACGAGAGCAACAGCAATTAATTAATAGGTATGACCAGTTAAAACATGAAGCAGAAACCCAGAATCGTAATATGCTAACGCAATTCATTACCATATTAGGTATATTTGCAGCGATAATGATGGGTGCTTTTGGTGCGATTCAAGGATTTGCAAGCTTATTCGCGAATGCTTACTTGCTATCAATAGGTGAAATCTTAATCATAAGTTCTATTGGGGCTTCATCAGTTATACTCATTTTATTCTTTTTGTTAAACGGCATTGCCAAGCTGACTGGGAGAAGTTTGTGGAGTACTAAAAAAACAGATGGATCTTTATTCGAAAAGCATCCGTCTCTAATAATCATCCACGGTATTTTAATATCGATATCTTTAGTTGGAGCTACTTTAGAGCTGAGTAATGTTCACCTACAATATGCGCTCCAAGGATATTGGTGGCTTGTTCCTGGTTTATGGACAATTTATTTCTTTACTGCTATACATAAGAAAAACTTTTTATTCATTGTTGATTGGTTAATGGAAAAGTGGCATCTTTTTAAAAGGTACTTAAGATTCTTGGGTTTAAAGATAAAGAGGAAAAGAAAAAGAAGCGAAAGAAGACGTATAAAAAATAAGCAAAGTAAACAAAGTTCTTAAACACAAAAAGGCGCCCACTCAAATCAAGAGTAGACGCCTTTTGCTTTACTTATTTGTGCGAGCCACATAACTAATCAATAAATCTGTAGCTTGTCCACGGGTCATTGTATCGACTTTAGGGGCATGATTCACACTAAAAATAGGTTTTCCATCTTTTCCTTTGGTATTGTATGCGTGCTCTAATAGGTTTTTCATATCCTCCTTTTGTGTATCAGGTAATTGTTCAGCCATTTCGTCATCCTCCTTTGGTGTGTCTACTGCAACTGTTGGTGGTGCTGGCTTAGTCGGCTTAACTCCCCCTGCATAGCTAACGATTCCATTGGCAGTTAGCTGCGCCAGCTTTTCAACTTCATTAATCAAAATTCGCTCATCGTTCACATTGGAAATAAAAGCGTACTCAATCAATACGGCCGGCATTCTTGTTTCACGCAATACTGCGTAATTCGCTCGCTTTTCACCACGGTCACGGATGCCGAGTTCTTTTGCAATTGCATTGTGGATGGCACTTTGAAATACAAGCGTCTTGGATTGTAGCGCCCCGTTGTGAGCAAATGTTTCAAAGCCTGTCGCACTTGCAGATGCCGCGTTATTGTGCAAACTGACAAAGTAGTCAGCTCCCCATGCATTGGCTAGTCTGGCGCGCTCTGACAGCGTTAAAAACACATCCGTTGAGCGTGACATCTTAACGGTGTGACCGTAAGATTCCAGCAGTGTTTTTAAGCGCAAGCCGACTTTCAGCGCGTTGTCCTTTTCTTTCGAATGTCTGCCTACTGCGCCTGGATCATGCCCCCCATGTCCGGGGTCAATAAAAATCTTAGCCATATTATTTCAGCCCCTTTTTCTTCATGTAATCTTCATTCCTGCGCGCTTTGTAAGTGATGTTATTGTTCTTCCACCAAGCCCATAATGACGCTGAAATCGTCAATACGACCGTCACTGAATTCTCGACTTGTGCATCTTCAAACGGCAGTGGTGATAGCCCGTTTAGCACCAGAAACTGATTAATTAGCGCGACAAAAAGGACGACCGTCCGTGCGATCATCCACTTGTCAATTGGTGCGTTATTTTCTTGTTTGTTTGTCATTTTTATTTTTCCTCCTTGTAAATAACTTTTTCCATGCGGTCCATACGACCTTCCATCGACTGTAACGCCGTGGCCGTTCGCTCCTGGGATACGTTGGACCGCTCCAAATGCTCCATAAGTTTGTCTTCTCTAGTTTTAGATGTCCTCATATTCCATGCGACCATAGCTATGCAGCAGATAGCCCATACCGCTTGCGACATCGCTACTTCTTGAATTACATCCATTTCGCACCTCCTTATTTTTGGGTATTAAAAAAGAGCACCCAATGGGCACTCTCTGCTTATATATTTAATTCTTTGCTACGACACATAATGGTCCGATTGCGAATTTGAACAAAATAAAAAAGCCTACTCAGCGTATGCTTTACCTGTAATTTGTTCAAATTCTTCTGAAGTAATTTCTCCATACGGATTAGACTCTGTTTTGACAACGATACGAAGTTGATCAATTGTCACGCATTTAGCGTTGTATGCAAATTTCCAAAATGCCATTATGAGACACCCCCTTTCATTAACATTAAATCAATCTTGACCTTTGCTAATTCCGATGTAAGCAAAGTGTTGGTTGCTTTTAATTGCTCATTCTCCTGTAGCAACCGCTTAGCATTTGGGTTATTTCTGATTGCGGAATGACTGGTTAAATTTTTGTCAACGTCAACGCCATTGACCCAAATAGTCCACTCGAACTCATCGCTGACTGTAAAATTCTCTGAGACAGCATAATCGTAATCACTTGAAACGGTTGGTTCACTTTCATGAATTTCTACTACTTGCTTTGTTTGTTTTTGGTACTCTAAATAAGCCATATTAAACCTCCTATTCAAGCCATACTTTATAAACATATACAGTTCCCGACCCAGCGGCATTGTAGTATTGACCGATTGTCAGATAATACAAACCGCTCAAAGATGATATGTCTAATTCTACTTCCGTAGGTGTGATATATTGAGCGGAAAAATCTGCGTGTGCTACAAAACCACTACTCGCCTCCTTAGCATCTCTTACTGTTTTTAATCCCATTCTAAAGGGTCTTGATGTCGTTGAACTTGTTTTCGTTATTAAGCATTTTACTTTTTTGAAATTAGTAACGTCGACTTGGTCGTCTGGAGAAAATACAGCATTATTGGCAGAACTATTGCCGCATTGCAGGAATACATTGTCGACATTAAAAGTGACCGTTCCGCCAGCATCTCCAATCGTAACTTTAGAAACTGGCACTAATTGAACGCCGTGGTCATAAAGCATCCTCAAATACTGAATAAATTCCTTCCAAGCTCCGCTTATATTCCCTTTTGGAATCACTTTTTCTTTCCAAGCCCCTTGAACTTTTTGCCAAACATTATTTACCTCTTTAAAAGTACCTCCGACGTTCACCCATGTTTTCTTAGTCATTCACCTCACCTCTATTCATATTGGAAATAAATATCTCCGTCGGTCCCACCTGTTGGCTCTGCTGTTCCAAAGGTTATTTTACGTCTGTTTTCTGCAGGTAAAGCGCTTTGCTTACCATTCCAAGACTCGCGCTCTCCCGTTTGCAAATGCTTCGTATCATCCGCCTTATGTGTCGCAAGGGCATCGTCAACCTGCTTAACCGTTTTCGTATTCCCTTCACCAGCAAGCGTAGCAACTTTTGTGTCTACATCAGTTGTCTTTGCGTATGGTGTTAAATCGGGTGGAGGAGGTAACGGGATATCATCAATCGCTTGCGATAACTCTTGCGGAGTCACTGCGCCAACATCACCTGCTACAAGTGTAACTTTACCGGTAGCGTCTGGTTCCACATCATTGATGGCTGTAACGGTACCTGCACCAGTCCCATCTTTCCCCGGTTCACCTTTCTCGCCCCGGTCACCTTTTTCCCCCTGTATTCCCTGCTCACCTTGTATTCCTTGGATCCCTTGTGGTCCCTGCGCATTCCGAGCTTGTTCCGCTGCATCCAATGCATCGACAATTGCTTGCGACGTGTCGGTTTGTCGTCGGGCTTCTTGGCTAACCCTTAGCGCTTCGGCGTTCTGCCGTTCAGTCTCTTCGATAATACGAGCATCCTCATTGGATACTCTTGTGGATTCAGCGGACGCACGATCTGTTTCATTCGCCACACGTTCAGATTCATTAGCTTGTCGAGTCTGCTCATTGGCAACTCGCGTGGCTTCATCAGCAGTCACAGCCTCATTTAATGTCGCGAGTTTGTCCGCTTCTTCTTTGGCGTAGTCACCTTGTTCGGTGGCGTAAATAGTCGCCTGCTCAGCTTCAGCCAAGATGCGTGGACCTTCGCCCAGCACAATCTCGATTAGCGTCCTCTCATCGCCTGTCGGGTTGTAGTTCGATGGATCTCGATCTATAACAAAAGTAAAAGAAAAAGTTGATATTCGGTTGTTAGCATCGTACATCTGGACGAGTGCTGTCGCCCGTCCGACAATGCCCACAGATGCACGTGGTAGCTTAAAGGTCGCTTGATTACCAATTTTAGACGTTAACACCGATATAACACTGTTACCGTCTGCTCTTTCCGCCGCTAATGTAACTGTACTTGCTCCCGATAAATCGTAAGGGATGCCATCATCAGTGATATTAATAACGAAATATGCATCGTCATTTTGGCGAATTCTCGGCTCGTTGATATAGTTCGGCTTTTTTAAGTCGATGTCTAAAATAAATTCATTGTTTTGCAATATGCGTCACTCCTTTCTGTAATTATAAAAACACCCAAGATGTTTTTACTCTGTTGGGTCCTGTTGCACTACTCCCCATTCAATCAAAGTGTGCTTCTGAAACCCTCGATTACCTATAGAAATAAATATAACTTGCGGATTGTTTAGTTGTTTTGCGAAATCCGCAGAATCAAAATCATCAACTGTAGTGGTAATAACCCTTCCTGTGTTAAAAATAAATTCAATTTGCATTATTTATTCCTCCTAATTTGATAATGTGACAAAACCTACATTCGATCCGTTAACCCGCACATACAAACGGTCGGTACCATTGAAGGCAATTCCTAGTCCGTACGTATCGCTTCTGGCGTATCCGTTTAAATTCGTGACTGTGTTGTTATTGAAGTTAATGCTACCACCCAAAGTGCTGAAGTTTATACCAGTTTCTGCCGCAATCGACAAAGCGCCACTGCCGTTGTGATTTGTGATGGAGGGGAAATCACCAAACTTTCCAAATACCACTTTTCGCGTAACGCCGGAAGGTAAATTTTTTCCTAAATATATAGACCCGCCCACATATACATCTTCGCTGATATTAATATTCCCCGCAGTTATTGTTCCTAGATTGCCAGCAATTTCTGATAACACACTAACGGCTCCAACAAGTGTGATGTTTTTGGCTTGGATTTTAACTGATGAAGGTGTCATATTAATCATAGACACCATATTTTCACCGGTGAAATCAGATTGCGAGACTTTTAAATTTATCAAATTACCCTGTTGCGTTATCTTGCTTTCCGCTGTATTAATACGTCCGTCAAGTTGCGGAATCGATGTGTTAACGACACTCGTAATTTGATCCGACAACTGTGTGATAGACGAGTTTGCCGACGCAATAGAGCCGTCTATTCGGTTAACTTCTTGGCTAACCTCCGACCTAATCTCAGTTGCGGTTTGCGTAATTGCTGACTTATTCTGTGCAACGCCGTCGCTGAGCCGTACATCAATTTCTGCAACTTCCGAGCGTATTTGAGTAGCTGTCAATTCGATTTTTGCATATGCTTCCAAGATTTCTCCTGTAAACTGTTCAACTGCTAACTCGATGTTGTAGTCAGTCTGCTCGATGCGAGAACGGGTCCACCTAGCATTTTTTTCGATTTCAACTTTCGCATCAGCAATAATTCCAGACAAAGTCCGTGGTATCGTATTGCCGATTACGACCGATTTTGTAACGATCTCCCCGCCGATGTTCGTGGAGATTTTCTTTAAGACACGCGTCTGAAACTCCATAAAGGTCCCATCCGCCAACTTGATCGGCTCATAAATAAGCCACACTCGTTCCCCGATTTCCTTTTCTGTAAGCTCGATGGAGTCCAATGCGATGGACACTTCTGGATAGTCGTTGAGCTCATTCTTGAGTAATTCGGTCATATCCGCAACTGTGTGAATTTCATCGTTGGTGATAGGATCAGCTTCAATGATTCCGTATTTCTCGGCAAATGGAGATGTATACGTAACTTTTAAACTGTCAGCACCGTACCCCGCAATTCGAGTGCGCAAATTGTACGTGTCCACATGATGTGATAACTCTTTGACGTTATGGCCATGTCTATATTGAGCATCGTTGTCCGGCCCGACTTCTTTTGCAAAATGCACCCGGTTATTCGGCATGATTTTGTACTCACAACCGAATGCCGCTGTTAGATCTGCGACCAACTCAATGACGTTCCCTACCCCATAATTCGGAATGAAGCGACTATCAACAACATCCGTTGTAGCCGTCCATCCGGTGCCTTTGAATACGTGGTTAAGAAATTCTCCGAGAGTCCTCGTCCCGCCGTATATTTCTTCTTGCCGATGCCCAATAAGGTCGAAAAACGTGGACAAGGCAACGACTTCTTTAGAATTTTTATTCGTTCGCATTTGTTTAACGCGAAAATCATAATCCTGCACAGTGATGATTGATTCTTCTTCAAGTAAGGCATGACCAGGATTATTCTCAATAGAAAAAGAAGTAACCGCGAGCGAGAATGCTTCGTTTACTTCTTCTGTGATTTCCAATCGTTGATAATTGTTGAGTATTTCAGTTTGGCCGTTTATATTTGTGACAGTTAGCATGCAATACCACTACCCCTCCTCACAAAAAATAAAAGCGCGTCCGTATTGTGATTTCAAAGTCCGTCGCACCTTCAATTTTCATTTCGTTTTGCCCTGGCGCAAACGAGATTAATCGCTTGTTGGTCTGTCCGAATATGGATTGACCGTTTTTTAACGATCGGACGCCTTTCAGCATGATTTCATCATTTGTCGTGGTCGAACCGTTATATTTCCATTCGTCGCCTGTGGTTAGATTTTTAATGGTCAACCCACTACTCACGCCCTTAAACGTGATTTCAGTTTCGTTTTGCGCTTCCATTCGAATGGATTCCGTTCCGGTATTCCGGAAAACGAAACTTTGTTTTCCGGAAATAAATTTCGCTAGAATTGTAGACGAAGAGAAAGGGCTCGGGCTCAATAAATTCAACTCGAACTCCCCTATTGTCGCCAACTCCGAAATGTCGAAAGGACTAACACATCTAACTGACCATCGCTTTGCTGGATCTCGTTCTTCTGAAAGATAGAAAAGTTCACGGCTGTCAAAAATGCGAAATATTTCATCTCGCATTTTTGGCATATCCACAAGATTGTCCGCTAACATTAGTAGAGACGCTTTTATTTCACGACCTCGCAATTCTGCTCCGAAGTCAACTAGTCCATCCAACCCTTCGACTGATTCATTGTAAACCTCGACATCAGGGGAGCTGATCACGAGTCGTTCTTTTTCGAAAATACCGTATCTGTCAAGTTGATAATACTCCCCGTTCAACTTTTCGATAATCAAACTCATCGACTCAGCCCCTTTGCAAACATATCCCGATACGCATCATCAACTTGCAACACATCAATCCACGGAGCAACAATTTCAGAGAGCTCCCTGCCGTCTGCAACTAGCTTAATGACCAAATCACCGTCAGGAAACGCAGGAATGCCACCCCGAGCTTCAGCTTGATTAAATCCTAGTTGTTTACCAGTTTCGTCCCAGATTGCCCGCTGACTCACTCGTTTCGCCGGGTCGTGAGAAATTATTGACTCTGCCCAACCGCCGTCAGCCACCCAAGCAAGTTGTTTGGTGTCGACGATTCCACCGTCCTTGTAAGCGGCAAACTTCTGCGCGACAAGTCCAACACCGCCAGTAATGTTAACGTTCAACGCGTCAGACATTTCTCTTTTAATACTTTGCGCCATAGATTTTAATTTAGCCATAAGCGGACCTTCTATGCTCGAAATACCTTCCATCAATACCTTCCCGGCGTTGATTCCTACATCCTTTAACGTTTTGAGAACCGTGTCTGTGTCCGTCATGATATTTTTAATCTTACTAACCCATTCTTTATTCATGACGTCGAGTTCTGCATTGGCCGCCTTGCGCATTTCCTCGATGCGTTTTTCTGTATCCTTTTTCATACCAGCTAATTCAGCTTCCGCTTGTTCCCGAGCAATTGCCGATTTTTGTTGATACATATTCGAATAAGCTGTCAATTGATCGTCGGTCATACTGTTTAGTGCTTTCAACTCTGGTAACGCTTTAGGACCCATTTGGCGCAACTCCTCGAGCAATCCTTCATCAATTGCTTTGCTCGACAGGTCGGCTATCGCAATCTGCCACTGTTGTAAGCCTGCCACCTGCTCATTGAGATTACGCATTAGGTCACTCGCCATTACCGCTTCTCCGATTTCAAAGCGATCAAAAACAGAGAAGTATGATTCGATTGTTTTCGCACGGTCTTCTACGGTTTTTTGATACTCATCCCGCAAACGCTTTTCTTCTGCAATCAAGTCATCATTGATTTTTCGCGTCCGTGCAAGGTAGTCGTTATTAATTGATTCGATTTTGGAGTTCACTTGTTGAACAATCTCAGCTTTGCGCTGCTGAATCGCTTCGAATTTCGAGTTACCTGCTACGGCGTCGAAATGTCTCTCAAGTTCATTCAGCATTTTTAATTCATTTTCAAATGACAATTGACCTTGTTTTTTCAATGCATCAATTTGTGCAAGACCATCTTCAAGCGTCTCTTGGTCAACAGCGCGCTTAGCATCCCGTAGAGCAAGCATAGCTTCTCGTTTTTCATCCGTGCTGTCTTTGAAATGTTTTACAGACTCTTCCCAAATCGCAACTTCATCTTTCAACGAGATTTGTTCAAGTTTCCTCTTGTCGCTGATATACGTATTAATATCACCGATACGATTCGCTTGTGCGCTTTTTGTGATTTTAAGTACATCAGCAGCTGCTTTGATATTAATATTTTTTATCTTTTTCGCAGAATCTTCTTCAATACGACGAATACGTATTGCTTCCGCTTCCGTAATTTTTCGTTTACCCGCTTTAGCTTTTTGGTGGATAAGCCGAATATCCTCAGCTGAGCGTTTCGCAATTTCCGCCGCTTCAGCATTTGCCTTTTTATTGATTTCAGCAATTTCTTTATTGGCTTCATCATTTTCAATTGCCAATATATTTCTTACATCCGTCAATTGTGACTCGTTTTTCTTGTAAACTCTTGGTGCATCCAAGCTTTGAGTTTTGACGCCCCCCACGCCTAATTTCCTACTCGCTATTTCCAATAACTTCATGGCGTTTGATCTTTTGCTCGCATCACCTGTCGGGATGATAACCTCTTCTTTATTCCCTTCACCGACCCAAGCTAGCTGTTCCTTCGTGATTACACCACCGTTTGCATAGCCTTTCGGATTGATATACTCCCCGTTACGCAACACTTCGTAGTGTAAGTGTGGGCCAGTACTTGCGCCTGTTGAGCCGACAGTTCCGACGGTTTGACCTGCCTTTACAACACTTCCGACACCAACCGAGTTACGTGAGTTATGTTGATAAATACGTTCCATGATTCCGCTTTTAATACGAACGTAGTTACCACGGAACGAGTTGAATGCCGACTGGACAACCGTACCCGCCGATTGAGCAGGAATAGGTGTACCTGACGGCGCACCGTAGTCGTCGCCGTAGTGCATCTTTCGGTCACCTGTGATTGGATGAATACGATATCCATAGCTTGATGTTTTTCGGAACGGTGGGCCAAATCCTTTTCCGGTACTCTCGCCGAAATCAGCTAGTTTCCCTTTGACGAATTCGATTGCGCCTTTTTTAACTTTATCAACGGCCCCTTTCGCCATATCTCCAATAAAACTCCCGCCTTTAGGTGATGAAAATCCGAGGGCATTCAGTGCCACATCTAGTAGTTTGCTTGGATTTTTAATGTAATCAAAAACGTCGAAAGCTTTCTGGACTATGCCGCCAGTACCCTTCGCATACTTCGGTACGTCACCCAGTAAATCCTTGGTATTTTTAGCGGATAACACTTGTGTTCCTTTCGGCAAATTGACCAACGTGTCTTTCGCTGGACTCAAAGAAACTTCACCGTCTGGTGTTTGAATTAGTTCAGGACCCGCATTAGTTCCGCGGCCGTCACCCACGATGGCAAGCCCTCCAGGGTGTCCATCTGTCCCCTTCGCATACTTTGGCACTTTCCATTCCGGAACCTTTGAATCGACACCGATTTTCCCTAGAACCCAGTTGATACCTCCGATGACACCGTTCACGCCTTTGCCTAGTGTCTCAGCCAATTTATTGGTGACTTTATTGACACCGGAAGTTACCTTGGACGCCATACTTCCAATACCGTCTCCGATTTTTTTCGGTAATTCTTTCGCCGCATTTACTATATCGGTGAACCGTGACGTGATGCTGTTGAAAATATCACGGAAAGCATTCGAAGTATTTGTTTTCAGAGCAGTCCATGTATCTCGCATTTTCGTAAAAATCCCCGTTACGGATCCAGAAAGGAAATCTTTGATAGTGGTCCATGTCGATTTAAGGAAATTCCAAATACCAGTAAAAGTGGTTGTCGTGGTATTTCGTATAAAGGACCAGCCGTTTGTGAATACCAATTTCACGGCATTAATAAATCCGGTTGTGATTGATTTGATAGAGTCCCAAGTAGTTTTCAAGAAGCTTCCGATATTTGTAAATACCGTTTTCGTTGCTACCCACATTAGATTCCAAGCGTTTTTAAGGTGGTTGACGACAGCTGTTCCTTGACCTTTGAATAACGCTACAATAGCCTGCCATAGCGCCACGAAACCTTGTCGAAATGCTAGAATGAACGCTTTAGCACCGCCGAGTATTTTCCCGTAAAAAGTCAACTGGATGAAGTTCCAGATGAATTCGACTGCCCCAACGAAGAGTTGCTTTATACCTTCCCACATCTTTTTAAAATCACCGGTAAGAAGACCAGAGAAAACTTTTATGATGCCCATGATGATGTTAATTGCACCATTTATAACACCTTGGATATTGCCCCAGACCATTTTGATGATTGCTAGAACCGCCGGCATAACGAATTGAATGATTGCTAGAATAAATTGAAAAGCATTTTGTATGGCTTGGACTAACTGTTCGCCGTCTTGATCCCAGAAACTCTTGAGTTTCGCAAAGATTCCACCTGCAAATTTCACAACATCTTCAAGAATCGGCTGTATGGAGGGGAAAATAATTTGAAATACAGACTCAAGAAATCCGAAAACCCCATCCATATAACGTTTTAATTCACCCGCGCCAGTAATCATCGAATCTTTCACTTTCATGAAAATATCGACCAGATCCCACAGCGTGTTATTTATTTTTACTGCGCCATCTAAGCCGAAATTCTTCTCGAACCACGACATATCACCCGAGCCGAGCATCATTTCCTTTACCGCGTCAATACCATCTTTTATAAATTTGAAGCCTTTCGTGATTGGTTGCATTTTGTCGGCTAGTCCCTGCATTGCCGGTTGCGCATGGTCGAATAAACCAATCAACATTTTCAACGCTGAGTTAGCCGCATCCATCGCCGGGCCGCCGTACGTATAAAGAAAGTTGTCCCATGTACTACTTAACATAGCTACGTTATTTGCATATGAATCTGCTTCTCGCGCACCCTGTCCAATTACGCCAGCAATGTCCTGTTGTCGCAAAGCTTCATTTGTTTTCAGGAGCTCTTGTTCCGCAGTCGTGAGTTCAGCGAACTTTTTTCCGAGTGTACTTTTAGCCAACACGTCAAGTTGCGTTGCAGTCAAGTTAACCATGGCTGTATCGACGGAGCTATATTCTCCTTTAATCATCGCTGCGAAACGGGCTGTTGTATCTTCCATCGATTCGTTCGCAAAGGCGTTACCATCGACAGTTAGATCCATATACTTTTGCGCCGTTTCATGGGCTTCTTTTTCCGCTACACCTTTACCTTTTAACAACGCCACATATTGCATATAAGAGTTTTTAAGTTCGTTCGGGTGTTTGTTCCAAGTCTCAGACATCTCATTGAGATACTTGTCTGTAGTATCCTTCATACCACCCATAACTTGCGCATACTGATCGTTGATAGCTTCCAAGTCGGCCGTCGTTTCGACAATCGTCAGAAAGAAGTCCTTGATTTTATCGACAGCAAAGACTGCGACTAATACACCTACAAGTTTCTTCGCTGTTCCCGCTAAGCCCTCAAACGCCGAATCAACTTGTTCAGTCTCGTCGACCGCCGCATCACCCATGTCATTTAAACCATCTTCAACGTCGTCGAGAGCATCATCTACGTCGCCGAGGTTATCTTGCAAATCGTCAAGGTTTCCCTGCGTTTGATCTAAATCGCCGTTCAGGTCATCCAAGTTATTACTTCCACCCAAATCCTCGATTTCGTTGGTCGCATCTTGGGTGGCTGATTCTAAGTCTTCGAGATTGCCTTGAGTTGTATCGATGTCCGCATCGAGGTCGCTGAGTCCATTGCTCTGGCCAAGCGTAAGGAAATCCCGGTTAACATCATTGATGGCTATTTCGATATCACCAAAGCTTGCACGGGCTTCGTCACCAAGCGAGTCGAGATGAGCAGTACTATTCTGTACCGCGCTACTCAAATCTGACATCGTTTGCTCGGAGACTCTTCCCGCGTCGCGCATTTCATCCCGTGCTTTTTGAATTGCTTTATCGAGGTCTTTGAACGCTTCTGGATCTCCGGCATTCTGTAACGCTCGTTTTAACTTTTCACTCGACTTCTCGAAATCTCGAAAACTCTTATTAGCTTGTTGAGTAGACGCCTGCGACGTCGGACCTAACCTCGCCACTTCCTCCCGCACTTGTCGGAACACCGCTCTGATGCTGTTCGCCTCTGCCGTGAATTTCGCCCGCAGCTCCCTGACCGTCGCCATCATTTAACCTCCCTTCCTTCGCCTTCAAGCGCTTCATTAGCTCAAAGTCCCAGTTGTAAACTTTAGCGGGTTCCGCTTTTTGTTCCGGCTGAATCGCTTTAATAAAGTCTTGTCTCGCTCGTTTAAATTGCGGATCTTCTTTCCCGTAAGATGGTTGCGTGAAAATGGTTGTTAAATAATTAAGCCAAACACGCGCACGCTCTTTTTCCGCTTCCTGTTCCTCTTTTTCAAGGTGTAAGTCCATAAACTTCAACAACTCGACCGCCGGACTTTCGGTTACTTCCCTCCTGCCACCCAACGTTTTTCCGAGCTTGAAGATAAACGCTTCGACTATGCTAGCGGACTCGCCATTGCCGCCCCTGTGGCTTTCTTCGCTATTTTCATGAAGCTCATTTTCGCTTTTGTTACGGCTAAAGACTTTTTTGCGCGCCCGATTAGCTTTTCAAGATCGTTCACCTCGATGACTGCATCATAGATGTCAAATACATCGTTAACCTTCTGACTCATAAGTGTTTCGAGTTTGATTCCTGACGTAGCGGAAAGTAGCTCGAACGCTTTGTGAGGGATGTTGATTAGTAGTACTTCAAACGCCCCGACTGCATGAGATAAGAACCGAGCGTCACCTTCATCCGAATCGCTATCATCTTCATTGAACAATTCAGCAAACAGCCCCTTCAACGACTCGTCTTTCTGCGTCATTTCAAACACATCTTTGATTACGCCTAACGCTTTCTGGAATTGGAATAAATCAATTTCTTCTACCTCGTGCTGTACTGATTCCACCGTGTTTTCGCTTTTGATTTTTAAAGTGACTTTCATATGTTTTCCTCCTAGATTTTATAAATTAAAAAAGAGAAAGCCGAAGCCTTCTCTTTTCTTTAAGGTGTTTCTAGCGCTTCTAACTTTTGAATAATGTCTTCATACTGCGCTTGGGTTCCGAAGCCGTCATTCCCGGAAGTACCTGGATCTCCTTTAGACCCTTTCAGCGCATCTAACTCCTCCTGCGTAAAGTCTGCGTATGTAAACGCATCACCTTTATCGCCGTTGGTACCATTTGTCCCATCAGTACCTCTATCGCCTTTCTCACCTTTAAGTGATGCAAGCCAAGCGGCTTCATCTCCAATGAATCCGTTATCGACTGCGATTTCATACGCTGATTTACCGTTGGTTCCACCTGTTCCACCAATCACCGTGACCGGCATCGGCGTGTTTGTAGAAATTACTACAGGATTATCATTTTCATCATAAAACTGTGGTAAACCTACTTTCACACCATGAACCTCTGCATATAATACTTCTTTATCTAATTTTGTCATATTTACCTCCATTTAATATCGCCATTCAATCGCCCTCGATGATAAATGATGTTGAGGGCTGTATTGATTGGATGGCGTTTATCCGTTTGGGTCTGCGTTCGGATCCGTTCCGCCGAAGTAAAAGAAGTTACCCGGCTTCGATGGGTCCATACCATCACGTGGGAACATCGTTAACGAGATGGTAATAGAACCTTGTTCGTTGCCTGACGTGCGCGTAAACTCACCGTTTGAAGCCATCTTGTAAATGTTGATATCCAAATCCTTGAACGTGTCTGGGAACTGGCGTGGGTGGATTCTAATCGGCTTCGCTTTCTTTCGTAGCGACATACCAATTGGTGAATCCATGATACCCACCGTTTCCCCGCCAACTGTGTCTGTAATAGATTCTGTTGCCATTAATGCCGTTTCTAGTACCGCAATTGATTCTTGCGCCGCCACGATTGTCACCGCTCCTTCATAGCCGACTAATCGTTGGTCGTATACTCCATTCCCGTAGTCAGCGATAACGATATCCTCAAACATAGGTGTTAAAGTAATTTCTCCCCCCTCTGCCTGTACTTCCTCCACGCCATCAAACTTTAGAGCATCAGCGCCTTCGCCGATAATAATATTCGATAAACCAAATGGGATTTTATCTTCACTAAGAGCCATTATTGTTTTCCTCCTTTAAATTTCCATCAATGTAACGTCAAAATTGACGCTGTAATCCATGACATCGTTTTCTACCCCGAGCGGGAGTGGTTCTGATGCCGCTGTAATCAAAAAGACGCGATAGCGTTTGGTCGCCACCACGTCTCCGTTTTTAAAAAAGTCTACTTGTACCGTTTCGTGCATTATTTTGTGTAGTGAATCGAAAACTACTTGTGCTGCATGTTCGGCGTATTCCCAATCGGACGATGATAGGAGCACCATATACCGCGGGTAGCGGGTTGAAACGTCATATTCAGCAGGCTTTCCGCCCCCCTCATAGTAAACCGTCCCCGTGTTGTCATTCGCGGTCTTGTAGTCGACTGTCCACGTCAAATCGGGGAGTAGCTTCTTCAATTTTTCTTTCAAGAATGATTGAATCATCTATTTCCCCTCCAACGTTTTTTCGAGCGCTTCGACCATAACTGCATCAAAGTCCTTTTCGGTAGCGACTATTGCACGCTCAAGAAACTTCCTGCCCGGCTTCTCGCCCCGCCAACTCGGCTTTCCGAATGTTCGACGACCACGACCGTTCAGGTAGTATTTCACGAATTTCACACCTGCGTCGTACTTGTCATGCGTTCCCGGTCGATACGGCTCTTCATGTCTCCTGAGTGCGTATTTGAGATTGGATCCACCTTCAATGACGAACGAGTCACCTTCACGTTTCGGTCTGCCAAAGTTGATTGAAGCTTCCAAATCACCGTGATCACGATGCACCAATGCCCGGGTTCCCTCTTCAATTAGCATCGAGTAATCACTCATAGCTTTTTCGATGTTCTTGAACAATTCCTTCTCCATGCCCTTTAGGTCATCCTCGAACTCACTCAAACCGCTCCAAACCAGACTAAACATGTCTTTAGCCATCGAGATACACCGTGCGATAGTAGACTTTACTGCCTGCCAGATTGACCGCTTCTTCTTTAGCCAAAATGGTCCCCGTTGCCTTCTGACTGCCTACCGTGGTGTATTCAAGCTTGGAGCCAACGGGAGGGTTACACTTTGTCGGAAGGTCGATTTCAAGCGCTACCCGCCGCTCTTGCCCTTTCGCATCACGAATCAATTGCGACTTAAACTGCACGCGTGCTTTCGACTGTTCTTGAGTCGTTTGCTCTTTACCGTATTTGTCAGTGACAGGCTTCCCTGCTGCATCGAGAATCGGAATAAAAGCAATGACATTCTGCCGCATTGGTGGTCTCATATCAATCTACCTACCAATCCACTACCACTTTTCGGTTTTAACAATTTGCTGACGTCGGGAGATATGTTAGATCCATCAAACGTAACCGATACACCTTTCACAGCGTACGATTTCACACCGTGGCGTTTTAGCTTGGCATATTCTTCATCCTCACCTTCGAGCATATAGAGGGTTTGCATTGCAACAGCGCGGTCGGTTATTGACGATTCTCGGAAGTTATCTTTCAAAAGTTCATGAGCCGCAAAAATGTGTTTTACTTGCTCGTCTTGATCTAACTCCAGAAACAGGTCACTTCCAGGCATCTTCTCGATATATTCCATAACCGTATCATTCGTAATCATTCAGATCACTTCGCTTCTTTTTTGTCGTCTTTCTTCGTTTCAACTTTCTTCTTCGGCTCGTCTACTAAAGTCACTTTGTCCCCTAGCTTTGTCGCCTGCGCTTCCGTCAATTCGAGTTCTTTACCGGTTGCAACGATTACTCCCTTGTGTACCAGATATCCATTAGCAATGTACTTTGGCATGTGAATCCTCCTTAAATTTGAATTAAAAAAGAGCGCCGATTAGACGCTCATGATTACGATAGATTTCGGACGTTGAAGCGCCGGGAATACCGCCTTACCGACGATTACCGATTGACCTGGCGGATTCTCTTCGATGAGTGGAGTAACGAATTTCCCGGGGTTGTAATTGTTCTCAACAGTTGGACCCGAATAAGTTTTTCCAAGCTCAGTTCCGAGTAGAACGACTTTATCATCAGCAAGCAACTGAATCTCTTCATCACCTACAACAATAACATCGTCATTAATCACATATGAAGGTAATCCAAGTGCAGTCAATGCGTTCTTAATGTCGCCCGAAGTAAGTAGTTTACCGCCGTTATTCGTCCCATAAATCTGCGACCTGATTTGCTCGTTCTGGAGCAATAGTGCTTCTGTCGCACTTGTCATATGCATGATTGCTGGCTTACGACGTTGGTTGTTCGCTTGATACTGCTTAATGGCTGCTTGGAGGTCTTGTAACGGTGTAGATGCCGCTTCGCTCCATTTTGTCGTTACGTTGATTTGATTTTCAGCAGGAATACCAAAATCAACATCAAGATGAATGTCGTTCTCGTCGTCATCATATTTAAGCTTTCCGGTGTAAATTACCTGTGCACGCATGTACTCTTCGATGTCGTCGACACCTGTTACTAGGTCGTCCGTCGTGTCATACACATAATCAACGACCGCCGCACGCTCTTGGTCCGAACGTGGACGGTTGAACGCTAGTAATTCCGTTTCATCCAGTCGCACTCCGTGTTGCACTTTTGCGACCGAACCGAACGCTCTTTCAAGCTCTCTCTTGTCACGAAGTGGAGCTGATGCATTCCATCCTGTGATAGACGCCGCCTTCGCGTATTGACCATTGATTACGTTAAATGCAAAGTTGATATCCGATGTCGGCGTCTCCGGCATAACGGAACGTAATAGGTATTCTCTTGCTACAGGCACATTTTCAATATATCCCTGTAGTTGATCTCGTTTAAATTCATCTAAATGTAATGGCATGTATGTTTCCTCCTCTTAAATATCGAATACTAAGCGACCTTTGACCGCTTCTTTGAATGCTACTGTGACGCCTGTGCAACGACTTTCCAACGGATGTCCAGCAGCAAGCACGCCGACAATTGGATTAGAGTTCGCAACGACTTTCACATCGTGTGAAGTGAGTCCAGCGCCTAGTTCAGTTGCTTCCGTATCTGATGCCCACGGTTTGTAAAGCCCGCTAGTCGCATCCTTGTAAACAGCCGTGCCCGCCTTGACGTATTCACCTAAGGTAAAAGCTGACGCATCTAGTGTCGCGCCAGCCGTTTTATATTGAATGCCTACCGAGTTACGCAAGAATTCGCGTTGCCCTACGATTTTCTGTGTGGTTGGTTGTAGATTCATTTGTTTTCCTCCTTCTTGTGGCGTTCTAACGCCTTTTGTCGACCCGCTTCTTTCGGATCAACCTTCTTTTTCTTGTTGCCCCTTTGACGAGCGCCTGGGGAATATGAAGTCTTCTTCCGTTTACTAGAATCTTCTTCCTCATCGTCATCATCTGTAGCACCAAAATACTCCGGGAATTCCTCTTCAAGTTCATCAAACAAGTCATCCAGATTCTCTGGTTCGCCGTCTTCATCAAGATCGATGTCGTCAATGTTGATTAAGCGTGCCAACAGCTTCGGATTGTGGCCGTTGTCAACTGCAAACTCCTTCACCATCGCCCGTTTTTCCCGACGCTCTGCACGTTCCAAGCGAGCTGACTTGTCTTTGAGTTGTTCTGCCAGTTCGGATTCATCGTCGTCCGACTCGTCCTTTTTCTTGCTTGTTGACTTGTCGCCTTTCAAGCGTTCAATTTCCTCATTCTTCTTTTTCAAACGCTTCGCCATTTGATCTTTAAACTTGGCGTTGTACTGCTTTCTGAATGCGCGGTCTTTCAGAAGTTCATCGAGGTCTGGCGCATCTTCTTCCTCGTCATCCTCGTCGTCGCTATCATCTTCGTCATCCGAACCGTCGCCGGAACCATCATCTTCCTCTTCTTCGCCATCCGCGAAAAATTGAAGGTCGAGCTTCAAGAATTTCGTTTCCTCTTCCATTTCGGCAGGAAGGCCACCTTTTGTGAATAGTTTTTGAATCAATGCTACAAGCCAAATGTATAGTTTAGTCAATTGTTTTCCTCCTCCGTTAAGGTACGGGAACCATACTCGTAAGCTTTTATAGTCATCAACGGATTAGACTGGCTGCATGACGGAACAGCGAACCGAGATTTCAGACCACTTCCTTTCAGTCGTTGTCATAACCTAAAACTTTATAGCCGTTCTCCACAATGGCATTTCCATCTTCTGGCAAAATCGAGGCAATCAACTCGTCATCGTCTATTGTGATAGTTATTTCTTTTGAATCCGACATGGTACTCACCCCTTTCATTCAACTTCCATAATCTCGATTATCCTGAAACCTTCCTCTTTCTTAACTTCTTCGGCTTTCTCTTTTGAAAAATAGCATCCGACAACCTCGTCTTTGTGAGGGTGGTCGCATATTAGTTCACGCACTACATAAACTTTTGTCATGCCGATTCCCCCTTTTAAAATAAAAAAGAAGCAGTGCAAGCTACTTCACATCATCCCGCATTATTCGTTTGTACTCCGCCTGCATTTCTTGGAACTTCGTTGTCCCCTGCCGCTTCATACGCCTAAATGCCCCCAAAGTCTTCGGAGCATCATCGCCAAGCGCCATTTTCCATCGAGCATACTGCTTCTTCTCGTCATTAGCTTTACGCCGCGCTGTCTGCTCGCGTTCATACGCCCGCTTTTGAGCCGGTGTCCTAGGGTCATCCCACGGCTTGTACGACTCATTGCGTTTGTGGGCTTCCGCAAGTTCCTCTTCGGTTTTAAAACGCAAAACAAATGGCATTACGCCGCACCTACAGTTCGGGTGATACGGCCCGATTCTTACGTCATCTTCGCCGACAACCGGATACCCGGGAGTCAATCCATTCAGACTGATAACCATGCCCCTGTGCCGCGCGCAGACCGGGCACGTGTCGCTATTTCCAGTCACTTGTACCAAGTCCTGCCCATTCTCGATATAACGATTGGTAGCACCCGCATTCGCCGCTTCGCGTGTCTTATATCGAGTGACCGTCATCGCATAAAAATCTAACGGCAATTTCTTCCCGTCCGATGTGACAAAAGCAGTTAGCCCGTCTTTCGCGAACGACTTCGCCACTTGCGCTTGAATAACCTTGCGGGGATCTCCAACGATGACTCCTTTCGCAAGGTCACCTTTCACATTTTCTAGTGTTTTCGTGATATTTGAAGTAGCACTCATTTCAGCCGTACGAATAGCAGCACGGAAATCCAAGAGTGTATCATCTAGCAACACCTTTACAGCATCCATGTGGATCTTGCTCTGAAACGACTTGGCAATTTCTTTTGTTGGTGTGACTGCCGTTGTCGCTCTAATACTTACTCCTGCCGATTTTAGCGCTTTCGTTGCTTCATCCACACCGCCAAAGTACGTTAGTAGAATCGCTTCAGGAATGACTTTTTCAACTTCGAAGCTAAATTGATCTAATAAGTCTTTAATATCTCGGACTAACGCTTCTACTTGTTGCTCTTCAGATAAATCACTTTCGGCAACCGCATCTGATATGCCCGTTATAATGTCTCGAAGATATGTTAAAAGCTGTTCCTCATTCACAGTTCATCACTCCTCGACCGGGTTGCCGTCCGCTTTACGATTATCGAGCAAATTCATAAGCGTGCTTCGGCCACTAAGTAAAGATGAGGTGTCGTCACCTAACATCCCCTCCTCAATCCGCGCCAATTCCTCCAGTATCCAATCTTCTGACGCGTGTGGATTGATACGTCGAATAGTCGTTTCAAGCGATTGTGCGCCTTTCTCGTAAGCCATGACGTTCTCTTCGATAATCTCTTTCCGAGAAATTGGAATCATAGATTTCAGAATGACCTCCGGTTGCTCGATGATGACCGCCGAATCCTCCTGGTTGGCGAGCCATAACGCATTTTCCAGCAGCTGTTTGAGAAAATAAATGTACTCAGATTGCATTTGCTCCGCCTTAATCAACGAAAGGAACAGGTCATAGAACTTAGCCACACCTGATTGCGCCGCTCCGCTTCCAGTATCCATGTAGAAATCCACGGCTTTTTCAGACGTCTTGGTCTCGATGAACATCATTTTCATGAGATCCCGCACCCATTGAATATCACCGATTTTCGTAATGTCTATTTGAATGACTTCAAGCGCTTTGCCTTGCTCGTCAAACGTGGTTATCTCCAAATCTCGATGGTCAATCCTACTTTCATCGCCATAACGTTCAAACGCCTTATCCTGGAGTGCTGTCATGATTTCTTTACTTACTGCAATACGCGGCTTCCCATTGCGCTCAAACGTCAAAGCGTTACGTGTCAGCGTCCAGTTGATTTCGTCCTGTTTACCTTCTTGGTTCTTCAAGCAAGACACGCCGAGTGGATTCATAAATGTTTTTTCGTTCGGCCAGTACATCACAAATGGGCGACCACGACCGACAAACGTTGTTTCCAACTCTTCAATTCCCAGCAGTTCCTTCGCGCTTTCTTCGTCAACAAGTTCTGTCCGCTTTGATTCATTCAATTTGTATAACGAATGCTCTGTTACCAAGTCGCCCTTTTCAACGCGTTCTCGGTACACATGAAGATATTCATCACCTTCTATCTCACGGTCGTAAGCAAGGTCGACACCCAAACCATCGTCATGAGGGTAATAAACGTCACGCGACTTGAAGTCAATCCGTAATCCACGCTCGTCCAACCAAGGCACACCAACCAAACCGCCGTCCACTTGGTGTTGTACGATATTGCCCCAGTGCTCAAACGTTAGGTTTGAATTGAGTTCAATCTGCCGGATCAGTTCTTGCTGCAGGTTCAATATCTCGTCATTCACCGCGCACCCGGTCGGGCCATCGATTAAATGGTCAGCGTGGTCGGCGTGGTCATTCTGCTCCTCGTCCCTTTCAAGTGACGTGGTGATATTACCGATTGACCGACTGACAAGCATCGCCGGAATCTCCGGAATCAACTTACTGACGTTCGCCATGATGTACGGCGTCTGGACGTTTTGCGCTCTTTTCGTACCGTAGATAATTTCATCGACAATCTCACCTTTTTCAATAAGCCTTTTCGCCCGTGAAAATATTTGTGAATGATTGCCTTCATACAGATCACGGTAAAAATACACTTCACCGTGCGTCTTTTTGATAACTTCTTCATCGAACTTTTCCCACTTAATCGTCATGCACTCACTCCCTTCACCATGCGCTTCTACCACTAATAAATGCTTTCGGCACCGCGATGATCGTATTTACAAAATACCTGTCACCATCCATGTGGTGATCATTCTCTTTAATCGGTTTATCCTCGCCACGATTAGAAGATTTCTTATCCCATATATAAGATGAGAACTCTCTGAACGTCTCTTTGCAGCAGTCGTTGTACTTTATCTTTCCTTCGACCAATGCTGACGCAACATTCCCAATGCCATTCTTCACATCGTTTTTTGCATCTTGCACATAAAAGCCATCCTTCCGAATCTGTGCTTTGAAAGATGCAGCAGATGGATCCACGATGACCGATTTGATTCTTAAATCACCAACAAATTTTTTCAAGTCACGACTGTACTCAACGTCTGTCTTCTGCTTGCTCTCTTCACGTCCGCTGTGGTGATACTCTTTCACTTTGTACCAGGCGCCATGATAAAGACCCCACAGACCGAATGTCGTAGGGTTTTGTGTTCCGTGGTCAACGCTGACGTGATATTGCGTGTAGCTCCTATCAACTGTTTTGACCGAGTGCTTGTCCAAATCGAACATGTCATAGATGACACCTTCTGCAAGGACCCATAAACCGAGGATAAAGCGCTTATAGAATATCCCTGAATACATTCGTAAATATCGTTGCTTAGTCTCTGCATCAAGGGAAAGATTGTCGTCCATCGTGAAATGGAGCTGCACAAGTCGCTTCTCTTTCTTTTTGTCTATCCACTTTTGTTTGAACCAGTGATAAGGCCCCTCTGGATTACAGTTAAACCAGAACTTAGCACCCTTCACAGAACAACGAGCCGTCGCTTGTGACACGAATGATTCAGGCATAAGCGCCACTTCGTCGAAAAACATCCCAGCAAGCGTTATCCCTTGGATGAGGTCCTGTGAACCTTCATCCTTACCACCAAATACGTAGAAGTAATTGGTGACACCTTTATAGCTGATTGAAAGCATGTTTTCCGAGCGGTGGTCTTTCACTTTATAACCACGCGCTTTGAGCATTCGTTTCAACGGCGTGATTACGTTACGACGGAACGAACCAATTGTCTTACCAGCCATTCCTAAGTTTTCGTCTTGGAAGGTGTGCGTGGCCCACATAACGTAAGAAAGCGACATAACGACTGTCTTCCCCGCACGAACTGAGCCGTCGCATATAATACCGTCCTTATCCTTGTGCGGAGAACCATCACGCCACCAGGTCAAGACTTGCTTCTGCTTAACTGAAAACGGCTTAAATTTGAATGGAGCAGGTTTCTTCTGTTTGTATTGCTTTCGTTCAGTAAAGAATGCGAAGTACTTAGCTGTCTTCGTCGGTTGCGTCATCGTTCCACACCTCCGCCGTTGTTGCGTTCAGCGCTTCGTTAAAGCCGTCATCTTCATACTCCTCTTGTTCATCTACACCGAATGCTTTAGCGTGTGCAATCTTAAGTTTTTCTTGTTCTAGCTGACGTTTGAAGTGGTCCGGAATCGCATCAGTGTACTTAGCTAACACTTCCATAGCTTTCATTTTGTCAGCTAATTTGACAGATATGCCATCCTTGCCTTTTTTAATCTCAGTAATGATAGTCCCATCTACTTCATCAGCGTTTTTGAAGTTCACAAAGTTATGAATGTAGGTGATTTCTTTTCCGTCATCATCCGTCATTGCTTCACCAAACTCATTTCTGGCAACGGCTTCTTCTGAACCGAAGTCGGCAAAGTCCGTCATGTCGGCTAGCGCAATATCAATATACTTTTGTAACACCATGCTCGCATCTAGCATCAGACCGTCCGCAACTTCCTTCTTCATCCTATCGATTTCTGAAACAATCTCAGCATTTCTAAGCATCCTGTGTCCATTGCTCATAGCAGTTGTATATGCACAACCATATGCCTTCTGATAAGCCTTAGTCGCATTGAAATACTTAATGTAGTAAATGCAAAAAAGCCTCTGCTTATCGGTTAAATCATCCGACTCAACAACAGGCTCAAATACCTCTTTTTTCGGTTGCATCCTTTTCTCAGGGGTTGCAACCTTTTGTGTTTTGGTTGCATCCTTTTTCGGAGCACCTCTCGTCCATGGATTGCCGTCTTTGGCATCCCTACTTTTACGACTCTTCAATGTACCAAGTTTTACATCATACTTCTCTGCCAATGCAGCAAGCGTTATTTTCGTCGTTTCCCATTCCTTCTGAATCTCTTCCCAATTAGGCACATCACATCACCTCTACCACCACCTGTGTATTTTTAGTCGCCGCAATTATTCGTGCATACCGCTAATAACTTCATGTTGCCCGCAAGTAAGCAAACCAAGCGCTTCTACACTACTAAAATCCGACCAACCCGTTTTGATCTCTTGGTCATTTGAACGCGCCACAAATACAACGGACTCAATTTCTCCATTTTCGATTGCCATCAATAGATTTTCAATCAACGCTTTCGGTGTGACTTTGCCTTCTTTTTTGGCTTTAAACTCCTTTAATTCATTCACTCGCAACGTTAGCACCTCCGTTATGTATGTTCATATGTATCGTTATTTATCATACGTATGTAAGCGGGGCTTATGGAGGTCGTCCATCGCACGAACGCCCCCTCTTTTAATTCTCCCCCTCACTTATACAGACTCCGTACGTCTTTCGTACGTCAAAGTAATTATTTCGATCAATTGAGGTAACCTTATTCAATTAGTTTTGCGTTATTCTACAAGCATTCATTCGCGGTCAGAATGAATTCAAGTCACCTTATTCAAACTCCCTGTAATAATTTCACGAAGAACCAACGATTGACTCTTCCCACTCTCACACTCTTTTTCGATTTTCTCCCATATTTCGGGTGGCAAAGTAAGAGATACCTTCTTCGTTATCCCAAACCCTTTTCTCCCCGCACCTTCTCTTTTTCCGCCTCGGCCGTTTTGATTAAGGTTACTCATTATGCTTTTAGGCTTGCTAGTATCTTTCGCACTTTGAAAGGATTGACCCTTTTCGTTTATTTGTATATTAGATTCACCTGTTTGATTTAGGTTACTCATTTCATCTTCAAGTCTATTGACACTTTGAATAAGGTCACTCTTTTCTAACGTTCCAGCGTCTATTTTACTCATTTGATTTGAGTGACCTTTATCATATTTTTCGACAGTGTTTTTTACCTCATTCAATTGCTTAACTAATGGGAGTAGTTCTTCGAGAAGGAAAATGTAATTTTCTTTTAACATCATTCGATGCAAGTACTCTTTGGGATCTGATAATTTCCTATTTTCCAGATAACTCGAAGACACAACCAACTTTCCGATCCCGGATTCCTTATCGTTGGAACGAGACCACTCAATCAGATCGTTTATTTCATTTAGTTTTTTAATAAGCAGGCTTTTTAATTCCGTCTTTTTCAATTTTATAAGATCAACCATTCGCTCTCCCCCTTTGATTAGAGTTACCTTATTCACATAATAACACATGAACACTTAATTGCAATGAATTTAGTAACTCAAATCAAATAAAGATTCTAGGAAGCTTTTTCTCCAACTCTTTCCTTCACTTTCGCCCTCGCCCGTTCAATGTACTGTTGCACCGTCCGCTTCTTTAACCCGATTTCGTCAGCGATTCGCCCCATACTCATGCCCTGCCCTTCATGAAGAACATAGCATTGCCTTTCCCGTTGTGACATGGATGCGAATATATCAGCCAAAATCATTCTTTCTTCTTTGCTAATATACAAGTGCTTTTGATCCTCTTCTAATTGCTCGGTTATGTCCGGAATTATGTCCATACTCTCAATGTACTGCTTCTGATAGACAGCCCGCTTTTCAGCTCCACGGTATGTTCCGGGTTGTCGCCCAGTAGCCATCCAATCGATAGAGAATGCCATGCTTTCAATCATGCTGTTTATCTGCGTTAAATCATCCTTATCGAAAGGGTTGTTTTTGTCCAATGTTGCCGCTCGCTTCGTCAGCTCCAATTGTCCCACCGTATACTCCTGAATCAATTCATCCGCCCAATTCAGCATGAAAGCTCCCCCTATCGTTGTTTAACTCGCCCTTTAACTCTTCCGTACGTCGCCCTGTTTGCACCCATCAATTCACGCAATTCCTTATCTGACAGCCGTTCCTTGCGCTTGTTGTTTGTCCTAGTACTCTTCCGCTCTACTTCACCTGTACGAGCCTGCAAAAGGCCATTTCTGACTAGCTCACTTTGCAATGACCGCATATCCTCACTCCCTATTTTTGAAATAAAAAAGAGGACAACAAATGACACAGCGCAATGCTGTAATCAATCGTTGTCCTCTGGTTGGCCAGGGGGACTAAATTCTTCTATGCATTCTATTTAGTAATTCTTTGCCGCTTTTCTTCATTTCTTCTTCAAATTTTTGCTGTTGCTCTGCTGTTAGTTCTGGAAGTACGTTTTTTTCTTTTCGTCTTTTATATGCTTCACTTTCTAATTTGCTCGGTTTTCCATCAGCGACTACTTTTTCAAGGATTAAAATATCATAGATAGTAAGTTCGTCATTTTTCAACCTATTTCTATAACCGCGCTTTTCCTTTACCGTGTGAATTTTAGGTTTAATTACTGTAAATATGAACTTCATAACACCTTGAATAATTTTCTTAAATAGAAATACAATAATTAAGATTAATAGCCCACTTACTATTCCGATAAATAGTAAATCGTAAATTGTTAAATTCTCATACTTAACAAAGTAACTCAAAACTCCTCGCCCTCTTCCCTCCGCATCCGTTTAATCTTCCCTTGATGCGTCACAATCCGATACTCCCCGTGCTCCGGAAGTTCCCTCACCTTCGCCTTCCCCTCCGATATAACTACTACACAGTTCAATGGTAGTTCCATTATACCAAGTTCTAACGTAATTGCATCTGGATTAATTGTAATGTCTTTATTCACCAGGACCCCTCCTTGTGTTATAATAACCCTGCCAAGGACGGGAGGAATCCTGTCTTTTTTTATTTCCCCCCTAACAATAATGACTCCACTGAATTTATAACGCTTTCGATTTCACGTTCCAAATTATCGATGCAATCATTCATCGTGAAGCTGTTGTAATAACCGTCCTTCCTTTTCTGATACCCACTCAATACATCCGTAACAGAATAAGAATATCCTCTTCTTTCGATGAATTTCCTAATCTTGTAGTGCGACTCATTTTCACTCATACCTTCACCCCTTTACACCAAGAAACGCCAACAACTCCATTCGATGCCTACCAGTGTTAAGTACGCCTTTTACAGCTGATTTCACAAGAAATTCAATTGCTTCCAACTGATCTTTCTCAAAGCCGACGATATGCACTTCCCCGTCAATATCAAGCAATATATTCACATTCGCATCTTCAACGCTAACCTCTTTCATGCAATCCCTCCTAACGTCCGAATATCCCCTGCTGCCGCTGCTCTATCAACCCAAGCTCCGCCTGCTCAATCACCAGTAACGTTATCTCCAACTGCGACCGGCTCAACTCTTCAGCAATTGTGCCTAGCCCTGCACCGTCATTCCACATCGACCGAAATGCCAATAACTCCGACTCTTTAAACGTCCAATCAATGTCCAAGTCATCCAGCAGCATGTGAGTGCGTTCTTTTGCCGCTATCATTCCGGTTCCCTCAATGCATCTTTCGCCAGCCGTTTGATGAGAAGAATATCGTTATGCTTTCCAGTGTTACTCCTCTTTTCAGGCTGCTCCATTTGCATGATTGTTTCTAATACCGCACGCAAGCGATCAATCTGCCATTGCAATTCAGCCCGTTCATTTTCTTTTCTGATGATTTCGCGGCCCGCCCCAACCAAGTTGTCATCCATCACGGAATTGATGCGTTCTAATTCTTCTAATCGCTCGAATTCTTTTACGATAAACGGGATGTCACTGCCTGTTATCGAACCACGTTTAATCCGTTCCAACTGTTCCGCATCCTTCACACCAACACCCCCATCCCTTTCAACTCGTCCGTCAGGGCCATAAACCTCTCCGCATCCCCACAATCCAACGCATGGTCAATCTGCAACAACAGCATGTCCGCGTCAGTGACGTCTGTCTGGATGCTATCGTGACACTCCAAGCTCCTATATTGCTTGTCGGTTAGCCGGAACGCCTCTCTCAATCTTTCTCGAAGCTTGCTGTCATTTTGCAAGTCTGTAAGCGCCGAATTTAACGACATTTGCATCGACGCCATCATCAATTTTTTTATAAAATCGCTGTTATCGCTATGCATCCTAACCCCTCCTCAATTCCTCATGATATATAATCCCATTCCGCCTCTTTGGAAACTCAACCTCATACTGCAAGACAGGCCCGCGAATCACCTTAACAATCCGCCCTGTTAGCCCGACATAGTCTTGCAGATAGTAATAGTCCTCAATCTGACTCTCGTCCACGTTGTCGACAACCTCGACCGTATCGCCAACCTCAAACGCTACTGTTGGTAGTGCATCAAATATCGTGAGTTGCTGCACCATGTCGTTCACTTCTTATCACGTTTTTGGCGAATCTCAACTGTTGGTGAATATAGTCGTCATCAGGACCACCGCCGCCTGTCATCCAGTCACCAATGCGTATACGAATATCTTGCAACACCCAAGCCGGAAGTTGACCGGCAAGAGCGTTGATTTGTTCTAGCGCCGTCATGTTATCACTCCCTATTTCTTGCGGCTCACAATAGGTCCATGAGCCACATTTTTCGTTTATATAGGCGAAAATACTTGAAGTTCGCTCGATTGATAGAACTACGCATTTTGAGTCGTTATGCGTCGCAACTAAGCTGCTGTTTCAATCGTCGCTTTTAACCAATCAATCCATTTACCAAATGCAGAAACAAATGGCGTTTTGTTATAATCACATGCCCATCCAGCGAATCCGATAAATCCATCTGAATTAAAAGTGATCGCTTCACGTCTGCTGAAATAATAACCATCAACTTCAATAGCCGCATATTGTAAACCTGTACGCTTCAAAATCTTTATATCTTTTTTACGAGGTGCAGATAACTTCAGCTCCATATCGCTGTTAAACACTTTAAATTCTTGGGTTAAAAAAATACGGAGCATTTGAATATGTTCTTCGTTTAATTCTTTGTACGAGAAACCAAGTGATTTGAATTTCCCGCGAAACTTTTCTGCCCGAACATATTGCGGTATTTGCCGACTCTGGATTCTTCTTGTCAGCAATCGTTCCGCTGTTATATCGAAAAGTTCAAAGGAAGCAATATTCCTGAAATCAAACCGATTAAGAACTACCCACCACATATTGTTGATATTGTGATAAACTCTTCCCCGTTGTAGCCTACCTTTACGATCCCTGAAATATTTTAATTGACCGTTTCGAATGCGCTTATCATCTTTATCTTTAGAGTTGTATTTCGGAATTTCATAATCTGGTAATTCCTTGCCCTCTTTGTAGTGACAACAAGATTTAATCTCATGCATCACTTTATCCATTGCATATTTGAAACTAGGCTCTCCAATATTTTGAAAACCTTCTTGCTCTATCAACTGACTAATATATTTTTTTGTAATTAAAAATTCACATCGAACCAGATAAGGCATCTTTGCCAATTTATCGAAATCGTAATATCCTCCGTTTCGATTTTCTATGTTCACTTCTTGATAAAACTCAATATTAAATCCTGCCGGATATATTTCAGATTTGAATAATAAATCACCCTTAGCACCTTCCCAATGAGTGTCTGCTAATATTGGATATCGTTCTAGGATTTCCCGATCAGTCTGAATAATGAAACCACGCTGTTTTAACAACTCAAAAATCTTATTCAACAGATCTTTTTTTCCACCATGAACTCCGATGCTCGTGCTTGATGATTCAGCATAATAAGTTTTCTTCATGATTCTTTCCCCTTTCAAGTACTGCACATTTTGTGTCATATATGTCACTTGCTCATCCATCCCATCGCAAACCCCGAAGCCACCAGCAACACGCCAGCCACGACGACTCCGATGTATTCCGAAAATGTTACTACCGTCATTCAATCAACTCCTTAACCCCTGCCGTCATTAGCCCTACGCATAACAGCGATATATCTATGCGTCGTAAAATCATTCGCAAACTTCTTTTTCGGACCATATGACCCGGGATCCAAAGCGAACATTTTCCGCGTCTCCAAATCCTCGCTCATAGATACAAGTTCGAACCCGCGTGATTCAAGTTCCGCGACACGTCTATCGACTACCGCTTTATCTCCACCCGTGACCCTTGTTGTGAAATACTTGCTCATGTTCTCAGCCCCTCTTTGTTATTCCCGCACCCATTCCTTGTTTTTCAAACGAACTACGATCAGTTCCATGCCCGTTTTCATTTCGAATAATTTCCTCCGGAGGGGAAAATCCCTTGTAACAGGCCCTCCCTTAATGTCGATCACCTCAACGAATCCATCAAAGTAAGTTACTCGAAAGTCCGCCGTATAAATAGCCCCTGACTTCCATCGCTCACCTTTCCCCCGACATAAAGTACATTTGATAGGATTACCAGTCTTAGGACTTGGACGATTACCTAAGCCATAGCAACGCTTGCAGGAAACCTTATAAGGTTCGATTATTTGAAACTCTGGTTGCACCTCAATTTGCTTGATAAACTGATCTTTTTTAAGGTGCATATAATAAAGTCCCTCTGTTTTTGAATCAAAATTTATTCCGTCCAGGGTAATAGTTTTCGAGATAAACTCCCTTGATTGTTTCGGTGCCCTCTGTCTGTTTGAAACCCTTTGCGCATTCCTCAAACTGCCACCTCCGACTCAACAACCTCTTCAAGCGTGATTTGAATCCTTTCAAACTCCGCATCTTCGATAGCCTGCTTTACCTTGCAAACCGGCCCATATCCATCATCAATCGACTTCTGCGTTTTCAGCTTCCTGCCACATCGTCCGCATGTCATTCAAATCGCCCTCCCCACTGCTATTCCGTGTTTATTCCGCTGTACAAACGGCTTGTCCACCCGCTCAATCCGCCATCCATCCGACTGCATCTGCTTTAATTCCCTTCTCGTGTAATGCCCATAGGAGTACAGTTGCTGACGACTATCTTTCTTTGTCAATGTCGCCAGCATGAAGCGCATCCTCTTTCGCTAGATTCTCTCTAAGCAGTTGTGTAAAGCATTTTTCACAGAAGCTATGACCCCAAAACCTCGCCAAATCAACCTTACATTCCAAACACGTCTTCCCGTTTGCCAGTTGCATGATTGCGCCCCCTCAGTTTTTAATCAAATCCTCCGATTTCACAAAAACACCATCCACCATCTGACCCGTACGCCCCTTAATCTCGTCGTACGCTTGCTGTAGGCACTCTTCCAACGTCATTCCGTTTTGTTGCGCTAAAATGATTAGTGTTACAACCACATCCCCAATGCCATCACGAAGAGCATCCTTGTCATTTCTCGCTAACGCCGCTGCTACCTCACCGCTTTCTTCCCCAACTTTTAAGTACTGTTTGCTAGATTCAGCCTTGTCCAAGCCTTTATCGATTGACCATTGTTCTACTCGTTCAACTAGTTTTTCCAAATTCACAAGATCTCCTCCACCGCTTCGATTAGTGCTTCCTGGACCGAGTGGAGACGGTAGGTTAACCGGTAAACTCGATCGTGACTCAATCCGTTTTCTCGGATGAAATCCATTTCGCACTTTGTAAAAATACCGTTTTTTCTTTTCCGCGAGTTCTTCGGTATTTGACCAACTTTGTAAGCCGCTAACTCCCTGCGCAATCGACTAACTTCGTGCTGTAGCTTCACATTTTCCTGTTGCCACTTCCATTCGTTATCCATAGTGACCCCTCACTTTTAGGAGAATGATAATTGTGGTTTAGCTGTCGCTAAGTATTCCTTTTCTCACGAAATGATCTCGAAACGATTCTTTGAACTGAGTTTTATGTTGATTTTTGATGTGCGCTTTAAACCAACGTTTGCGTCGTGACTTGCTCACCCTTTTCATTCGATTCGCCCCTTTTCAAAGTTTCATAGATTAAATGGATTAAAATGGTAAGTCGTCATCCGAAACTTCAATCGGTCCACCTTGATTACTAAACGGGTCATTATTCGGCGCGTTGTATGTCGTTTCCGCTCGATTCTGAGCGTTTGATTGATAGTTTGGTGTATTCGTATGCCCAGACTGTTGAGGTGGGGTATTCGAAGCGCTAGGCGCATTTCCTGTATTGCTGTTTTTCGGCTCAAGGAACTGAGTACTATCCGCAACAACTTCTGTCGTATAAACTCTCTTGCCATCCTGCCCCTCGAAACTGCCTGTTTGAATCCGACCATCGACTCCGGCGAGGCTACCCTACCGCAAGAAGTTCGCAATGTTCTCCGCCTGTTTGCGCCAAGCGACACAACTTACGAAGTCCGCTTGCTGCTCTCCCTCGTTTTTAAACGGACGATTGACCGCTAACGTGAAGCGACAGACAGCGATACCGCTAGTTGTATATTTAAGCTCAGGATCTTTCGTGAGCCTGCCGACTAAAACGACACGATTTATCATGGCTTCGCCTCCCATCTATCGACACATGTTTCAACGTAATCAGCTGCCGCTTGGTAAATTTCTTGTTCCGTTTCCTTGGCTAAACGTTCGAGAATTTCTTGTGCCGCTTTCAAGGTTTGCAACTCTTCCCAAGTCATTCCGCCACCTCCAGCAACTCCAGATTCTCAAAAATACTTCCCAAACGAGTATTGCGATTTATTCTATCGTGCACGGTTTCCCAAAACTCACCCTTACCGTTCGTCATTTCGATGGTGCCTTTCTTGTGCCGCACGAATATCGCGACTCTGTATGGGCTTTTTTCGCCCGCCCATCCGTTTTCGATAATGTCACCAAACTTAAACTTTTCGAGTTTCATTACGCCGCCTCCAGCAACCTCTAATTTCCTAATGGGTTTTACCTGTGTTTCGTAAACATAAAAACTTTCGGTCACGCCGTCAGCCCCTTCCTCTCAGCCCAATACCGCTCGGCCTCCTGTATCTGCAATTCCAACGCATCCATCTCGACTTTCAGTTCTGCTTTGCTCTTAACCCGCATAGCTTGTACCAAGTAGATTCCGTTACCACTGTTCATCCATTTAGTCATTCCTGCAACTCCCTTGCCGTTAATATCCAACTGATTCCCGCAACGACGGCGCTGCCTAAAAATGCGATTAGTAGATTCATTCGTCGTCACCACCTTGAAAACTCACAATCTCGTCAAAGTCCACATAGGACTCAGCTGGTAACAGTCCAGCAATCTTTCGGGACGAATAATATCGTTCCACCATCACTTTGCTTTGCTCGCTAATAACAGCGCCCCAATCACCGTCAGTTGTTCGGTAGGCATCACCGACTTTGAACTGTCCAACTTCTCTACCAATCGACTTCCACACCCGACGTTCCTTTTCGGCTTTGATTTCCTCAGGGGTTGCGTGGCGAATTCTGTCCATGCTGAAATTTTGTTTGTATCCGTTATCAGCTAAATAATCGGTATCGACACTCCTTATGCCTACTTTTTCGATTACACCTACCAGCACTTTTCCGGAACCCGGCACCTTTTCAAATGCAATCCAATCGCCACCCTTGTACTCCGGTTCGACTTCGTACCCAATCAACAATGCCCGCGCCAAATCTGAATACATTAAATCTGCTAAAGGTTTGTAGTTGTCGTTAAGCGAATTACGATACTTGCGATTGATTCCAAACCAATTAATAAATTCTTCCCGGTCGTTATCGTTTTCTAATAAATAAACTTCAATCGCATCCGCTTGGGATTGCGAGATTTTTACTTTTCCAATCATTCCGTCATCCCCCTAAAATTCAATATTCCGGATCCGTTTATCTGTCGTATTTTCGAATTTAATCAAGTACGTATCGCGCAATAATCGTGAAACTGTTTTTGCGTCGTACATCTTCGCAAGCGCAGCTCTGCTTAAATTTGTGGTGAAGATTGTGGACTTGTCTTGTCTAGAATCACCAATACTTTTCAAGATTCTAATCGTGTAATTCGATGCGCCGTTGTCAGTGTCGGTTGAACCTGTTTCCGCACCCAAGTCATCGAGCACTAAGTAATCCACACTTGAAAGCAATTGGATAAAATACCGTTCCGTGTACTTGCTTTCACGATTTGAGAAGCTGTCACGGACTCTCGAAAACATTTCATCGATGTCGATGAACAAGCATGTTCTCTGCTTATCATCTGTCTCATTGAGATTCCGAATGATACTCATTGCAAGATGACTCTTCCCAACGCCTGGGTCGCCAATCAGCATAGTGTTAAACACTTTTCCAGAACGATAATGCTTAACCGCTGTTTTCGCGCGTTCCTTGTTTACATGCTCTTCCGACTCCTCGTCACCGATAGCCAGAAAACTTTTGAACGATGCATCGAGTAGGGTTTTGTCCTTCACGAGACTTTGGTTATTTAACACCATGTAATTTTTCCGGTTAGTAGCAAACAGCGCTTTTTCAGTCTCCAGATTTTCAAGTTGCTTGGTGTTTTTGTTGTTCTCGCACATAGGACAAAGGAGCTCGCCATCGAAGAGAATCTTGCGAACTTCTTTTCGCACAGGATTTCCACGAACAAGAGTTTCGTGTTCGTAACAGATTTCAGAAGTTAAGTCCATCCGCGTACTGTTCAATCGGCTCATTACGTCCGCTATGCTTTCCACCAACACTCACTCCCTTCTCGTTCAAGTAAGATTCAAATTTTGTCCCGAACAACGTTTCCGGCCTAAGGAATTTATTCATTTTCGAGTCTGATAGCCATTCAGCCGCTTTGTTGTCGATGACTTGTTTGAAATCATCAAGGGTAAAACCCTCGTTCATGCGAGCTTTAATCAACGATCTGGTTTTTGATGTCGTATCTCGATATCGCGTAATGCATTTTTTATTCAAGTGAGAAATAATTTCAGAGTAAGGAAGAGGTGTGTCGTCCTGATTCGGAGAATCGGACAATATATCTTTATCTTTCTTCTTCTCTTTATCTTTCTCTTTATTAGTTCTCTTTGTATCCATAAGGTATAAATGCTGTATAGATACATCATCAGACTTGATAGATTCAACGTTTGTGAGGTACATGGTTACGAATGGCAAATATTTGACATCCCGTAATTCTTTCTCGACTCGTGTTACAATTTTTGGTGAGTTGTTCCAGTTGTGCTTCGGCCAATTTAATAAAATAATCTCTCTTGTTGGTTCGTTATAATCAATTTTTTCATAATCCTTGAATCTCTGAATCAGTTTTTCAACAGTTTCGCGGTTGTAACCCGTCTCCATTTCAATCACTCTTTTTGGTAGTTCGTAGATGCCTATTTGTGAAGTTTTGCTATTTGTCATCAGGTAGACATAGAAGTATTTTTCTTCTGGTGTTAAATCCAAAACAAAAGCGTCCTGCCAAAAACTTACCTGTACCTGTCTGTATACGCTCACAATCGTTGTCTCCTTTCGTTGATGTAAGAACTATTAAGGCACGTACACAAGCTTCCCTGTTGCCGCCTGCACTGCTCGTTTAAACTCTTCCTCGTCACTGTTGGTGTCCGACAAGTGAAGCAAATGAATCTCTTGGACTCGTGATAGATCGTTAGCTTTAAAGAACTCAAGCAAGTTCTCCAATGAAAAGTGGCTTCCAATAATTCGGTTTGCTAAAAATTCATGAACGCGTCCCGAATTTGTATTTTCATCAAGTATTTTTCTCGAATGGTTACACTCAATCATCAAGTGAGTAAGACCTTTAAACTTGTATTTCACATAGTAAGTGTCAGTAGCGAAAAGTAACTTGCTGCCATTCTCGCTTTGAATAAGAAACCCGTGATTCTCAACATCGTGTTTTACATCGAACGGAAGAATGGTAAACGTACCAACTTCGAATTGCTTCTTATTTTCATACCGTCTAATTCGGTTGTGCTCTATGCCCATCTCGCTTTCAGTTGCCTCTGACATATAAACATCCATCGAAGCGTCCAACGCTCCCTGTACCCCTTTGCAGTGGTCCTTGTGGCTATGACTGATTAAACATGCTGCTATTTTCGAAGTTTCATAGTTTAATGCCCGTTGAATCCTCTTAAACTGGATTCCCAGCTCAATTAAGAGCCGGGTTTCCCCATCATCTATCAGGTAGCAGTTGCCGGTGCTTCCGGTTGCTAAAGTACGTATTTCAATCATTAGAAGCCGGGTCCGTTCGATGTGACTGGTTCTTGTTCGAACATCGTCTGTTGCGCTGGCTCTTCGTACCTCGGTGCTGGTTCCTTTTGAGGGCTTTCGGTAGGCATATCGATAACCTGTGGGTCTGGCTTAATATCCAAATCCTCTGTATTTGCGTTTTGCTGAATTTCATATTCTGGACTAATTTCTTTTCTTTCGTTTTCATACTCGTTTTCAGTCGTGCGATTCACTGCGCCAATGAATAAATCACTGTCATCAGATGTGTTGATGAACGCTTTCGATGCTCTGTTGATGACTGTACGCTTCGCCATTTCCTGCGGGTATTTGTCCTGCACCGCCGTCATAGAAGACTGCGACCACGAGGTTTTGATTTCCGCCATTGTCATGACCGTCAAGAACTGTACTCCGTCCTCGCGTTCGATGATGCAGTAAGCCCCCTCAATGTCTTCCTTCTTGCCTGTTGCCGCTTTCCAATCCACCGAATGCCCTTTAAAAGCTAGTTGCCCGCGTTCGTTGTATTCGACGTCGAATTTTTCGCCATTCCAGATAACGTTAGCCCATACGTCTTTAATGCCGTTCATGCGCTTAATTACCGCTTGTGTTCCGTGGTAGGAACGAACAAATTGCATTTTGTCGCCGTATACAATGAAGTAACCTTGGTTCTTTGCGACGCTTAGTGCTTGTATCGCCATATCTTGCAGTGAGAATGCGACACTGTCGGGTGTTGCTGTGTCAATCAACGCTATCTTCTTTTTGAAATCAACTTCTGTTAACTTGAAATAAGCTGCTTGAACTGCATTGACGATTGAATAATTATTTGGGATGTTGATTTGATTGTTTTCGACCATAGTTTGAACTTTCTTGGCTACCTGAGTTACGATTGCATTTTGCTTATTTGATTCAGCTGGTGCTTGGTTTTGCGTTTGCTGTAGTTGATTAGTCATTTATTTGTCCTCCTGTATTTTCACTAAGTTTTCTTTGCCAAGAAAAAGATAGTCTTCATCGTAAAAATCAGCGTCAATTGCATACTTCATTTCCGGTTCCCGAAAATCGTTTACACTGAAAATAGACCCTTCTCCCATAGGAATGCCGTCATTATTAAGAACTGTCACTCTATCTCTCACCTTTAAAGTCATACAGCACTCTCCTCGTGTAGCATCTGCATACCTTCTTCAATCAACCGTTCCGCGTTGCTTTTTTCGACTCCTTGCTTTTCAACGCGCAACTGCTTGTCCTGCTCCGATACAACGAGACTGACAACCTGTGCATCCATTTCAGTTAAGTGAGTAACCGCCTCGGCGTTATCGATAAAGATCGGCACGCGGAATCCGTAATGATCTGATAGTGTCTGGATGATATCCAAGCCGACATTAATCTTCGCTGCATTGTTAAGGCCAGAACCGTAAGGGACGCCGTTATAAGTCGTTTCGCAAACATCCTCCAAAGTTCCATTCACCAGTCTATTTGTCAGTTTGAATCTAGCAATCTTGAACTTACTGTTGATTTTTTCATCCAACATTTCCACCTTGATGCGTGTAAATTCTTCAATCAGGAACAATTCTTTTTCGACATTCTCAAAGTCTTTCGCAAGCTGCTCCTGTTGCGCTTCGAGTTCGGCAATGCGATTAGTTGATGCTTCGAAATGGGCCTGTTGAGCGATTTGCTGATTAAGTTCATTGCGTTTGGCACGTAGAGTAGCAACTTCGCTTTCGATGCCTGTAACAGCATTTTCAGCATTATCTTGAAGTGATTTAATTTCTTCGTTCAACTGCGCTTGTTCTTCTTTCTTCGCTTGGTATCGAACATCTTGGTATGCGACTTTCACTTCCGCTCTAAGCGCTTCTAGTTCTTCTTCAAGCTTGGTAACGACCTTTTGTTTCACTTCGATATCGGACTGCGCAGAGTCCGTTGTATCAGCCAGCTTCTTGTTCAACTCAAGTAGTTCGTCTTTCTTCTTAGCTCCCGCTTTCCCCAGCTCTCGGATTTCTTCTAGTCTTTGCGACTTTTTAAGATTGAAGGCATTCAACGCTTTTTCTTTTGTCGCTGTCACTTGATCTGCTGGTAAGTCTTGCTCACAAGTCGGGCAGACGCATTCAATCTCGTGAGTGAATTCAGTAGCTTCAAGTGTGTTGTATTCCTCGCGTAAAGGAATAAGTTTCTTTTCGATGGATTCAAATTCTTCGTTATTGCGTTTGACTTGGTGTTCCGAATCTTCTTTTTTGCGTTTGAGAATCAAAATGTTTGATTGCTCTTCTTGAATTTTCACATTGACCTTATTAGCTTTTTCGATTGACTCTGATTCCAGTTCACGTTTAAGTGCTTCGAGATCTAGTCCGACCTGTTGCAATTCCTGTTGCTTACCAACAATCGCAGTGCCATTTTTAATGTTGCTAATTTGCGCTGTGTGACCATCGATTTCCTTTTCAATCCCAGCAATTTCTTTCTCTATAGAAGGAACATCAACATTTCCTTCTGGTAACATGTTGTGAATTTCACTGATACGAGTTGGGATGCTTTTGATTTCATCGTTGATTTTTTTCTTTTTAGCAGCAATAACCTTTTTGTGGTCCTCGATTTTTCTGCCCTGCAAGATGCCAGTCAATTCTTGTAGCGTTTTGTTAGCTGAAATAACCTCTTCGTCTGTTAAGTCGCCTGTAATTTTCAAAAGGAGCTCACGTCGTTCTTCCCATTTACCACCTTTAAAATGCTCATTGAAATAACTAGGTGACGTTAGGAGCCTAAAAACCTCTTCATCAATTAATGCTTCAATCGCTTCGTTATATTTCTTCTCCGGAGTTGGCACTTCATCAATAAAGTACTTGTTTTTGTTACCTTTAAACGTCGCTTCTAATGCGTTCCTCTTTTGAGTCCAATCTTCGTAGTGGATCTTTTTCAAAATTAGAGGTTGTCCATCAACCAAGAATGAAGCTTCGACCTCATGTTCCAGATTGTTCATTTCTTGACCGTCTGGTGTCAGTGTTTTGAGTGAGAACTTCGTTTTGTTTTGGCTATCCTTATTGAACAAAAGCCACAGAAACGCATCGTACACAGTTGTCTTTCCTGTCGCGTTGTCGCCATAGACTTTTGCGTCACCGCCGTTTAACTCGATTTTTAGATCCTTCACGCCTTTGAAATTCCTAAGTGCCAATGCCATCAATTTAATTTCTTTCATTGTTCTTCCTCCAATTCTTCGATTTTTGCTTTTAATTCTTCGATTTCTTCATCTCTTTCGCTTACAATGACTTCCAAATCATTAATCTGCTCATCGAGATTTTCAGCCAACTCTTCGATTTCTTCCGCAACTTCTTCCAAACCATCAAATAAGTTGGGCGAAAGATTGTCACTTTCATCATCAATAAATCGTTCTAATACACTCGCCGCGTCTGTTTTCCTGCCAATAGCTTGTCTACTCAACTTCATTCCTCCTTGTCATTTGAGGGGTTCTGCGCTAAAATGTGAGTAACTATATTTGTCAGAACCCCGAACTCGCTGCTACCAACAGCGGGTTTATTTTGTGCTTTCAACCAATCGAATTGCTTCCAAAAGCGTTTCGACTTTTGCATGCTGAACTTCATAAGAAGCCTTAGCGCGCATCATCTCGTCCACGGAATGTGCTTGCGCGACATCATGAGCTAAGTCGTCCAAAGTTTCCTGTTCAACTCCGTACCACGATGCCAGCTTATTGATTGCTTGTTCCACTTGGCGTCCCCCTTCCATATTCCTTCTCGACCTCTGCCATAGTGATCTCGTGGTGACAATCATCACAGCGTTGCGGGTATCCGTAACCTTCACCCATGTAAACGCCGCAGGTTCCGCATAACGTTCCGTCTATGTGCATGTCTGCTATTTCACCCATCCTTTTCACTCCTCTCTGCGCGTTTCCACCGCGTGCCGATGTAAAACGCGATACATTGTGACAAAACGATTAGCAACATGTCACCTTTTTCCGCTAGCGTTAACACGTCATCATCCTTTCCGATGGTTGAATCCCATCAAGATGACTAGTAACAAGTGCAGTTTTAGCCTCTCGGCCGTTACTAGCCATCTTGATAGGAGCCAAAGCTCCTAACCTGTGTTATAATTAATTCATCGAGAAATCATTTGTCGGCTGACCCCTATGTCAGTCGGCTTTTTTATTTTCGTGACATCAATTCCAGCTTTCTTCATTTTTTCTATAAAAATTGCTAAATCTTCGCGTAACTGCTTTTCTTCCACTCTCATGATTTCCTCCTAGTAAAAGAATTTGATGAAGCCGCCAACGAATTGGGTTAGCGTTTGAGATAGAGCCACTATATCTACACCGTTCACTAGCGATACGCCAGCTTCAATCGGCGTTGTGTTTTGCACTTGTAATCGAGATGACACAACTTGCATCCATTGGATGAAATCATCTAATTTAAGTGCCCTATCGCCGTTTTCTAATTTAGAAACAGTTGGCCTTGAAGTCTGTATTAGTGGAGCTATTTCATCTTGTGTCAAGTCAGCCCTTTTTCTCGTCTCTCGAAGTACCGACCCGTAATCGTAATTCATAACGCCCTTTCACCCCCTCGAATGTTCCATTTTCGAACATGTTCCAAAACGGACCAACATTTCCGATGTGAATCTAGTAATATAATTAATGAAGGAACAAGTTAACTTGCATGGAATGACCCCTCCTTGCAACCTCGCAATTCCTCGCACTGCAATCTCCGTTTATGTAAGGGGCATGCCCGCCCCTTCCTCACTACTCGACCAACTTCAAATGTTGCTGATTGTTCAACGCTTTGATTTCAAGCCGCAAACTTGTATCTGGCTGCCACTCTTGGATAAAGTGCAAAGCTTCGTCGAACCGGACTTTCGGCAACTCTCCGTATCTAGGAATCTCAAAGTATCTTTTAAACTCGTTCCAGAACTGAGAGAAGACCTTTTTACTAATAACCTTATAAGCGTTCGAATCTTTACCACCCAAGAACTCGACAATCTTGCCGCGAGCATTCCGATTGATGCGTTGTTCTTGTGGCCCGTTGATCCGCATGTGGTCTTTCAAGTACTTCACGTCCGTTTCGACGGTTTCGATACGTTCCTCATGTTGAAGTGCTGTTTGTAGAAGTAGTTTTGTGTTGCCTGGTTGTCCAACTTGATATGAACCGGTCTTTCTTATAGAAGGAAGCACTTCATCGAACACCCAAACTTCGAATCTTTCAGCATCTGGTAGTTTCGAATTTGTGATAAGCCTGTACAAATTTCCTTCGCTGATGAACTTCTTTTGTTGTTTACCGCCTGTTGTAAGGACCTCGTGAAACACGACCCCCTCACTCCGGCAGTGCCTGTTGACTGCATCCGACGGATTTGAGTAACCCAGTTTCTTCGCAACGTCATTAGCCGGAAAATGTTCTTTACCTTCAACGGTCAATATTTCTAACCCGCCAAACTTCTCATGATTGAAAATCTGTAATTGGTTCATTAAACATCCCTCCTATTAATAGTTAGTAGATTGGTAACCCTTTTAACTGCACGGCTGATGTTTCAACCATTGAAGCAAATACTCACTAGCTTCTTTTGCCGGAATCACCCACTTGGTGCCAACCTTGTGTCTAGGGAAATCCGGTAAGAAGAAAAATGTTTCTAAAACAAAACTTCTCGACATGCAAGTCTTCTCGCAAAGTGTTTTCAAATCCCAAAAGATAAATTCGGATTCAATGGTTTTCAACTTCGTTTTGATTTCTTCTCTAGCAATCTCGAAAACTTGTTGCTCGTCGATTTGGACTTGAATCATGATTTCGACTCCTTTCTTTTCCTTCACACCCACTAATCAAAGTTCGACGTCATGACGTTGGCCTATTGGCTGTCGCTCGCTCTAATGAGGTCGTGGCGTACTCCGCTCGGTCGAACAAAGATTGCTGGGTGTGAGGTGCTTATTTTTTAAATTACTTGTTTTTCCGATTTACGCACTTCGTGTACTTTATCTTCAAAAAAAATGGTCCACTTGAATTTCAAGACGTCAGCAATACTCACAGCAACACCAACACTCGGGTTTCTTTCACCTTGTTCGTACATAGCGTATGTCGTTCTAGCTATTCCGGACTTCATTGCTACCTGTTCTTGAGTTAACCCGGCTCCGAGACGTTTATCTTTCAACCATTCTCTCATATCTCCACCTCCTTTTTACACGTTCCGTGTAGCTCTTGAAATAAATATACTACACACTATGAGTATAGTCAACTACTAATTACGCATTTCGCGTAAAACTATTGAATACACTAAATGTGTAGCTATAATTACAGTTAGAAGGGGTTGATTATCATGCTTTCAGATAAACTTAGGAAGTTACGCGCAACAACCAACTGCACGCAATCCGAATTCGCTAAAAGGATAGGTGTTGCGAGGACAACATATGCAATGTATGAGCAAGGTCACCGGGAACCGGACTATGAAACACTTCAAAAAATAGCTGACTATCATAACACCACGACTGACTACTTATTAGGATTGACGAATAACCCTAAACAGAGTGATAAAAATGAAAAAGATATAGCTAAGCGTTTAGAAGCCTTTAAAAACGACCTAGTGAATTCCGATGGTCTTAACTTCTCTGGAGAACCAATGAGTGAAGATGCGAAAGAATCCTTAATAGAAGCAATGGAACATATCTTTCGTCAAACACAACGGATTAATAAGAAATATATTCCTGACAAATACAAAAAAGATGATGACTAATATGATATTGGAGTGATCCAGTTGACTTGGATTAAAGCGGTTGTAGAGAACTTAACCAGGCAGTATGGAACTAACGATCCTTTTAAATTAGCATCACTTTTAAATATCCATATAGTTTATTGGGATTTGCATCACGAGATACAAGGTTTTTATAAATACGACCGGAGAAATAAATACATCGTTATTAATAGTAACTTGAGTAGTTGGAAGCAACTATACGTTCTTGCGCACGAACTTGGACATTCGATGATGCATCCGAGGGTGAATACCCCTTTCTTGAGAGAAAAAACATTCCTTTCGGTTGATCGTATAGAAGTTGAGGCGAATACCTTTGCGGTTGAGTTGCTACTACCTGACGAAGCGCTCCATGAATATAAAGACAGTAGTTTATCAATTAGTGAGGTTGCGGGTATACATGGCGTACCGGAAGAGGTTGCACACTTAAAGAATTTACGTAATATTGAATAGAAGCGAGGAGGAGAACAATGAAAAAGAATTTCGCAGTAACCCTATTCTTGGCGGGGAGCTTGGCGCTAACTGCGTGCGGAGATACTGACGCACCGACCCCTTCCCCGGAAAAATCAAAAGAAGTAGAGAAAGTTGCTACTATCACCAAAGAAGAATTCGAGCAATTGGAAAACGGCATGACACTTAAAGAAGTTGAGAAACTGGTGGGTGGAAAAGCCAAAGGTGAGTACAAAAAACCTACCCGTTACCTCTATGACGGCGCGGGTGGCGAAGAGAAAGATTCTGTCATTACCCTAGAATTTGAAAACGAAAAACTGAAAAGCAAATCCGAAGAAGGTTTACTAGTTGACGAAGACAAAGTTGAAACTCCATTAAGTCCGGAAGAAGAAATAATAGCAATGCTAGAAACAAATACTGATTTCCAAACATTCTCCGAAAAATTTTATTCCCTTCCTGGAGAAGAACAAACTGAACTATTTGAGAAAAAAATACAAGGAAAATCCGCATTGAATTGGTCGGGTGTAATCGTCCACAAAGCCGGAGATAATATTTTTATTTATGCAGGAGACCCTTCCTTGCACAACGGCGAAGACTGGAAAACTATCACTCTTGAAAAGCCAGAACTAATGCCATACATTGTCAACGTGTCGATTCCGAATAAAGCTCAAACCGCCGCGGTAAATCCAGGTGATACCGTTTCGGTCACTGGACAGATTGATCTGCAAGGCAGTCAAGAAGAACAATCTGTCTGGAGATTGGAAAAAGGTTTGATACTACCATAATTTTTTACCGCCCTATCCAGGGCTATTCTTTTAACCAGAAAAAGAACATACATTCCATTTTGGAGGGGATTTAATTGGCTTACTTCAGAAAACGCGGCGATTCGTGGGAGTATCGTATAAAGTACAATGATTTAGGAAAACAACGAGAGATATCAAAGGGTGGGTTTAAAACGAAAGCAGCTGCACGTGCCGCCGCTGTGATAATAGAAGAAAAACTGTTGCAGGGTGGTATCGAACGTATCAAGAAAGGTGATGTGCTGTTCGAGAATTGGCTAGATGTACATAACCGTATGAATAGTCAACATAGAAGGGAGTCCAGTAATATAGCCGCCGAAAACGGGCAGAAAAAGTTACTTGCTAGATTTAGCGGGTATAAATTGAATCAGATTAAGCGGTCGGAATATCAATTGTTTATCAACGATTTACTGATTAAACATGATTACGCCAAAAACACTGTGGACCGTATTCACGGCGAAATGATGGCAATAATGAATAGCTCCGTTGAACACGAAGAATTAGAGAAAAATAATTTGAAAGGGATACAAATTTCGAAGGAAGAAGAAGAAAAGATGATGTTTTTGGATAAACAAGAAGCGTTGCGATTATTAAAAGCGATTGAGAACGTAGATATATTTAAACGTATGATGGTAATAACGTTAATCCGAACAGGTATCCGCAGCGGTGAATTGTTGGGCTTATTTTGGTCTGACATCGACTTCGAGAAAAAAACAATCACAATAGACCGGCAACGCACTCGGCTCGGGTTAGGTCCGCCAAAATCAAAATCAAGTTATCGCACGATTAGCATAGATGATGGATTGATAAGTGAATTGAAAATGTATAAAGAGTGGCAAGAAGAGAATAAAAATACGAATCTCTACTATCAAGAGTCAGACTATGTTTTTGTGGACGATAACGGAAAAATGTTTTATCACACCAAGCCACAGGATCTTATGAAGTCCCTCCTCAAACGCGCTGGACTGACAGAAAGGAAATCAACCCACCTGCTCCGCCACACGCACGCCGTCATGATGCTGGAAGCAGGCGTGGACATAAAAACAGTTAGCAATCGATTGGGGCATAAAGATATAGATATTACAGCCAACACTTATCTACACGTTACTCCTGAACACGAAAGAAATGCGCTCGAAAAATTTGAAACCTATCTCAAAATTTGACCTTCAAGGGGCAAAAAAGGGGCAACCTTATGATTACCCCCTCCAAAAGTCAGTACTATCAACGTTTACAAGCGTTCACCCAATAATTACCCGTTCCTTCGGGAAGTGATAATGTGGTTTTCTGGTCTTTCCCCCTAATGTATAGAGGAAGGAAATCAGTCCAACACGTCCAATGAACATCAAAAGCATAATAATCACTTTTCCAGCGACAGATAAATCCGATGTAATTCCAAGAGACATGCCGCATGTCCCAAACGCAGACGTAATTTCAAATAAGAGCGCAACAGCCGATACATCAGGTTCTGTAATGAGCAAAATGAGTAACGCTGTCATCACCATCATGCCAGCAAGGATGATGACCGCATACGAGCGGAAAACATCAATGAGCTTGATTTGCCGATGAAAGACATTAATGACCTCATTGCCACGTGCAAAGTTAATGAGAAACAGGATGGCAATCGCAAAGGTCGTCGTCCGAATTCCGCCTCCAACCGAACTAGGGGATGCCCCTATAAACATCAGTGAGCTGATGAAAATATCCGTGGCTTCACTGAAACTTGTCACATCATGCGTCGTCAATCCAGCAGACCTCGATGACACCGAGTGAAACAGCGAAGCGAACAATTTCTCATGCCAGGCCATTCCTTTAAAAGAATGAAATGATTCCAAAATAAAAATCATGAGGGTCCCCCATAAAAGGAGTAAGCCAAACGTCAATGTCGTAATCTTTGTGAACAAGGAAAAACGAAAATGCGGTACTTTCTTCGAAAAGTAACTCTTCACTTCGATTAACACTGGAAAACCAATAGCCCCAAGGATAATCAATACCATCGTCACCGATTGCACAAAATAATCATTGAAATAAGGGACCATTGACGCACCTGTAATATCAAAGCCGGCGTTGGTCGTCGCTGATACCGCCATAAACGTCCCATTCAGTAGCGCCTCACTAAACGTATCGTAAAACTGTAGCATATACGCGGTTAATAATAAGCTACCGAGAACCTCAATCAAAAAGATGATTTTAACAATCTCCCGGATGAGATGAACGACTCCCGCGAGGCTATATTGATTGTGGTCAACCATAATGAGCTGTCGTTCGCGGAGACCAATTCGCTTTTTAACGATGAGCCAGAAGAAAGTCCCAATGGACATAATGCCGATACCGCCGAACTGTAGGACGACCATAATCATACAAAGTCCAAAAACCGTATAAGTATCCCAGATATTAATTGTTGTCAATCCTGTCACGCTGACTGCGCTGACTGCCGTAAATAAGCTATCGATAAAACTGATATGAACGCCTGGCTTATAAACACCCGGTAAATTCAACAATAAAAAGGAAAAGGCAATCGCTAAAAAATAATAGAAGACGATAATTTGCGCGGGTGTAAACCTACGTAAATTTTCACGCGTAAATCTCATACAAGTCACCGTTCCTTTCACCACTGTAGAGGTGTTGTACCTATTTTAGAGAAGTCATGCTAAAAAGGAAAGGGAGAACACGAAAAAAAGAAAATAGCCGTGCAATATTCGCACGGCTTCTTCATTCTCATCATTTTTTCTTATGGTTATTCCTCACGCCTAACAAATAACCACCAATTGCGATTCCCGCAAGAACAACCCAGAATGTCGTTTTCCACAATGTTGAATGTGGGAAATCTACATCAATAATTTGCAAATTCGGATGTGCCAACGTCAGCACGAGCAATTTGACTCCGACCCAACCAACTATTAAAAAAGCCGCCGTCTCCAATGATGGGAATTTTTCTAATAGCACCACGAATTGACGAGCCGCAAAACGCATAATGACCAATCCGATAATACCACCCAATAGCATAACAATAAACTGTCCACCGTTAATGCCACCAATATGGAAATTACCTAACTCCGGAAGCGTCACTGCAAGTGCAACTGCCGCCAGCATCGAATCAAGCGCAAATGCGATATCTGCAAGCTCTACTTTCAAAACCGTCATCCAAAAGCCCGATTGTTTGCGCGGCTTCGCATCAACATGCTCTTCCTCACCTTTTCGCTGATCCCTAAGACTTTTAATCGAAATAAATAGTAGATACGCTGCACCAAGTGCTTGTATTTGCCAAATATTCACGAGTATCGTAATCATGAACAGTGCTGCAAAACGGAAGACAAATGCACCGAGTAATCCATAAAATAATGCTTTCTTCTGTTGCGGGCGTGGTAAGTGTTTCACCATAACCGCCATGACGACTGCATTATCTGCAGCGAGTAGACCTTCCAGTACAATCAGTACAACAAGTACCCATGCGTATTCCAATAAGATTGCTTCCAAATTCATTCCTCCTAATTTTCCACAAATTAAAAAGACCCTCACCTAATAAAAGGCAAAGGTCTCGCTAAGTCGGAATTCAAATTGATAAAATCCAGCTATCATAACCGATGGCATACGCCATGTATTGACGACTATGAAATAGGTTTCCCTATAGCTACTCCCCTTTGACGTGATGTCAAAAGTTATTAAGTTGTTGGGTACTTTTCATATAGTATACCACTTTCAGCCAACATGTAAACAAAACTTCAACTGATTTTTATATGATATTCAAGATTGTTCTTATTTTGTTCATAAAATCATCAATCGGCTTCGCTGTCACATTCATAGTATAGTCAAGCGGAACGACATTTATGCATACTGATAAAATCGCAGGCAGCCATTGAATACAGTTTCTAAGCAACTTCCCTACTCATTCCTTCGCAACCGCACGTCTTCTCGTTTGACGATCAAACAGACTATAGATAATCGGAACAATGTACAGTGTCAATACGGTTGAACTGACAAGCCCACCGATGACGGCAATCCCCATTGGTTGATTCATTTCCGTTCCTTCGCCTAAACCTAGCGCAAGCGGCAACAAACCTAAAATAGTCGTCAGTGCTGTCATCAAAATTGGACGAACCCGATCCCTCACAGCTGCAATAATCGCATCATATGAACTAAGCCCTGCCTCTTTGCGCTGATTAATATAGTCAACAAGGACAATCCCATTGTTCACGACAATCCCAACGAGAACGAGCACCCCAATAATCGCCGTCACACTAATCGGCGTATTCGTCGCAAATAACCCAGCCGCAACACCTATCACCATGAGTGGTACAGAGAACATAATGACAAATGGATACTTGAATGATTCAAACTGTGCCGCCATAACAATATAGACAAGCACAACTGCAAGCGCTAGCGCCATTAACATATCGTCGATGGCACTCTCAAATAATTCCCTATCCCCGCCAAAGGAGAGCTCAATTTCCTCTGGCATATCTAGCGTATCGATCGCCTGCATGACTTTCGTCGTCATATCACCGAGCGACTTCGACGATGCATACTTCACATTAAATGTTACCGAATGCGCTTGGTCGACACGCTGAATAGACACAGGCCCTTCCGCAATGTCGATATTCGCTACTTCATCGAGAGTGACAAATGTCCCTAATGATGTACGAAGCCTCAAATTCCTTAACTGGTCGATACTGTTGCGGAATTGCTCATCATATTTTACATAAACCGAGAACACTTCGTTTTGTTCACTAATCATCTGCGTCGCAAATGAACCGCGAGTGACATTGTTGACAGTTTGAGCAATTTGGTAAGGCGCTAATCCTTGCCCCGTTGCTTTGTCGCGATCCACTTCAATTTGGATTTCTTCAATCGTATTTTGTAGATTGTTCGTCACTTCCATCACATCATCAAGCGTCATCAGTTCCGTATTTAACCGCGTTACAACTTCATTCAATCGCGCCTCATCCGTATCATTTAATGAAAAGGTCAACGTGTTCGGACTTGAACCTGCTGCCGTTTGCATGACAAAGCCGATTGTCGCATCATCGCCGACTGTCTTCACTACTTTCGGTTGAACTTCATCGACAAATTCAAAAACAGAACGTTCCCGATTAGCTAAGGGCACCAATTTAACGTACACTTCGGCGACATTCGCTTTCGATGCACCTTGTGCCAATCCCTCCTGCGTTCCGCCAACGAGACTCACATAGACATCGATATCTTTTTCCTTCGCTAACTGTGTTTCAATACGCTTGACGACCTCATCTGTAGCGCCTGGGGAAGAACCATTCGGCAACTTCACTGAAATGCTGACAAACCCTTCATCCGTAGCCGGAAGGAATTCCGTCCCTACTTTGAATAACCCAATACCACTCAGCACGAGCAGCGCAATCGTCACTAGCAAGACTAGCGAACGGTATTTCAGCGACCACCTCACAGAGCGTTCAAAGTTGTTCAAGGATTTCGAACGACGTCTGCGGGCTTCCATATTCCCCCTTGGCTTGTTCAACATATGCCCCGCCATCATTGGCACAACTGTCAGCGCAACGACAAGCGATGCAAACAAACTAAACGAAATCGTTAGCGCAAACTCCGTAAAAATTTGCCCAATCAACCCGCTAATGAAAATAACCGGTACAAATACAGCAAGCGTCGTCAACGTCGATGCAATGATCGCACCGCCAACCTCTTTCGTGCCATCAGAAGCCGCCTGCTTAGGGTCTTTCCCCATCCCTAAATGACGTTCAATATTTTCAATCACAACAATGGCATTATCCACGAGCATCCCAATACCAAGTGCCAACGCACCGAGTGTCATGATATTCAGTGAAAAATCTGCAAAGAACATTAGTACAAACGTCACAATCACAGAATAAGGAATCGCGATACCGATAATGATTGGACTTTTAATGCCACGCAGGAAGAAGAACAACACGAGCATCGCAAAAAGTCCACCTAAAATCAGTGACTGCCCGATGTTGCTGATCGCAAGTTTTACATAATCTCCTTGGTCAAAAAGAATATCAGATTCAACGCCTGTAAATTCTTCTTTTTCAAGCAAAGCATCCAGTGCATCTTTAAAGGCCGTCGATACATCAGCTGTATTCGCACCCGATTCCTGCAATACGGACATTAACACAGCCTGTTGGTCATTGGCGCGTGTCTCCGTAGCTGAATCTGCCTCAACAAGCGCTACGTCTGCCACATCACCAATCGTCACCTGCTCCCCCGTTAGTGGATTGACACCAACTGCAACCTGCGCAATCGCATCTGTCGTTGTCAACGTACTGACAATGCGTGTCGTGAGTTGCTTGCCATCCGGCGTCGCAATCGGTTCCCCTGGCATCGATACATTATTCGCTTGAATTGCTTGTACAACGTCCGACTGGGCAAAACCATGCTCCTCAAGTTTTTGCTGGTCAAGCATAATTTGAACTTCTTCAATTAGCTTGCCAGAGACCGTCACACTCGCGACCCCTTTTGTCCGCCGTAATTCTGTCTCCAACTGTTCCGCGATTTTCCGGATGTCTGCCGCTTCTGTCGTTGCCCGCAACGACAATTGAATGACCGGGAACTGCGATGGGTCAAATTTCATAAATCGCGGTTTATTGGCCCCCTCTGGAATAGGCACTTGATCCACCCGTTGCAGTATTTCGAGCTGAACATCATCAATATTCGTCGCCCAGTCAAACATGAGCAAGATGAAGTTCGAGCCTTCCTGTGATGAAGACTGCATCGATTTTAATCCGGGTGCAGTCGACAAACTGTTTTCCAACGGTTTCGTTAGCTTTTCACTGACCTCAGCAGGTGAAGCACCTGGATAATTCGTCACAACGACCGCAACTGGCGGATTCAATTCTGGGATTAGCGTAATAGGAATACGAAAAAACGATACCGCTCCGAGAATAATGACTAAGAACATCGTGACAATGGTAAATACAGGTCTTTTTATTGAAAAGTCACTTACTTTCATAAACACGTCCCCCTCTGTCCAACTACATACGTTTATCATATGCAAAGAACGAGTTGACTTCAAATGTGAGTGTTTTTTATTTAACAGGCCATTAACCATTTACTTGCATAAAATATTGATGCGAATTGCGAACATCTTCGTTTTCACTGAACAATTTGCGGTCTGCTTTCGGTGTATGATTCATGACAGCTTTACGGGAGGAATCCATTCCTCCTGCGTTAAGGGGCAAGCGTGCCTAGCAATGGTTCAATCCAACGCGCCCCAAAAGCGATCGTATACAAAGCGCTCAGTGTCTAATTTAATTGTTTTTTGGCTAATCAACAGGCAATGTACCAAATTAAAAAACCAGCAAAGCGAATGAAATCGCCTTGCTGGGTATACATCATAGTAAGCTATACAATTCTATATCCGGGTATTTATCGTGGAACCAACGCATCGCAAAGTCGTTTTCAAATAGGAAGACCAAATTATCATGACGATCTTTTACGAGCATTGCACGTTGTCCAGCCATCGATTCTTTAACGTCGCTTTCATTTTCAATCCAACGTGCGACTTTCGAGCCCACATGCTCCATGCGGACTTCCACATTGTACTCATTTTTCATACGATGCTCGAATACTTCAAATTGCAACTGACCGACTGCACCGAGCAGCACTTCTTCTGTATGAAGTGTTCGATAATATTGGATGGCACCTTCTTGCACTAACTGCAAAATCCCTTTATGGAAATGCTTTGATTTCATAACGTTTTTCGCCGTTACACGAACAAAAAGCTCCGGTGTAAACTGCGGCAACGCATCAAATTCAAAATTGGATTTTCCACCGATAACTGTATCACCAATTTGATAGTTTCCTGTATCGTGCAAACCAATAATATCCCCTGCAACAGCTTCATTGACCGTTTCACGATCATCCGCAAGAAACTGTGTCGTTTGCGTCAATTTGAACGTTTTTGAAATACGTGGAACTGTAACCGTCATACCACGTTCAAAAGCGCCTGATACAATACGCACAAATGCAATTCGATCTCGGTGCATCGGGTTCATATTCGCCTGAATTTTAAAGATGAAGCCTGAAAATTCGCCTGACTGAGGATCCACTTCTGTTTCAGCCTTTGTCATACGCGATTGTGGTGGCGGCGAAAATTGTAAAAAGGTTTCTAAGAACGTTTGCACACCGAAATTTGTTAAAGCACTTCCGAAAAATACAGGCGTTAGCTCGCCTTTCGCAACACGCGCTTCATCAAAATCATTGCCCGCTTCATTCAACAATAAAACGTCTTCGAGCGCTTGTTTATAGTAAGATGTTTCCTTCATCGGATGCTCTTCTGCAAGGTCGCCCTCTGCATCTAACGCCAAGAAACGTTTGTCATCATCAACGCGCACTTGCTCAATGCGATTGTTGAAACGGTCGTAAATCCCAAGGAACTCTTTCCCCATCCCAATTGGCCAGTTCATCGCATAAGATTCTATGCCGAGTACTTCTTCCAATTCTTCCATTAGTTCAAGTGGTTCCTTTCCTTGACGGTCCATTTTGTTGATGAACGTAAAGATCGGAATCCCACGCATACGACAAACTTTGAATAATTTAATGGTCTGCGGTTCAATCCCTTTTGCCGAGTCAACCATCATCACGGCCGCATCGACAGCCATTAGCGTACGATACGTATCTTCACTGAAGTCTTCGTGTCCAGGTGTATCCAAAATATTGATGCGCTTGCCGTCATAGTCGAACTGCATCACGGATGATGTTACCGAAATTCCACGTTGTTTTTCAATTTCCATCCAGTCAGATGTTGCATACTTCCCTGTTTTCTTTCCTTTTACGGTACCTGCATCGCGAATCGCGCCACCAAAATACAGCAGCTTTTCCGTGATTGTCGTTTTCCCAGCATCCGGGTGAGAGATGATCGCAAATGTGCGGCGGGATGCAATTTCTTCATTTATCGATTTATCCATTTTAAGTTGTCTCCTTTTGTTCTGCTTGTCTTAGCATAGACAGATTAGACGCTGATTTCAACAATTTTTTATTATGAACAAGCGATAAGATTTTCTCACCATACAGATTGGAGGTAGTTGCTCCGCTTCTTCCGATTGGGGGTTTGTATGATCCGAAGACTAGTTTGCGCGGTTACGCAATCGGATTGCGTGCTTCGACGACCATTTTGCTCGGTTCGCGAGCAACTTTGCGCGCTTCGACGACCACTTTGTGCGAATACACTGCCCCCCAAAAAGAAAAGCCACCCCTCAACAGGACGGCTTCTTCATTCACTTTTCAACATTCTCCAACGGGCATTCAAACACCCGCTGAAGAATGTTGAGCCTCCGGCGGATGCCATAGATTTTGAAAAGAGTCAATTGAGCAAGCTCAATTCAAGATCTGGGCACAAACACGCCATCGCGTGTTTGATCTGAGCCAGTACCAAATTTCTTCTCCGCCTCTTCCAGCGCAATTTCTGCATCAGAGTGTGGATATTTAGTAGAACCGATAATCTGAAAATCTTCATGCCCTTTACCCGCAAAAATAATGATATCATCACGCTCCGCTACCTCAACAGCATGACGCACAGCTTCTGCACGATCGCCAATACAAGCATAGCCTTCATGCAACATACCAGCAGCAAGCTCGCTCACAATCGACTCGTACGGCTCGTCACGTGGATCATCTGTTGTCAGAATAACATAATCCGCAACGGATGCTTTTTCCGCCATAATTGGGCGCTTCAATCGATCTCGATTGCCACCCGTTCCAATGACGAAAATCAATTTACTTCTATCCTTCTTATAAGGAAGAACAGCTGCAATCGCCTTTTCAATGGCATCTGGTGAATGCGCATAGTCAACATACATCGTCAGCGGCAATGTCGTCGGTACTTGTTCCATGCGTCCTTTGACGGCAGGCACTTCCTTCAAATATCGAATAATATCCACCGTCGCCATGCCTTTTGCATATAAAGCAGCAGTTACCGCAAGTGCATTGTAGACACTAAACTCGCCGATTAAATTCATTGAAACAGCAAATTCCCCATCCGGTGCCGTTAACGTAAATGATGTTCCATCCGCCGCCAACACAATATCCGATCCGCGGAATACAGCTTCATTGTGAATGCCATAAGATAGCACTGGATACGATGTCATATCCTGCAACTTTTCGCTCCACGCATCATCCGCATTGACTACCGCAAATTTCGGCTTCTCCAAATCTTGTCCCAGTTGGGAAAACAGCAAGGACTTCGCATGTCCATATTCTTCCATCGTTCCATGAAAATCGAGATGATCATGCGTCAAGTTGGTAAAAATCGCAATATCGAACTCCGTGCCTGCCAAACGACCTTCGATTAGGCCGTGAGAGGATACTTCCATCGTCATCGTTGTACAGCCTTCTTCAGCAGCACGCGCAATCATCCCCTGCGTCGTCAGTACATCCGGTGTCGTATTCTCGGTTTCGTAAAGCGTTCCATCCAAATCAAAACCAATGGTCCCAGAAACCGCAGACATTTCGCCTGCCGCTCGAAGAACCGCATGCAAAATGCCACTCACACTCGTCTTGCCATTTGTCCCCGTCACGCCAATCATCGTCATCCGTTTCGATGGATACGCGTAAAAGCGTGGTGCCAACAAAGCAATCGCACGCGACGTATCGTCTACATAGGCAACCGCGACTTTTTCCAAGTCAACCTCGACTGGCTTGGAAGCAACAATCACTCTCGCTCCATTATTCACCGCTTTTTCTACATAGTTATGCCCGTCTACCGTAAAGCCATCGATACAGACAAAAACGCCGCCCGCATTGACCGCCCGCGAATCAACCGCCATATCCGTCACGGTTGGCGGCACTGCACCGACTACTTTCTTCACGGGTAACACCGCAAGTAATTTTTCCGTTTCCATCTTATATCCTCCGTTCAATCCATCATCGCTGATGTGACATACGCATGTAGCAATTGTGCACTTGCTGTTAATGAATCCATATGTGTCCGCTCCAATGCATGCGACGATTCAATGCCCGGTCCAAATAATGCATGCCTGACATCGAAGCCTGCCCGAATCGCCGCGGATGCATCCGAACCGTAATATGGGTAAATATCGACTTTAAATGGAATCTTCTGTTGTTGACAAAGTCCTTTTAAATGCTGTGTTAATGCATAATGATAAGGTCCGCTGGAATCTTTCGCACAAATGGACACCGTATATTCATCCGAAGCTTGTCCATCTCCAATCGCGCCCATATCGACCGCAATATACTCTACCGTTTCTGCTGGAATATTCGAGTTGCCACCGTAGCCAATCTCTTCGTTGTTCGAAATATAGAAATGCGTCGTATGCGGTAGCTCGGCGCCTTGCTCTTTCAATGAACGAATCAATTCAAGAAGAAGCGCCGTACTCGCTTTATCATCCAAATGACGTGATTTAATGAACCCGCTATCCGTCACCTCAAAGCGTGGATCGAACGACACAAAATCGCCTACCTCAATCCCAAGTGCACGCGTGCCATTCGCATCTGTCACTTTCTCATCAATCCGAACTTCCATATTGTCCACATTGCGCTCTGCAGTGCCAGCATTTTGATACACATGAACGGACGTCTGGTGCATTAGAATCGTCCCCCGAACTTCTTTCCCTGACGCTGTATGAATGCGGCAATACTCTCCTTCGACCGCATTCCATTTAAAACCACCGACCATCGACAACTTCAGACGTCCATCGCTTTTAATTTCCTTCACCATTGCACCTAGCGTATCCGTATGCGCAGTGAGGAGTCGATGACGCTTCGTATCCGCCCCCGCAATGGTCGCGATAACGGCTCCTTTATTGGTTTTCATATAAGGTACACCAATCTCGTCAAGTTCCTCGGCAATCAACGCCATCACTTTCGCTGTAAACCCAGATGGACTTGGTGTTTCTACAAGCCTTTTTAACAGATCAATCGTCCGTTTCCCATCAAATATAACCGTCAATTTGTCTTCCCCTTTCCCCCGCACCGAAATATGTCATACTACATAGTTGCTAAATCGTGTATGATATGTCTTAGTATATAAAAAATGATTCGGGGTGCCTAATGCAACATTCAAAAGCTGTTCACTCACGCAATATGTTTATTATACTTTTTTTCTTGCTATGCGTCATCGTCCATCTCATCTTTGTTCCGTTTTTGGGCGAGTTTTACGAAATGATTTCAGCATTATTCGGCATTCTCTCTGCCCTCACACTGCTTGTCCTGCACCGGCGGGGAGTGAGTCCTACTGTCCTACGTCTATTCATCATAATTGGATACAATGCCTATTTATTTCTGGTTAATTTACTCCTACCCGATTTGGCAAAACTACTATTTCTTATGTTCCCACTCATCCTAACAGCGTTTTACAATGTTGTTTGGCTTAACGTCTTGATTACGGTCATCACGGGTCTGGAATTGGTCGTGCTCCTTTACTTATTTGGCCCAATCTACTTAATGGGGCATGAAACCAAATCGCTCATTCAAGTCGCTTTCATTTTCATCATGGTGGCAGTACTTGGTCTACTCTATACAATCAAGATTGGTCCGCAATGGAACAATGTCTTTACCGAAAATAAGAAGATGGGGACTTTATTGACTTCAAAAAGAGGATATCTCAATCTCTTTTTCGAACATGCTGAAGATGCTATTGTCGTATTTGATCTCAATCAAAATATCGTTGCGGTTAACCCTGCTTTCGAAAAGATGTATGGGTGGCAACGGGAGGAAAGTATCGGGCGCTCACTTCGACTCTCCCCCCCATCAGAAGCTACAAAAGTTGCGGAGAGAATCCAAAATGTCTTAGCCGGAAAAAGTTATCATTTTCTTCGCACAAGGGAAATGAGAAAAGATGGATCAATATTCGATGCTGAACTGACAATAGCACCAATCTATGATACTGAAAAAAAGGTTATTGCCACTTCATTCATTGCACGCGACATAACGCCCAAACTACAAGCAGAACGACTGAAAATAGATGCCGAAAAATTAAAAGCAATCGGTGAAATTTCTGCAAGTGTTGCCCATGAAGTGCGTAACCCGATGACATCGATTTCTGGATTTGTCCAAATGATGAAAAATGATCCGGCCAATCCTTACCGTGTATACACAGAAATCATGTATAACGAAATAAATCGCATTAACTTGATTATTAGCGAATTTCTCGTACTGTCAAAACAAAATTTGAAAAAAACGACCGAATTTCATATTGAAAATTCAATTGAGGACATTGTCACCATGTTTGAGCCCGAATTTTCAAACCGCTCAATTTGCTGTGATGTTCAACTTTCCCAACAAACCGCCTTAATTAGCGGTCATGAAGACGGCATGAAACAAATTCTTATCAATCTGTTGAAAAACGCATGTGAGGCAATTGTGAAAAACGGCAAAATCATAATTAAGGTCACCTATAAAAAAGAGACGGTTGTCATTTCAATCTTTGATAACGGCCCCGGAATGGATGATGAGACGATTGATAATCTATTTGAACCTTTCTATACAACGAAACCTGATGGGACGGGTCTCGGCATGATGATTACAAAAAAAATCATTGTGGATTATGCAGGTACGATAACTGTCGACAGCATAAAAAATGAAGGGACAAAAATTGAAATCACACTGCCACTTCTAACTGAAAATAAAACCGCCATCATTAACGGATGAGCGGTTTTATGAGTTTCAGTTTATTGCCATACGGCGGATAGGCCAGTTTCATTGGAATCGTCGTACTTTTTTTCATCATCGCCTTCGCATGTGTGAACGTGTCAAAGCTCGCCTTGCCATGGTAACTGCCCACGCCAGAAGAGCCAACACCACCAAATGGTAAATTACTATTGCCAACATGTGCTATCGTATCATTAATGCAACCGCCACCAAACGGGATATTGTCTGTAAAATACGCTGCTGCTTGCTCGTTCTCCGTAAACATATAAGCCGCCAGAGGTTTTGGCAATTGGCGAATTTGATGCACAACTTCACCAAGGTTGTCATACGTCAAAATCGGTAATATCGGACCGAAAATCTCCTCTTCCATCGTAGCACTCGTCCATGACACTTCTTCTAGCAACGTTGGTTCAATATATAAATCCTCGCGTTCCATGCGCCCGCCATACGCCACATGGGTACGATCCTTCTCAAGGATATTGGTGAGACGCTGAAAATGTCTTTCACTGACGATCCTACCGTAATCCGGACTTTTCGATGCATCTTTCCCATAAAATGTCCGAATCGTACGGATCATCGCTTTCACAAGCTGCTCTTTCACCGAACGATGGACGAGTACATAATCTGGAGCGACACATGTCTGCCCGTTATTGACAAATTTCCCCCAGATAATTCGCTCTGCTGCCTTTTGGATTGCCGCGGTTTGATCGACCAGCGCTGGACTTTTCCCACCAAGTTCAAGTGTAATCGGCGTCAAGCGTTCTGCCGCCGCTTTCATCACTACTTTTCCGACCGCTACGCTCCCCGTGAAAAACACATAGTCAAACGAAGCGTGAATCAATGTAGACGTTTCCTCGCGCTCCCCTTCCACAACTCGAATATAGTCGGGTGGAAAAGTCTCTGTCAGGATTTTCTTTACGATTTGGGCTGTATGAACGGAAATCTCAGACGGTTTCACAATGGCGCAATTGCCTCCTGCCATCGCACCAATCAGCGGCTCCATCACGAGCTGGAACGGATAATTAAATGGACCGATAATTAACACAGAGCCATAGGGTTCACGAATGACCATACTTTTAGCAGGCTGCAAATGTACCGGTGTCTTCACCGTTTCCGGTTCCATCCACTCATCAATATTTTTAATCATTTGGGAGATACTTGAGAGGACGAAACCGATTTCCGTCAAATACGATTCAAATGAGCTTTTCCGTAAATCTTTATGCAGTGCTTCATTAATCGCTTCTTCATTAGCAAGTATGGCGTTTTTCAATTTCAATAACATGTCTTTCCGAAATGCAGCATTCCTTGTTGCCCCCGTAAAATAAAAAGCACGTTGGGTAGCAATCATCGACTCTACGTCTTGTGCAGTAAAATTCACAATATCCCTCCATTCGCTTGTTGCTATCCATGATAGAGTGAATGGCGAATAGATGCAAAAATTAGCTTTCACTAAATGACATGAGATAGGCTTCTTCACCCAAAATCGCTAACGCACATTTTCCCGTAAGCGAATTCACGAAATCAAAAGAAGTCAATATCTCAAAAGGACTGTCTTTCATCACCTGCTAAGTTCCGACCAATTACGCAGTTTTAGAACACCATTTACTCCATATACTGTATAGGACAGCTCTACTTGTTGATTGATTCCAAAAAGTCCATCCAACAAGGACAGAACGTCATTTGCTGTTCGTCCGATTGCCAAAAAAACTATTTCCCTAAGCGTTTTTCACAAAGAACGTTCGATCCTTTTGCAGCATGAGTAGATAGGCCTTATGATTCCTTTTCACGTATTCATGTTTTGTATGATGGTTTTTGAGGGAATAAAACGTTTAAACAACTAAGAACTTTGAGGAGGAAATGGACATGACAACAACAGAAACTTGGTGGGAAACAATGTTTGAAGGTAACCTTTCACTAGGCATTAACAAAGAGCGCCTTTCCGAGCTCGAACAAGAAAATTTTCTTTATTTTAATGAAGAAGAACAAATGCAGGAGCAGACACACTAATCGATACGTATAGCCATTTGTCGATCATAACGATTTCCAATGAACCTTAAAACAGCTTTTCCATGCGAAAACGGAAAAGCTGTTATTTGTATAAAAATGATTACTCGATACTGCGCCATAAATAGAGTGCTGCATAGCTCAAATAAGGTGACCAATCTGGAATATGTGCAAGCATCTCTTCTTTCGTTGGCTTGCGATCCATATTCCACAATTTCTTCAAAGCATTTTGCAAACCAATATCCGCCAATGGGAATAAATTCGGACGCCCCAAGCCAAACATTAGAAAATTTTGTGCAGTCCATGGACCAACACCGCGGAATTGAACTAGTGTAGCAGTCACTTCCTCATCACTCATCTCTTTGAGGCGCTCCAAATCCAGCGCACCTTCCGCAACTGCTTGCGATAGCCCAATGATGTATTCCGCTTTACGTGTACTAAATTGCATCTCGCGTAACATCGCAACATCAAGTGAGGCAATGCGCTCCGGCGCCGGATAACGCCATACTCCATCCGTACGCTCCCCAAACGTTTCCACAAATCGCTTCGTCAATGTATGTGAGAACGACAGATTCAATTGCTGGTGAATAATGCTCTTCATCAACTCCCCGTACAATGAAAAACTTCGAATCAGCGGCGTCCCCGCATGTTCTACAAAAAGCGCTTCCAGATCCGTCCCCTGAAAATGAGCACTAATGGTATCAAGCGGCCTATCCAAATGGAAAATGGCCTTCACTTCTTTCACTTGCCCTTCATGTGACGCACCTTCCAAGAGAAATACCGGTCGTTCTGTCGTCCCGATTCCTCTCAGTATGAGATTATTCCCTTCCGCCATCGGAATATGTATCGAACGATCAAGCAAATTCACCGCATTCACCGGATCTCCCGCCAACCGATGCAACGCACGATCAAAATCATAGACAAATGGAATTGCAAATTGATTAACGATTCTAAACACCCCTTCTCCTCATCATTTTAGCGCATAAATACTCTATTTTAAAAAACTTTATGAAAAGTGTTGACTTCTTTTACAGTTTAGCTATAATAGAACTTGTGCAGTAGAGATACGCACTACTTAATCCCAAGGTTCCATAGCTCAGCTGGGAGAGCACTACCTCGACAAGGTAGGGGTCGGCGGTTCGAGCCCGTCTGGGACCATAATGCATTATTCTTAGAAAACCTTTAGGTATAAGGTTTTCCGAATATAAAAACGTTCAGGCCTTCGTGCTTGAACGTTTTTTCATTGAATTTCCCACCTCATGTCCACCATTTGTCCGCAGCAGCTAATATTCCTAATCATCCGTATGATATCGAATCGCATTGTGAAATATATCCGCAATGTCACTATGCGAATTAGGCAACAGGTGAGCGTAAAATTCCAACGTGATTTTTGGGTTCGCATGTCCAAGTCGGGCCGAAATTTTTTACGATGTCGACTCCTTCCGATATAAGGATAGAAGCGTGTGTGTGCCGAATATCATGAAATCGGATTGCCGTCACTTTAGCTTTTTTCGTAATGCGCTTCATGACTCTTATTACATTTCGTGGATTTTGCATAGTTCCCGTATTCGTACAAATCACTAGGTCTTCATTTTGGTATAGGTCACCCACAAGTTCTTTCCACTCATCCTGAACACTCTTATGCTTTTGAAGTTCATTCAGAACAAATTCCGGAATCGGGATTTGTCGTTTCGAACTTTTAGTTTTTAATGTGCTAAGTGTATAGCCACTTTTCGGGATGTGCGCCAGGGATCTGTTTACATGAATTATTTTATTCTCGAAATCAACATCAATCCATTTTAATCCAAGTATTTCTCCCCTTCTCATTCCTGTATATATCGCCAGCAAGAATGTCAAATAGTGACGTTCACCCTTACAGGCCTCGAGAAAAAGATGTATTTCATCGAACGACCAAATAGACATTTCTTCATAATTCACCGAGGATGGATCTGCTTCGCTTACTGGATTGCTTACTATTTTCCCCCACTTCACTGCCTGATCGAATGCCCGGTTCAATAATTGATGCATCTGTCGGATATAAGATGGAGCCTTCTCTTTTCCTACTAATTAGATAGTTTTAGAGAAACAAGTCGCACCATAAAAGCATTTCATATCAATACATATGATGTTTTTATTTGGACAGTTTTCGTACAAGTTACTCACCTCGAGTTAGAACGTCTGTTTCTACATAATACAAACAGACGTGCTTTTTTTTTCAAGTGGACTAATTCTACAAATATTTTTTTGTATTATAAAGATTGATTAAAAAACCCCTTAAAATCCCTATTATTACGATAAATAAAAAGCAACCCATACAGATACAAAAAATCTGAGGTGGATTGCTTTTTCCAAATGAAAATACCCGCTTTTCCAATTGAATTAACTGGTTTGCAACAAATTCTGTGCATGCATACATTTCAAAAGATTTTCAACCGCGACTTCTCCCGCATGAATCCACCTGTTTTTATCAATGATTTTGCCGTCTGTATCAATCGGTTGCTGAAATTGACTGAAGCCAGTTGCATCCAATAGTGAACTTTCATCACGATCCAGACCGACATGCACAACATGCTTGATAACGTAAGGTGTTCCGAAATTAATGATTGCTTCATAATGATCCAGCTCGCCTTCCATCACGAAAAAAGGAATGCGGATATAGATGGTTTCGCCACCTTCATTGCACAAAATATGATCAAAGCATCCTTTGTGAAAATCCCAGTTTCCGCCCAAATGATAACCGAGCTCTTGAATGCAATCGCTCACAATGCCGAATGAGGCTATTTGTCCTTCGAGTTCCGTCTGCAGTTTTAACATAATATCTCCTCCTCTTACTTAATCCATATTTAGCATTCACGAAAGGATACGGAGGTATACCTTCTCAAAAAAGTTGAAATTGCATTTGGGTCGACTGTGCAATAGCGACTTACATATTCACCTGTAGAGATATCGACTAAAAAATCACCAAATTGTCAGTATATCACTAACAAATTTGGTGCAATTCATCTTTAGACCAATTAATTTTCAAGCCTAATTTGGTACTTAACGTATTATGAAGCGTTTCTCACCATCTTAAATAACATATGTGCTAGAGTATGTTGTTCTTCTTTTGATCCTGAATTCCAAAGCTCCATTAAAATATTCTCTTCCCTATTCCGAGGATTTTCATGGTTGGCAAGATAATTTGCAACTATCTCTGCAGTTTTAGCAAGTTTCTCCTCACTCAATCCCATGTTCTCTCCCAACTCAATTTTTTCAGCAAGATACTGCTCAAACTGATTGAAGTTTTCTGAAATTTTTTTTTTGTCTCATCGCTAACTTTACCCAATTCTTTTTGTACCTTGTCCTTCATATCCATTAGAAATCATTCCTATCTTTGTTTAAAAAATTATTTTGCGCTTTTTTCATATATTAAATACGCGGAAAATCTCCCAATTTACTTCATACTTTATTCTCAAATAAGAGAGAAACCATGTAGGCTCTCCCCCAATCACTTCATTAAGCCATTCATTTAATAATGTTCTGTATGTCTTCCACGATTCATATTCCAAGTAGCATAGTTTAATGCAACTGCGTATGTCATACATCCCGTATAAGGAATCATCAAGGAGCCTGCGAGCTTGCTTCCACGGTAGAAATAATACGTGTTCAGGGTTGCCGCCATCCAAAGTAGGGATGCGTCCACAAGTGCAGTTCCTCGCAGGTTCCACCGAAAAAATAGAAAGGACCAAATAAAGTTTAGGCCAAGCTGTGTTGTATAAGTTACATTGCCTGCGGTTTGCAGATTATTTGTTTTTGGCTGTTTATCGAATTGATATTTAGCTATTCCCATTAAAGTATAAAGACTTGTCCATGCTACGGGAAACGCCCAGCTTGATGGGGCGAAATTTGGTGTCTGCAAATTTCTATACTTGACCTTTGCAGACTTTGTTGCCAAAGCACCAGCAATCGTCCCGCCAATAAGAGGGACTGCAATGGATGCCACCAATTTCAATTTGTTCCCATTCACCGTCAATCGCTTCACCCCTTTCATACTTCTCCAGCATATTTCCTAAATCCTTCAGTTCCATGCTTGGGCCTTCTATGTGAAGTACTCCAATTTTGCTTCCGGGAAGAATTTTTCCATATAGGCATAGAGGTGACTTTTTATATCATCTTTTTGATAAATGTATTTTCCGATTCCATATTTACCCCATTTATACCTTCGCTTTTCTTCATCTAATTCTAATTTTGTCATGGGGTAATTTTTTTCTATAACTCTTTTGGCCGGTTTTGTAAAACGGTGTTGAATAAATTCAAAGGTTAGGTCTTTTTTTGCCTCGGGGGGCAATTCCCCTTCTAAACGTTCGAACATATGATAATACCCTTCTTGCCAGCCCTCATGTAAATAAATCGGGGCTACAATAAAACCAAGGGGGTATCCCGCTCTCGCAACTTTTCCTGCAGCCTCAATGCGTTTCGCTAAAGGGGAGGTCCCGGGTTCAAAATACTTGATGACATAATCAGCATTCACGCTAAATCGAAAACGGGTTTTGCCATTATGCTTGGCATCCAGTAAGTGATCCACATGATGGAATTTCGTAACAAATCTCGATTTTCCATATTGCGATTCACCAAAATGCTCAATAGCCCGCTTTAATGTATGTGTCAGATGATCGATGCCAACAATATCGGATGTACAGGATGCTTCGAATCTCGTCAACTCTGGAGCCCGTTCTGCCATATATTTATCCGCAGCGTCAAGTATTTCATCTACATTTACATACATTCGGATGTATGGTTTATTTCCCATTGTCGTTTGTAAATAGCAATAATGACAATGGCCCATACAACCCGTTGCAAAAGGAATGGCATATTCAGCAGAGGGCTTTGAAGTATCAAACTTAAGTGTTTTTCTAATTCCAACTACTAATGTGGATTTGGCAACACGGTACTGCTGAAAATCATTTTCACCTGGAAGATTTCTCACCTGATTATGGGAAGTTGTGTAGCGAATTTCGACGTTGTCTTTTTCGAATTTTTCAAATAGTCCCCTGCCTAGTGGGTAGTTTAGCGCGTCTGGTTCAAAGTAAATAAGCTTAGGTGTGAATGGCTTATTCATTTAAAGTACCTTTTGAAATATCTCCATAATAGTAATTATAGGCTTGGTTTGCCTCTTTTTCTGTTGAATAGACAGCCAGATCACTGGATAGGGGATAATAATCTTCATAAAGAAATAAAGCAAGTTCATTAGGACTTTTTGGATGATTGACAACTGCGGCGCTCTGTACATTTGCTACATCCTGAGTATGTGGATTCCGGTGAAAAACATAGACAATATCCCCCGCATGATAAGAATGGTTTCCGTTCATTTCCTCATCTACACCTTATTAGTACTAACGTTAATTAAATCAAAAAATCTTATTGTAAAAAATTTAGTTCTTGGGGTGGTTCATCATAATGATTTAAAATACGGGCAGTTTCAGGCTGTATTTCTATAAATACATAGTTTGGATCTTCAGGACCATCAAACCATTTATTGAATGAATCGTCCCAGAGTTTATTTTTCAAGTTTTGCGAGTTATTAATTTTAGATCTTCCAGAAATTTGAACATATGCATCGCTTTGTCCTTGTTCTTCATAACCTAATAATACAGATACAAATGGATTTTTTTCTATTTCGCCTAACTTTTCAGTATTCATTTTAGTTGGTGAATACAAGGTTAAGTCATCATTATAAAATGTCATATACCGTGAATGAGGTTTATTATTTTCAACAGTAGAAAGGACACCCCCTCTATGATTCGATATAATCTTAAGGACTTGTTTTGTTAAATCTGATGTGTTCATTACTTTACACTCCTCTCTAATTTCTATTTTAATATGCACAAATTTCCGAAATAAAAACATCAAAATCATTGGTTTTTTGTTAATAAATAATTTTGAATACGAGACAGCATTTTCTAATTTATATTACTTACATTCCTTACTTTGCCAAATAATTTTCCATACATAAATCCTAAATCTTCTCACATAATAAAGTTTGTAAGTAAAAACGCATTTATCAGGAGAATAATTATGGGTATTATCAGTGGTAATTCTAAAGAGGAACCATTGCATTATGGAGAAGTAATCGGCTGTTGGGCATATATCGGTGCAAACAAGGGCTTGATTAGCGGATACGAGGCTTTTATCAACCATGCCGGCGGCAATGATCTTATCAACTTGCTAAAAGAAGCTGTCGATACGATGAGAGAAGAAAATAAAAAAATTGAAAAAGTCTTGAAGGAAAATGGAATAACTCCTCCTCCTTCATTGCCAAAACGAGGCGTTGCTAGTGCCACAGAAATTCCAATGGGCGCAAGATTTATGGATCTGTAAATTTCTGGAGCCTTATCCATTAATTTAGGACAAGGACTCGTATCGTGTAGCCAAGTAATCGGACAATGTCTGCAAGTTGATATCGCAATGATGTTTGGCAAGTTTTTAGCAGACAAAATGGCTTTCGGCCTAAAATTACTGAATATGAACAAGGAGAAGGGTTGGATTATACCACCCCCATTGCATATGAATCCTCCAAAAAGTGATTAATTATCAATTAAAAAATTCAGCGTATTTACCCGTATTATACTAAAACTCTATATTTTTAAGAAAAGAGCTGTTCAGAAATTCGGTGAGACACGAATTCTATGACAGCTCTTTTCTTACTTTTTTATTCCTTTAAGGTGGATAAGTTTTTTCCATGCCAGATGAATTGTAAACACTATTTGTACATTCTAACTAATAATGTTCTGTAGGAGGTAATAATATTGAAGGTTGCACTGATTGTCGGAAGTATTCTGTTGCCACTAATAATGATCTATATCCTGCACCGTTATAGAAGGATATGTACTCTATATAATATACTGATGGTATTATCCGTCATCTTATTTGGAGATATTGCTGCATTATCAATTCTCCAAATTATTCAAGACAATACAGTTTTCATGACTGCAATTCATGCGATTTTTTTAGACCCACTTTTTCTCGCAACAGGTGCTTATATATGGATATATACGATTTATTGTCTAATGCTGTTGACCATAAAAGATTGGAGTAAAGATGACAAGGACAAGTGAGCCTTTAAAGGATTTTTCCAGTACCCACTTCATTCGTGCGGGTATTATTTTTGAGTGAATAAAGCCAATTGATGTAAACCCTTAAATCTTTATTCACCATCATCTTTCACAGTCCGTATATTATGCAATAAAAAAAACACCCTCCTCAAGTTAATGGGAAGAGCGCTTTTACAGTCATCTTACTTATTTAATTCATAATACTATTTCTTACTCTAATTTGCAAATCTCATGTGAATTTTTAATATGCGTGTCAAAACCGGTCAACAGCTCATCACGGACGATGAGCTGTGCCAGCTTAACTCCATCCACCTTCCAATCATCAAACACCATATTGACACTTCTTACAAGCATTTTTGATGATCCTACGCTTAGGTGTGTAGGTCAGTTTCAACTATTATCGTTGCCGTGAGGACATCTTCAATGCCAAACGTTACAACTATTTTGTATTTACGTATAACCATACATAAAACCCAAAATTCCTCTCATAATAGAATTGTAAGTAACTCAACTCGAGGAACAACTATGTGTATTCTAAGTGGCAACCCTAAAAAAAGAACCAATACATAACGATGTAAGCCGATTATCTAACAGAAATGCAATGACAAATATAAAATAACTAACTTGTGAATTTGGAGGTAAAAAATGTGATTGTACGTCTTGGTTATGTAGCAATGAACACCGAATTAAAAAACGCATCTCCATCACAAACCATGACTTTTACACAATTTCAGAAAATCGGGGATCGGGAAGCCGCTATCCGCAAATTAGAGCGCATTTCCATCTCGAATTTACAGAACACACTTCGAATTTTGATGCATAATGTAGCTTCTGAGATACATTTTTATCGTTTAACTTCACGTCTTATCCCTTTGGCTAACCATGAAGAGCTGCATGATTGGAATTATATGAAGCCACTCCAAGAACTTTTACGTGAGATTGGCGATTTTGCTAGAGGAAACAAACTTAGAATTGATTTTCATCCAGATCACTTTGTACTTATTAATTCCATTAAGAAAGAGATTTTTAAAAATTCGATTCAAACGCTTAAGATGCATTATTTATTATTAAAAGGAATGGGAATAAATCCGGTTCATCGTTGTGTCTTGCATGTGGGAGGCAATTATAAAGAAACGGAACTATCGCTTGAACGTTTTATAGATAATTGGATGGACGTTCCAAAATCGATTCAAAAAATGATAATGCTGGAAAATGATGATACTTCATTTACACTAGAGGATACTCTTTACTTATGTGAAAAGCTGGATATTCCACTTGTATTTGATTATCACCATCACCTTGCCCACCATAAGAATCCCAATTGGCAAGCTCAGTGGGAGCGTGTCACTCAAACGTGGTGCCACTCTCCTCTTCCAATTAAAATGCATATTTCTAGTCCCAAAAGCCAAAAGACATTCCGACACCACGCTGATTATGTTGACATAGATATGTTTTTTCAATTTTTAAATGAAATTAAAGGTAGCGTTTCTCAAATTGACTGTATGATAGAGGCAAAAAGAAAGGACAATGCCCTGTTTCAATTAATGGAAGAAATTAGAGGTAGGGATAATGTAAAAATAATAGATGGCTCTTCATTTCATATTAAATGAAAATCACAGTCAACTGGGTACCAATACTCTGTCTCAACTATTTTTAATTTCTCCATATGCTTCCAAGGCACGCTTTCTCGCAATCGAGTGCTCGACGATAGGAAGCGGATAAGTTTCTCCGAGCACGATCTTAGCCTCGGTAAGAATGTGCTCAGGTGCTTTCCATGGTTCATGAATGTACGGGACAGGCAATTCCGCTAGTTCCGGAATCCATCTACGTATATATAGACCATCGCTATCGAACTTTTGGCTCTGTAGTGTTGGATTGAAAACTCTGAAATAAGGTGACGCATCAATGCCAGTACCGGCTACCCATTGCCACCCTATTGCATTGTTTGCCGGATCAAAATCGACAAGTGTTTGCTGAAACCACTTCGATCCTTCTAACCAGGTAACGAGTAAGTGTTTCACTAAGAAAGAAGCCACAACCATACGAACCCGATTATGAATAACTCCCGTTTCCCATAATTCCCGCATACCTGCATCGACAAGTGGATAGCCCGTCAACCCTTTTTGCCATTTTTCTAATTCTTCCTCATGATTTAACCATGGAAACTCTTTAAACTTTTCACGTAATGGTTCATTTAATATCGTAGGGAAATGAATCAACTGATGATAAGCGAACTCTCGCCATACGAGTTGCCTCAAAAAGGCATCGATGGATGACTGCCTATATTCATCCGATTTCCCGTCTCGAAGTCTTTTCGCTGCATGCCAAATAGACCTCACACTAATATCTCCCCATACTAAATGTGCTGATAAAGATGAGACCGCATCTGCGGAGGGGATATCGGATTCCTTCGCGTAATGCACTAGCCCTTCATCAGCAAATTGTTGCCATCTAGAAATCGCCCCTTTTTCACCTGGCTCCCAGTAAGTATGGAATTTGTCATACCAGGGTATGTTGGGCAACAAACCTAGTTCTTCTACTTGTAAAGATGGAAGGGCCTCATTATAAGGAATAATACTAGGTGGAATTGGCAGTGGGTAATTGACTGATTCCCTCATTGATTTTTTCCAAAATGATGTAAATACTTTATAAGGCTCGTTTTTTTGGTTCAACATCTTCTCCGGTGTAAACAACAAATTTGAAGAAAACGACTGAACTTCACTCACGCAAGAAAGTAATTTCCCGGCAATTATACGATCCCTGCTAATAATAGAAGGTTCATGGCGTTCATTAAAATAGACCGCATCTGCTTTCGTTTGTTCGCAAATTAACATAAGTTGCTCTAAATTACTTCCCATTCTAACAATAAGGTTCAATCCATGAGATTCAAGTTCTCTTTCCAACCCCATTAAAGAATGATGAAGCCACCATCGCGCAGTTTCACTCGTCGCGTAGTCAAGTTCTTCCTGTTCTGACCAAATAAAAAGGGGAATAATTGCCCCTTGCTGAGCTGCTTCCCACAATGCTGGGTTATCATGCAAACGTAAATCCTTTCTAAACCAAACGATTACTTTTTTCAACCGTACCTCATCCTTTGCGTTCCGGGTAGTGTGCTCCATTTTCAAATTCCATGACGAACGATTATACTTGCTTTAGCACGCCATCCGTCATGTTGTACACCTTGTCGCAATACCCCACTAGACGTGTATCATGTGTGACAACAATCGTAGTCGTATTTTTGTTCTTTGTTTCATTTTTCAATAACTCCATTACCTCATAGGCCCGATCAGAGTCTAGTGACGCTGTTGGTTCATCCGCTAAAATAACGGAAGGATTACTGTATAAAGCTTTGGCAATCGCTACCCGTTGCCGTTCACCGCCAGATAAATCTGCAGGATACTTCGTTCGTAAATCACCAATTCCCAAGTCTTCATATAGCTCTTCCAACTGGGGTTTCGTCATATTACCTTTCTTTACTTGGTCCAATAATTTCAACTGATCAGCTACAGATAAAAATGGAATAAGATTCGAAGCCTGCAAAACAAAACCAATTTCTTTTAGCCGTATTTTTGAACGCTCTTTCTCATTAATATCCGCTAGATTCTTATTATTAATCGTAACAGAACCAGAAGTGGGCGTAAGAAGCCCACCAACAATTGTTAGGAATGTACTTTTCCCTGAACCTGATGGCCCGATAATCGCTATCAACTCCCCCTTTTCGGCTGAAAAATTGATTTCCTTCAAAGCCTCTACTTGTTTATGGCCACTGCCGAATGTTTTTTTCACTTGCTTTAATTCTAAAACTGCCATCTTTTATCCTCCTATCGCTTTTAATGGATCAATGCGTACAATTGTAAGAACGGAGAACACAGCTCCCATGATCGCAACAACAATCAAAACTAGTCCGTATATAAGCATTGTCACAATATCAAACGCTACAGGGACTGCACTAGGTAAAAATGCACCTGTAATTAGGGTCAACACGAATCCGATTACTACACCAACTGCCGCCAAGAGAAATGTTTGTGCAATGACTGACCGTGACAAATAGCCATTCGATATACCTTGTGCTTTCATGACCCCGAACATGCTGATCTTCTGAACGGTCAAAACATACAGGAAGATGGCTACAATGACTGCCGAAATCGCAAACAAGAAATAAATCATGAAATTTAATGTCAAGCTTTGTTCGGTGTATCCTGGTAAATTCTGAATAAACGTTTCTACTTCCATTAATTCCAAAGAATCATTCGCATTGATGGTTGCTATGTTGTCGTCACGCACAACAATTGCATTTATACTTGATGCTTTTGCTTCAGCCACTTCACCAAATTTCACCCGCTGAAAAGTAGACAAATCTCCATATAAAACCGGAGCTGCATTGAACCTTGCCTTATCTGTAAACCCAACAATCTTTAGTATTTGTTCTGACGAGGATAGCTGCAATTCGTCACCAATATTAAACCCTTCTTCTTGTAGTACATCGCTGGCGATTACTTCATTTTCCTCCGCAAACACTTTACCTTCCGTCACCTTCGGCATAATAAATCCATCTTTTTCTATCCCAAAGAGCGATATCTTTGTTTTTTGCTTGCCATTTCCGGCAACGGCATTTATTTGCCCAATGACAGCCAATTCTTTTGCATCGATCTCCACTGTATCTTCAATGGTCAACGATGATTGACCCATACTCTTATCGGATTCCTTGGTTAAAATGATTGCATCTGCCTGCCATTTATCGACAGATTCTCGATTTAAGTTTTGTAAACCTGTTGCAAGTCCAGATAGAAAGAATACTAAATAAGATACGAGCATTAATACGCCAACGATTAATGTAAAACGCAGTTTATTTTTTTTTATTTCGTTCCAAGCTAAAAACATCTTTGCACTTCCTTTCTAATAATTGTAGAGCTAGTGTGATGAGACCCCCCTACCGTTTAACTCTTCTCCGTATCGTTTCTAATTGCTTTAATTACATTTCACTTCGCTAATTCTGGATATGTATGCAAATCAACCTATTGAACCAAATCTGTTCCTCCTTTCATAACAACACTATATTCCTTTGACCTAACTATATTATTATTTACAACATCCCGTCAAATCCTTGTATATACTAAAATTTAAAACATTGTACAAAAGACTGTTTTATTTTATACTAGTGTTTAAATAATTTAATATTAATTTTGAGTTATTTTATGCACCACAGTAATTCATGACAACCAGGATAACTATTTAAATAGATTATTATTTCCCGAAAGAACAATACAATCCACCTCACTATACAAAGTTAGACATAAAGACTATGTAATTCCATTTACTGAAGGGATTGAAAGAACAAAAGATTTTAAGCGGCTCGAAGGGAATAGGGTTAGATTTCAATATTGGATAATGTTATAAATACAACGTTGTACAAAACACTATTTATCCTTATACTTGCAACAGGGCTCATAGTTTGTTGAAAGGATGTAATTGACATAATAAATCCATCAGATATAAGTGAAATGTATTTTATCCAACAAGTTTCGGTCATGACGGGGTTATCAAAGCAAGTTATCCGTAAATGGGAAGAACGTTATAATCTTGTACAACCTAAACGATTGGAAAACGGCTATCGTGTATACAGCGATACAGATATTAACGCCTTGCTTAGCGTCAAAAGTCTATCCGAACAAGGACATTCTGTTAAACGGGCTGTCCAGCTTACAAAAGAAAGAGTCACTTCGCTCGAAACAGTTCCAACTTCAATACGTCCAATTCAACATCCACCCGCCCTCAACGATTATGTTTTCCGGCTTTTAGAAAAAGGGACACATTGTAATGAACTAGAGTTACATTTAATATTGCAAGAAGCTTATCACGCTTTAGGTCTCTCCGACTTTTTGACATCTGTTGTTGTTCCTTTTTTAAATAAGGTAGGAAACAAATGGCACCAAAAAGAATGGGATGAATATCAAGAATCTGTCTCAAGCCTTGTAGTACGTGATTTTTTAGTACAAATACGGCGTAATTTCAGATACAGGGAGGACGCACCTTTAATTATAGGCGCCTGCCTTCCTTTTGAGCAGCATGAAATCCCATTGCACATACTCTTATTACAATTCATGATGAAAGGCTGGAAAACTACACTCATCGGAGCTTCTCCAGCACCAGGCTCTATTGAATCACTTGTAAAAAAATTAAAACCAGCAAAAGTAATATTATCGGCAACAACAACAATTCCATTTGAAACGGATTCAAACTTGTTAAACAGTCTAGATCAGTTTGCTGTTGAACATCCGCAAATCGACTTTTATCTAGGTGGCACAGGAGCACTGGACTATACAAAAAGAAAAAAATTTCGAGCGATATATGTTACTAATTCAATTGAAGATACCTTAATAACTCAGAAAAATACTAGCACTTGAGCTATTATTCTTAAGATTCTTCACGTAGGTATCAATAGATTAGCGGGGTGTGAGTTAATGTACTCAATTAGGGGAGGACTTCATCAAGCTGTTGTATCTGGTTTATTCTCGGGATTGTTCTTAGCTACGATGTTAAAAATCATTGAGCAAATCACGCATTTTAAAGTGTACACGCTATTACTGAATATCGACTATATTCCCTACATTAAAAACTTTGTCTTCCCAGAGATTATTGAAGTGGGCTTTCATCTAATTATTTCAATAGCATTAACCGGCAGTTTACATTTGCTAATTACTCATAGAAAAGTTTTTACACGAAAAAAAATAATTGTCATGTGTACTTCATTATGTTTCTTTATTGGCGTAGCACTATTCCCTACTACTATGTTTTCAGATAAGACCCCTGCCCTATCAAGTATCCCTTCCCTTGCATATTGGTTGATAGGGCACATAGCATATGGGTATGTGCTCGGTGAATTAATCACTCGAAATTTATCAAATGGTCGTTTGAACCGAAACTCTAATATGAATTTTATGACCTAGACTGCTTAATGAACCCATTTACCGATTGAACCATTACGTTTTTTCAATGTAATTAAACTTCAAATGCAGTAAAGCTCCCTTCGTTATCAAAGTCTTTCACTTCGATAACCCTATCAGTGAACTGTTCCACTGTATTTATATTGCTACCTATTACAAGGGAAAGCACATTAAAGGCTTTCTCTCGTTTCTTTTTATTGAATGCTTCCAGGAACGAATCCGTTATTTGGTCTTCGCCATCTGTAACAAAAACAATATCAGCTTGTTTATAACGACATTCATTTATTACGTGCACTGCATCGTCAAGTGCAAGTGTAAAATTTGTTCCTCCACCTAAAAAAGTCCGCGCAAGCCTAGTCATTTCAGAAGCTCGAATTTTGCCTTTTTCATATCTGAAAATTTGAGTACGTGAGGAGAATAATACCAAGCAAAGATCCCTTCTTTGCTTTTTTGCAATTGACATCAGAGCTAATGTAAACCCTTTCGATTGCGTGTCAAGGCTACCCATACTATCCGACTGGTCAAGGCAAAGTACAATTGGACCCTTCTTCAAAACCTCCGGTCCTTTCTGTTCAAATTGCATCGTTTGGCTTTCCGCAAAACGACGAAGAAAATCCATCTTCGTCAGCGGATGCGTATAGAAGCTAAACTCGATAGGTAACAAATTTTCAATATCATTTCCAATTGTAACCCCACTTCTCGCCACAGACTGGCTTTGTTTCGACTTTTGTTTTTTTTGAGCAATCTGTTTAAATCGGCCCGCCCATTCTGCTATTTCTTTCATCTTATTAGTACATGCAATTTTCTCTGCCAACAAAATCTTGTCCCGTAAAGGAACTTTTTTTAATTCTGCATCTGCATTACCCGCACTAATGCCACCCAGCAACGATTTCAAACCATCAGTCACCTGTCGAGACTCTTGTCGAGCTTGGGCTATCGCTAGTAAGAAGCTTTCGCTATTACTTTGAATAGTTTCCCTCAACTTTCCATTCCATTCATTCATTTCACCCGCTTGGCTTTTTCGATTAGCTTCTTGAAGTTGCCGATTTTGCGTTTGTCTAAGCATTAGTCGGATTTTAGCCGACTGTTCCCCAAGGTCTTTATCTTTCTCTTGTTGCTGAACCAACCATTTGTTTATCTTTTCTCCGAACTTTATTGTACTAATGGCCGACGCTATATCATTTAACCGAGTAAAATTCCGATAGGAAGCAAAATACTCATCTGCCATGATGACTTCCATAAGTAATTTATTGACCGAAAGAAAACCATCAACATCCTTTGCTGTTATTGCGGGTTTCATCTTATATAAGGCAGCCCAAATATCACTAAGCAAAGGTTCAAATGTAGGCAAAACCGCTTCGTTTATAAGCTTTTGGAGCTCTTGTGACATTTCAAGAATTTCTTTAAAACGCCTTCTATCGAATGCATCTGTATTCAACACTGAACGATTCTCATCGTAGATTTCGATCCTTCTCACTAGAGTACTCCCTTCACATTTTGTAATGGATGCCAGAAGACCCTTCGATTTCTTTTTTGCCATGTAACGTACCATAATACATCGGTTCTAAAATAGCGTTTAGAATTTCTTGTTGCATTGATTTCACTTTAATAAGTAAGGCGTCAATTTCCACATCCCTACCTTCATAACACCCTTTCAACTTATTCAAATCAGCCTCCAAAGCCTTCATTTTTTGAATTGCTTCCATTCCAGCTTCTATTGAATTATCCTGCTTTATCGAATTAAACACTTCGTTTGCTTCATTTTGAATAGAATCGATTGCCCGGATAGCAGTGTCTTCCGCATGTCTACGAACAATGAATGAAACTGTATCTTTTTGATCTATCGTTTCCCAAAGAGCATTTTCGAGGATTACAACGTCTTCTACCGACACGACTTGTCTTTTACGAATTAACGCTCTCGCCTGCAGCACGCTTAATGATTGCTTGAACCGCCGATCCGATGGTCGAATTCCCTCATCCCGCAACTCTTTGCGAATTTTTGCAATAGCACTGTATACTTCATCCTGGATGGTCACCATATCTGTTAAGAACTGAAAGTGTATCAAGTCCTCCATTGTCATGGTTGGCATTTGCCCATGTTTGCCTGCATTCTTCATCATAGAAGTAAAATTCGTATCATCTGCTATATAGTCAACCTCATATCGAAGTAAAAAACGATCGAATAACGCTTCCAGTCCTTCACCTTCTTCCGGATATTCATTCGAAGCACCGATTACAGACATCAAAGGGACTGGTATAGGGGACCCGTCATTGTAAAAAATCCTTTCATTAATAATGGTTAGTAAACTGTTCAGAATAGCGCTGTTCGCCTTGAAGATTTCATCTAAAAATACTACATGTACTTCCGGCATTTTTGATGCTGTATTCCGCTTGTATACGCCTTGTTCCAGGTCCTTCAGCGATAAAGGTCCAAATAATTCCTCAGGTGTACTAAACCTCGTTAGTAACCATTGAAAATATTTTGTGCCCTGTATCATTTTTGCAAGTTCTACTGCTAATGCAGATTTTGCTGTACCTGAAGGACCAATCATGAGTAGATGTTGTCGTGATAATATCGCTATAAGAATCGCTTCAATCTCAGCCTCACGCTCATAAAACTTAACATTTAACGCATTTTTAATGTCATCTAATTTCGAAAGGTTGTTCTCCATGCACCACCACTCCCGTCACTTACCAATGTGTTTCCAACTAGCTTTTCCATCTCGATCATTTGCTATTCAAAAAGCAAAATGTGCTTGTAGGACATTGATTATCGATTTCAATGTTCCACAAGCACACTATCATATTAGATAATTTCATGTCACGCACCTTTAGTTCGTAAAAGTACACCTTAACGAACAGCCTAATAAAAACGATAAACACATATGAACAACGTTCGCAAACCCATTAAAACACTTTCCGAACGTTCACCCGTATATTTGCGACTTCCTGAACGGAATTGTACACTTTGGGAAACAAATATTTTTGGAGGGATATTCTATTTTGGAATCACGAGAGTTTGGTTATGTTCGTGTAAGCGCAAAGGATCCGAATGGAAATCGGCAGATTGAATCAATGAAAGAAATAGGAATCGGTGATAGGGATATATTCATAGATAAACAGTCGGGGAAAAACTTTGATCGTGAAAACTATCAACTGATGAATGGGATGATGAGGAAAGGTGATACTCCCTATATTCACTCACTTGATTGATTTGGCCGTAATAAGGAATAAATAGGTGTCCGAATGAATACGCCTAACAAGACTTCGAAAGTTTTATTTGCACTTTATATACTTAAGATTTCGGAAAGCGACGGATGAACAACCACCATACGATTTTCGAGAAACATGTGTAGGGATGAGACGCAGTCGCATCCCTACACATGGTAACACCTCGGTAATGGTATAGAAGTTGTTCTATCCAAAGTCATCCGAAAGCAACTGTATACAAAGTGCCTAGTGTATAATGTAGTTATTTTTTGCTAATCAACAGGCGTGTAATCAAAGGGAATTTCAATCCTTAATTTTGTAATTAACACCCGGCATTTTACACTTGTTCATCTCAAGATCTCTTTGGAAATAAATTTACCGCTTATAATCCTCTCTATTTTTGCTAATAATAAGTAATACAAAAAATGTTAGAGGGTTTTCGAGTGAAGGGTATCGGATCAATCAGTATGCTACATGTCATTTTTCTAACGATGACGGTCATTGGGCTAAAAAATCATGTAACCATTCTTCCCCCATTATTAAAAACTGTAGGAAGAGATGGGTGGATGTCTGTCATATTGGCAACAATCATCATATTGCCATGGTTATTTCTGTTAGTTTATATTCATAAAAAATCCAACCAAGAGCCGATTGCGGATTGGTTAAAACTAAAAATAGGCAAGATTGCCTCCTCCATTATCCTCTATATTGTTGCTATTTATTTGATCATCCTTGCCGCTTTTACAATGAGGGAAACGTTACAATGGGTCACAACCACTTTTTTACCAGAAACGCCGATGGTGGTACTGTTAATCATCTATACACTTCTTTGTATCCTATTGGCCACAACAAATCTACAGACGATTGCGATTGTGAATGTCATTGTTCTAGCCGGAGTCGTTGTTTTAGGTTTTTTTGTAGCGATTACGAACATACAAGTGAAAGATCATGAGTTATTGCTCCCTTTTTTCGAACATGGGTTCCAACCTATACTGAAAGGAATCATCTATCCCGCTTCTGGATTTGTTGAGCTCCTGCTCGTACTCTTTTTACAACATCAAATTAAAGGTCGGATACGTTGGTACCACTTTGCGGTGATGGTTTTTATTTTAATGGGGTTAACGATCGGTCCGCTCAATGGTGCGGTGATGGAGTTTGGGCCCGATGAGGCAGCAAAGCAAAGATTTCCTGCTTATGAAGAATGGGGTCTTGCGGCAATTGGACGCTTTGTTGAACATCTTGATTTTTTGTCAATCTATCAATGGCTTACGGGTGCGTTTATAAGAATGGGGTTAATTTTATTTGTGGTAGCGGAAATATTAAAAATGACGGGAAATCGAAAGCGTATTTTGAAAACACTAGCCCCTCCATTTTTCTTAATAAACTTTGTACTATTTCTTATGAATGACGGTCTATTTCTGAAATTTAAAGGGGATTATTTATTGTCAATCACTTTTTTCTTTTTTTTCTTTTTATCCCTTATTCTCGTGATTGTTGCTTTCTTTTCAAATAAATCATCTAAGAAAGTCGAAACTTAAAACCTACACAGAAAATGGTGAAAAACGATGCAATCGGCTGAAACATCAATGGATATCAACAACTTAAAAGAACTATTTCAGAAGTCAGCGGACGTGCAGTTTCAAGCGTATACCTTTCGTCAATATAAGGTGCATTTTATTACTTGTGACGCCATGATAGACCAGCAGTTGTTGAATGAGGTCATCATTCAACGAATTCAACTGGTTTTTGATAACCGAGAAGAAAAGCCACTAGAAGCAACTTTGCTGGAACAATTACACATTCCTGATATCAATAAATTAGAGGAGATAACAGAAGCCATTTCCCTGGTGTATACAGGCCATTTGCTGCTTTATTTTGAAGAGGATCAGCTCCTGTTTTCAAGCAATATTGCTAAAAAGCCGAATCGAAATCCTGAAGAGACAAGAATGGAAGTTCTCGTAAAAGGTCCGAGAGATAACTTTATTGAAGACCTTTCCGTTAATATCGCTTTAATACGAAAACGATTGCCTACGAATTCATTATGCGTAGAAAAATTAGAACTAGGAAAACGTTCAAAAACGGCTGTAGCTATTCTTTATTTTGATGATATTGCGGATAAAGAAATTTTGAATGGCATAAAAACCAGATTGGAAAAAGTTGATATCGATATTGTATTTAGTGGGGATTTATTAATGGAACGGGTGAATAAAAGTGCCAAGCTCTTTCCTAGAGCCGATTATACAGGTCGACCCGATACTGCTGTTCAATCACTTGTAAGAGGGCGATTTCTAATTCTTGTTGACGGGGTTGCGTATGTAGTAATCACGCCTGTAAATATGTTTTTATTGTTAAAATCGAGTGAAGATAATGAATCCCCTGTCTTTTTCAGTTCATTTGAGCGACTATTACGTCTGTTAGGCATTGGGATTGGCTTATTACTACCGGCGTTTTGGCTTTCTTTAATGACATTTCACCAAAATCAGATGCCATTACAATTACTTGCGACCATTATCCAATCGAATATGGGGCTTCCACTCCCTGCGGCACTTGAAATGCTACTTATGCTACTCATGTTTGAGTTGTTCCGAGAAGCTGGCTTACGTCTTCCATCTGCCATTGGAGGGACAATCAGTGTTGTCGGCGGATTGATTATTGGTGATGCCGCCATTCGGGCCGGTGTTACAAGCCCTGCGATGATTGTTATCATCGCCATTTCGACAATCGCGACATTTACGTTAGTCAACCAATCTCTTGTGACTGCAATCGGGCTATTACGCATTATTTTCATTTTAGTCACTTCATTTTTAGGTCTTTTCGGTTTTTTTATGTGCATTTATTTTACGTTGCTCTATTTAGCGAATATCCGAACTTTCGGGGTTTCTTACTTGAACATTGCGACTGATTTAAATTGGACAACCATTAAAGCCACTCTTTTTCGATTACCTTCCAACTACTACAATGAACGTCCAAATATGTTGAATCCACAGGATAAGACGCGGACCAAAGAGGATGAAAAATGAATAAAAAAATGATTGCCATGCTTATTTTGCTTATGCCGATACTCACGAGTTGTTGGGATGTCAACGAGCCTGAAAGAATGCTCTATATTCATGGGATTGGTGTAGATTTTGAAGATGGTCAATACAAAGTATATAGTCAAATTATTGACTTTAGTAATACGGCAAAATCAGATCAACCAATCACCAAAGAAATTCAGTCCGAGGTTGGATCTGCTACAGGAGAAACAATAGATGAAGCATTTTTTGAATTGTATCATTCCATCGACCAGAGGGTTTTTTGGGGCCATTTTTCGTATCTTATTTTATCTGAAGAGGCAATGAAAAATGGAAGGGTAAATTCGATTGTCGACAGTTTTATGCGGTATAGAGAAACGAGATATCAAATTTGGGTGTACAGTACAAAAGATCCCGTAAAAGATCTACTGCTCGTGTCTCCTATCATCAATAAAGCCATTACGTTATCGAAGCTTGGTGATCCAATGAACTCATTTAAGCAAGAATCCTTTATAGAACCCCTCAATTTTCGTGAATTGATTATTGCACTGAATGAACCAAGTTATGAAGCACGTATTCCGTATGTTTCCATCACTGAAAATTGGGAAACGGTAGAAGGTCCGAATACTTCAGCCACACTATCAGGAGTTGGTGTTATCACTCCAAATCAGTTTAAAGGATTTATCACAGAAGAAAAGGTCCAAGGCCTGCAGTGGATGACGAATGCAACGAAAAGGGGAGAAGTGACTGTGAAGTTGAATTCGGACGAACAAAGTCACCTCACCATGATCATTGATAAACTTCAGGTAAAAGTGAAACCCATTGTGGAAAATGACAATGTGACATTCGATATTGATGTAAAAGTAGACCTGACGGTCAGTACAATTGAAGAGAAAATAACGTCTAGTGAGATTAAAAAGGAAACTGCAAAACAGATAAAAAAAGAAATTGAGGATACGTATGAAGAAGGACTAAAACACGATGTGGATATTTATCGCTTATCGGAGCACTTATATCGGAAAGACGTAAAGACATGGAAAAGAATACAAAAGGATGGGAAAGTTGAATTGACCAAGGATTCCATCCATAATCTTACCGTAGCAGTTGAAAAGATTGAATCGAGTAGGAGATCATTAAGGGAAACCATCGAGAAATGATCGAACGCTGAAAGTGGTCAAGTTTCATGAAGATATACACAAATTAATAGTGTATATCGTGCCACTAGGCACTCTTACAATACGTAGCTAGAAAAGGTGACCATGATAAATAACTAAGTCTTTTCTGACTACGTTTTTTCGCATGCGATTATATATTGAAGACGAAGTTTACGGAATTTCATTAATGAACTTGGATTAATGACCGTATCCTCTGGAGTCATATCCAGGATATATTTAAAGGACATTTACATCGGGAAGATTAAAAATCGACTTCAATAGTAACTATTTTAACATACGAATCTGAAGCACCGCATTGTGAACGTTACCCCTTTTCAATTTTTTGAGCATGAACGTGAAGTCCACAAGAACATTAATTTGACGCAACATGTTATCTTTCCGGACAACGATATCGTAGATTGCCATATATAGACTAAGATTTAAGGTTTCTTGACTAGAGATCATCGGGATACCACCTGAATTTAGCCCTTTGTTATACAATTCAAAAGCGGGCCAATGCCGATTTTGAATTTATAAGACGAACTTATGAAAATGAGATTTGAAGCGAAGGCGCCTTACACGTGATAGCCGGAGTATAGTTAAAGAGATTCATTGGTTCGAGCTATCATTGATGAACTTTTTCAGTGGCCTCGTCTAAAGATAGTCTTGTTTCACTTTCACTACATTCCACCTCTCCAAATAAGTGGAGTTCTCGTTAGGATAGTCTTTACTTTAATTTGTCCATCAAGGCAATACAGCACTTGGATAATCGTTTTTTCGATTATTACTAAGCTCCACCCCTAAAATAGGTATTTAGAATTATCGCACTAATTCTACATTACTGAAGTCATTTGATTATAAATATCCTATGATATACCATATATCTAAAAGGAGTTATCACCTTTGTTATGAAAATATACAATCGTTTGCGCTTCACAAACAATCAAAAGTCTGGTATTGACTTTTCCCAAACTCAATCTGTCAAAATTGATGTTGCTAAGTTCCCAGAAGTCCAAAAACAAATTGCTATGATCCATTTAACTACGTACGATTTAGAAATTCTTCGACATCTAAAGCCGCATATCGGACCATTTCTTACAAATGCAGTCGATAAATTTTACAAAGCACTGGCCATCGAGCCCTCGTTAATGCACATTATTAATGCAAATAAAGGTGTAGATCGTTTAAAAACTTCACTATCACGCCATTTAAATGAAATGTTCGACGGTTGTATCGATATGAGCTATCTTCAGCAACGAAAAGTCATTGCACATGTACACGTCCAGATTGGATTAGAACCCAAATGGTATATGGGTGCTTTTGAATCTTTGTTTACGGAGTTCTCTTGCTTCGTTGAAAACTTGTCGATTACAACGAAAGAAAAAATAGCTTTGATACGCGCGTTCAATCGGATTTTAAATTTGGAACAGCAATTGGTACTAGAAGCCTATGAGGATGAGCATGAACACAGAAGAGTGGAAGAAACGAAATTAAAAGCAACCATCAAACAAAAAGTACTAGAAACTACCCAAGAGTTGGCTGCAATCAGTGAGGAAACAAGTGCTTCCCTTGAACAATTATCGGTTGAATCCATGGTGATTCGAGATTTCACTAGCCAGAGCCTGACCTTAGTGACCGATACGGAACAAAAATCGCATGCAGGCACAGATTTATTAACAGATCAAACAAAGCAAACCGAAGCAGTTATTAGCAGTATTCAAGACTTGGAGAAAAAAATGAACCAAGTACAAGCATCTGCCAATCAAATTCGAGATATCGTTGATTTAGTAACTGCCATAGCGAACCAAACAAACTTGCTCGCTTTAAATGCGGCCATTGAAGCAGCACGAGCGGGGCAACATGGAACTGGATTTGCCGTAGTTGCTACAGAAGTACGTAAACTCTCCGAAGACACAAAAGAGGCAATCAGCAACGTAACCGGTTTAGTAGGAAATACGAACGAAGGCATCGCTGACATGATGCAATCCATATCCACTATGCACAATCTGATTGATAATAATGCAGAAAGTAATAAGCATGTAACTGAGGCCTTTGACGTTATTGTCCAATCAATGGCTGGTATTAAAGAACAAAGTGAACAGTCAAACGCCGAAATAATCACCATTTCCGAAATTCTTGGCGAAATCAATAAAGCCGTCCAAGTACTAGCAGAATCCTCAGATGGACTTATAAATACGATTGAAGATCTTTAAGTCTAGGAGAGTGGCACTGACCCGACTCATAAAAAATGTGAATCGGGTCAGTGACCTAGCACCCGTAGCTATTACATCTCTATTTCCCTCTTTAAAACACCCTTGTTAGCCCACAGTATCCCTCTAAAAATTTCCAGTTAGAGGTTTTCTCCTCCCGCAATTGTTAAGGCCACTCATACAACCAATTAAGAATTGTATCCCAAAAAATTATAAAAACTAATAAAAATAATGATGAATTTAATAAACACACATAAATTACTGTTGTTAGAACAACTAACACTTTAGCGATATTAGAACGACTATTTCAAATACAACCTAGCAAAAACAAACTTGAAAATAGTATGACTATAAAAATAGAAATAAATAATGTTGTTTAATAAGAATCCACAGATCCATTTCACATCTCCTTTATCTCAAGTTTTCTGAATGGATTTGATAAGGTATAGCACAAGCCATTTATTAAAACTTTACTACACCCCTCCTTTTATAGGGCACACAGTCCCTCACACAGTTTCCCTAGTCCCCATATAATTAGTTTCAAAATCAAAAAAAGTGTCCAGCTTTTACACCGAACACTTTAACTTTATCTACGTCTTTCTATTCAAAAAAAAAGAGATTAGATTTTTTTCTCCTCAAAGCACACCAGCGTATTAAAAACTTCATCTGAAATACTGAAATTTGATAGTATTCCTTTGTCCGCCGAACGATCAAACCTTATACGAACCCATTGTTCGACTGCAAGTACTCTTCGACCATCACCAGTTTTTTCAACATCGTACTGTGCCTCTTCAAGCAGATATACACCAGAAACGACATCAAACATGGCATCGGCTAATTTTTTTGCTAACGCGGTTTGGGTATATTCATCTTGCTTTAGTATATGACCAATCAATTCTTCAAGGCGATTAACCTCTTCAATAAAGAACGTTTTCATATCCTTTACCTCTTCAAGATGAATTCCCTTTAATACATCTTGAAGTTTAGCAATCAAACCATTCCCACTTACTTTTTGCAACATCTTCAAAATCTCAAGGGACTGAATATTTGCAGTTCCTTCCCATACCGGGTTAACAATCGCGTCACGGAGTAAACGTGGCGTGACATAGTTCTCAATATAACCATTTCCCCCGTGAAGTTCCAATGCATCTTTGGCTGCCGAAACACCTAATTCACTGCCACGGTATTTTAGTAAGGAGAGTAGTATGCGCAATATTGCATAGTCTTCCTCATTTTTATTGTCATAAGTATGTGTCGTATCAAATAACTTCATTGTTTGTGCAAGAATAGCCCAAGATGCTTCGATTTCCGTTATCATATTTACTAAAGTTTCTCTTACCATTGGATATCGACTAATACTTTGCCCAAAAGCTTCTCTATGATTTGTGTAAATTGCCGCCTCAAGAAATGCTCGTCTTGCAATCGCGATTCCAGACAACCCTGTTGCCAAACGTGACACGTTCAATGCTTCTGCCATGTATTTAAATCCTGCATTTTCATCCCCGATTAAATATCCAATGGCCTCATTAAATACTAACTCACCACTAGCGACTGCACGAACTCCCAGTTTATCTTTAAGACGAAGAATTGAAATATTATTTCTTTGTCCATTAGATAATGTACGCGGGACAATGAATAGACCCAAACCCTTTGTTGACGGTTTATCATTTACCCGTGCTAATACAATCATTACATCAGCATCACAGTTGCTAACAAACCACTTCTCTCCAGATATTAAATAATGATCCCCACTCTTAACAGCCCGGGTTGTCGCAGCTCCAACATCTGATCCACCTTGAATTTCTGTTAACGATGTAGCTCCCTCCAAACGCTTTTGGGAATCCCATGAGGCGAGAGGAGATAAATATTCAGCTTTCTGCTGCTCCGAGCCAAACTTCTCAAGAACAAATGCAGTAGATTGAGACAAACCTACCGGGCAAGTAAAACCTGGCTCCGTCTCGCACATCAAATATAATAAAATTGAATTGACGACAAATGGAATTTTTTCTGGGGCCTTTTCATCGTAACGATATGCGACAACACCTGTTCCGTATCCATCTTTAACCGTCTGCTTATATCCTTCGTTATACCAAATTTCATTAATTTCTTCGCCTTTTTTATTATATCGAACCAATACTGGAGCACCTTCCCGATCCGTATGAACGGCTCTTTCATCCATTGCTCCTGCTGCAAGAGCACCCGTGTCCTTAAATGCTTTCTCTACATAGTTAAAGACCGAATCTGATAAATAACGCTTAGCATAACGCGTTAAAATTGGATCATCACTATACCAATTCGCATCATTCCCATTTTCCCATTTTCCATAATTGATTTTAGTCTGCTTTTCAATTGTATTTAAACTCATTTAGCTACATCTCCTTTACATTTTGTTTCAATATTTTGCCGCTCGCAGTATGTGGTAACGCTTCCACAAAACTATATAAGCGAGGTTGCTTGTATTCAGCCAAGTAATTCGCAACATATTTCCTAAGATCCGCTTCAGTTGCATGCTGATTCTCTTTAAGTACAATAACAGCTTTGACTGTTTCACCCCATTCGTTATGCGGCACTCCTACAACACAAGCCTGATAGACAGCTGAATGCTTCACCAATACTTCTTCAATTTCTCTCGGATATACATTGATTCCTCCAGGAATAATCACATCTTTTTGCCGATCAACTATGAAAAAATAACCATCTTCGTCTTTATAGGCGATATCCCCTGTATAAAACCAGTTGTTCTTTATCACTTCTTCCGTAGCTACCGAGTTATTATAATAGCCCGTCATTAAGGATTTTCCTTTCATGACAATCTCACCAAATTCACCAGTTGCCGCTTCAGAACCATCTTCATCCACAATCTTCATTTCATCCACATTTAACAAGAGCGTCTTTCCTACACTACCGTTTTTAGTTATATGTTCATCCGGTTTCAAAAAACACCCAGCAGGACCGGCTTCAGTCATGCCATAGACTTGATAAAAGTTATTGTTTTTAAATTTACTTGTAACAAATTCAAAAGACGCAAGCGGCATTGCACTACCTCCATACGCAAATACCCGCATACTCGAAAGATCGAACTCCTCAATATTCTCTTCTTTAGACGCCAATAAATAAGCAACAGGTGCCGCAAATGTAATTGTAGTTTTCTCCTCATGTATCCATTGTAGGAATGATTGTGGAGTAAAATCATCTATTACAATAGATGCTCCCGCATAGAGAGGGGCAAGTGTAAAATTATTCAATGGAGCCGAATGGGACAAAGGCATAATTGTCAATGCCTTATCTTCATCTGTAAGGTTAAACCCAACCGACAGCGCATGAGCAACCTCAAATATTTGTTCATGTGAAAATACAACCCCCTTTGGAACTCCAGTTGTTCCTGAGGTAAATAAAATTTCACAAGTGTCCTTTATATCAATCGACAAATTTAAATTTGATGACTCATTTGATGTTGATTTTTCAACAATACTATTAATATTGAACACGAGTGAAGATGGCAGCCCTTTAGTCGCACTGACTGTGGAAGCCCATTCTCTTTCAAAGATAATTCCATTCGCGTCTACGTTCTTTAGAATGGCATCCATCTCACCTGCTGTTAATTTTGCATTTACCGGCATAGGAATTGCACCTAATTTGAGCAATGAAAAGTAAGAAAAGAAGAAATTCACGTTATTCCCTGAAATGATTGCTATCCTGCTACCTTTCTCTATCCCCAGCCCTTGTAAATGTCTAGCAACTTGATTCACTTTTTTATTCATTTCCAAATAACTCATTCGGGTAGAGCGAGTGATAATTGCATCTTTATCCGGATATTTTTCAGCATTCTTTTCTAATAAACTATGAATTGTAATCATAGTTAACCCCCTCGTATATTATTTCTCTTCTATAATTCTTTTACGGTTTCCTAGAATCTCAGCTTTTAACGCCTCTAATTCGAGGATTTTTTCCTCTATTTCAATGATTTTTTTGTCGGAGTATTCTATTATTCGTTCTTTTTCTTTTTCTCCAGCCGGATTATTTTCATAAAGGTCAACCATTTCTTTAATTTCCTCAAGCTTAAAACCCATTCTTTTTCCCCGTAAAATTAATTTTAATCTCGTACGTTCTTTAGCAGTAAAAAAACGTTGCTGATTTTTATCTTCTCTTTCCTCAGATTTTAGTAAGCCAACCTCCTCATAATATCTAATTGTGCGAGTACTGATATCAAACATGGAAGCGATTTCATTTATTGAATACTTTTTTGTTTTTTTCATTTACTTGGTTCCTTCTCCTTCTTTCAGCTAAAACCTTTCAGATTGACGTTAACGTAAACTATAATCCGATAATAACACTTCCTTCGCAAATATGTCAAATTATTTAAAATCTATAGAATAGTCTGCACTTAACAAAGTTTGAGTTTGCCCCTAACATAGATATGTCAAAGCAAAAAAGTGACACCATTAAACTCATTTCTGAATTTAAAAGCGTCACTTTTTTAGATTTATACTCTTGGTGAACATAGTTCGGAAGATACTTAACCCTTTTTACAACCGATTACTATTAAGATGACAATCACTTAAATATTCACCAACCCCAATTAGAACCCCTGCGATTACACTCCCTGCAGTGGCATCGAAAATCATCTTCACGCCGACGGTCCCAACGACGTCGATTATCACGATCAGATCTTACTTCTCGACACTCGCAAACCAACTCTACCCGATTTCTTCGTCTCCGATCTTCAAAACACATATCCTCATCACTCCTTCTATCTTTTCATAAGTCGGCCGACTCTATGATTAGTATATGTACAAGCTTGTAAAGTGATTGGACAAACCCCATTTGATTTTCAAGATAATATGTGCTTCCGTCATTACTAGCACTTCTTTTCTACTAAAAAAGCAATCAGTCCACCCTCTAAACAATGGACAGATTGCTTTAAATTCACTCATTTCCCTCACGCTGATCAACAATCACTTTCAGTGCAAGCGCATCATCCAATGACAATTTTCCAGCTTTATAATCCTTGAGCCATTTGTCAGTTAGTACTCCTTTATGAATTGCATCCGTTAAAAACTGCTCATAAGCTGCTTTCAACGTCGGTGAACTTGGGTTAAACATACGTATCTCCTCCTTTGGTGGCGCATTTAATTCTGCCAAACGTTTGGCAATTCGGTCTTTCACGGACTGTGCCCGTCCCTCCGCAAAAATCCGGTGCGGGCAGTCCTTGCCACTCCAATCACGATGCCATTTCACACGATCAACGCCCCAGCCATACTGTTTTAGCACATGGGCTACGTAGTCAATCGCATTCGCTTCCGCTTCTTTGTATCGCTGTCCGCCCGATTTCGAATAACAAATTTCAATCCCAATGGACTTACGATTGCCGGGCCCATTGCCATCTCCCGCATGCCAAGCATTGCGCGTAAACGGGATCGCTTGTACCGCGTATTTATCATCAATCGCGACATGATACGATACTGGCGACGCGTTCCGGGTCATATAGGCAACTTCATTAAGCGCCGAAGCATCATTGTACGTATTATGAATCGTCACGTATTGCGGCTTCATCGTAAATGGTGCTTTTAGTTTGTACAATGATGTCGGGATGAATTTATCGATAATGGTATATGCCATGTTCCTCACCTGCTTTCTCAACTAAAGTCTTTCTGCCAGCATCAAACAAGCCAACAAAATCCTTTGCTTTCTAGTATATGACGCTATGTAGACAACCCCTATGGCAACGCCCAATCTCGATATCAGTAAGCAATCTCCAAAATTAAAAGAACGCCCAGATGGACGTTCTTACTTTTACTAATTCTTGATCTTTCTTTCATCAAAAGTATGTAAAACTGCCTCATACTCTTTCACCAATGTTTCCACAATTTCCTTTGTTGTTTCGCGTTTCGTCACAGTCGTTACCCCTTGCCCCGCCGACCATATATCGCGCCAGGCTTTAACACTAACCAAATGAGAAAAATCCACTTCTTCTTTTGATTGAAGCGTCGTGGGATCAATTCCTTCTTTCACGATACTCGGAATGAGTAAATTCGCATGTACTCCACTAAAGGAATTTGTGTACAAAATGTCTTCAATTGTTGCGTCGAGCACCATTTGCTTATAGGCTTCCGATGCATCGCTTTCATCTGCCGCTAAGAAACGCGTGCCCATGAATGCATAATCGGCACCCATGATTTGAGCTGCCGCCACATCCGCACCGCTTGACATCGAGCCCGATAAAATAATCGTGCCATCGTAAAATTGTTTCACTGCGGCAATAAAAGCAAATGGATTTAAGCTCCCACCATGGCCCCCTGCCCCCGCACAAACTAAAATCAAGCCGTCCACACCTGTCGCTGCTGCCTTTTCAGCATGCTTAACCGTCGCTACATCCGAATAGACAAGCCCTCCGTAGGCATGTACGATTTCGAGTACTTCGCCTGGATGACCAAGTGACGTAATCACAATCGGCGGCTGATAATCTCGGATTAACGCCAAATCATCCTCATATCGCCGATTCGTCTTTTGATGGCAGATAAAATTCACTGCCCATGGTCGATTGCCCAATCCATCCTTCACTTCTTGAAGCCATTGTGCACATTGCTCGACTGGACGCGCATTTAATAGAGGAAACGAACCAATAACACCCGCTTTTCCTGCTTCAATGACCATTTTAGGCGTCGATACTAAAAACATTGGTGCAACGATAACTGGTAGTTTCAACATATAATCATCCTCTCCATTCCTTGTGAATTGTAAATAACACTACTCCCTCTAACATGATGTATACAATAAGCTTCCTCACACTTTTAAGTTATCACCACCCTTCGATCCCAAACGGTCGAACTTGCCGTACTAATTTCTTTTTTCAAAGCGGATTTTTGAATTTTTTGCGTTGCCGTCTTCGGCAAGCTTGCCCGAAATTCGATAAATCGTGGAATTTTATACTTCGCCATTCTAGACTCGCACCATTCTATAATTTCTTCTGGTTGGATATGCTCACCTTTTTTCACAACGATATACACTTTCACTTCTTCGCCGCGTACGTTATCCGGAACCGAAATAGCCGCTGCCTCCATAATTTTCGAATGCGCCATTAATACTCTTTCAATCTCAGCCGAAGATATATTTTCTCCATTTCGTCGAATAATATCTTTCTTGCGATCCAAAAAGTACAAAAAGCCCTCCTCATCTAAATAACCAATATCTCCCGAATACATCCAACCACCACGATATGCCTTTTGCGTTTCAGCTATGTTGTTCCAATATCCAAGCGTTAAAGAAGGCCCTGTAAAAATGATTTCCCCCGCCTGATGCGGCGGCAATGGCTTGCCTTTTTCATCAACAATCATGATTTTATGATTATCAAAAGCTGTGCCACTAGATCCAACCCTCCGATTCCCCACACGATTTACCGTGCCTCCACCTTCTGTCATGCCAAATAGTTCAATCATTTCTAGTTTCCATCTTGCTTCGTATTCCTCGATTCTTTCGGGATCTGCTTGTGCGCCTACAGCCAATCGAAGCGTGTTATTCTTCTCTTCTTCTGTCTGTGATAATTTTGATAGTACAGGTAAAATAGATCCTAAATAATAGAAAACCGTCGCCTGATAGTTCGCTACTTGCTGCCAAAAAATAGTCGGTTGAAACTTGTCTAGTAGTACAATACTCGATTCTGATAATAACGATGTCGTCACCGTCAATACTTGAGCGTTCATATGAAAAAGAGGCAAACATGTCAACAATCTGTCTTTTTCAGAGAGCTCCAACGCGTTTTTGGCGGACTGAGCCAGGTGTATATAATACCTATGTGGACACATGACCCCTTTTGGATTTCCAGTTGTGCCTGATGTATAGAGAATAGCTGCTAACTCATCGGCATCCGGTACATCATAGTAAAAGCTTCCTTTTTTCTCCATTAATTTGTCTATGGAAATCCAACCATCTCGGGCCACCCCAGTCGTTATACAAAATCGAATCGAATCACATTGCGCAATGGCTGGCTGTAAAACAGGCTCAATATCCTGATCCTCGCCTATCACTCCAATCACAGCGCTGTCATTTAGAATATAGGATACTTCTTTTTCTACTAATGCAGTGTTGATGGGTACCATCACTGCACCAATCCGATTTAAAGCAAACCAAGCAAAGATAAATTCAGGGCCATTCCGAAGATATAAAGCAATTCGATCTCCTCTTTGAATACCAAGTGAACAAAATGAGTGAGCCAAAGCATTGACACCGTCATGCACATCACGGTAGGTCAATTGATCATTATCCGTAAATAAATACGCTTTATGTGGTGCATGTTTTGCATGTTGATCTAGTAATTGATTGATAAGGAACAATCTCAACACCCTTTCTCATACTTTGTCTTGGGAAAGCACAACAAAACCTAGAATGGCTCAGTCTTTCAAACTAAATTGTTCCCTCAATCGATACTTCTGAATTTTTCCTGAAGGTGTTCTTGGAAGCTCATCGACAAAGACCATTTCCTTCGGTTTCTTATAGCGTGCCAATTTGTCAGAGATGAATGCTTCTATTTCCTGTTTCGTTATTGTCATTCCTTCATTCAGAACAATGACTGCACACACGGACTCTATGAATTTCGGATCAGGAATGCCAATAATGGCTACATCTCGTATAGCAGGGTGGCGTATGAACACATCCTCCACTTCTACTGGATAAATATTTTCACCACCACTGCGGATCATGTCTTTTTTCCGACCCGATATGGCAAGATACCCCTGTGGATCTATATAACCAAGATCACCGGTATGACACCATCCATCGATAAATGTACGCGCTGTCTCTGCCTCTTTCCGCCAATAGCCCATCGACACGGACGGACTCTTTATACACACTTCTCCGATTTGATCAAAGCCCAACACATTTTCTTCATCATCTACAATTTTGAGTTCTGTAAATGGCATCGCTTTTCCAACGGTATGCCCTTTCGTTTGTGCATCCTTCGCATCAAGAGAAGCTGCGATGGGGGTTCCTTCCGTTAGGCCATATACTTGAACAAATCCAACATGTGGATATTTCTCATTGAGCTGTTCAATTGCCCAAGGAATCACCGGATCTCCCCCAGAATAAATTTGTCGTAGATTTGTAAACTTAGATGCGGTGGCTGTAGGACTATTCAACAAATCATAAATCATAAACGGAAACAGGAAGCAGTCTGTTACTTGTTCCTTTTCCATTACATCGACGATACGCTCAATTTCAAAGCCCCCACTCTGTGTTACGATGATGGTTCCACCCACTAATAGTGTCGGAATCACAAGGTCTTCCATTGCTCCTACATGATAGAGAGGGCCGGTTGACATACCGATTGTTTCAGCATTTAGTCCCCATTTTAGTACTTGCATATTCGCAAACCATAGTGTGTTTTCATGTGACCATAGAGCCCCTTTAGGACTTCCCGTCGTGCCAGATGTATACATCAACATCACCGGATCTGCTTTGTCGATGTCTGTATGGATTGGCCCTGTCCCATTCACTTCTTCCAATTTACGCCAACCCTTTGACCACTCAGGAATGGCATGCCCATCTTTCTCAAGACATAGGTACTCTTTTACTTGGACTTTGTCGCGGATTGGAGCGATTTTTTCAGCAATATCCGAATGTAGACATAGTATTTTCGTACCTGAATCATTCAAAATGTAAGTAAACTCTTCGCTGGTTAAGCGAAAGTTAATGCGAACAGCAATCGCTCCTAACTTCGTGATAGCAAAATAGAGAGCAAAGTATTCGAGACAGTTGTACAGCAAAATCCCCACTCGATCTCCTTTTTCAATGCCCATTTGCCGAAGTGCGTGTGCATATTGACTCGTATGGCGATTTAAATCGCCATACGTCCATGCTTCATTCGACTCTACTTGTAAAGCGATTTTTTCTGGATCGATTGTTTGGATATTCTTTTCCACCCTGTTGACTAGGTATCCGACGTTCATCTTCCATTCCTCCCCTAAACGTTAGCCCTCCATTGCATCGAGCATCTTATCATCTAGTTTTACAGTCGATTTTTGTGTAAGCAACGACACAACGATGAAGACAATAATCGAAATCGCAAATGCAGCAGCCCCCACGATCACTCCTGGTGGAAGTATGACAACGCCATATTTCCCGCCAATCTCCAAGGCAAAATTCAATCCCAAGCCAATAACAATACTTGCAATCGCCCCATACTTCGTCGCCTTCTCCCAAATGAGCCCAAGTACGACAGCTGGAAAAACTGCGGACGCAAAAGTTCCCCAACCAAATACCCCTAGTAATGCTACCAATGTATCCATATAAAATGAAAATAGCGTAGAAAGCACAAGTAGCCCTACTACGGCTATTCGATTCCACAGCAATTCATTTTTCACTTGCTTATTAAAGGCTTTCGGAATATCCCTTGTTAAACCTGATGCGCCAAGCGTCACAAAGCTTGAGCCTGTAGACATAATCGCCGCAAGCAACCCTGCAATGACTAAACCACCAATAATAGGTGATGTAAAATGCGTAATAAATACAGTTAAGGCCTCATCCGGAGAAGCGAGTTCCGGGAATTTCCCTTTAATATACAGGGATCTAGCTGTTAAGCCGATACCAATCACCAATAGCGTGCTTAATGTATACGCAAACCCAGCCGTAAACGCTCCCCATTTCAATTGCTTCTGATCTTTTATCATTAAAAACTTCGTGATAAAATGAGGCTGTCCCGCGGCTCCCAAACTAAACAGAAAGATCCAACAGGCAATAGAGATAATAGAGTATGTTCCGAACGGTGATGCCAAAAGTGGATCGGCACTTTGTAAACTCTCCGTAATATTTTGTACACCACCGCCAATATTCAAGGCCATAAAGAAGATCACAACGGAAACCGTCACCATAATAATTCCTTGGAATAAATCTGTATATACGCCCGCAATAATGCCACCGCCAACGCAATAAAATCCGAGGATCGCAAGCCCAATAAGTGCTCCTACCTTTGGAGATACGCCAAATACGGTATGCATAATAATGCCCATCGCTTGCACTTGCGTACCTAGATAACCAATAACACCTAGCGTGACAGCTATCCCAATCCATCCCCTGACAGCCTTACTGTTGTATCTTTTCTCAACTACATCCCCAAGCGTGTAGATCTCACCTAGCTGACCAACCTTCCACATTCTTTTCCCTACTAAAAACCACGTCAATGCAAAACCTAAAGGAGCAGCAATTCCAACACCTGCTAGAAACCCCATGCCTCCTGAAAACGTTAAACCTGTCCCCCCCAACATGCCAAAACCACTTTGAATGGAAGAGAATGCAGCAATCGCCATGACAAACATCCCCAGGTTTTTCCCAGCTATTAAAAAATCACTTGTGGTCTTCGTTTTTCCCGTAGCCCAGACACCGATCAAAATACAGATTAGTAAATAGATAATAACAATTGTAATAATTGTACCGCTCATTTACCCCACTCCTTATCGCTAGTCTAGAAAATCATTCCGCTACTTAATGAGAAGTAGCGGATTTCTGCCGAACAAATCGGAATGCATCATGCATTAGGAACTGACTCCTCATACGTAAAGGTCCATGCGTACAGTAAGCAAATAAGATTAGTTAACGGCCATATACCTAATAAATAGACAGCCATGCTCGGTGTTAATCCTAAAATATACGAAGTTCCTCCCATAGGCGAATCAATCGTGATGATATCGAGCCAGCCATATAACATAATAAAGACGAGCGAAACCGATACCGGAATCCAGATATTACGAGGATTACTTTTCACACTTTTCGCTAGTCCTGCCAAAATCGCAATGCCGATAACAATTAAATAGGGATATAGAATTATGCGCCATGAACCCGTAAACATTCCAATAAGTGTTGCACTAACGAGCAATAGGATTGTGTAAATCATCTTATCGGAAAAAGACATCTTCGAACCCCTCCTCAAATTTTTATAACGTCAGGGATTTGGCTTGCAAATGCTGCGCCACAAAGTTGGTAGTGGTATCCCCTGCCAAGAAGGCCTCATGCTCAACCACATTTTTCAGCATCGGGATATTTGTTTTTATCCCCTCGACTACATAGTGATCTAGCGCTTGTTTCATTTCTTCAATCGCCTGTTCCCTTGTCTGGCCTTTAACAATTAGTTTCGCAATCATCGGATCATAAAAAGGTGTGACGGTTGATTGCTCAGTGACGGCAAGTTCATGGCGAATATTTGTCCCACTTGGTAATGCCATTTTCGTAATTTTTCCCGGAGATGGGAAAAATGTTTTGGGATCTTCTGCATAGATTCTCACTTCAATTGCGTGGCCGAGTCGCGTAATCTCTGTTTGAACAAATGATAGCTCTTTTCCGAATGCAATATTTAATTGTTCTTTAACTAAATCGAGCCCTGTTATTTCCTCCGTGATGGGATGTTCCACTTGCAATCTTGTATTCATTTCAAGAAAGTAGAAATTCTTTTCTTCATCTACTAAAAATTCAATCGTTCCAGCATTCACGTAGCCAATTGATTTAGCGGCTTTTACAGCAGCTTCGCCCATTTTCACACGTGTTTCTTCATCTAGAAATGGTGAAGGTGCTTCTTCCAGAACTTTTTGATGGCGACGTTGAATCGAACATTCTCGTTCCCATAGGTACACAGTATTATGCTGGTTGTCGGCCAATATTTGAATTTCAATATGCCTTGGGTTGGCGACATACTTCTCCATAAACATGGCACCATCTCCAAAGTAATCTGTGGCTCGTTTTTGATTGCCAGCGAAGGCTTTTGCTAACTCCTCATTGTTGTGTACAACTTGTATACCGATGCCCCCTCCGCCTGCAGAGGCTTTTAGCATAACCGGATAGCCGATGTCATTGGCGACCGTAATAGCTTCCTTTACATCTTGTAACGGGTAGTCAATTCCTGGAACCGTCGGGACACCCGCGGCTTTCATTAATTTTCTTGCTGCGATTTTACTACCCATTTTTGCGATGGCTTCTGCTTCTGGCCCTATGAAAACGAGTCCTGCCTCTTGGCAACGCTTCACAAAATCCGCGTTTTCCGATAGTAAACCATAGCCAGGGTGAATCGCTTCAGCTCCGGATGCTTGCGCCACTTCTATGATTTTATCGATATTGAGATAACTCTCATTGACTCGTGGTGGCCCAATTAAATAAGCTTCGTCAGCAGCTTGAACATGAAGGGCCTCTGCATCCGCCTCCGAATATACAGCGACCGTTACAATCCCCATTTCTTTACACGTTCGTATAACCCTTGCTGCAATCTCTCCACGATTGGCAATTAGTATTTTAGTAAACATAACGGGTCGTACCCCTTTCTATGACGTTGATTACTGCGGCTGAACATACAACTCTTTTAGTTTAGATTTTTGAATTTTTCCAGCTGGCGTCATGGGCAATTCATCAACAAATACGAACTGTTTTGGCACTTTATAATCTGCAAGATGTTCACGGCAATAGGTGACTAATTGTGCCTCTGTAGGCTGCACACCATCGGCTAGAATAATATAGTAACGTCCAACCTCACCGTAAAACGAATCGGGAACCCCAATACCTGCCACCATTGAAATCGCTGGATGTGCACTTAACACATTTTCAACCTCCGCTGGCAGCACATTAAATCCACCTTGAATATAAATTTCTTTTTTCCGACCTTTGAAGCTGATATAGCCTTCCTCATCAGCGGTCACAAGATCGCCAGTGTGCAGCCAGCCATCTTCTGAAAAGGTTTCTTTCGTATTTTCTTCATCGCGGTAATAGCCTTTTGCTAGACAATCACCTTTTACTACCAACTCACCCATTTCACCAATCGGAACTTCTTGGCGCTGTCCATCCACAACTTTGGCGACGAAATCGCCAATTAACACACCGATTGTTGTTTGAACCTTTTCAATTGAATCGCTCGCCCTCGATAAAATACATGCGCCCGAACTTTCACTTAGGCCGTATAAACCTACCAGTTTCGTATTCGGCATCGATTTCATGATTTCTTGACATAATGCCGGTTCAACATTTGAACCTCCTATAAAGCTAATCCGGATTGAACCTAGATCATATGACGAAAAATCTTTATCTGAAAACAACATGACATACATCGTTGGAACTCCACCAAAAAGAGTCGCTTTATGCTGCTGGATAGCGCTCAACACCTTTTCAGGCCGGAACTCCGGAATTAGCACAGCCATCCCTTTACTAATCAACGTCACAGTTACTTGACAAGTTATCCCTCCAACATGATTCAATGGCAGGCTTTGAATCGTTACATCTTCTGCGTTTATTTGAAAATGATTTACCTGCGCACGTGCTGAAGCTAAGATGCTTCGATGGGTAATCATAGCTCCTTTTGGCTTACCTGTCGTTCCAGACGTATATATCATGACAGCAAGATCCTCCGGGCTCACTTCTTTTTTACATGCGCTTAATTTATCGTGATTCACATTTCTTCCGATTAGTTCGGAAAAAGACAAACTGCCATTAAACCCTTCGCCAATAAAAATATATTTTTCAACAGATGGGACTTTTGATTGGAAGTCGAAGAAAAATTCCGAGAAATTAAAGCCTGGGATTTTATCGATAGAGACAAGTGCTTTTACCTCAGCGTGATTGAGCATATATGCCAACTCACTATCCCGATAACGAACGCTTAACGCAACAACACCAACGCCAATTTTCGCTGCCGCAAAGTACGAGATCAGCCATTCCATTTGGTTTAACGCCAAAACCCCAATATGATCTCCCCTTGTTAGTCCCTCCTCTAAAAAAGCGGAAGCCAAGCGGTCGGTCACTTCATCCAATTGCTGGTAGGTGAGGCTTTTCGAATCTTCGTATAAAAAGATATTCGTAGGGCAAGTGGCTACTGCTTCTTGCAATATGTCGTTGATTGTTTTCATCTTAAAATCCCCCTAACACTGTTCAACGCCCCACAAAATGAGGTGTCCGTTTTTCCGCGAACGCTTGCAACCCTTCTTTGATATCCTCGCTCTTAAACGCCTTATTGGCATAGTTCCATTCTTCGTGAAACGCAAGCTCCATCGGCAAACTTTGTAATCGAACCACAGCTTCTTTCGTTGCTTGTACTGCAATTGGGCCATTCTTACAAATCTTCTCCGCATATGATTCAGCTTCTGCTAACAGTTGACTGGACGGCACAATCTTATTGATCAAACCAATATCAAGTGCCTCTTTCGCCGTGATGGATTCTCCTGTCAATAAAATTTCCATCGCCCTGCAATAAGGGATTTGTCGAACAAGTCGTACGAGAGAACCTGCTGCCGCCATAATCGACCATTTCGGTTCAGGCAAACCAAACGTCGCGTGTTCCGCTGCAATTCGAATATCCGTCGCTTGCAGAATTTCCATGCCGCCCGCCAAGCAATGCCCATTGACTGCGGCAATAATTGGCTTCCATAATGGTGTATGTTTCAACACGACATCATCTAATAGACCCGGATCCATTGTCCCGTCAGCAATGGCGGGAATCGTTTCCTTTAAATCAGCCCCGGCACAAAATGCCTGCTCCCCTGCACCAGTTAAAATAATCACTCGAACCTCATCGTCTTCTCTCGCTTCCTTAAATGCTTCAGCAAGCTGTTGAAAGCCACTCGGAGGCATGGCATTCATGGCCTCCGGTCTATTCAACGTAATATAAGCCTTGTTTGACACTTTTTCATATAACACCCAGTTGTCCATAATAAAAAGCCCCCTTTCCCTTGCCATCAACTGCGTTTTCCGTAACTCGCCTCTAACCCACTGCGCGCATCCATTTGAATACCATACTGCGGAATCGGGTACCGCAAGCCATTCCGACTTAACTTCTCGACACCTTCGAGCGCCTTTACTAAATCAGCTGGTGCTAACGCCATTAACATTTCATCATCCAAAACACCGCCATATCGCCGCTCTGCATAACAAGGAATCGACAAGCTCGGCTCACCCGTTGCCAGCGCTCGTCCCCAGGAATCCGCACAGGAAGATTCGCCAACAACGCCCCACTCGAGCTTTTTATAATCCTTCCACTGTAAGCCGTTAATAAGAAGAATCATCTGTCCTGGTGTGGCATAAATCAAACAAATATCTGGAGGGCTTAACCGATTCGAGACAAGTGGTGACACAGCCATTGCCTCGTGTCTCCCATAAGAATTGATAGTCATTGCCGCCTGATGAGCAGCGGAATCTTGCTGATTCTCAAACCAAATACCAGCCATTTCCTTCCCCGCTAACCATTGTTCATCGCGGGGATGTAGGCCGAGAACCGCGCTGCACTGCGGCATCACCAAATCTTCTGCCGTTATCCCCACAGTCCAGCCTAATCTAGCCGCTTGTGCCACAATTTGATCAGCCGTATGGACTGATTGCGGTCGTCTAATTTTCGGGATAGCTTCCATGTCCTCAGCTTTTTCAAACATTTTCATCCCAATCGGAACCGTTTTTAAGCGCAAATAGGTATACAGCTTATCAACAATCGTCTGCCAATCGTACGTTTCTGTTGCATTTACCATGTCAATTCCACCTCTCTCGTAATCGATTATTGTTCTTTATTGATGAGTATTTTTAAGACGCCTGTCGTCACTGCTTCTCCTGTATGCTTCACAATTTTTTGAGTAGCAGTTACAACCCCTGTACCATTTCCTTTATCGAGTAAATCTGTAACCTCTAATTCCACATGAATCGTGTCATTAATAAATGTTGGGTGAATAAACCGCAAATGTTCAATACCATAAAAAGCGACAATGACTTCTGGCTCCATCACTTGTAATCCAGTAGCTACTGATAATACCAGCATGCCATGTGCGATTCTTTGTTTAAACGGTGTATTATTTTCTGCATACTCTTTATCTGTATGAAGCGGGTACCAATCTCCACTGAAGGCAGAAAACATGACGATATCTGCCTCCGTAATGGTACGTCCTCTTGAATGCCATGTTTCACCGACTTTGAAGTGGTCAAATTTTTTATTAAACATGCTTATCCCCCTTTTAGGTTAAAGAATTTTCAATCTCTTTAGAACGCAAAACGATTTTTAGAACCTTGCCTGTCGCATTTCTTGGTAACGCATCTACCAAATCAATTTGTTTCGGAATTTTAAACGTAGCCAGTTTCCCTTCACAAAATGCACGAACCGCTTGCAAATCCAGTGCCTCGTTCGGATTCTTCAAGGCAATCACTGCCTTAACAGATTCGCCCCATTTTTCATCTGGATAGCCAACAACCGCGACTTCTCGAATATTCGGATGACGGAATAACACTTGCTCCACCTCGATCGGATAGACATTTTCGCCACCTGTAATAATCATGTCCTTCATGCGGTCTACGATATAAAGAAAACCTTCTTCATCCTGTTTAGCTAGATCTCCGGTAAAAAACCAGCCATTGCGAATGGCTTCTCTCGTCGCCTCAGGCTTGTTCCAATATTCAACAAAAATATTAGGTCCCTTCACCGCTAACTCTCCTACTTGTCCAGTTGGCACTTCATGCCCATACGGATCGACAACTTTTACCTCTGTGTGTATGGGTGCTTTACCGACAGAGCCATTTTTCCTTGCACTATTTTCACCATCAAGCACTGCGACAACTGGCGCTGTTTCCGTTAGACCGAATCCTTCAAAGAACGGGATATTGCGATTTTGGAAAAACTCAATAATGGTTAGTGGGCAAGGAGCCCCGCCTGAAATATTAAAAGTTAGTGAACTTAAATCGTATTGTTCGAGCCTTGGAAACTGCGTGATAGCTAGCCACATTGCGGGTACTAGAAACAAGGCTGTAATGCTCTCACGCTCTACAAGTTCCAATGTCAATTGCGGATCGAACTTATCTTCTAGGATAACTGTCCCACCTTTGTATAAGGCCGGCGTTGTAAAGATATTCATCCCACCAATATGAAACAATGGGGCTACCGTTAATGTAATCATGTCTTCAGTAATCGGTAACGCGTCCAAACAATTGATGGCATTCCATTGGGTATTGCCATGCGTTAACACAGCTCCCTTTGGTCTGCCCGTTGTTCCAGATGTATACATCATCATATGCGCATCATCTAATCCTACGATATATTCCGGCTCTTCATGCTTCGATTTTGCAAGGAGCTGCTCATATGCCAGATGCGCTCCCATCTGCTCATCTCCCACTCGAATAAACGAACGAATTTGCGGTGTCCGCTCTGCCAATCCATTCGCAATAGCTTCCAGCCGGTCATCGTACACGAAAACAATGCCGCCTGAATCACGCACAATGTACTCGACTTCTGCAACACTTAAACGAAAGTTAATCGGCACAAAAATGGCACCGATTTTCGCACAGGCAAATAGTGTTTCCAGTAACTCATTTCGATTAAAAAGAAGTGTATTCACTCGATCGCCTTTTCTCACACCAAGATCGACAAGCGAATGTGCTAAACGATTTACACGGTCATTGAGCTGTCGATACGTAAAGCGTTTGTCTTTGTAGACGATTGCTGTTTTATTCACATGTCGATCACTATGCTTCACAAGCCATGAACCAATCCCATTTATCATAAATCGAACACCCCTTTTTTAGTGTTATTGCATACTCGTGACATCCGCAAATAAGTTTTCGTACTGTACACGCAATTTTTGCTTTTGAATTTTACCAGTCGTCGTCATTGGAAACTCTTCGACAAAGACGACCTTTTTCGGTACTTGGAACCCACCAAGATGCTCTTTACAATAAGCAATAATTTCTTCCTCCGTCACCTCTTGCCCTGCTTTTGGACGAACAAAGGCTGTTACAGCTTCAATCCACTTTTCATGCGGCAGACCGACAACGATGGCATTCTCAATCTTGTCGTAGTTTAATAGCGTCTGCTCAATTTTAATGGACGCTACATTTTCGCCACCGGTTTTAATCATGTCTTTTTTACGATCTACAAACACCATTTGGCCGTCTTCATCCCAATAACCTAAATCGCCTGTATGATGCCAACCAAATAATCGGGTTTCCTTCGTCGCTTCCTCGTTATCTAGGTAACCATTCATCACGTTAGGGCCGCGGTGGACAATTTCCCCAATTTGGCCTTTTTCCAATAGATTCCCCTCGTCGTCCATTATCGCCGTGTCATTGATAATCGCTGTCGTTCCCCAATAAGAACCGAAACGTTTCAGCTGCTCTTCTGGTTTAAAGAACATCGTTGCCGGATACATTTCCGTTTGCCCAGTTCCGAGTAAAAAGTCGGCATTTAGCTCCTCAATCCCCTTCTTCAAAGTCGTTTGATCCATAGGTGCCATAGCATATAAGCACGTTTGCAACGAGGTCAAATTATACTTTTTCCGATTCGGATGATGGATAATCGCTCGATACATCATCGGCAAGGCAAACATAAACGTTCCTTGTTCCTTTTCAATCGTTTGCATAAAATGCTCAGGTTCAAATTTACCCGCTACTACAAGCTTGGCACCAATCGTTAAGAATGACGTTAAAAATGTATGCTGCGCACAATGGAACATCGGCATGATGACCATTAGTACTTCACTTTCTTTAATGTGCAAGTCTACAATATTCCCTAGACTCGCAAGATAGACCGATAAATGGCTAATGCAAACCCCTTTCGGATTGCCCGTAGTACCACTGGTAAACATAATTTGTGCAACATCCCGATCCTGGATAGCAACATCCGGCTCTTCAGCTGATTGTCCGATAAGCGTTTCAGCGAAGGTTGTTCCACCATCTTTCTCATTGTTCACAATAATAATGGTCGAACGATCAAAGCGAGAACGATCCGCTTGCAAGAAAGCATGGTCGATAATAATCATTTTCACCTGTGCTTTGTTCAATATATACTGTTGCTCTGCACTTGAAAGACCTGGATTGACCGGCACCCAAATAAGACCTGCTTTTTGAATGCCATACATGGCAATGACATGGTCTATGGAGTTGCCACATATCGTCGCAATAGCATCCCCCTTCTTGTAACCGCTTCCAATCAAATAGTTTGCAAAACGATTACAAGCTTGGTCAAGCTCTCGATACGTGAGACGCCTCTCTCCGTCGACTAACGCCGTCTTGTTTTCATAACGACTTGCAGCCCTACGAATGATATCCCCTATTGCAACACGATTAATGACTGTAATCTCTTCTCTCATTATCACTGCCTCCGCTCCATTAATTTTCAATAATCTGCAGTTTTTTCGTGAGTATTTCATTCATAATTTGTGTCGTTCCGCCACCAATTGATTGCAGACGCGCATCACGCCAATAACGCTGAACCGGAAATTCCATCATATAGCCATTGCCACCATGGATTTGCAAGGCTTGGTCACATACCCGGCTCACCATCTCTGCCGCATAAGCTTTCGCCATCGTTGCTTCAGTTGTCACATCTTCGCCTTTGTCATATCGATAAATCGCTCGATATGTAATGCTTCTCGCCTTTTCAATGTCGATGGCCATATCCACCATCTTATGCCGAAGCACTTGGAATTGGGCCAATGGACCACCAAATTGGATTCGCTCTTTACTATAACGAACCGTTTCTTCCAACGCTTTTTCGGCTAATGCGATACTGGACAACGCCAATGTCAGCCGCTCCCATTGAAAATTGATCATAATGTACTTGAAGCCTTCATTCAGACGACCGATCAAATTCTTTTTCGGTACTTTTACATTTTCAAAATACAGTTCACCTGTATCCGACCCGCGCCAGCCTAACTTATCAAGTTTCTTACCAACCGAAAAACCTTCCCAGTTACTTTCCACAATGAATAAACTCGTGTTACGATGCCCGGGACCGTCAGCCGTTTTTGCCGCTACAACGACATAATCAGCATTCACACCATTCGTGATAAATGTTTTCGAACCATTTAATAAATAGTGATCCCCTTTATCGACCGCCTTCGTACCAATCGAAGAAACATCACTACCTGCACTAGGTTCCGTAATGCCTAATGCGGCAATTTTTTTGCCCTCAATCCCTGGCTGTAAATACTTCAGCTTCTGTTCATGATTGCCAAAGCGCCAAATCGGTGTCAACGCAATACCGATATGTGCAACAATCGCAGCACCAATACCCCCTGAACCACATTTCGTCAGTTCCTCATTAAAAATGCCATCCATGATTAAATCAGAACCGACTCCGCCGTATTCAACCGGAAACTTTGTCCCTAAATAGCCTAACGCTCCCACTCTCTCAAACACACTTCGTGGCACTGCCCCCGCCTCTTCCCACTCTTCCACAAATGGTATAATTTCTTTTTCCACAAATTTTCTGACCGCGTCACGAAACATCTTATGCTCTTCGGTAAACATCCAGTGAGTCATGTACACACTTCCTTTTCTCAGGTTCACAAGCCCATTTGTTTAGCGATGATTTCCTTCATCACTTCATCTGCTCCGCCACCAATGCGGTGTAGCCTTGTATCACGCCAAATACGCTCAATTGGATACTCTGTCATATAGCCATTGCCGCCAAAAATTTGTAGTGCCCGATCCGCCACCCAATGCGCCATTTGTGCAGCAGCTAATTTCGTCATCGAAATCTCTTTACTTGGCACTTCGCCTTTTGAAAAACGATAAGCCGTTGCATACGTCAGTTCCCTACATACTTCGATTTCTGTTTTCATCTCCGCCAATAAATGTGCAATGACTTGGAAGTTTGCAATTGGCTGATTAAATTGCTTTCTCGACTTTGCATAGTCATAGGCTAACTCATAGGCTTGCTCCGCCATGCCGATAGAGCCAGCAGCCGCAATCATTCGCTCTCCTTGGAGCTCCCACATAATATACGAGAATCCTTTTCCTTCTTCCCCTAGCAAGTTAGCATGCGGCACTCGTACATTATCAAAAATGAGTTCAGCCGTATCCGAAGAACGCATACCCACTTTGTCCAATTTCCGGCTAACTGACACACCTGGGCTGTCAAGTTCCACTATGAACAAACTAATGCCTTTGTACCCCGGTTCGTCTGACGTTCGTGTAACAAGCGTGACGAAATCGGCACGCGTCCCGTTGGTAATGAACATTTTCGATCCATTAATAATCCAGTCATCACCATCTCTACGCGCTCTCGTCTCAACGGAAGCAACGTCAGAACCGTGATTCGGCTCACTAATACCGATTGCCGCCAGCTTGTCTCCTTTTATGGCAGGCGTTAGAAAACGTTCTTGTTGATCGGCATTGCCAAATTCAGCAATGGGTGGCGTTGCCATATCTGTTTGAACCGCAATCGCCATCGGAACGCCGCCACAGCCACATTTTGCGAGTTCTTCCGCAAAAACGATACCAGCAAAATAATCGCCACCTTGACCGCCAACACTTTCCGGATAGCGTAAGCCCAAAAAGCCTAAATCTCCCATGCGCTTTAGCAATTCCAGTGGGAAAATGCCCTCTTCTTCCCACTCTTCAACAAAGGGAGTTACTTCTTTTGCAACAAATTTGCGTATTGTTGTGCGCAGAATCTCATGCTCTTCCGTAAAATAAGGTTCATATGTCATGTTCACATCTCCACTCCTTCAGGCACTTCAATTTCCATTCGCAATAAGTTGGCACTAAAACATTTCCCAAGATTATCTACTCGAATTGACGTCGAGCCCCCACCGTTCAATGCCTCTTTTAATATGAAATTAAAGGCATGAATTGTTGGCACTTCGTAACGAATTACTTCCCCGTCAACTAACCCTTGGAAATGTGCTTTCACCTTGTCTGCAGTCACTTGCTCAGCAAAAAGATTGTACATCTCCTCATTGGCAGCAAATAAACCGATGTTCACTGTATTGCCTTTATCACCAGAACGTACTTGTGCAACGTCTTTCAAAAGCATCTTAGACATACGTCCCCACCTCTTCCACGCGAATCTTCACTTGACTTTCTACCAGTTCTCTCGGGATGAGCGCCGACCACATGCCTAGTAGCTGCCTTGTTGGGATATTTCCATAGAAGCCACCTGCTGCTGGCGGACCATTCAAAAACAATGGAGGAAACAAACGACTTAACGCAGCAGCGTTTTGTTTCGTCGTCGCCCGTACCGCCATCCGTAAATAGACCTCGTTTAGGTCTTCACTTGGCTCCTGCGCAAGTGGACCGTGTAAGGAGTCATAGCCTAAGTAACTCGTATGAATTTCTTGATACTGTAACCCTTTTCTCTCAATTTGCTTGCGAATGACTTCATCTGCTTTCCTCGCTTTTTTCAACGCATCTGGCCATGAAAAGCCCATTAATACTTGCCCCATATAACCATCTTCATAGCCCATCACAACCTTTAATTGGTCAGGCTTTGGTTTCCCTTTGACGCCGCTAACCTTCACGCGATGTTCTCCGACATTCTCCAGCTTCACTTGCGTCAAATCAACGATCACATCAGGTGTGACATAGGCCGATGGATCATGTATTTCGTACAGCATCTGTTCTTTGACAGTGTCTACAGTGACAAGCCCGCCACACTCACTCACCTTCGTTAAGACAAATTCACCAGACGCATCTACTTCAGCAATGGGATAACCGATTTCTTCGACTCGTTCCACCTGCTCCCAATCGCCACTGAAGTTGCCACCTGTCGACTGGGCAGAGCACTCCAATAAATGCCCCATAAATACACCGCCTGCAAGCTGGTCCAAATCTTCTTCAGACCAACCATATTCATAGATTAAAGGCGCCAAAAATTGCGCTGTATCCGTCGTTCTGCCCGTTACAACTACGTCCGCCCCTTGTTTCAATGCCTCCACAATGGGCATTGAGCCAAGATAAGCATTGGCAAAGGTGAGTTTCTCTTTTATACGATCAATCGATGCACCTGTCTCCATATGCTCGAAAGAAACGCCTTGCGCAACAAGGTCATCAATTTGATCAATTACATTATCCCCTGTTACAACCGCCACTTTTAAATCATCCATTCCGAGCTCTTTGGCAACTCGAATGACCTCTTGCTGCGCCGCAACGGGGTTAATACCCCCCGCATTCGTCAATAGCTTAATGCCCTTGTCCTTCACATACGGAAGTAAGGCTTTCATGGACGTTGTAATATCCCGGGTATAGCCGAGATTGGCATTTTTTTGTTTGTCCTTTAGCAAAATCGCCATCGTCAATTCTGCTAAACAATCAAAACTAATGTAATCGACATTGCCATATTTGGCTGTCGCAATTGCGGGTTCGATAGTATCCCCATAAAACCCTTGTGCAGCACCAATTCGTATTTTTTTCATCCTATTAGGCCTCCTTGATTATCCAATTACGACGACAGCGTCGCCTTCTTGAACAAAGTCCCCTTCTGCTACTTTGATTTCTTTTATAGCCCCTGCATCTGTTGCTTCAATCGGAATTTCCATTTTCATTGATTCTAAAATAACAACTACGTCCCCTGCTACTACTGTATCCCCTTCACGCACTTCGATTTTCCATACGCTTCCACTCATCGGTGATTGAATGTCCATTATTTTTTCCCCCTTTATTTTCCTTGCCAGCTTGGTTTTCTTTTTTCCAAAAATGCCGATGCGCCTTCTTTCAAATCTTCACTTTGAAAGGACACAAGCCGCAATGTCGATAAATAATCAAAGGACTTCATAAAATCCATTTGTTCTGTTGTAAAATAAGCATCCATGCCCAAACTAACCGCTAATGGACTGTGTGAGGCCACCGTTTTTGCCAATGCCCACGTCTCCTCTTCCAACTGGTCATGTGGGACAATTCGGTGAACTAGTTCATAGTCTTTGGCTTTTTCCGCATCAATGATTTCAGCCGTCAGCATCAGCTCCATCGCGCGTCGATTGCCCACCGCTCGTCTTACCCATGGCAAAATGACAAACGGGACAAGCCCCAACTTTAACTCAGTCAGCCCTAGCTTCGCCTGATTGGAGGCAATCGCTAGATGTGACATCGCTACGATCCCTGTGCCGCCCCCTAATGCCGGACCATTGACAGATGCAATGATTGGTGTTTTTACCGTAGCTCCAAGCTTAAATAACTCTGTACTTTCATGCCCTTCACGATGAAGCTCGGGAATCGATTTTTCAAAGTTGGCTTTAAACTCATTCAAGTTGCCGCCCGCCGAAAATGCTTTTCCTGCACCTGTTAAAATGATGACACGGACGTCTTGATCCTGATCGGCTGTACGAATAGCCGTGATGAGCTCCGCTGTTAACGCTTCCGTTAAAGGATTTCGCATCTCGGGCAAATTCATCGTAATTTTGGCGATATGGTCAGTCACCTCATACAATATGGTTGTATAGTTCACTTTTAGTACCTCCGTATCCATAAAATCTATTACACGGGATGAATGGCATTCCGTTTGTCATACTTTTGCACTTGCTTCGTACGATAAACGTTGAATCGACGAATCACTTCTGTTCGCATTTCGTCAAAACCGACCAAATCGTCAATAATGAGCTCCGAAGCGAGTTTGAATATATCGATATCCGCTGTGTACTCTTTTCTTTTTTCAGCAATAAAAGCTGGACGTTCGTCTTCAGGAAGCGCTTGAATTTTATTGAAATAAACCGCATTAACCGCTGCTTCTGGCCCCATCACAGCAATTTGTGCACTCGGCAAAGCCAATACTGCATCCGACCCAAATGCTGGACCCGCCATCGCATATAATCCTGCACCGAAGCATTTACGTACGATGATGGAAATAATCGGAACGGATGCCTCAGACAATGCGGAAATCATTTTGGCACCATGTCGGATAATGCCACTTTGCTCTACTTTGGACCCAATCATATAGCCTGGTACATCAGACAAATACAGAAGAGGAATATCATACGCATTACAAATCATAATAAAGCGCGCCGCCTTGTCAGGAGAATCAACAAACAATGTCCCCCCCTTGACCTTCGATTGGTTGGCGACAATTCCCCTCACCTCTCCATTCAACCGTGCGAAACCTGTAATGAGTTCTGGAGCGAATAACTTTTTATACTCAAACCAACTGCCTTCATCAATGACTTGGTCAATCAGTTCATACATATCGAATGGTGTATTCGGATTTAACGGAATGATGTCTGCAATGCTTCTGCCACTTACTGGGCTTTTTCCTTCTTGCTTTGGCGGACTTTCCTGCCAATTTTGAGGCATATACGCTAAATAACGTTTACACGCATCAATCGCTTCCTCTTCACTTTCAACCAGCACATCCCCTAGTCCACTTACAGAACAATGCATTTTAGCACCGCCCATTTTATCCATCGTTGTTTTTTCTCCAATCGCCATTTCTACCATCCGCGGGGAACCGAGATAAGCACTCGAATTCTGGTCAATCATAATGACTACATCTGAAAATGCTGGGACGTAAGCTGCACCTGCTGGCGAAGGACCAAATAACACTGTAATTTGTGGCACAACGCCCGACAATTGAATTTGGTTATAGAAAATCTTTCCGCCGTGACGTTTTCCCGGGAACACATTCAGTTGTTCAGTAATCCTCGCCCCCGCAGAATCAATCAAATAGAGAATCGGAATTTTTAAGTCTGCAGCTTTTTCCTGTATGCGAATATTTTTTTCAACAGATTTCGGTCCCCATGAGCCTGCCTTGACAGTTGAATCCGCCGCTAAGAAACAAACCGGACGTCCATCAATCTCACCAACCCCTGTAATACAGCCGTCTGCTGGCAAAGATGGATCATCATTATTTGCAAAAACACCATCTTCGATAATCGAATTTGGGTCAAAAATTCTCTCTAACCGTTCGCGTACGAACATTTTTCCTTGTTCTGCATTCCGTTCATGGTATTTCTCCTGACCGCCTTTTAAAATACGTTCTTTTTCTGTATAAAATCGCTGATAATCTGCTCGCACTTGCGCTCACTCCCGATACACAAATTTTTGTCTCACTCTTTATATATGCAACTGCCGTGCCAATATTTGAAGTCGCTACAAACCTATCTTTTCTCGAAATACATGTACAACTGCTGTTAGTCAACTGTGTACATACTTCACCAAACGTCCGAAAATTCACACAGTTGTATTGATTGTTCGAATTAGATTCCTTACAATAGATAGAGTAGTGATTTTTGAAATATGTATTCTAGTACCTGACACTTGTTTGGAAAAAATCTGTTAACTGCAAAGGAGCATACGAATCATTGCGAGTTCATCAGCTATCTTCCTCAACTTTTATTAGCATCACTCGGCAAAGTACCGCAAAAGATTTGATGAAAGACTTTTTGCGCCTGCGGCAAGATATCGCCTGTGTCATTGAACAGGGGCGACTACTGGGTATCGTTACGAAGTATTCTTTATATCGGCTACTCTTGGAAAACGACTTATTAGATGTGTCCATTGAGCCTGTCATCATCGCAGATGTATTCACTGTCAATGAAGAAGATGATGCTTACTATGCGAAGGATTTATTAATCGAAAAAGGGATTGGACATGCTGTCGTTGTTAACAAATTCGGTCATGTGACAGGGATTATGGCGAAATCAGAGCTCATTAAAGGGTTGATTACGAGTACAGACAGTGTAGCCAATCGATTGAAATCACTCATGAACCATTTACATGAAGCTGTTATCTCTGTCGATTTGGACATGCGCATCACATCTATTAACACCGCCGCCTTAGCACTATTCCAACTTCCAGAAGAACAATTAATGAACCGTTCCATCTCACAATACTTCTCTAACCTCACTGCCGGTTTACAAGACTCCATTCGAACCGAACAAAGCTTCATGAAACGATTATTTTTACCGAATACGACCGCAATTGCGTCTTTCATTCCCATAAAAGAATGGACATCCGTTACTGGCGCAATGGTCGTCCTCAAAGACGTAACGGATTTTGAAAAAGTAGCACAAGAATTAGAGTCTACAAAACGTATTGAAAAAGTATTGGATAGTGCACTGGAGCTTGCGTATGATGGGGTACTTATAACCGACACAGAGGGCAAAATTACAAGAGTCAATCATAGCTTTCTCGCTTTGTTTGGCTACCAGTCACTACAGGAAGTGCTCCAGCATCCTATTAAGCAAATCATCCCGGAACTCGACTCAGACCGGAGCATCCTGCACAATGAAAAAATTGAAGGGGAACTAGTAGAGATTCGAGATAAGAAAGCAATTTTAACGCAAATGCCCATCATTCAAAACGGCAAGAAAATCGGGGCTATTTTCAAGCTTATTTTTAAACAATTAGACGTTTGGAAGGATCTCTTGCATCATATGGAGCGCTTGGAAGGTGAGATTTCTTATTATCGCGGGGAACTATTGAAAGTGTCATTTGACAACGACCCTTTCGGCTTAATTATTTCCACGAACAAAGAGATAGAGCGTCTGAAAAAAGATGCCTATATCGCTTCACAAACTTTTTCAAACATCCTAATTACAGGAGAAAGTGGCACTGGGAAGGAATTGCTTGCGGATGGCATTCACCAATCCTCTGGGAGACCAGGTGCCTTTATCAAGGTCAATTGTGGAGCGATTCCCGAAGAATTGTTGGAATCTGAGTTTTTTGGGTATGCGGACGGGGCTTTTACAGGGGCAAGAAAGGGCGGTAAACCTGGAAAATTTGAATTAGCAGAAGGCGGAACACTTTTTTTAGATGAGATTGGCGATATGCCATTATCTTTACAAGTCAAAATTTTACGGGTCTTGCAAGAAAAAGAGTTTGAAAGAATCGGCGATACCAAAACAAGAAAAGCAGATGTACGCATTTTAGCGGCAACCAATAAAAATTTGCTTGATATGGTACGCGAAGGCACTTTCCGCGAGGACTTATACTACCGCATCCATGTCATTCAGCTGCATATTCCTCCCCTTCGAGAGCGAATCGAGGATATTCCACTATTATGTGAGTTTCTGTTCGATAAATTCAAATCAAAAAAGTTCAAACAAATTGAAGGTATTACGAAAGACGCACTCGCAAAACTCACACAGTACACTTGGCCAGGCAATGTAAGGGAGTTGGAAAATGTACTCGAACGCGCCTTTCATTTTTCTTCGAGTGATTGGATTGACGTAGAGCATATTCATCTTGATAGGCATCTCGTTCCTTCGATTAAAGAACGACCTTTACTACAAGTTCAGACACCGCCAAATCCGAGCACACTAACCCCTAAAGAATTAGTCTACGAAACAGAAAGATCCGTATTACTGAAAACATTGGCAAAAACCGATGGCAACCGTACAAAAGCAGCGGAACTTCTCGGCATCAGTCGCTCAACGCTTTACTACAAACTTAAAAAATACCGCATTAAAGAACAGTCCCAGTTCAAAACTGAAGACTCCTGAATAGCCGATAGCCATAATTCATCCCAGACAAAAATCCCTTCACCACATGACAAGGTGAAGGGATTTCTACGTGCTCTTATCTTAAGACGCTACAACTACTTCTTCATCTTCGTTATCTTTGTTACGCGTCATCCATTGAACCGCAACCAATGCAACGAATAGTACAAGTCCTACAATATCTGTAATCGTCTCTGGGTAGATTAAGAGTAACCCTGTGCCTACTGCTAACAAGCGCTCAAGCCAATTGCACTTGCGGTACCAATAGCCAATCATACCGGCACCAATGGCAATCATGCCGACAATGGCTGTCATCACAACCCATAGGATTTCTGGTATCGAGGCACCCATCATTAACAGGGCTGGATTGAATACGAACATATACGGAATTATAAATGCCGCAATGGCAAGCTTTGCCGACGTAACACCCGTTTTGATGGGATCCCCACCAGATATCCCTGCTGCCGCAAAAGCAGCAAGTGCAACCGGCGGTGTAATGTCTGCAATAATCCCAAAATAGAACACAAATAGATGCGCCGATACTGCTACAACGATTGGCACCGTTGCATCTGGCGTATCCAACATCAGCAATGTAATAATTGCTGGTGCAGCAATTGTTGACGTGATAACATAGTTCGCTGTTGTCGGTGAACCCATACCAAGCACAATTGCCGCAAGCATTGTAAAGAACAATGTAAGGAAGATATTTCCGCCAGCAGCCGAAATCAACCCTGTTGCTAAGCTCAAGCCTAACCCCGTCTTAACAACAACCCCAACAATAATCCCCGCGCATGCCGTCGCTGCAGCAACAGCGAGTGCTGTACGCGCTCCGTCAACCAATGCATGAATCATATCTTTGAAACCAAGACGCGTTGACTTGTCAAACGAACTGACAACAATTGTTAATACAATCCCCAACAGTGCAGCTTTCATTGTTGGAATACCGATTAAGAGGAAGACAATAATCCCGAGTATCGGCAATAGTAAATAGATTTTCTTCAGTGTTTCTTTGCGATCAGGGATTTGATCTTCCGACATCCCTTTTAGCCCAACACGCTTCGCTTCAAAATGCGTCATAATCCAAACACCTGTAAAATATAAAAGTGCTGGAATAGCAGCTGCTTTCGCAATTTGCCAATACGTTACGCCGCCAATGAATTCAACCATCAGGAAGGCAGCAGCCCCCATAATCGGTGGCATAATTTGCCCACCAGTCGACGCAGCAGCTTCAACCCCACCGGCAAACTCCTTTTTATAGCCCAACTTTTTCATCATGGGAATCGTATAAGAACCTGACCCCACAACGTTGGCAACAGAGCTTCCTGAAATCGTCCCTTGTAAGGCACTTGAGAAAATGGCGACCTTTGCAGGGCCTCCGACTAATCGCCCCGCTAACACAACCGCAAGATCGTTGAAATAGTTACCGACACCCGTTTTCACCAAGAAAGATCCAAATAATAAGAACACGAAGATGAACGTTGCGGATACACTAATCGGTGTCCCTAATATTCCATCTGTTGTAAAGAACATCAATTGAACGAGGCTTTCAAGGTCCTGCCCACGATGCGCAAGGAACCCGGGAAAGTATGGCCCGAAAAATGCATAGACCAAAAATGTGCTTGCAATAATCGTAATCGGCAAGCCAACCGCTCGTCTCGCTGCTTCTAACGTGAGTAATATGGCTAAAATCCCAATGATGAGATCTAGCGTCGAAACTCTCCCTACCCGTAACACAAGATCATCGATGAGTATCGGCCAATATAGACCTACACCTATCGAGAGTAGTGACAAAATCACATCATAGAAGGGTACCTTATTGCGTTTGACGCCAATCTTCTTCCTTGCCGGGAATAATATGAAGATAAGTGCTAATGCAAATCCTAAGTGAATAGAACGTTGGACATACGCGGTAAAGGGAGTACCTATCGCCGTATATAATTGAAAGACCGAAAATGCTAGTAAACCAAAAAAGACAATCTTCTTAAAAATACCGCCCACATTGCGTGTATTCGATTCCGGGTCATACTTTTGAAGAATCTCTAACTGTTCTTCTTCCGTAAGCATCTTGAATTCCTCTGTTTCCTCATGCTGCTTTGGTTCTGTTGTCATTCAAGTTTCCCCCTCTCAGCATTTGATAGTAGGACAATTTCGTTACACTAAATGCGTACGACTTTCCTCTTTCCAATTGCTGTTTCAAATTTATTTCCTTATTCAAATAACGAAAAGCTAAATCGGCATCGACATCACCGATTAATAAGACAAATGAATCAATGACATTATCTTCATATGTAAGCGTATACAAACCATCTTGAAAAGAAAACGTTTCTCCTTCTTCTGCCGAGCCTGGTAAACCGATTGCTAAATCTTCATATTGCATGGATAATAGCTGGATTTTTTGATTAGCCGTCACTTCATAAGTCTCAAAGACATCCGACAAATGAATGGAATGCACGTATCTTATCTGGAATCCACGTTCACTTTCAAGTGGCAGATAATAAACCTTAGGATTTTCTGTTCGATGTTCTGTGAAAGTAAATGCCTCTTTCATGGGTATAAAAAAGATGATTAGCCCTACAAACGCTATAAACAGAATGGGCGGAACGACTATTTTCCTGTTCATCCGCTTCTTCCTTTCAATCATAAAGGTAAAGAATGGGACGGCTGAAGCCGAATGCCTCACCGCCCCGTTCTAGTCATTCCTTACTTGCCATTCACTTCATCAAAATATTTTTGTGCACCAGGGTGAACCGGAATACCGATCCCATCCAGACCTTTTTCAGCCTGAATTAACTTCCCTTTTGCATGTTGAAGTTTAGATGCATTATCATAAATCGCTTTTGTAATTTGGTAACCAAGCTCTTCCGGTATATCGTTTTGGATTGCTAGCATTGCACCTACAGAAACTGCTGGTGTCTCTGCTGCCAAACCGTACGTACCTGCTGGAATGATTTCTTTTGCATAGTACGGGTATTTTGCAATCAATGCGTCTGCTTTGTCGTCTTCAACTGGTACAACAAAGACTTTTGCCACTGCGTTCAATCCTTCAACAGCACCTGTTGGTGTACCTGCTGTGATGAATGCTGCATCGATTTGACCCGCTTGCAGACTTTCTTGTGACTCTCCAAAATCAAGGCTCTGTGGCTTAATATCATCCATTGTTAGGCCATGAATTTCTAGCAACTGCTCCGCATTCGCATACGTACCTGATCCAGGCGCACCTACGGAAACTTTTTTACCTTTTAAATCTTCGTATGTTTTAATACCGCTCTTATCTAGTGTAATCAGTTGAACCGTTTCAGGGTACAGCGCACCGATTGCCGATACATTATCAATTACATCACCGTCAAACATCAACTCACCTTTTGAAGCATAATATGCGATGTCTGTTTGAACAAATGCGATTTCCGCATCTCCATCCTTCAATGAAGTCATGTTTGCAGCAGATGCCTGTGATACTTCTGCCGTTGTTTTAATGCCCGTCTCCTCGCCGATAAACTCAGCAAAAGACCCTCCTAGTGGGTAATACGTTCCTTGTGTTCCACCTGTTAAAATACTAAGGAATTTGTATTCTTGTTCTTTTTTTTCTCCCGTATCAGCAGGTTCTTTTTCTGAACCCGTGCTACCGCCTTTATCGCCTGAACCACAAGCCGATAGTACGAGTAATGCGATAATCGTCATGAATGCGAACAAACGTAATTTCTTTTTCTGCATACTAAATTCCCCCTTTTCTGGTAAGATTGTAATAATCTCAATTCACATTCTATCATGAATACTCACTACTTTACCAATCTATTTTTTAAATAAATCAGTTATTTGCAAACGTTTTCAATTTCCGTCAAAAAAAAGAGCTGTCGAATAATGCATTTTTCTCGACAACCCTTCATTAAATGCAGGTTAAATTTGGGCACCTTTTATTTTCGTCTCCGGCATTGTCTCGTCAGGCGCAATGTCTTCAAATGTTTCGCCCGCTTCTTCTAAATCACGTGTTCTGTGCGCAATTCTAGATGCTGCACATGCTGCAACGCTTGCAACAAGATCATCTAAGAACGTATGAATACCTTTACCAGTCTTCGTGTCAAGTTCGTTAATAATCCCCGTTTTATTTTTATCGAGATGGCCAAATGTTGTAACCGCAATGGAACCATATGTAAATACAGCACCGAGTGCAATCGTTTCATCTACGCCAAATAAGCCCTCATCTGACTCGACAATTTGTTGAAGTGGTGCTGATAATTTACCTTGTTCCGCAAGCTCATCCAACTCTATACCAACAAGAATCGCATGCTGCAATTCACGTTTTCGAAGTACCCCTTCAACGGATTCGATACAGTGCGCCATTTCAAGCCCTTTATTATATGGAATTTGCAATTCAAAAACAATCTCAGCAATCGCTTCGATTGTGACACCACGCCTTTGCAATGCTGCTTTTGCCGCTTCCGTCACCACTTTAGAATGGACAATCTTATTCTGATCAAACATTTCTCTTCCGCCCCTCTCACATTTCTAAATCAATTACGCAACCATTATACCTATACTTTGTAATATGTTACAATTCCATTACACATCTACTTAGAGGAGGTTCTCAATATGAAGTATGGAAAAATCGAAGATATTACAATTTACAGCCAAGAACTTGATGAAGAAATGCAATTGTTAATTCACTTACCTCATCAATATTCCCCACTCTATAAATATTCAGTCCTAATTGCATCTGATGGCAAAGATTATTTCCAATATGGACGCATCGGACGGGTTGTTGATGAATTACGCGATGCCGAAGAAATTGAAGATGTCATTGTTGTCGGTGTTCCTTATAAAAGTGTCAAAGAACGCAGACGCATGTATCATCCAGATGGCGATCGCCATGAAGCGTATATCCGCTTCCTTGCACACGAACTCGTTCCTTATATCGACGCCAATTATCCAACCTATCAAGTGGGAGCAGGTAGAGGGCTTATTGGTGACTCATTGGCGGCAACCATTTCACTGCTCGCTGCCGCTAAATATCCTAATATATTCGGGAAAGTCATCCTTCATTCTCCTTATGTCAACGATTATGTGCTGAAAACCGTGGAAGCTGTAAAAGATCCTTCCTGTTTTTCCATCTACCATGTAATTGGTGAAGGGGAAAACGAAGTCAAAACAACGGTGGATGGCATACAGGACTTTTTGACGCCAAATCGCTCTTTAAACGATGTACTCGAAAGAAAGGGCTTCCCTTATTTCTATGAAGAATTCAAAGGAGACCATACGTGGAAACATTGGCAACCCGATGTTCCGCGGGCAATTCTTATGACGTACGGTCATTAATTCGGACAGAACAGACATTTAACCAGATATTCTGTTATAATCAATTTATTAGGATTATACTAATCATTCTCACGAGGAGGTCTTTCATTATGAAATTTGGTATTGTTGCATTCCCTTCAAAAAAACTTCAAGATCTTGCGAACGCTTATCGGAAACGGTACGACCCACATTACGCATTAATTACGCCGCATATGACGGTTAAAGGCGTATTCGAAGCTAACGATCAAGAGATTAAAGAAGTAGCTAAGGCGATTAAAGAAGTCACAAACAAGCATCAGCCATTTGAGCTAAACGTGTCAAAGGTAGGCACATTTGCACCTATCACGAACACGATTTACTTTAAAGCAACTCCAAATGAGGAATTACTTGCATTGCATAAAGACCTTAATCATAATTTCTTTGGCAAAGAACCCGAGTTTGCCTTTGTCCCACACATTACAATCGCTCAAAAACTGACTTCTGGTGAGCACGATGATATTATCGGCCAACTTAAAATGGTCGGTGTCGATCACACTGAAACGATTGACCGCCTTCACCTGCTCTACCAACTTGAAGATGGCTCTTGGACGGTATTTGAAACATTCCGCCTAGACGAGGATAATTAATCATTGTTCACAGTTAAAATTGCGACTTCTGACCATGAACGGGAAAATGCATTTTCTGTCAGAAGGAAAGTATTTGTGGAAGAACAAGGTGTACCACTCACGCTTGAACTGGACGAATGGGATAGCACAGCAATCCATTTTGTCGTCTATTCAGACGAAACACCTATTGGTGCAGGTCGCCTTCGAGAAATCAATGATGGCATTGGTAAAGTCGAACGTGTTTGTGTGTTAGAAGAATATCGTGGAAAACATCTTGGTAATCTAATAATGCAAGCACTTGAAGAACATGCACAACAGAACAATTTCAAAAAAATCGTTTTAAATGCACAGGTACAGGCAATCATTTTCTATGAAAAGCTTGGTTATTCCATTACTTCACCAGAATTTATGGACGCAGACATTCCCCATCGCACGATGGAAAAGCGTATGCAAAACTAAAAAACACGTGATCGTAAGGGACAAAAAGAGTTCGTTATGCAATTTGGCATAACGAACTCTTTTATTTCTAAAATGAGCAAGCTTTAACTCGGGATGCCCCTATTGAATCAAGCATATGCATTAATGTTTAGGCCTTTGCCGACTGCTTGTGAGATTGCAGGTGATAAATTGGCAGGATTCGGATAAATAAATCCTCTGTACGGAAGAGGTGCTGCAATGGCAGCTTTTTCTCTGCCAATTTCTTCATCGTCATCTCTTAAAAATGCATCATAAAACGTTTTTGGGGGCGTATCAGAATCATTTAGTTCACGCTGAATACGGTTCACTCGATCAATGTATGTGAAACTGTATGCCTCCATATTCATGCGATTTGCATATTGTTGTGATTGAATTGGCTGAATTGGTAATAGATAACCCATTGCTAACACCCCTTTCGATGAATTTTTTTGACACTTCGTATTAGTATATCTATTCTATCACATTACCAAACACGTTGAAAGACTTTTCTGTCAACTACCCAACATATCCTGAATATCTTTTATATTCACGGCCGTGCCACCCGATACAATTGAACGAACTAACTCGTCTTCTGTATGTTGGGGGACATCCTTTCGAGCCAACTTTCCAACCTTCCGTATAATCTTCCTCACTTGCCGCTCATCGCTGAAATCCGCAAATTGGATCGCATTCGCTAATGCAAATACCTCTTCCATCGGGACACCTGTTTTTGATTCGATTTTCCGGAAAAATGAATCATTCATCTGTTATTCCTCCTTCTTATACGAAACTTTTGCCCACAATAATGAGCAAGATGAAGAGAACAACTATAAGAACGAATGTTGAGCCACCGTAATTATTGCCTCTTCCGCCATAACATCCACCGTCAAAGCCACCCCATCCGTAAGGACTACATCCTCCGTACATAAAAAATCCCCCCTTCCTTTCCCCATATCCTATGCAGATACGAGAAGAAGAAGCGGGGCAAACGTCTATTAGATTTTTCCCTTTGCTTTAAAAATGAGCGAAGCGATAAAGCCAAACAAGATTGCCGAGCTAATCCCTGAGCTTGTCACTTCAAACATCCCTGTCAACACACCGATAAAGCCATGCTTTTCTGCCTCCGCCATTGCACCATGTGTCAATGAATTACCGAATGACATAATCGGAATTGTTGCACCCGCACCGGCAAAGTCAATAAGTGGCTCGTACAAGCCAAACCCATCTAAGACCGATCCAATGACGACTAATAAACATAATGTATGTGCCGGCGTTAGTTTGGCAACGTCAAACAATAATTGCCCAACGACACATATCAAGCCGCCTACAATAAATGCTGTCACGAAAATTGAAATCATCTGCCCCACTCATTTCATCGTTAGTTCAACCGCATGCGCGATACATGGAATTGTATCTCCTTGTTGGAATGACATCGGTGATAGTAATGCACCTGTCGCAATCAGGAGAACTCGCTTGTAGTCTCCTGCCATCATTTTTGTATAGATTGTGCTGAAAAATAGTGCCGCCGAGCAGCCTGCACCGCTAGCACCTGCAAAAAATAACGGATCCTCTCCATAGAACTCTACACCCGCATCGCGGAAGTTTTCCCCTATATCGATTCCTTGGTTCCCTGCTAATGTTTTATACAATTCAAATCCTGTTTTTCCAAGATCACCAGTGATAATGCAATCATAATCACTAGCTACTGTTTGGTGCCCCGATAAGTGACGAGCTAACGTATCTGCTGCTGCCGGTGCCATTGCCGCCCCCATGTTAAGCGGATCTGTCATGCCAAGATCGACTGGACTGCCGATGGTCGCCCGTTCAATAGATGGAAATCCTTTTTGATAGGGAGTCACTACCGCCATTCCTGCCGCCGTAACCGTCCACTGCGCTGTTTCAGGTTTCTGCGCACCATATTCAACAGGATAGCGGAATTGGCGTTCAACCGCATTATGTTGACTGGCTGCCCCTGCAATTGCACATGTAGACATCCCCATCTCAGTTAATACTGCCGCCATTAGAAGCGAAGAGACCGAGGTTGCACAAGCTGAAAACATCCCCAGGTATGGAATTCCTAATGTCGTCGCACTAAAATTCGAAGGTGTCATTTGATTCACAAGATCACCTATCAATAAAACATCCGCATCACTTGGCGTAGCATCTACTTTGCTAAGCGCAATCATACAAGCGTCCTCAATCATCTTTGCATGTGCATGTTCGTTTGTCTTTAAACCACAGCGTTCGTCATCATAGATTTTATCGAATCCTTCTTTAAACGGGCTTTTCTTTTCCACAGGACCTGCCGTTATCCCTGTAGCGGCAATCGATGGCGTTGTATTGAACGTCAGAAGCCCGCGCGCTACCATGATACAACACCAAACTTTACAAGAATTGTTTTAATAAGGGCGACGACAAATGCGGAAAAAACGCCATATAGAATGACCGAACCTGCAAGTTTAAACATATTGCCGCCAACTCCAAGGACATAGCCTTCCGATTTATGCTCAATTGCAGCCGACACGACCGCATTACTAAATCCTGTGATAGGCACCGCCGCACCTGCCCCTCCGAATTGACCAATTTTCTTATAGTAGCCAAAACCCGTTAGTAACATTGCGAAAAAAATCATCGTCGCAACCGTCGGATTACTGGCAGTCCGTTCCGTAAAATCAAAATACGTCATATAAAAAACCGAAACAAACTGACCGATGAGACAAATGGTGCCACCTGTTAAAAAAGCAGTCAATAGATTGCGTAATAACGGCGTTTTCGGAGAAATTTCTTGTTCGAGTTTTGCATATTTTTTTTCATTCATTTAAGTCTCTTCCTTTAATAGTGATTTCAATTTTTTCAACTTCTCATCAAGCTCCTGCGTGTCGCCCTTCTCAATCAACTTAGCCGTTTCCATAAAAATTTTACTATCTGCTGACAATGTTACTTCTAGCTCTGGATACAGTTGTTCCAGCTCCTTTTTCAATTCCTTCTCAATCTTCTCCTTATGAAATCTTGAAAATGTATCTACGCGTACCCCCATCAATAAGTCTTTGTCTGTAACTAGGGCGACTGCAGATGTAAGACGCGTATCATTTGCGAATAGCTTCTCTGCCTTTTCAGCATCCGCATTCGCTGGATTATATATCTGCATGCCTTTCTCAGAACAACCGGCAAGCAATACAAGCATGCTGATTACTACTAAACATTTCCGAATATGCGTCTCCTCCCTTTTTTTCACAGTATGCCTTTCTCGTCTGAACTTTATTCATAACCAGTGCGTCCGCCCTACTCCCTCAAACCTGCGTGCATAAAGTATAAAGAATTGAAAAAAGGAGGTGAAATCAATGGGATGTGGATGTGGAAGAAATGAGAATGTGGCAGATGCACGCCGCCACGAAAATTGTATTTGTGAAGTCGTTCGCGCGATTCGACGGATACAGGATATTCGGGATGACCGAGATTGCGATGATTGCAGAACAGATTGCTTCTTAGCTCCACTCGGTAGCCTTGTCAACCCTTCACGTCAACGTGCGAATACACGCGTATTCATGTTGATGAACGAGGAAGGCGATCCATTCAAAGCAATGTTCAACCCACGTAGAAGACACCATCACCATCATCACAATAGTGGTAACGAACAAAATCATGAAAAAGACTGTCATAATAGCTGCTTCTCTGTTTTCTTTAGAGTACAAAATGTCTTCGATAACTGCTGTGCAACTTTGCAAGTACTTGAACCACGTAACAGAAGAGGCGAACGTGTCAACCTCTTCAAGCATGGCAAACTCGATTTTGACGCAATCTGTGAAGTAGAACGTTTTGAGGCAACAGGTTCATGTGTTACAGTTGACCTGAAATGCTTCTGTGCTGTTCAATGTATTAAAGATGTTTTTATTGACTGTGACGAAGATTAATACCCTGCCTGCAATGCTTACTCTACCTAATCGGTTCCCGCTGATTAGGTAGTTTTTATTTTCGAGCGAGCTCGAAAATAATCCGGACGCAATTACGCCGAAGCGTAATTGATGTTTGATATTTACACAATTGAAAAAGGTAGAACGGCTAATCTCCGTCCTACCTTCTCCCTCATTGCTCATCAAATGGACTACCTCGCCATAAAATTTCTTTGATATGGCTAATATCGATTGCTACAAATTCTTTCGTGCCTTCATGTAATTCAACGACAATTGTTTCGCCTTCAATCTTTTCAATCGTACCTGTTAGTGTTTCTTCTGCTAACACAAACTGCAGAGGCTGATAGACTTGTCGTTGAAATGGTGAGCCTAAGTACAGTACTTTTTTGACTAAAGATGGATTAGCCATTTTTACAGGAGCTACAGCTTCTTGCACGGTTTCTTCTACAATCTTTGAATCATCATCATTCATAAATCTAAAAATTGACGTGCTTTCCTCATCGCGGATCAATATTTTTGTGTAAACAGGCGGACCTTGAACGAATAATAACGGCTCGTTTCGCAAAATACTAAGCACATCCTTTTTACAAGTAGTATATGCGCCCAATGTTTCGATGTTCCACCTGGAATTATCTTACTATTTTAAGTTAAACTAAAGAATCTTCCTAACAACGCTCGACGCTTACGGCTTCGGCGACCGCTTGTAAGGTACCTTCGCTGGAGAATGGATGAAAATCATATGTTCCACCTAATATAACTAAAAAAACGGTTTTCACCGGATCTATAGATCACCGATGAAAACCGTTGCAAGGCCAAGATAAATAATAATACTAATCACGTCATTCAACGTTGTAATAAACGGACCCGACGCAACCGCAGGGTCAATTTTCAATTTGTGCATAAATAAAGGGATGAAAGACCCCGAAATGGTTGCCACAAAAATGGAGACGAGAATAGCAGCTCCTACAAGTAGACCAATAATAAATTCATGCTTCCAGAAATAAATGAGACCGACTACAAAAATGGCGCAAAGTAACCCGGTAATCAAGCCCGTTCCCGCTTCTCGCAACAACAGCTTAAATTTACTTTCATCTTCAACATCACGCGTTGCAATACCACGTACCGCAACCGCCAACGCTTGTGTCCCACTGTTCCCAGCAGTCCCTGCAATTAGCGGAATAAACGCTGCGAGTAGCGCCACTTTGGAAATGGTCTCTGTAAATAAATCAATCAGATTAGCAGTCAACATACCGAGCACTAATAAAATCAGCAACCATGGTAATCTTTTCTTTGCTGCTGACAAGGAATTTTTATCAAATGTGTCCATATTAGAAACAGCGGCAAGTTTTGAGTAGTCATCCGAAGCTTCTTCTTCGAGAACATCGATAATATCGTCGACGGTAATAATCCCAAGAATATGCTGTTGGAAATCCACAACTGGTACAGCCAAGAAGTTATAGTCTTTGATCATACGTGCGACTTCTTCCTGATCTTCTGATACGAGCACATTGACAACCCGTTCACTCATAATCGAACTAATTAGCGTATCTTCATGCGCAATAATGAGATCCCGTAATGACACAACGCCTGTCAAACGGTTATCGTCATCAACGACAAACACATAATAGATCGTTTCAGCTTTTGGCGCTTCATTGCGCAAAATTGTCATTGCTGATCGCACAGTTGAATTCTGTGGAACCGTTACGTATTCTGTTGTCATAATGGACCCAGCTGTATATTCTTCATAATGGAGAAGGGCTTTAATTTCAGCTGCCGCCGCTTTGTCCATTAACGTCAAATAACTAACCGCTTGCGATTTATCAAGTTCCTTCAGGACATCTACCGCGTTATCCACAAACATATAGGAAATCATGTCTGCAGCATACGTCGTGTCCATCTCCTGAAGGAACTCTTTGTATTCATTTTCATCGATTTCACTTGTCTCGAAAATTTCGGCAAGTTCTTTCGGCGATAAATAATAATACATCGTTTTGCGAAGGTCTATCCCGACTTTTTCATAAAATGTAGCCCGATCATAGGGGTGAAGAAGTAAATATTCATCACGGAAAGCTTTGATGTTTTTTTGAACAAGCGTCTCCGTTAATTTCTCTTCGTCAAAAATGATTTCTTCTTTGTATTCTTCGTTTGTAGTCATGGCTACACCTTCCTTTCCATTTCGCCATGCATGCAAAGTAATTACGGCTACTATATACTAATACAAATTACACCAAAAGGGGAGAACAATATGAAATTCGACATGATTGGTGATATTCATGGTTGCTATGACGAACTGCTGCTCTTAATCCGCAAGCTTGGCTACTCGATGGATACGGGTATTCCTATCCATACTGAGGGTAGACGACTTGCCTTTGTCGGGGATGCAATGGATCGAGGTCCTCATTCATTGCACACATTAAACCTACTCTTTCGCATGCAAGATGGGGGTATTCTCATTTATTCCCCGGGAAATCATTGCAATAAATTGTACCGATTTGTCAAAGGTCATAAAGTTCAACAAACCCACGGACTTGAAACAACAGTCGCGGAAATCCACGCATTACCGAAGGAGGAACAGCGACGATTTCTCGACAGGTATCGACATTTTTACGAAGCACTGCCTCTCTATCACATCCTGGATGATGGCAATCTCGTTCTCGCACATGCTGGTATCCAGGAAAATATGATTGGCGCACCTACCAGTGAAAAAACACGCGTCTTCGTCTTATACGGCGATATTTCAGGCGCACAACATCCTGATGGCAGACCCATTAGACGTGACTGGGCGAAGCACTACACAGGAAAGGCATGTATTATTTACGGACATACACCTGTGCGTGAAGCCCGCTTTGTCAACAATACCGTCAATATCGATACAGGCTGCGTCTTTGGCGGTACACTGACAGCTCTACGTTATCCAGAAATGAGCGTTGTATCGGTTCCTTCTAACCAACCCTTTATCCCTGAAAAGTTTACTCACTTTGAATGAGTAAGGCGCGCCATATCTGGAGGCATTTGACTGCGGAACACCAATTTTTCACCCGTTAGCGGGTGCGTAAAACCGAGCATTGCACAATGAAGTGCCTGTCGTCCAATCAATGCATGTGCGCCTCCATACAAATCGTCTCCAGCAAGCGGATGGCCTGTCCACTGCATATGGACCCGAATTTGGTGCGTTCTTCCTGTATGAAGCGTAAGCGCAACTTCGGTCAAATTCTGTCCATCTGTTTGGAAGCGGTCAAGCACCTTGACATCTGTTCGTGCCGTTTGACCATCTTCACGCACAACTCGTTCAATGATACTGCCCTCTTTCCGACCAATCGGCGCTTTGATGGTGAATTGTTGCATTTGCACATGCCCTTCTACAATCGCGAGGTAAGAGCGCTGAAAACCGGATTCAATCATTTGCTCACTAAGTAAATGATGGATATGCCGGTTTTTAGCGATGCAGAGTAACCCCGATGTATCACGGTCTAACCGAGTAACAACGTGAACGGTTGTTGGCACTTGATCTCGTGCAAACTTGCCCGCAACGCAATTGGCCAGCGTCCCCGTTGGATGGTCATGGGATGGGATTGTACTTTGTCCCGCCGGCTTATTTATAATGATCAACGCTTCGTCCTCATAGACGATATTCAGCTCTCCATCTTCTGGTTGCAAACCTGCACTTGGCTGTTCTTGTGGGAAATAGACTGTCACTTCATCCCCCACTTGCACACGATACCGGACATTTTGCTCTACCCCATTTACGGTCAATTGCCCACCATCATACTTTGTAGCCGTCAATGTCCTTTTGGAAATGCCTTGTGCATGCAGAAATTCCCGTAGCAACATCCCATCCTTCTCCACGACAAACGTCAGTCGAAAACGGACATCCTTCACCTCAGACATCACTATCGATGAACGAATCATGCACACGACTCCAGAATGGGAACGGACGGAAACGTGCAAAACGCACCCTCTTTTCCGACACTTGGTATTCGATGGATTTGACATCTTTCAAAAAGAGTTGCAAATGATCAATCGTCACCATGAAATCAGGACCTTTCACCGGTGTCAGTACACATTTATGATGAGCAGGTAGGACGAGTGGTGCGCCAACAGTCCGAAACACACGGTTATTAATAGATGCCATTTCTGTCAGTTGCATAGAGGCAAGCGAAGGGTGAAGGATGGCCCCACCAAGCGCCTTATTGTAAGCCGTCGAGCCTGAAGGCGTTGACATACAGAGCCCGTCTCCTCGAAAACGTTCGAAATGTCCACCATTTAACTCTACATCCATCACTAATGTCACTTCCGGTGATTTGACAGTCGATTCATTCATCGCAAGATAGGTAACACTTTCATTGGAATCCTGGTAGTTCACGGTCACTTCCAGCAGTGGATATTCAATCACTTGAAATTTCTTGCGTGAAATGGCAATGACCAATTTTTCAATCTCTTCAGGCTTCCAATCCGCATAAAAGCCCAAATGTCCTGTATGAATGCCGACAAAAGCCGTCTCCTGTAAACGATGCTGATATTTATGATAGGCATGAAGCATCGTTCCATCGCCACCTATCGATAGCACAATCTCCGGTTCTGCTTCGTCAAAAACTAAACCGAAATCAGTCAAATATTTTTTCGCTTCATCCATTAAACGATTCGATAGTTCATCATTTCTTGACTGGATTGCAAACTTCATTTCCTAGTCCCTCCTTCCCAATTTTGGTCTCCGTACCCCCTCGTTGATGTTTCTTTGTACGCACTAAAATATTGCTGCGCATCTTGAATTTCATTGCGAATTAGCGACATTTCCTCATCGAGTTGAAATGCTGCTTCCGCTGCGCGCTCCAGGCGATGCCGAATCTCATCCGGCAATTCCCCTTTATACTTATAATTCAATGAATGCTCAATAGATGCCCAGAAGTTCATCGCCAAAGTCCGAATTTGAATTTCTGCCAAAATCGACTTTTCCCCGTGAATGGTCTGTACAGGATAGTTAATAATCATATGATACGAGCGATAACCACTTGGTTTGTTTTTCGAGATATAATCGCGCTCTTCAACGACTTCGATGTCTTTTCGCTGGCGTAGTGTTTCAACAACTTGACCGATATCATCGACAAACTGACACATGATACGCACACCCGCAATATCCGGCAGTTCTGCTGCGAGTTCTGCCGACGGTTCGAACGGGATGCCTTTTTCGAGTGTCTTATCGTAAATACTTGCAAGTGGCTTTACTCTGCCCGTTACAAACTCAACAGGCTTATGTACATCTTCTAACTCATATTGCGCTCTTAACCCTTTAAGCTTCACTTTCAACTCCGCTACTGCTTGCTTATAAGGTTCAAGAAATTGTTTCCATTCTTTCATTGGAACTCCTCCCAGCTGTTATTCCACGCTTTGAAGTATCGCACTGAATGCTTGCTCTACTGCTTCAGAAAAAGCTTCTCCATAATTATGGTTGCCTTCAATATTGTAAATAAGCATCGTCAATTCTTCTTTAAAGCCGTTCAATTGAATTTCATTTCCCAGCCATGAAAGTATTGGATCTTCCTCCGCTTTCAACGCTTCTACCATGAGCGGCCAAACTGACTGTGTAAAGTGGACATGCTGATAGCCTTCTTCTTTATCGAAAAGATAAACGAACGACAATGCATCCGAATCGGTAATCATCTTGCCAGACGGTACACCTAGCGAAAGTTCCGCCGTTTCAGCTACTACAAAACGGACTTCCTGCCCCTGTTGAACCCCAGTATCAACGCGATTTTTTATATGCATAATTAAATCTTCCCTTCACTTATCATTATGTTCAGTTTACCATATGGAGCGCGGCCTTGCAGTTTCTGATATGCCTTTTTACACGAAAATTGCTATACTAGTGTATAGGTAGATTACGAAGCAGAATAGATACCAATGAAGCAGAGAGGATCGATTGCCATGGATACACGCACAATTCGCATATTAATGGATATACAAGCAATGCAATCGTTTGGGACTGTGCAATCATATGCAAGCCAAAATGAGGGCTCCCCTTCTATGTTTACAACGATGCTCGGAGAGTTGATGGGGAATTCATCCGCTTCAACGTCGTTATTAGCACAAGAACAACAAATGGACAGCTTACGCTATAATGGATCAAATCAGGTATTCATCCCTTCCATGCTAGCCAACGTACTTACAACGACAAAACAACAAGCCGTCATCTCACAAGGCTCCTCTACACTCGGAAATGGGAAATATAGCGACTTGATTAAACAAGCCGCTGAAAAGTACAATTTACCTGATAAGCTGATTGCTGCTGTCATTAAACAAGAATCGAACTTCAACAACAATGTCGTGAGTCATGCTGGTGCAAAAGGTCTCATGCAACTCATGCCTGGAACGGCAAAATTTCTTGGGGTTAAAGATAGTTTTGACCCTGGTCAAAATATCATGGGCGGTTCAAAATATTTACGACAAATGCTCAATAAATTCGACGGTGACTTGGAACTTGCACTTGCCGCATACAATGCTGGTCCCGGCAATGTGCAAAAATATGGCGGGATTCCTCCCTTCAAAGAAACACAACAATACGTGAAGAAAGTACTCAATAATTACCGTGCATAACCTTCGAAAAACAGTTATGTAAGTTGCTCTCAAAGCGATTTATTTGTGAAAGTTGTGTGAGGTTGGTAAAATGTCAATACAGTCAGAGCAAAGGAGATTGACATAATGATGCGAAAACCTTTGATCCCTTATGAGGAGATCGGTGCTGCAAAGTTGTCGGAACTTATCGACCTATTTTACACAAAAGTGGCCGTACACCCGGACCTATATCCGATTTTCCCGGATGACCTGACAGAAACAGCACGTAAACAAAAACAATTTCAAACACAATATTTAGGCGGACCCAATTTATATACGGATGAACATGGCCATCCGATGATGAAGGCGCGTCATATGCCCTTCCCGATTTCGCCTGTACAAGCGGAGGCATGGCTTGCCTGCATGGCAGAAGCAATGGATGAGGTTGGACTTGAAGGAAACTTGCGTGAAGTCTATTACAAACGTCTCGTCTTAACTGCCAATCATATGGTCAATCGGAGTGGGGAGGATCGTTCGTGAATCGCCAAACTTTGATGGAAAACACGCTCTCTCCTTCTCCATTAACTAGACCAATTGAATTATATGTTTTCATAGATCCTTTATGCGAAGATTGTTGGTCATTACAGCCACTACTCCGCAAACTACAGGTTGAGTACGATCGCTATTTCACATTGCGCATTGCACTGCGGACGTCATTACCAAAGATGAACCTTCAGTGTGCGAACAATCATGAAGATGCTAGAGACTGTGGAAAGGCACATCCTGCTTTTCCAAGCATCGCTGTCAAAGCAGCAGAATTCCAAGGTAAACGTGCCGGATTTCGATTTTTATCCAAAATGCTAGAGTATTCATTTTTAAAATCTCGGGACGTATCTTCGTTTACGGTTCTAGTTGAAATCGCACAAAAGGTGAATCTCGATGTAGACGAGTTTACAAGAGACTTTTCCTCGCAAAATGTCTTACGTTCTTTACAAGTAGACTTGTATATGGCGCAAGAAATGGAAGTCGATTTTGCACCTACATTTGTGTTTTTTAACGAGCGGATTGAAGATGAAGGCCTCAAAGTAAGCGGTCTATATGCCTATGAAGTCTACGAACAAATCTTGGAAGAACTCATTGGCGAAACGCTTATTCCCGATGTACCTCCAACGCTCGAAGATCTCTTTCGACGTTTCGATACATTGGCAACGAAAGAGATTGCAGATATTTATAGCATCTCAGAAAAATCTGCAGAACGTGAACTTAAAAAACGCCTGCTTCAGCAAAAAGTCGAACGCATCCCTTTCCAGGATGTTACCTTATGGCGTAAAAAAAGTATGTAATAGACAAAACCACTTCATCAGCCTACTACTGGCCGATGAAGTGGTTTTTGCATGCTGTACATATGGCTACACTTCTTATTGCCTGGTAGCTCACTATGACTGGTTTGGGACTCGCGCTGATAGTTTAGACTTTTTCACTGACAATCCAGATTCGTACTAACGGTGTCGCCCCCATAGCAGGTATCTAATTATTTTTATCCACAACAAAAAGAGCATCCACTCCTGGGGGGAAGTGAATGCTCTTTACAAAGGGAATGGGAGAAATGTTCACGTTCAAACAAAAGGGGTGTATGTTTGGTATGTGATTTATTTCACATCCTTACTTTATCATAAGATAATAGTAAGCGCAACATTTCACAATGATTTTCACATGAATGTCACAATTTTTATATGCGCCAAAGCCCACAACATCAGTTATATAACAGAATAATCTACTATAGAACAGGATAATTCCTCTCCACCACACTAATTATTTAACTATTTTAAAATAATGAAAAACAAAAAAGTAGCCTCATCCACCAAATAAACACCATGGATGAGGCTGCATAAAGCTACATTATTTTTTTAAAAGAAGAGATTCCAATTCATTCAGTTTCTCTTCAAAGACACGACACGCTTCTTCAATCGGCGCCGCGCTCGTCATGTCTACACCTGCTTTTTTCAACACTTCGATCGGATAATCAGATGAACCTGCTTTTAAGAAATTGTTCACATAGCGCTCAACAGCTGGCTCTCCCTCTGTGAGAATTTGGTTGCTCAATGCCACAGCCGCACTATAGCCTGTCGCATACTGATACACGTAATAGTTATAGTAGAAATGTGGTATCCGTGCCCATTCCAAACCAATCTCCTCATCAATAATGAGATCTTCACCAAAGTACTTTTTATTGAGAGCGTAATACTCTTCTGTCAGCTTTTCCGCCGTCAATGCTACACCTTGCTGATCCAACTCGTGAATCAGATGCTCAAATTCGGCGAACATCGTTTGACGGAAAACTGTGCCGCGGAAGCCATCTAACCAATAGTTTAACAAGTAAATACGTTCTTGCTCATCATCCGTCGTTTTCAACAAATGATCATTTAAAATCGCTTCATTCACAGTAGACGCTACTTCTGCTACAAAAATCGAATAGCCGCTGTACGGGTAAGGCTGATGTTTGCGTGAATAATAACTGTGCACACTATGACCAAACTCATGGGCGAGTGTGAACAAATTACTGACATTATCTTGCCAGTTCATCAAAATATACGGATTCGTTCCATAAGCCCCTGATGAATATGCACCCGAGCGTTTTCCTTTATTTTCACGGACATCTACCCAACGGTTCTCCAAACCTTCTTTGACGATTGACGTATACTCTTCGCCTAACGGATGGAAGCTTTCCAGCATCGTTTGTGTCGCTTCTTCGTAAGGTATTTTCATATCCACATCTTTTACGAGTGGTGCATACATGTCCCACATATGAAGGTCTTCTAGTGCAAATACCTTTTTGCGCAAGGCCACATACCTTTGCAATAAATGGACATTTTTATTGATTGTTGAAACAAGGTTTTCATACACTTGCTCTGGAATATGATTGTTTGACATCGCAGCCTCGCGCGCAGAGCTATAATTTCGAATACGTGCATGAACATTATCGCTCTTCACATTACCCGATAGCGTAGACGCAAACGTATTTTGAAATTCTCCGTATTTTGCATATGTCGCTTTAAAGGCCTCTTCTCGAACACGAGGATCGTCACTTTCTAAAAATCGAATATAACGACCGTGAGACAATTCGACTTCTTCCCCACTTTCATCTTTCACCATCGGGAATGTTAAGTCTGCATTATTTAACATGCTAAACGTTTCAGAAGCATTGCCTGTCACTTCGGAAAGCTGCGCTAATAAAGCCTCTTGTTCTGCAGGTAACACATGCGGCCTTTGCGTATTAATCTCCTCGAACTCCTGCTTGTATAGACGTAGCCCTTCATGCTCTTCGACCAACGCATTCAATGCGCTTTCTTCAATCGACAACAACTCTGGTACAAAGAACGATAACGCCGTCGACACTTTCACATACAGTGATTTGATACGGCTATCCATCGCTTGATAAAAGCCATTTGTTGTATCTTGGTCCGTTTTTAAATGCGCATACGTATAAAGGCGGCGCAATCTTTCAGACAGTGCGTCACGGTACGTCAGCGCCGTGTAAAGTGCCTCCGCACCATTGCCAAGTGTTCCTTTATACGTATCAGCTGTACTTGCAAACGCCTCTACTTCACGATATTCTTGCTCCCATGCATCATCTGTCGCAAAAATATCTTCCAGACGCCAAGTCTCCTCCACTTTCACTTCATCACGCGTCAATACTTTGTTCTTATTCTCAGTCGTCATGTATAAGCCCCCTTCTCCCTTGCTTCGGGAAACGAATCAATTTCATTTTCTCAATTTTCATACCGCTTTGCAAGAAATCTTTCCGCAAGCAACTGCCCAAACGTTTCTTCATTAAAGTCTACGCTCGTGCGAAGAGATTCTATACCTAACGACAAAAGAAAATTCCGATACCCCATGCATGCCTTCACTTGCAAATCTGCGGAACCCGCAAATCGGGAAACAAAGCCCCTAACAGCATCAGTTGACCAGTCACGAATCGCAATGTCCTTGGACTTCATATAGCGCAGAAGTAACAATTGCCATTCACAATCATGCTCACGAAATGCCTCACCATAACGGACAGGTACACCGATCCACAATGGTAATTGCATGGGCAAAACACGCAAATCATAACAAGCTCTTAAAAAGGGATCATTGATTCCCCTTCTGTTCAATAAAATACGAGATTGCAAAAAGGTAGCGCGCGCAGACAAATAGAACGTCGCATAACCTTGCAACTCATCGACAGTTGGGGTTCTCGGTCGTGCGAAAGGAAAGATTTGCAGCGCTACTGGCAATGAACGATGAATGCCGATATAGCGTTTGCCTGCCAGATGCATGAGGTTACTAAAATAATGGAAGTGTGTCGTTTCAGGGTTATATGTCAGGAAATCGAAACCTACAGGGGTATGATGAAAGAAGCTTTCATGGAACTTCGAAAAATGAAATATGCCAACACCTTGGGGAAGGGCACTAAACTTTGCTGGGGTTCGCAAAATCCATGTTGGTCGCATTCCGGCACGACGATATCCGGCTGTTCTTGCGGCAATGTCCGCAATCGGAATTGTGCTACATTGAAACTCAATGGGGATTACTTCAGAACATTTCGTTACGAGTAAATCAGGCCGCTGTGCCAATAGTGGCAAATACGGTTCTAGTTCGACATAATCTGCATGCTTACGAAAAAATGCATACAGCTGTTGTTTCCCTTGCAGATGAACTTTTGATTCTCCTTCTGCAAAAGAAGTCCTACAAGAGGCATCTTGCTGGTGTGCAAAATGCGGAATAATAATGTCCCCTACTTTTAAATGCACAGGATCTCGGCATTGGGGACAATAAAATCGCTGCTTCTTGCGCCACTCTTTCAGTTGCTCCTTTTTCAAATCTGCTGAGAGAACAATCAGTTCCCCCTCCGCTGTTTTAGCTGTTAATATGAAAACCCCCTCCTCCCACCTCCAATTGTACGAATATTCAAGTAAAAATACAACATTATTTTGTAGCAAGCACTTTATGTACGATTTCCGATAAAATCAAAAATAGCCACCACTAGGGTAGCTATTTTTTGAATAATTTAGGACTCTCCGAAATAATGCTGGATGTTCGTAAAGACATCCGATGCCATAATAAGCTTACCGTACTCTTCAAGTCGATGGATGGTCATGTTTGACGGTGTTCCAAATTCAGAAATCACACTAAACAAGTCCGTTTTACGAGAATCATCCGCGTCCTCGTATCGACAAGTAACATGCAAGTAATAACGATCTTCGTAAACATGAAGAGATGTCTCCATGTCATATCCCTTTACAAGGCTAGCAAGTGGAATAAGATTATCAAATTCCGTAAAGACAAACATATTCTCCTGCCATTCTAGCAGCTTAGCATTGGAATTCGTCATCATATTTTCTACATCCTCAAATGATCCATCATCCGGCTGAAATAACTGTTTTGGATCTCCCATCCCAAAAGGCGATTCCAAAGGTTCTCCATCTTCAGATAGTTGTGCCCGCGTAACCGTTACTTCGATTCCACCACTCATCGCATGCACTTGAATCCAGAGAGGTCCCTCAATCTCGAATTCAGTTTCATCATTAATTTCGTCCATCATTTCCCAAAAAAGCTCTTCACTTTTATCGCGATTGTACCAAACTTCCTCGCGCGTGAAGCCACGTTCTTCAATATCAATATATGAAAGGAAAAACTTTACTGTATTTTCGTTGATGCGCTCTATTTCCATCCCTTTTCTCTCCCTTCCTCCAGAACAGGTATGAACCGGTTCCATTCAATATGTGAAAACACCTGCAATGCTTATAGTTAATATATGACCGTCCAGCTGGATATGAAAGGGGTCCGCCTTTGGGACGTATAATTTTAATAGTAATAGCATTGTAGAGAATATTCGACGGGAAAGCAAGGGCAATACAAAAAGCTGATAGGTGTACGGCATTTTGCAATGTCACTCCCTATCAGCTTTTACATATGTGTAATTAGTTAACCATGCGTCTTGCTTCAAGTAGCTGATAGGCCCTTACTTTCCTAGGTAAGAATCGACGAATCTCATCTTCATTGTAACCTACCTGTAGCCTTTTTTCATCTAAGATGATTGGTCTTCTCAAAAGACCTGGATGCTCTTGAATCAATTCGTACAAACGTTGGAGTGGTAGACTTTCCACATCAACATTTAATTTTTGGAAAATTTTCGACCGCGTTGAAATAATTTCATCCGTTCCGTCTTCAGTCATACGGAGAATTTGTTTAATTTCATCAATATTTAACGGCTCCGAAAAAATATTGCGTTCTGTATATGGAATCTCATGCTCCTCTAACCATGCTTTCGCTTTGCGGCAAGATGTACAACTAGGTGAGGTAAATAATGTGACCATCATATGCTGACACTTCCTTTCAATCGGCTCGTTCGTTAGTTTTTATATGCTAAAAATCAATTACGTCACTTATAGAAGTAAGGGACTTTTACTGAATCAAGTTAAATTAGAATAATTTTAAACTGTTTGCTTCTATACATATTATACACACATTTATTCACGATGAATACACTTTTTCAAAAATAATACTAAAACATTATTTCACTGTCACATTTCCGCAATATAAATGGCTTTACAACAACTCAATTCATATTGTTTTTGTCCACTCTACTGTTATACCCAATAGGCTGTTTAATTAAACATCTATTTTGTCAAATCATACACTTTCTCAGTTAGAAGCCTATGAATGAAAAAGAAAAGAATTTACTCTACACTATATAATACGTCTACCTCCCATGAAAGGTTTCATTTACCATCAAAAAAAATCCGAAAAACGTAGAAACGTTTTCGGATTTTTGAATTGGATTAATAATTATAGGAATTGAACTAAAGAATCTTACCAACAACGCTCGGCGCTTGCCTCCCGCCATAAGCCAGGCAGAAAACCACTGCCAGTCTTACGGCTTCGGCGACCGCTTGTAAGGCGCCGAAACTGGAGAATAGATGAAAATCATACGTTCAATTTATAGAGTAGCATTCGATTGCTTAAACAGCTTAAACTCACGCTCCGAACATAGAACTAAATGCCCCGGCGCCACTTCGCGCATAATGACTTCCTCATCCTCTGAGTAATTATGGGACTTCGGATCATAGCCCTTACGTACACGGTTTCGCTCGTAGTCCGGATCTGGTAATGGGATGGCTGACAATAACGATTGTGTATACGGGTGCAACGGTGCCGTATACAACGTTTCAGCGGGACCAATTTCGACCAACTTCCCAAAGTGCATGACACCAATTCGATCGGAAATATATTTCACCATCGACAAATCATGCGCGATGAACAAATACGTGAGTCCTTTCTCTTCTTGGAGTTCTTTCAACAAGTTGACGACTTGCGCTTGAATAGACACGTCCAAAGCTGAAATTGGCTCATCCGCAATGATAAATTCTGGTTCCACAGCAAGCGCACGCGCAATACCGAGACGCTGACGCTGTCCACCTGAAAACTCATGCGGATAGCGGTTCGCATGCTCCGGGTTCAACCCTACCGTTTCTAGAAGCTCGTGCACACGTGCAGTACGCTCCTTTGGATTTTTAACAAGCCCATGAATATCAAGCCCTTCTGCAACAATGTCGAGCACCTTCATGCGGGGATTAAGTGATGCATAGGGATCTTGGAAAATCATTTGCATTTTTCGATTGAACGCACGTAACTCTTTTTTCGATTTCTTGGCATGGACGTCAACACCGTCGTAGATGACTTCTCCACCTGTCGCATTGTACAAACGAATAATCGTCCGACCTGTCGTCGATTTACCACAACCTGATTCGCCAACAAGGCCAAGTGTTTCCCCTTTGTAAATATCGAATGTCACGTCATTAACAGCACGTACTTCATTACTTTTTCCTACATTAAAATATTGCTTTAAGTTTTTAATTTCAAGTAATTTTTCAGCCATTATTGAGCACCTCCTGCGCGGCCTTCATAGTAACGACTGCCTGGGAACCGTTTCATCCGCTCGATAATCGCAACTGGCGGCTCTACTTGCGGCGCGTCTGGATGAAGTAGCCATGTTGCGGCGTAATGTGTATCACTCACTTTAAATAACGGCGGAACCTGTTCCATATCAATCTTCATGGCATACTCGCTACGAAGAGCAAAAGCATCCCCTTTGGGTGGATTCAATAGATCCGGCGGCGTGCCAGGAATCGCATACAGTTTCTCTTCCGTCGCATCGAGTGATGGCATCGAGCTCAGCAAGCCCCATGTGTACGGATGCTGCGGGTTATAGAAGATTTCATCCACCGTGCCCACTTCCACAATCCGACCACCATACATAACGGCTACACGATCCGCTACGTTCGCAACAACACCAAGGTCATGTGTAATGAAAATAATCGATGTATCGATTTTCTTCTGTAAATCCTTCATCAGCTCCAAAATTTGCGCCTGAATCGTCACGTCTAGTGCCGTTGTTGGTTCATCGGCAATGAGTAGCTTTGGATTACAGGCAAGTGCTACCGCAATGACGATACGCTGACGCTGACCACCTGAAAACTGGTGAGGGTACTGTTTCATGCGCATATCAGGTTGCGGCATGCCAACTAGCTCCAACAGCTCAACAGACTTTTTCCAAGCTTCTTCCTTACCAAGTTTCTGATGTTTCAATAACGGCTCCATAATTTGTTTACCAATTGTCATCGTCGGATTAAGTGATGTCATTGGATCTTGGAAAATCATTGAAATATCTTTCCCACGTACTTTTTGCATCTCTTTTTCGGAAACCTTCAGTAAATCTTTTCCACCAAATAAAATCTGACCATTTCGATACTCTGTGCTCGACGTTGGCAACAGCCGCATAATCGATTTCGTTGTCACCGATTTTCCCGAGCCTGATTCACCAACAATGGCAAGTGTTTCACCTTTAAACACCTCAAAATTGACACCTTGGATTGCTTTCACTTCACCCGCAAATGTATGGAAAGAAAGCTCCAAGTCTTTCACTTCAATAATTTTTTCCATGTCGCTTTCCTCCTTTAATCTTTCATTTTTGGATCAAGTGCATCCCGTAATCCATCCCCGATTAAATTGAATGCAATCATCAATAAACTCAAGACAAATGCTGGATAAAACAGCATGTATGGTTGGTAAGAGATGAACTTATAACCATCATTGATCAATGTTCCAAGAGACGCTTTTGGCGCTTGAAGTCCAAGCCCAATGAAGCTTAAGAACGCTTCAAAGAAAATGGCTGTTGGAATCGTGAACATCATATTAATAATAATAATCGCCATTAAGTTCGGCAGTAAATGCTTCCCGATAATTCGTGTATCACTTGCCCCCAATGTTTTGGCTGCAAGGACGAATTCCTGCGTTTTATATTTTAACACTTGTCCACGGACAATCCGGGACATCCCAATCCATCCCGTTATCGATATCGCAATAATAATCGCCCAAATGCCCGGCTCCATAATCATCAACATTAAAATAACAATGACAAGTGTTGGTACACCAATCAGCACCTCAACAATTCGTTGCATGATGTCATCGGTTCTTCCTCCGTAATATCCGGAGATTCCCCCGTAGATTACACCGATTATGACGTCAATGAATGCCGCAACGAAAGCGATCAATAAGGAAATTTGTGTCCCTTTCCATAGACGTGAAAACAAGTCGCGCCCTAAACTATCTGTACCAAACCAATAGTATTCATCAATTTTTTTTATTTCATAAAGATTGACGGTTTTAGCACCTAATTTACCTTCCCCATCGAAAATCCCCATCTTCTCAAGTCCAGGCACTTTCGGTGGTAAATTGGCATGCGTAACATTGACCAACTCTGGATCATGCTTCACCATATACGGTCCAGCAAACGCCATGAAGACGATAAAAATCAAAATAAACATACTGACAATCGCAGCTTTGTTTTTACGAATCCGAAGCCAAGCATCTTGCCAGAAACTTAAACTCGGTTTTGAAATTTTCTCGGCATGTGAACCGTCTATTGTAATGCGCTCAAATGCATCTTTTGGCAATTTCTCGATGTTGTTTGTCATTACTTCGAACCTCCAGCCAAGCGAATACGCGGGTCAATAATCCCATAAAGAATATCCACAATTAAAATAATCACGATTAAGAAGACGGAGAAGAACATCGTCGTTCCCATAATAATCGCATAGTCATTCGTGCTAATCGAGGTAACAAACTGCTCACCAATACCAGGGATCGCAAAAATTTGTTCCACGACGAGTGAACCCGTTAACAAGCCTGCTGCTACTGGCCCTAATACCGTAATCAGCGGAATAAGCGCATTGCGGAATGCATGTTTGAAAGCGATTTCAAACCAATTGGCGCCTTTTGCTTTTGCGAGCAAAATATAGTCTGTACTCAATACCTCTATCATTTCTGTCCGGATAAATCTAGCAGCAATTGCGATAGGTCCCATTGCAAGTGCAATAGATGGCAACACACTCGATTTCCAACCATTCCACAAACCTACTTCAAACCATTCCAAATGAACAGCAAACACATATTGTAGGAGAACCGCAAAAACGAAGGATGGGATGGAAATACCGATAATCGCAACAATGGTACTACCATAATCCCATATGGTATTTTGCTTCAATGCCGCAATCATCCCAAGTACAATCCCGAGAATGGTACCGACTAGCAGTGCTTGCGCACCGAGTAAGACGGAATAATTGAGCTTCTTAATGATTAAATCCATTACATCCGCATTCTTGTACTGGAAAGAGATACCGAAATCCCCTTTCGCAAGGTTGCCCATATAGCGGACGTATTGCACAGGTATCGGATCATTTAAACCATACTTCTCATAAATTACTTCTCTTTGCTCGACAGAAAGCTTATCAGCGGATGCGAGCGGGGAGCCTGGAAGTAGTTTCATTAAAACAAATGTAAATGACGCGATGAGAAATAGAGAGATAAACATGTAGACGATACGTTTCGTAATATATTTAGCCATCTTTGCACCTCCAGTAAGTCATTCTTCTATATAAACTGAACTAAAGAACTCCACTAACAACGTTCGACGCTTGCGTATGCCTCCCACCATAAACCCCTAGGCAGATAAAAATCACTGCCAGTCTTTCGGCTTCGGCAACCGCGTGTAAGGCGCCTTCGCTGGATAGTAGATCAAAATCATAAGTCCAACCTAATATAAGTTGGTATCTCATACTTTTCTCAGACTCAATTATGAATACAAGAAATTTTGAGAAAGTTCCTTTTCATTTAAAAAGAGAGTACATGGTCAGTATCTACCATATACTCTCTTGACTATGAGATTTTAAACTATATAAATTGAACTATATAATCTTACTAACAACGCCCGGCGCTTGTAAGGCACCTTCGCTGGATAGTAAGTGAATATCATAAGTTCAACCTATATAACCAAGACTTATTCGCCGATGTGTACCCACTTATATGTGTAGTCCCCACCGTATTTATGCGTAACAAGGCCTTGTACAGTTGGTTTCATAAGTGCCATTCTTCCACGTTGGTAGTTAGGCGCAATAACCGCGTCGTCTTCAAGAAGAAGCTTTTCAGCTGCTGCGAATGCTTCCCAACGTTTTACTGGATCGTTTGCATGTGTTGTTTTCGTAGACTCGATCAATGCATCGAACTCAGGGTTTGAATAAGACAAACCGTTTTGTGGACTATTCGTTGTGAATAGTTCTAGGTATGAAATCGGGTCTTCGAAGTCAGCACCCCATCCAGCTGCTTGAATGTCATAATCGCTTGCATTATCGAGGTCAAGACGTACTGCGAAAGGTACTTCTTTCAGCTTAATAGTCAAACCTGGAAGGTTTTTCTCAAGTTCAGATTTGTACCATTCTTGTTGCTTTTTCGCATTTTCAGTGTCCCCACCAAGAATTTCAAGTGTTACTTTGTCCGTACCAAGTTCTTCTAGCCCTTTTGCCCATAGTGCTTGTGCTTCTTCAACGTTGTACAATGCATGATCTCCACTAATTTCACGGAAATCTTTACCTTCTTCATTGAAGACAAGGTCTGTTGGAACTAGGAAGTTCGCTGGAAGTGAACCGTTTGCAAGAACTGCATCAGCTAGCTCTTCTTTGTTGAATGCTTTTGAGATTGCTTTACGAACATTGACGTTCGCAAGTGGTGTTGCTTTACCGTCACGCTGTTGGTTCAGCTTGAAGTAGAATACAGATGATTCAAGCTCTTCATGAACTTCTGGGTCACCTGCATATTGCATTGCATACTCAGCTGACAAGATAACACGGTCAGTTTGGTTTTTCTCATACAATTGAACCGCTGTCGCTGTTTCTTTTACAACGTTTACATTGATTTCATCCAATTTCACAGAATCTTTGTCCCAATAGTTGTCATTCTTTTTATATTTCCAGTCGCCTGTTCCATCCCAATCTGTTAGGACAAATGGACCGTTATAAATTAAGTTATCAGATGTTGCTGCATATTTGTCGCCTTGTTCAGTAACAAATGCTTCGTTCAGTGGGTAGAACGCACCGAAAGTCATAAGAGATAGGAAATATGCAACAGGACGCTCAAGCTCAATGACAAGCGTTTTGTCGTCTTCTGCTTTAATACCTAGATCCTCAATTTTCGCTGTTCCTTTACCGATTTCCGTTGCATTTTTGATCATGCCTTCCATGAAATACGGACCGTAAGGAGATCCAGTATCTGGATTAATAGCACGTTGCCATGCATAAACAAAGTCATGTGCAGTTACAGGTGTACCATTCGACCATTGTGCGTCACGGATTTTGAATGTATATGTCAATCCGTCTTCACTAACTTCTGCTTCAGATTCAGCCATCGCAGGAACTGGTTTGTTATCTTGGTCTAGGCGGTAAAGCCCTTCCATGATGTTGTTCGCTACGTTGAATCCTACCTGGTCTTCCATGATAGATGAATCTAGTGTTGGAATTTCAGCACTTTCAATTAAGTTCAATACTTGTGGTAAATCTTTTGCTGTTTCCTCTTCTTTGCCTTTATCTTTACCCTTGTCCGTGTCTGCGCCGGCATCTTTCTCTTTTCCGCCGCCACATGCTGCCAAGAACACGCTTAGTACGAGCATAATACTCATAAGCACTAGCATTTTACGATTTTTCAACTCAAAGACCTCCTCCAAATTATCTGAAAAATTGGTACAACTTAATTATACAGCGAAAATTTCAGTTGTACATACCTTTCTAATAATTCGCTATGTATTACTACAGTTGCAATTCATAACAAACTGATAATACCAATACTTCCAGGGGTATAATCTTACAATTCCGACTTTTACTCCGAATGCCGAATCATTGATTTTTGCGATGGATTCCTTTACGATTATTCGGAATTGAGGTGGACACTTGAAGAAGATTATTCGGAATTTCATCATTGCACATGTACTGATTTTCGTACTGATGTTTGTCCTGTATAAAGAATTGACACTGCTAACGTATATCAATTGCTCGTTCATCATCGGAGGCATTTTAACCTTTTTAGGTTTAGTATCTTATATTTTCTCGACGGGTTTCTTTGATGTGTTCGCAGTCACGATGCGAAAAATTGTTACACCCAAACGCCATATGGAGGATGTCGATTCGATGCGTCCCCCGTCCGAGATTTTTTCAGCGTCCGTGACTTCCATTTTGGGCAGTGGCGGCCTTATTTTAGCTGCCATGGGGATCGCGCTCCTGCTATATTATGTGATTTGAGAAGACGCGCCTATTGCATTCCTAGCGTCGGCATATTATAATTTGGGAAACATTTGAGCGAATGGCTATGACGGAAAAAGTATTCCTATAGAAGTCTTGTAGAGAGCCTGTGGTTGGTGCAAACAGGTAGGCTGATTAGGAGGAATGGGATCCTGAGCTTAACAAGTGAACCGCGAGTAGCTTGTTACGTCCCCCGCGTTAAGGGATTTTTGAGTGGCCTTCGGGCAATTCGGGTGGTACCACGGTTGATTTAGCATCAGTCGTCCCTTTTTACGGGGACGGCTGATGTTTTTTTATTCGCTACAGCCTCTGGCGAACGTCACAAATTTTGCACGACGCCAAGGCATTATTGATATTCAGGAGGAGATTGTAAAATGAAAACCATTTTTTCAGGCGTACAGCCAACAGGAATTGTAACACTCGGTAACTATATCGGTGCGTTTCGCCAGTTCACAGAATTACAACACGAGTATGAGTGTCTATTTTGCATTGTCGATCAGCATGCCATCACAGTGCAACAAGACCCTGCTGAGTTAACAAAGGCAATCCGTTCACTGGCAGCGACGTATATTGCGAGTGGCATTGATCCAGAGAAAGCGGTATTGTTCGTCCAATCGGAAGTTCCAGCCCATGCACAAGCAGGTTGGATCATGCAATGTATTTCGTATATTGGAGAACTGGAACGAATGACACAGTTCAAGGATAAGTCGGATGGAAAGGAAGCTGTATCGGCTGCACTTCTCACTTACCCACCACTCATGGCGGCGGATATTCTTTTATACAATACTGATATCGTTCCCGTCGGAGAAGATCAAAAACAGCATCTTGAAATCACGCGTGATTTAGCAGAACGCTTCAACAAACGCTACGGCGACGTGTTAACGATTCCAGAAGTCCGGATTCCGAAAAGCGGTGCCCGTATTAAATCATTGCAAGATCCGCTGAAGAAAATGAGTAAGTCCGATCCGAATAAAAAAGGAACGATTTCTCTGCTTGATACGCCTAAAGAAATCGAAAAGAAAATTAAAAGTGCTGTCACCGATTCCGAAGGCGTTGTGAAATTTGATGTAGAAAATAAGCCAGGCGTTTCGAACTTACTTATCATCGAGTCTGCGCTTAGTGGCGTTGCGATTGATGAACTAGTCGTCAAATATGAAGGACTTGGTTATGGTGCATTTAAAGCGGGTGTTGCCGAAGCAGTGATTAATCACCTAACGCCGATTCAAGAACGCTATTTTGAGCTGATGGAATCGCCTGTCCTTGATGACATTCTCGACAAAGGTGCGGAAAAGGCCAATGCGATTGCTTCTGCTACTCTCGGGAAGATGGAAGCCGCGATGGGACTCGGACGTAGACGGTAATAATAAGCACAGCGGCGGCGATGAGAAACAGCGCAAAATCAGGCGTATGCAAAATGTACTCAAAGATTTGACGCCACTCGTAGCCGAGCGCTCGATAATTGAAATAGAAAATCATATGCGAAACAGTTACAACAAGTAGTCCGTAACTAATAAGAAAAAGGAATAGGCGTGTCATATACATCGTCCTTTGATTTTTCTTTGAGTATATGATAGCATGGCCCCCTTTTAGACGAAGGGGGCTTTTGTTTTTGGAAATGAACGGCGAGCGTTCGATTAGATTGCGCGGTTCACCGACTACTTTGCGTGCTTCGAAAGCGACTTTGCGCGGTTCGCCAACTACTTTGCGTGCTTCAAAGGCGACTTTGCGCGGTTCGCCAACTACTTTGCAGGGTTCACAGTACTCAATTAGAGCCCATCGCACAAAAAAGACGCCCCATCAAACAAGGGCGTCCTAACATGTTAGATTTTCTTAAATACCAGTGATGCGTTGTGTCCACCGAAGCCAAGCGAGTTGCTCATTGCATACTCGATATCCACCTTACGCGCACCTTCTGTCACGTAGTCTAAATCACATTCCGGATCTGCATTCACATAATTTGTCGTTGGTGGTAAAATGCCTTCTTGTAACGCTTTTACTGTAAAGATTGCTTCCAGTCCACCAGCTGCACCGAGTAAATGACCCGTCATGGATTTTGTAGAACTCATCGCCAGTTTATAAGCATGCTCACCGAAAACAGTTTTTGCTGCCATTGTTTCAAACAAATCATTGTATGGCGTGCTCGTTCCATGCGCATTGATATAATCGATTTTGTCTGGGCTAATGCCACCTTCTTCAATCGCTTGTATCATCGCACGCGCGCCACCTTCGCCACCTGGAGCAGGTGCTGTAATATGGTGCGCATCACCCGTTGAGCCATAACCGACCATTTCAGCATAAATTTTCGCACCGCGTGCGACTGCATGCTCATACTCTTCGAGAATTAAAATTCCCGCACCCTCACCGATAACAAAGCCATCTCGCTCTTTATCAAATGGGCGTGACGCTGTTGCAGGATCTGGATTTAAAGACAATGCCGTATTCGCACAAAAGCCTGCGACTGCCATCGTCGTAATCGGTGCTTCTGCGCCGCCCGTAATCATCACATCTGCATCGCCGCGACGGATCACTTCAAATGCATCACCAATTGAGTTCGTACCCGATGCACAAGCCGTTACCGTACAAGAGTTAATGCCCTTTGCTCCTAGATGAATCGATACTTGACCTGAAGCCATATCCGGAATCATCATCGGAACAAAAAATGGACTTACACGGCGATAGCCTTTTTCCTGGAACGTAAGAAACTGCTGTTCATGCGTTTCCATTCCACCAATTCCAGACCCAATCCAAACGCCCGTCCGAAGTGCAAGCTCACCTTCAAGTTCAAGATTTGCATCTTTCATCGCCATAATGGAAGCTGCCAGTGCATAATGCGTAAAGCGGTCCATTTTACGTGCATCTTTTCGTGGAATATACGTTTCAATGTCGAAATCCTTCACTTCTGCTGCTACTTTTACTGGAAATTGGTCACTGTCCAGCCTTGTCAATGGTCCAATCCCCGACTTACCTTCCAGAACCGCCTGCCAAGACTCCTCAGCTGAATTCCCTACTGGTGAAATCGCACCAATTCCTGTTACAACTACACGTCTTTTTTCCATTTCATGCTACTTCCCTTCTATAAAAGAAATAAACCCATTCACGATCTATCATTTACCCCATTTAATACACAACGCACCCCATGTAAGGCCTCCGCCAAATCCGACAAGAACAAGAATATCATCATCTTTTACTTTCCCATCAGCCAAATCATCGATCAATGAAATCGGAATCGATGCAGCTGACGTATTCCCATACTTATGGATAGTCTTCGACATTTTCTCAACCGGTAAACCAAGACGCTCTCTCGATGATTCCATAATACGGATATTCGCCTGGTGCGGTATTAAGAAATCGACGTCTTTCTTTGTCAAACCCGCTTTGTCAATCACACTTAAAGCGGATTCGCCCATTTGACGAACCGCAAATTTAAAGACCTCACGGCCGTTCATGTGAATATATCGATCTTGGTAAAGATGTTTTCCACCTGTACCATCTGCCCCCAACTCAAAGGACAAAATTCCGCGCCCTTCGCTTACTTTTCCGACGACTGCCGCGCCTGCACCATCTCCGAACAAGACAGCCGTATTACGGTCTTCCCAATCCGTGATTCTAGACAATTTCTCAACACCGACTACGAGGACATAATCATATGTGCCCGCTTCAATGAAATGCTTCGCCGTTACAACCCCATACATGAATCCCGCACAGGCTGCTGAAACATCCATCGCTGCTGCATTTTTTGCGCCTAGCCGTTCTTGAATCATTGTGGCTACAGACGGAAATGGACGATCTGGTGTAACCGTAGCTACAAGAATAAGTCCGATTTCTTCCGGTGTAATACCTGCATTTGCAATGGCATCCACCGCAGCATGATAGGCCATATCCGACGTATCTATTGAATCCCCCGCAATATGTCTCTCTTCAATCCCTGTCATTGTTCGAATCCATTCATCTGACGTATCTATTCGCTTTTCAAGATCCGCATTCGTCAGTACTCCCGATGGTACATACTTTCCCATGCCGATAAGACCTGCGTTCATTCCATATCCCCCGTTCTTATCATCTATTATTAGTACCTGGTATCAATCATAAAAGAAATGGCTAGATTTTTCAACCCACTGACACTTTTTCGCCAAATAAAGTGTCTCTTTGCACGGAAAATTGTTTCTACAACGGAAGCGCTATGATATGATGGACAAGGAAATAGTAATGTAGAGGTGAATTCAATGAGATTCGTAATGGCATTTTTCTGGTCTTTCTGTTTAGTGTCCATGTTGAACTATGTAGCTGGCTCAATCGCCAACATACCTTTTGATTTCGCAGCAGGCGCAATTGTCGCGGTTATTCTCGCGGTCTTGGTCATCGTCCTTGGTGAATCTTTCCCAGATGGCGAAGTTGCAGATCATTAATCAGGATTTTAAAACCATCTCCTTCTTAGGCGATGGTTTTTTCATTTTAAAAACCACATGGCCTGCATCGCCATGTGGTCGTTTCAATCATTGTACTTGAAGCTGTCCATCCTTCATGGACAGACTTAGCTTGTCAGTGGACTTCATATCTCCCCGAATTACTTCTTTCGCTACAAGTGTTTCCACATGGCGTTGGATGAAGCGTTTCAATGGACGTGCGCCAAAATCAGCATCCGTCCCTTCCTTTACAATCCAATCTAACACATCGTCACTATAAATCATCTCGATTTCTTGCCCTTGTAAGCGTGTCGCAAGATCCTCCAGCATTTTTCGAGCAATCAAGCGGAACGAATCACCTGTTAAGGAATGGAAAATAATAATATCATCCATGCGGTTCAACAGTTCAGGCTTGAAATGATGACGTAGCTCTGCCATCACTAAATCTTCCGCCGCATGGCTGTCCGAATCTACCGCCCCTTGTAGCAAGTATGCCGAGCCAATATTCGACGTCATGATGATCACCGTATTTGTGAAATTAACAAGCCGTCCTTGACTATCTGTAATACGTCCATCGTCTAATACTTGCAATAAAATATTTGCAACGTCCGGATGTGCTTTTTCGATTTCATCCAACAGGACAACTGAATAGGGGTTACGGCGAACGGCTTCCGTTAACTGACCGCCTTCCTCATAACCTATATACCCCGGAGGCGCGCCAACAAGCCGCGATACGCTATGCTTCTCCATATACTCCGACATATCAATGCGGATGAAATGCTCTTCCGAATCAAACAACGTCGCAGCGAGCGTTTTGGCCAATTCCGTCTTCCCGACACCTGTTGGACCTAAAAAGAGAAACGAACCGATCGGGGAATCTGGATCTTTAATACCTGCACGTGCACGCCATACCGCTTCCGTCACAAGTTGCACCGCATCGTCCTGCCCAATGACACGTTCTGCCAATGTATCACCCAATCGCAACAACTTTTCACGTTCACCTTCAACGAGCTTCGTCACAGGTATACCAGTCCACCGCGCGACAATCGCCGCGATTTCCTCTTCCGTCACTTCTTCTCGCAACAGCCGACTTTCTCGCCCATCCACTAGTGGCGCTTCTAATTTCGCTAGCTCCTGCTCAAGCGTAGGAATTTTTCCATAACTTAGTTCTGCCGCTTTGTTTAAATCAAAACGGTTTTCCGCATCCTCTAGTTCACGTCGATAACGATCGAGCTGTTCGCGTTTTTCCTGAATGCCGCGCAACGTCGCTTTTTCCGCATCCCATTGGCCTCGCATTCCCGCGGATGAATCTTTTAGCTCCTGCAATTCATTGCGTAATGCTTCCAAACGTGACATACTGACGCTGTCTTTCTCTTTCCGCAAAGCCTGTTCCTCGATTTCCAACTGCATAATACGGCGCGTCACAGCGTCCAACTCCTGCGGCATCGAATCGATTTCTGTTCGAATCATCGCACTCGCTTCATCGATTAAATCAATCGCTTTATCTGGTAAAAATCTTTCCGTAATATAACGATTGGACAGCGTTGCTGCCGCCACAATGGCTCGATCATGAATGCGGACACCATGATGCAGCTCAAATCGTTCCTTCAAGCCACGCAAAATAGATACTGTATCTTCAACAGATGGTTCACGAACGAGCACTTGCTGGAAGCGTCGTTCAAGCGCCGGATCTTTTTCAATATACATCCTGTACTCGTCGAGTGTCGTTGCTCCAATGCAATACAGTTCGCCACGTGCCAACATCGGTTTCAACATATTGCCCGCATCCATTGCGCCTTCTGTTTTCCCTGCACCAACAATCGTGTGGATTTCATCGATGAATAAAATAATCTCTCCATCGCTGTCTTTCACCTGTTTCAGTACCGCTTTTAAGCGTTCTTCAAATTCCCCACGATATTTAGCACCTGCTATTAATGCACTCATATCCAGTTCGAAAATTTGCCGATCTTTCAAACCTTCTGGCACGTCACCTTTAACAATCCGTTGTGCAAGCCCTTCGACAATCGCTGTTTTCCCGACACCGGGCTCCCCAATAAGAACAGGGTTATTTTTCGTCTTTCTCGATAAGATCCTGACCACATTACGAATCTCTTCATCACGTCCAATGACAGGATCTATTTTGCCGTGTTTCACATCTTCAACGAGGTTACGCCCAAATTGCTCCAGCGGTGTGCGCTGATCCTCTTGTTGTTCGCTCATTCTCATCGACATCCACCTCTCCACCAGTTTGACTTTGACTATCTTTGATTAATTAAATTATAGAGCGCTCATAACTACATGTAAAGTGATTTGCATGCTCTAAAAAAAGATACACGCCTTGGAAAGGCATGAACACTTTCCAAGGCGCTCCATTAGCCTAGCAAATGACGCGCTGCTACAACGACTCCATCTTCATCCGCATAGACGTAGTGCCCTGGCACCCATTCAATATCTCCAAAGTTCAAAGGAACGTTTTGCTCGCCCTTGCCTTTTTTCACGCTTTTCAATGGATTGCTACCGAGTGCGAAGACACCGATATTTTGCTCCCCAATATCCACTGTATCACGCACACAGCCAAAAATAATAACTCCCGCTAGCTTGCGTGTTTGTGCGATATCCCCTAAATTATCCCCCATTAATGCACATCGTTTAGAACCGCCCCCATCGACAACGAGGACGCTACCTTCCGGAATTGTCTGCAAAGCTTCTTTCACCAACACATTATCTTCAAACACTTTAACAGTGGCAATCGGTCCTGAAAATCGTTTATGCTTGCCATACGATTGGAATTCTACTGAACATACTTGTAGCTCATTGGAAAAATCATCACATAAATCCGCTGTTTTTATCGACATATCCAACCCACTCCCATTTTTTCAATTCTTCCCTCTACTTTAATTCATTCGACATAATTCCGGGATTCCTTCTTTTACAATCAAAAAAGCCGTATGACTTATTACAGTCATACAGCCTTTTTCTGTACCGAGTCTCCGACGTACAGGACGTACTAGTGCCGATGTTGCCGCAGAAAGCGGCGAATTTAGTCGGCCAGCTATTAGTTACTCGGTTGTTCTTTATTATCTTACGCCAAGCGCCATTTTTGCATAGCGTGACATGTTTTCCCTTGACCATGGTGGGTTCCAAACGATGTTGACATCTACGTCTTTCACTTCTGGAAGTTCCACCAATTCTTGCTTGATGTTCGCAACAATTTGCGGCCCCATCGGACAGCCCATTGATGTCAATGTCATTGTGACAATCGCCGTGCCTTCTTCGCTTAGCTCAGCATCATAGACAAGACCCAAGTTCACGATATCGATGCCAAGTTCTGGGTCGATGACGTTTTCTAGAGCCCCCATTAGACTCTCTTTCATTGCTTCACTCATCTTCATCCCTCTTTTCATCCAGTTGATACTTTCATCATAACAGAGTTCGCCTTAACCTTTCAAATGACGCGCAAACCAATCTGCCGCACGTAACATTCCCACTCTTGACACGGCATGTCCAGCCGTATCATCTGACATAAATTCAAATCGTTCTGGCGCATCTGCGTACGCTTTTTTCACCGCTTCATAAAAATTAAACGTTGGTTCGTACGGCACAACCGTATCTTGTTTGCCATGCCAGAAAAACAGCGGCCTGTTTTGCAATGCCTTTGGATGCTTCGTTAAATCAAACGTCGATAACGTATCTAATAAAGACGCTCTTTCTTCTGCCGTGATCGGCAATTTGAAACCACGATTTTCGAACTGAGCCATTTGCGCTTTTGCCAGTTGGACAAACCCGGGTGCGCCCATCATCACGGCCGCCGCATCCACCCAATCATAGACAGTCAAACAACCAAGCGTCGTAATGCCACCCATCGATGTGCCACCCAAACCGATGTTCTCTGTTGTAACGAGCTTGCGTGCAATCAACTCTTCTCGAAGGAAGCCGATTTCTTCAATCGATGTTAGCACCGTTTCCCAAAAGCGAAGGCCTAGTTGAACTTCATCCAAATTTTCATGCCGCACGCCATGTAAATGCGCATCTGGTAATAAAACGCGAATACCTTTTCGGGCCATGTTATATGCGTAATGTAAGTTATGTTCTTTCGCACTCGTAAAACCATGCGCAAAAATGACGACAGGCACTTGTTTATCTTCAAGTTCTTTTTCTACAATATGTAATAAGGGAATCTTTCCCCACATCTCTTCATTGACAATCACGGTATCCACACCTTTCCCCTTTCATTGAGCCTAACAAAGTTTGTCTAAAAAAACAAAAAGGACGATTCATCCTATAGTATTTTTTGACTTGCCTCCCCCGCTAACGATAAACTGAACAATAGAAGGGGGAATTATTTTGAAACCACATTTAATCGTCCTCGATCTTGACGGGACTTTACTGACCGACGAAAAAGTCATTTCCGAAAAAACGATACAGACGCTAAAACAAGCAGAAGCGCAAGGCCATCATATTATGATTGCAACGGGTAGACCATATCGCGCAAGTGAAGTGTACTACCGTCAACTCGGCTTAACAACACCGATTGTCAATTTCAACGGCGCATTCGTCCACCATCCTGGTAATCGCTCTTGGCAAACAATTCATGAGACCATTTCGTTGCCTGTTGTCAAAGAAGTTATCGATGCTATGCAGCCATTTTCGGTCCATAACATTGTTGCCGAAGTCATGGATGATGTATACATGCATTATCATGATGAAAAACTGCTCGATATTTTCGGCTTTGGTAATCCGATCATTACGCAAGGTGACATTCGACAATATTTACAAGTGAACCCAACAAGTTTACTCATTCAAGCGAACGAAAATACTGTCGATCCGATTCGCCGCCATCTTGCGGATGTTCATGCGGAGGTCATTGACCATAGACGCTGGGGTGCTCCTTGGCATGTTATTGAAATCGTGCGACACGGTTTGAATAAAGCCGTTGGGATTTCCCACGTCTCCAAATGGATGGACATTCCGCGCGAGCGCATCATTGCGTTTGGTGATGAAGACAACGACCTCGAAATGATTGACTATGCAGGCGTCGGCGTCGCGATGGGCAACGGCATCGACAGACTGAAATCCATTGCCGACGAAGTGACATTGACAAATAACGAAGATGGCATTGCACAAGTGCTCAAAGAACGGTTACACTTGTCATAAAATGATATAGATTGAACTTATGATTTTCATCTACTATCCAGCAAAGGCGCCTTACAAGCGGTCGCCGAAGCCATAAGACTGGCAGTGGTTTTCTGCCTGGCTTTATGGCGGGAGGCATCCGCAAGCGCCAATCGTTGTAGGTAGGATTCTTTAATTCAATTTATATAGTTACATAATAGGAGGGATTAACATGAAAATTTTTGCGGACAGTGCATGCGATCTACCAAAATCTTTTTTTGCAGAAAATGATGTCACACTCCTCCCACTAAGGGTTCTAATTGACGATCAAGAGTATGATGATATTTTAACAATCGATTCCAAAGAAGTATACAAAGCCATTCGAGCTGGCAAACATCCTAAAACGTCACAAGCCTCTCCGGAGCTGATCCTGGAAAAATGGCGGGAGCTCGCTCAATCTAGGGAAGATGGCATCTATATCGCTTTCTCGTCAGAGCTATCAGGCACGCATGATACAGCGGTCATGCTAAGGGATCAAGTAAAAGAGACGAATCCCCATATGAATTTAGTCATTATTGATTCGAAATGTGCTTCCCTTGGCTATGGATTGCTCGTGAAAGAAGCCGTTCGCCTACGAGATGCTGGTGAAACTGACATCCGAACAATCGAACGTAAAATACGCCATATGGCAGGGCATATGGAGCATTTATTCACCGTGGAGGATCTTGATTATCTTGCAAAAGGTGGACGTGTATCGAAAGCTAGTGCCTTTATCGGCGGGTTATTGAACATTAAACCACTTTTGCATGTTGAAAGCGGCAAACTTGTGCCACTTGAAAAACACCGAGGCCGTAAAAAAGTATTGCGCCGAATGACAGAGTTAATGGCAGAGCGTGGCGATCATTTAGCCAACCAAACAATCGCCATTAGCCATGGTGATGATGAAAGCATTGCACTTGAATTGAAGGCAGTTATCGAAGAATTATTCCGCCCGAAAAATATCGAAATTCACCTCATCGGCTCTGCCGTCGGTTCACACGCCGGCCCAGGCACAGTCGCAGTATTTTTCTTAAATAAACTGTAAGCTGAATAAAGATAAAAAACTCCAGGAATGGCAAATTGCCATTCCTGGAGTTTTTCGATTACTTCGCCGCACGCGCTCGTTTCGCTTGTCGACTTTTTTTGAACATCATGAAGAGGAAGCCAAAGAATAAGACATAAATAAGAATCGATGCGATAAGATACGGTGTATTATATCCCGTATCTTCATCCGCAATATAAATTTCAGCAAGTTCTCGTTCTAATACAACACGGTATACGCCATCTTTCGATTCGCGAATCAAATCATTATCGAGTACGCCACGTAGTTTCTTGTTTTCCCCGATAATTTCTTTCGGAATTTCTACATTGGCTGTTTCTGATGTATTGTTCAACGCAACGATCCATGTTTCCTTATCATTTGAACGTTTATAAACCGTAAAGCCATCTTTATTGTGCAACATTTCGAAGTCTCCATTACGAAGGGCTTCGGATTGATTGCGCAAGCTGTTTAAATTACCGATGTGATCGGCTAGTTCCATATCAGTTTTAAAGTTTGTCATTGGATGACTTTCAGGTGCTTCTTTCCCGTTTACTGCAATTTCCGAAGCATATGGAAGGACAGGGATTCCTGGCAATGTAAATAGGCCTGCCGCTGCTACTTTCCATCTTGTTGGCGGGTACATTCTCGCTTCCACCATTTCATAGGTGAAGCGTGGTCCTGTCAATTCATCAAATTGAATGAGTTCTTTTTTGTTCGGGTTATCAAATAGCGCAAGCGGTGATGTGTCGGCATCTGTTCCGACAAATGACTGCTTCAATGCCGCCATTTTGTCCATGCTTGGCGCTGCATCAAAATCTGCGTCACTCGCTTCATTCGTTAACACGTAAGCATCAGGATGCACTTCTTTAATAGCCGCAATCACTTCATTGATAAACGCTGTGTCGACATGACTAATTTTCGTTAATCGGATACCGTCCAGTTTAGCTGTTTCCATAAAGTTAATAACTGCATTTTTCAATGCTTGTTGCGTGCCTGGATCTGTAGTGTCCCAGTCGATTGTATCATCTGCTGCTGGTGTGAATTTTGCCGTTCCTTCTTGTGCCCAAACGTGATTAGCACTCACACCGCCAAATGGAAAATCTGCGATGATTGCCAGGTCTTGCTTCTGAACTGCCTTATGCATAGCCGCAAAATCTTTATCTGTCCCAAAACGCGGTTCCAACTTCGTATAATCCAGTACTTTACTACCATCGTACGATTCTGTGCTAAAAATAGGCCCTAGTGAAATCATCGTGAAGCCCATTTTTGTAATATGCTCTAATCTCGCAGTGACACCGGCAAAATCACCGCCGTTAAACGCATTGCCATCTTCAACGTCCACGTCAATATCGTTTGTGCCATCCCCGTTGTTGTAACGGTCGACGAGCAAATCATATATACTTTCGTCCTCAATTGTTCGCTCTGCCTGTGCAAAAGCCCCTGTTGGATACAAGGTCGATACAAATACGAGCAAGGTTACAATTAGTCCAAATCCTTTATTTACCTTCACAAAACTGCCTCCTCAAAACGCACTCTTTCGTCATTTTACCAAACCGCTCGACATGCCGCCATCGTTTCAAGCCAAAATGCCGCCGCTTCCCTATTAAATAGGGCGATATTGTGAATATGCGCGCTTCAGACGATGGATTGCGCCCTCATCATACTCTCTCCATCCAAAAAACACCTGCCAGCACATTCGCCAGCAGGTGTTTCCTTCATTCTATTCATCATCTTCAAAATCTGATGTCCGCTTTTTCCTCGAAACAATGAAAACAGAAACCACAAACAGTGCCATGAGTAGCAACGTACATACGAGTAGTATAGGTCCCATACTAGACACCATTCCAATCACTGCTCCTTTGTTTAGAAAGAATTACTTAAACCATGTAATTCCTAGCGGAAGTTTGAAACCTAAGAACATTGTTACGAATAAGAATACGAAAAACAGAACCCAGAACATCGTAACACTCTTATTCTTCTCAGAGCGCACAAGCACCATTTCCATCATACCGATTGTCACTAGACCGAAAAGGAATTTCATGCCGTACAACGCGCCCATACCCAAACTCATCGTTTTCATGAACAACAAGAAGCCTGACACTAAAATCAATACATAAAACAGGCGTGCGATCATATGCGTAATTTTTTTCCCTTTTGTGCCATTCGCCATTACAGCTGCGACAAGGAAAAGAATGATGCCTACAACCCATGAAAAAATGTGGAAATGCGTTGAATCCAAAACTGTCACCTCATTGATTATTATAATTACCGTAATAATCCTATCACATTATACATAGCCAAGGTAGAAATTACCCTTAGACAAATTTATTGACGAGTGTGCCAATACCTTCGATAGACACTTTCACCGTATCGCCCTTTTTCAAAAATGTTGGCGGTGTCATCCCTTTTCCAACCCCAGCAGGCGTACCTGTCAAAATCACATCGCCTGGCTCCAACGTAATAAAACGAGAAATTTCCGCAATCAATTCATCAATTTTAAATATCATCGATGCTGTATTGCTATTCTGCCTGACCTCATCATTAACCTTTGTCACGATGGATAAATCATGCGCATTTGGAATTTCATTTTTCGTCACAATATAAGGCCCCATCGGACAAGAACCGTCTAAGCTTTTGCCAAGGAAAAACTGTCCATGTGCCGTTTGGATATCACGCGCAGTAACATCATTGGCAATGGTATAACCGAATACATAATCGTAGGCAAGCTGTTTCGGGATATTACGCCCTGTCTTGCTAATGACGACAGCAAGCTCCCCTTCATAATCGAGGCTGTCTGTCACGCCTTCATGAATCGGTAAATCCTGTTCGTCCGCAGCGATGGCTGTCGGTGATTTTGTAAAGAGCATCAGCTTTTCAGGTGGCGCATCTGCCCCCATTTCCACTGCATGATCTGCATAGTTTTTGCCTACACATAACACATTTTTAGGCGTTCTTGGAATCGGCGCAAGCCATTCAATTTCTGTAAATTCATATTTAAAACGCTCTGAATTTTCATCTAGACGTGCTTGTTCCGCTAATTTACGCACTTGTTCCACAAAGTCCATTCCTTGGGCAATACCCGCTGTAATTGTTTGTGGGAAATCGGAGATGTCATATGCATCTGCAATGGCTAGCATATCCCATACTGCATCCTCTTTTTTTACTTTTGGTCCGAACAATGTTTGGCCCTCATAGCGGAACGATAACAATTTCATCTTCTACCCCATCCTCTCTGAAATGAATTCCCTAATTGTACTTGTTACGACAAAGGTCGACTCTTTCCCTCTTTATTCGAAAAACTTTTTCCGTAAGTCGCTTTTCGCCAGACCCACTCTAACGGCCCCATGCGGAATTTCGACAACCATAGTTCTGCAAAAATCACTTGGATAGCAAATACCCCAATCGCAATCCATATCCCCGTTGCTAAATCGACTTTTCCATACATTCCAAAACCGTAGGCATAGAAAATCGTTGTCGCAATGACGGACTGCATAATATAGGTGGTCAATGACATCCTACCTGCTTTGGAAATCGGACGGAAGACCGTGCGGATAAACGGAACTTGCCATAACAGCAATAACAATCCCACATACCCCGCTGCCAAGATTGGCCCACCAAATGACGTTTGTAACATCATATCTGCCGTATTCGCCCCATCAATATGTGGCGCAGCTTTCATCCAAATTCCCGCTACAAGCGCAATCACAGTGATCACCGCAATACGGCCTTTCAGTTCGCTAGCACGTTCAAACACTTGCCATTTGGAAAGCCCCGCACCAATCATCATGAGTGGCAAGATGATGATAAAACCACTCGCTGTCGACAGCAGACCGAATGTTAACCATTCAACCAGGCGAAAGCTAAATATTTCACCATAAGTGCCAAGCCCATATGCACCAATCGCTAGCTCAATTTGATGAATGTCTGCATAGCCCTCCATCATCATATTCGGGCTAATCTTTTCAAGTAAATACGTGACAATATAGAAAAATGCGTTCGGCACAATATAGACAATCGCCGCAATCGGGAGGAGCCATTTCTTCGGAATACGAACAAACGCAATCATCACAAAGCCCATCACCGCATAGGTGAACAACACATCACCCGACCAAACGACCAACGCATGGATCAAGCCAAAGCCTAGTAAAACCGTTAAACGACGTACCATAAATGGCGCAAACGCAGTACCGTTTGCTAATGCCTTTTCATATTGCATATTCAAACCATAGCCAAATAACATCGCAAAAATCGGGTAAAAACTTGCCTCTACAAAAATATCAATATTTTTAAATGTTGCTTGGTCACTTGGCGTACTGAACCACGAATACGGATCCATATACAAATAAGGCGAGTGGAAGTGCAGCATATTTGCGACAAAAATACCGAGCAATGCAACTCCTCGCAGCAAATCGAGTACTTCAACCCGATTGCCAAGTGTTGTCGGTGTTCCCTTCAATTCAATTCCCCCTGAATCGTTACAGTCCGCTCTCCATCAAATAGATGCAGGACCATTTCTTTGATTTTAATGTTTACTATTTCTTCGATTGCCTTCTTATACAAATTCAATTGAATACCATAGCGCTTATGCATCTCGGCATCAATTGCTTCATCAGAACCATATCTACCACGAACTTTATCAGTTTTATAATCTAGCAATACCCAACCATCTGCTTCTTCGAATAAACAATCCGCAATCCCTTGCAAGATTTGATAATCGCCATCTGCGCTATCATAAGCATACGTAAACGGCAATTCACGTAGCACTCGCTTCGCCTCTACAAGTCGTTGCGCAATCGAAGTTGTGAAAAATTGAGCAATCGCCTGGATATCCACAGCCTGCGCTTCTTCCTTCGTAATGAGCTGTTTCCCTGTTAGTTCATTAACAAGTTGCGCCACATCCTCGGCGGTATGCGTCTGTTGAATGGCAATATGCTGCATAATGGTATGCATCGCCGTTCCGATCTCCGCGGCAGATAGTGCACGTGATTGCATAAAGGTCGGCCTTGCATGAAGATACGCTTTACTCACTTCGGCATTTTGCTGAACAAATGGATCATCATTCGCTTCCTGCTCCAGCATTGCCAAGCGCTTTAATTCACTAACGGTCTGTTTCGAGCGCTTTGTTACCGATGCTTCAAAAGGATATGTCGCATCAAATCGTCGCGTCACTTCCGCCACGACTTTAGCATCTACTTCCGCGACTTGAGCGCCTTCCATTTCAAGCTCCTTTACAGGATGGGCTTCCCCCACATCCGTGTAAAACGCTGAAACAGGTAACGCATCAAGCTGCCATTTAGAAGCATCCTCGATTAATTGACCACCGGGCATTACCCCGAATTTGTCAAACGCCGCATGTCGCGCAACAGCCGGGCCAATCCAGTCAAGATAGCCGTTTGCACGTGACCGGGTATATTCCGGCAACATCTCCTGCGGCTCAATCAGCTGTGCATCTTGCCATTTGACCATCGCCTTCTCAATATCCTTCACGGATGCAATCATTTCCAAATGCTCTTTCGCACGTGTCATCGCAACGTATAACACGCGCATTTCTTCTGCTCGCATTTCCAGTTCCTTTTTCTCCTTCATCGCAAGGAAAGGTAATGAGGTATACATAATCCGATTGTCGGGATCAATAGCTTTCACTGCCAGCCCAAAATGCTGGTCAAACAAATAAGCTTCATTAAAATCCATCTTATTAAATTTCCTTCCAACTCCAGCCATGAAGACATACGGAAATTCCAACCCTTTCGAGGAATGGATCGTCATAATGCGAACAACATCTTCTTTTTCATTCAGAGAGCGCGCTGTCCCAAGATCATCGCCCCGTTTTCGCATTCGATCGATAAAACGCAAAAAGCGGAATAACCCACGAAACGATGTCTTTTCATAATCAATGGCTCGATCATGCAACGCGCGCAAATTAGCTTGACGCTGCTTGCCATTCGGCATAGCCCCCACCATTTCATAGTAATGCGTATCGGAATAAACTTGCCAAATGAGCTCGGACAACGAACCGCGGCGCGCTAGATTACGCCAGTCTTCAAATCGTTCAAGGAAACGCTGTAATTTGCTCTGTGTCTCAGCCGCCACGCCAGCTCCACCTGTCACGACAAATCGTTTCAAGGCCTCATAAAATGGCTCGTTTTTCGCCGTCAGTCGAATTTGTGCCAGTTCATTTTCCGTCATGCCAACGAATGGTGCACGAAGGACCGATGCTAATGGAATATCCTGATACGGATTATCGACAACACGTAACGTATTCAGCATAATCATCACTTCAAGCGCATCGAAATAGCCATGCGACAATTCCACATAGACTGGAATTCCCGCCAGTTTAAACTCCTCAGCAATTTCACCCGACCAGGTCATCGACCGCATTAAAATGACAATGTCCCGATATTCAAGTGGGCGTCGTTTATCGCTAAAAGCATCCGTCACTTCAGCACCCGAAGCGAGTAAGTCTTGAATCTTTTTCACCATAAAGCGTGCTTCTGCTTGAGAACTCTTTAAACTTTGCCCTGCGAGTTCTGTTGCATCGTCTGCCTCTTCTTCACTTTCCTCTTCCTCATACAACAACGTCAAGCCTGCTGTCACCGCTTTTTCAGGATACTGCGCCCCATACTTCAACGCCGCCGCGTCATCATAATCGATTTCCCCGACACGCGCCCCCATAATCTGTGCAAAAATAAAGTTTGTCGCATCCAGCACTTCTCTCCGACTACGGAAATTGGCATTCAAATCGATTTTCAGACCTTGATTGCCATTTCCCGCCGTAAAACGATTATATTTCCCGAGAAATAACATCGGTTCAGCTAGTCGAAAACGGTAAATCGACTGCTTGACATCGCCCACCATGAATAGATTACCGTCTTCTTCCCCACCTCGTTTCACGAGTTGGATAATCGTTTCTTGCAACATATTCGTGTCCTGGTATTCATCGACAAGTACTTCTGCAAATCGATTGCGATAATCCATAGCAATATCCGAAGGGACTAGCTTGCCATCTTCTTCATACGACAGGATTCGTAGCGCATAATGCTCCAAATCTGAGAAATCCACAATGCCCCGGTCGATTTTCACCTGTTCATAGCGTTTGCCAAACTCAACAACCAGGTCAATTAACGTATACATCGTCGGCGCCATCAGCCGAATCTCTTCAAGCAAACGAGCCGGCGTTCTCGTAAAGTAAGACTCTTTCAACGTGTTGACAATTTTTTTAACCGCATCCCGTAACGCTTTCGCTCGTTTCGCAAGCGCCGGGTCACATGAATCTTTGCGAATCGTTCCCGCTTTTGTCCATTTTAAAGAACCAAAAAATGCATACGTTTCTTCCCATGTGCCTGTCGTCACATAGCGAATTGCCTCATGAATCCACAGTAAATCAGCTTCCGCAGTCGCCGCCAGCGGCTCCGGACCATCTATCATCAGCGCAATCCGTTTCATATCCTCTGTGAGCGCCGCCACTTCCTCTAGCGAATGGCGAATCGTCATCTTCAATGGTTCCATAAATGCCAAGTCATCAATCGACATGACGGGTCCAATATCATATTGCATCGGAATGAGACGCAACCATTGTTCCGGTGATGGATGTACGCGTGAGTAATCATACAAGCGACCAATCAGCGTCTCAATAGACTGATCATTGCGGTCCGATGTGAAACTATCAGCCAGTCGGTACATCGCTTCTGGATCTTCCGCACTATACGCTTCTTCCAACACCGCACCAATCGTATCATCCCGCAACAATGCTGCTTCCGTACTATCTGCTATGCGAAAACCTGGATCGATATCAAGTAAATAGGCATATTGCCGTACGACATTTAAACAGAACGAATGTGAGGTGGAAATCTGTGCTTTATTCAATAAATTTAACTGCCTTCGCAAATGGACAGACTCTGGTTTAGCCGCAATCGCTTCTTCCAATGCCGCAGCCATTCGGTGACGCATTTCAGCCGCCGATGCATTGGTAAACGTAACGACAAGCAATTCATCGACATCGATTGGATTTTTTTCATCCAACACTTTTTCAATCATTCGCGTAATCAGTACCTTCGTCTTGCCTGAGCCCGCCGCTGCGGACACGAGCACGTCTTTTCCTGTTGCCCAAATGGCTTTCCACTGCGCATCTGTAAATGTCAGTCCTTCAGGTTTCACGGGTATGTGCATCTCCGTCGACCTCCTTGCGCATTTTTTCTAGTGATAACTCCGCATCCATTTCATGATAGGGTCTAAATTCAGATGCTGGATCTGTCGGGTCGAATTGGCATACCGATTGGTAGGCACAATACTGACAAGGCATTTTATCGCGCAGCTTGTAAGGGAAGACACGCGTATCACCCGCTAGCATTGCGTCGCCCGCTTTCTGATGGCGCGTTCGAACGTAGGAACGCATCATCTGTAAATCATCCGCCGCCAACACCTTCGATGCTTTCGTAAATGTACCATCCACCTTAAAAGCAGCTGGAACAATCGAAGAAGACTTGCTGATATCCGCATCCATGCCTACGACTACCTCTGGATTTTCCAGTAAATAGCCTTTCATTTTATACGATTTCGCAATTTCCGCCTCAAGAAGTGCCTTCGTCAATTCAGTACCCGTACGGATCATCGGATTATGCACATGCATATACAAAATCCCCGCTGGATCTGCAGACATCCCTAGCCAATCTTCCACATTTTCGAGTGTCACATCGAGATACGTCAACATTTGCAAAGACAAGCCATAATAGACTTCCGTCAAATCAAGGCTGCGTGCCGATGATTTGTAATCGACCACACGTACATAGTTCTTGCCATTAATTTCAGTCGCATCTACGCGGTCAATACGGCCACGCAGCTTCATCGTATCGCCACGGCGTAATGGAATTTCCAATGGTGGCAATTCCTCGCCTGGCCCGAATCCGGCTTCAATAGCCACAGGTTTAAATACCGTCGATTTCGCCTGCGTGCTAAGTGAATAAATGGTCCGTTGAATAATCTGCATTAGCTTGCGCTGAATATATAGATAGCGGCTCGTTGAGAGCAAAATGCGATTGAAGAAATAAGGAGAGATATCTTCTACCGCCGCTCTTGCCAATTTCCAGCACTCTTCTCGCGACAATTCCGCCCATGATTTACCAAGGCGCATTGTTTCATCAGACACCCATTTCAGCGCGGCATGAAACAAATCTCCAATGGCAGGTGCTTCAAGTGTAAATTCTGTCCGCTCGCGCAAACCAAGCCCATACGATGCATAATGCTGGAACGGGCAGCTATAGTATGATTCAACGCGCGAAACACTCGAAATAAACGACTCACCGTATAATCCGGTCGTCAATTCTGGACGCAATCGCTCCGTCCCTTTGCCTGCCTGCATCGGTCGAAGAATATGATGATAAACCGATGACCAATAAGAACTCGATTCATAATAGGCCATTACCGCCCGCCACTCCTGCTCTAACACACCAGAATGCTCGGCTTCTTTCAACTTCATCGACACAAACGGCAATGCTGAACGCGGATGGCTAATATATTCGAATTGATCGGCTTCTATCGGCAATTCCGATGGATCTGTCACCGCTATTTTCGTCACCGTCCCCGATAACAGCTGTTGAATCCGTGCAATATAAAGTGACGGAATAAGCGCTTTTCCTTCTTCATCCGCAATCGGATACGAGATAAAAAGCTGATCATGAGGTGCTGTAAATGCCCGATACGCCAAGTACGTTTCATCCATTAATTTCAACTTAGACGTAGCCGCGAGTTCAAAGCCCACTTCCGCAAACCACTCCCGATCGGCGTCTGATAAAATTCCTTCATTATCAATACGTTTCGGCATCACCCCTTCACTGACACCTAATACGAACACCGCATCGATGTCCATTAGCCCTGAAACTTCCACGTTCGCCACCGTTACTTGATCAAGCGAAGGTGGGATACGCGCAAATTCGAGCGAATCGAAACCTTCATCCAAAATGCGTGCTGCTTCTGCGGAAGCCATTTCTTTATCGCCAAACATTAAGACAAATTGGTCAAGGACATTAATCCAACCGTTCCAAGCTTGCTCATGCTCCGTCGCTCCTAACAAGCGACCTGCACGCTCTTCTTCCGCACGTAAATCAATAATTTTGTCAAACACCTGCAACTGCTCGATGAATAAAAACAGTGCTTCGGCTACATCTCGTCCTTTTTTCGAACGTTTTACACTCGCTTCCAATGCCGCAAGCGGTTCCCGAATGATGTCACGCACAAGATGCAAGTCTTTTTCAAGCGCCAATTCTTCGTCTGTTTGAACATCTGTATACAACTCAAGGCCACGATACTTCTTCACTCGCCAACGACTGTCATCAAACCAACGCTTGCCGTAAATACCGTGTGCGAGCACATAGTTTTCCAAGCGATCCGCGCGGTCACGCCATTGCAATTTGTTTTCACGATGCGGGAAAAACAAATCCGTCTTCACCGCACGAAAGACCGATTCGTACGACCATCCTGACAAAATCGCCTCTAAAATCGAACGCGAAAATTCAATGAGCGGATGATGCAACATTGTTTTTTTCTGACTGACAAATACAGGAATATCATAGTGTGGAAAAATCGTTTCGATTAATTCATCATATTTCTCGGGCTGTCTATACAAGATTGCCATGTCTTTATAACGCTTGCCCGCAATCATCAATTCTCGAATCTGCCGTGCAACCGCATGAATTTCTGCACGTCGATCTGCCGCTTCAATCAGCACAACATTTCCTGTCGACGCTTTCTGTTGTGCCGGATAATAGTCGAATTCTGTTTCGAGGTGCCGAAGGTCTGCATTTTGAAAACGGCGCACTTCCGACAAATGAACGGCTTCTTCGACCTCAATCGACTCCACATGCGCCAGCTCACGCAATTTATGCGATGTTCGTACAGGGTTGAAAAACAACTCGTGATCCGCATTGTTTGCGTGCATACCTTCCATCGGCAACACCACAGTTACCCGACGCGCATACTTCATCAACTGCGTAATAATTTCATATTCCCTCGTCGTAAAGTTTTCGAAACCATCCAGGTAAATATCTGCCTCTTGTAACAGCTCCGAATGTTGAATTTGCGCAGCAAGAAGTGCAAGATGCCCTTCACTGTCAACAAATTCTGTGCCGAGTCGCTCTTCAATTTTCGTCAGCAACAGTGACAAATCACTCGTTTTGTCCAGCAACGTCCGCGGTGCATTCGCCACGGCTAACTCTTCGTGGAGATTGCGCATCGTTTCATGATCCAAGCAATAACGGCTAAACTCCTTCATCAAGTCGCCAATTTGCTCTGTAAATCCACGTTTCCCTGCCGCTTGGCGGAATAGCTTAAACGCATCCTGATTATCCTCCAACACACTTCGGACAAGCATTCTATAACCAAAGCCGTCCACTTCCATGCGTGCAATGCCGCCCGTTTCTTGTAACACACGCCAAGCAAGTCGTTTAAACGTCAACACTTGTGCACGAATGATACCTTTTAAGCCAAAATTGACGGACAAGCTATGCTCCATCGAAAACGACATCTGATCGGGAACAATCACGATAACGGGTGCCCCCATCGGATCACGCTGCAACTCTTCCGCAATCTCCCGTTCGATAAACGTCGTTTTCCCAGTACCAGATCTGCCCGTTATGAAGCGCAGTGACATATCTTTTCCTCCCTTTCTATATAAAATTTTAGCCACAGTCTAAGGGTTTTATAGTTTCCTATATAGATTGAACGCATGATTTTCATCTACTATTTAGCAAAGGTGCCTTACAAGCGGTCGCCAAGCTTTGTTAGTGGCATTCTTTTGTTCAATTTATATAGACAAAAAAATCCTGTCACCCTTTCTTTCTATTGTAACGAAAGTTAGAGGTGACAGGAACTATTTGAACGATCTATTGTTTATTTTTTAAATCTATACAGCCTTTGTCATTCGCTAACAACTTCTTGCAACGGACGCGACAATACTTTCTCATTTTGTGCTTCGATTTTTCGAATATCAATGCGGATTAAAATTGATATGATAAGCGCTACAACGAATAATCCTGCAAAAAACAACAAGCTGCTTTCATAACTACCCGTCGTGTCCTTCATCCATGCCGCGAACATCGGACCCGCAAGCCCAGCAGCTGACCAAGCCGTTAAAATATAACCGTGAATAGCGCCAAGCTGTCTTGTCCCAAAAATGTCGGCAATATACGCAGGGATGGACGAGAATCCACCGCCATAACATGTATAAATAATGGCCAATGTCACTTGGAAGAGCAATGCGTTCGTTGTAAACGGTAACAAAGCAAACAGTGCGATTTGGATGACAAAGAACGCCGTATAAGTATTTGGTCGACCAATATAATCGGAAATCGTTGCCCATCCGAGTCTACCTGCACCGTTAAAGATACCAAGAACCCCTACGAGTGCTGCGGCTTGTACAGTTGTCATCCCAATACTATCAATTGCTAAAGGCTTAGCCGCCGATAAAATCGCGATTCCGCACGTAACATTGATAAATAGCATGAGCCATAAATAGTAAAAACGTTTCGTTTTCACAGCCTCGTTCGCCGTCAATTGTGCCAAGTCACGTTTCTGTTCAACCTTTCCAGATTTGGCCTTGTCAACAAAGCCTGCTGGCGCCCAACCTTCTTCCGGTTTTTCAAGATATAAAGAGGATAAAATCATAATTAAAAAATAAGATGCCCCTAAAATATAAAATGTATTTTGCAAGCCAACTGACGTAATCAATACTTCCATAATCGGACTACTGATTGCTGCCGCAAAACCGAAGCCCATAATCGCAAGACCTGTCGCCAAGCCACGGCGATCAGGAAACCATTTAACCAGTGTTGAAACAGGTGCAATATAGCCCACACCGAGTCCAATTCCACCGAGTACTCCATAAAATACATACAGCAATGGTAACGAGGAAGCGCTTACAGCAAATCCAGCCCCCATGACACCCACACCAAAACAAACCGCCGCTAAGATCCCCGCCTTCCTAGGACCATGCTTTTCTACAAAATGCCCCATAAATGCAGCTGATAACCCCAAAAACAAAATAGCGATACTAAATGTCAGTTGTACTTGACTCGCTGACCAACCAAACTGCTCAATCAATGGATTCGTAAAGTTACTCCATGCATAAACCGATCCAATGGAAATATGAATACCTACTGCCGATGCTGCGATAAGCCACCTGTTCTTCGTCTTCTTCAATTCTTCTCCCCCTTTGTGAAAATATAAAGCAAGACCCCATTCATTTCCCATCATTTCGAAGTAATTTTTTACATAAAAAAGACCTAAAGGAATTACCTCTCATAAAAAGTAGTTTTTGTGAAATTTCACACAAGTGTCACATTAGCACCTTTTTTTCGGTTTGTCACGCTCAATTTTTACTAAATTGACAGAAGTCCCCCACTCCTGCCAATTCAATAAATGGCTGTATTCCGGAAGCAACGGGCATCAGGTAAAGATCCTTCGCAACATTTTCGCCCACATCTCAAACACAACGATATACTTCAGACGTTCGGTATGTCATTCACTATAATTCGTTCTGGATGCGTATAGACATTAAAATTTTGCTGACGAATAAATCCAACAGTTGTAATCCCTAATTCCTCTGCTAGAGTCAATGCCAACTCCGTAGGTGCTGACTTCGAAAGCACAATTTCGCAGCCGATTTTAGCCACTTTCAATAAAATTTCCGATGATATCCGGCCACTAAAAACAAGCACCTTATCCCGAACCGGAATCTGATGCTTCAAGCAATGTCCATAGATTTTATCGAGCGCATTATGTCGTCCAATATCCATTCGCGACAGCACAAAACCATTTGCATCACACAAGGCCGCATTATGAACCCCGCCCGTTTCACGGAACATCTTCGCTGACTGATCCATCTGCCCCATCAAGTAAAAACACTGTTCCGGCGTCAATGTGACATTCGTCGTGGTCATAGTCTTTGCGGTCAAGGCGTCATTCGCAAACACAAATCCTTGCCGACTCATCCCGCAGCATGACGTAATATAACGCTTATTCAATAATTTTTCGTAAAAGGGATAAATTTTTTCTGCTTTAATATGCACAATCCCCGCTTCCTCCTGCACCCAAATCTCTTGAATATCCTCATACTTTGGAATAATGCCTTCAGACGCTAAAAAACCGACAGCCATGTCCTCCATGTATTCAGGAGAACAAACGATTGTCGCAAACTCTCGATCATTAATTTTGATGGTAACGGGATGTTCAGTAACTACTGAATCTTCTTGTTCCGAAAACCGTCCAGCAGTATACCGTAAAATCGTCCGCTTCTTACTTAGTTCCATCCGCCTTCCCTCCCTTGAGCTCTATCGTGCGATCAAATAGAAACACAGAAACAGCAATGTCCTCTTCTAGTTTAAAATCCGAAAACAGATGCAGAAATTTCGCTTCGACGAGCTCTTCCATTCCTTCCGGGGGTGCTTGCTGATAGACATTTTGAATCATGCGTGTCCTTGCCGCATGAACCATCTCTTTTCCTTCTGGCGTGCCTGCAATAAATACTTCCGTTGGTGTCAAGTTGCCGTAAAGCGTGGAAATAATCATATTGTCAACAACTACCGTATGAATGCGCTCAGGTCCTTTTCCAAAAAGCTCCTTGCGCAGTTTTCGAATCATATCGTTAAAATCATGAATTTTTTTTGCCATTCGTACCCTTCCTCTCTCATAAAACTGAAAAATGGTGGATTCATAGAAGTTCATTGTTAATTCGCCTGGAATCAACTATAATATTATACACAGATGGTGGCGTAGTATGAACTGCTAGGGCATTATCAAATTGTAATCGAAAAATTGGACTGGTAATTTAACATGCTCTGTTAGAAGACTATTCCACTATGAAAGTGCACTTGTCAAGCTAGGTGTATTCTTTTCATGGTGGTTTTTTTTATTTTACTAGCACGGAGTTTGAACTCCATGCTAGTAAAATAAAGCCTCCGGCGGATGTCACAGATTTTCAGGGGAGCTTTTCGAGCTCACTCGAAAAAATCTGGACGCAATTACGCCAAGGCATAATTGATTTATTAAATTTTCACATTAACTAAGGAGGCGCTACTATGCAAATCAAGATTAACGGTGCCAATTTTGATTTTGAAGAAGGCAAAACACTGATTGAAGTTATCAATCACTATCAATTTTCTCATCCTCAAATTTGTCACCTACCAGAGGTCGACCCGATTGAAACATGTGATACATGCATCGTCGAAGTCGATGGCCAACTAATGCGAGCTTGTTCAACAAAAGCTGTTTCAGGGATGGACGTCCAACTCGCATCCACACGTGCAAAAGAAGCACAAACAGAAGCAATGGATCGAATTCTTGAAAACCACCTGCTGTATTGTACCGTATGCGACAACAACAATGGGAACTGTAAAATCCACAACACAGTGGACCTGATGGAAGTCGAGCACCAAAAGTATCCATACGAACCGAAATGTGAAACGAACAGCGTTGACTTTACTCACCCGTTCTATCGCTATGATCCAAACCAATGTATCGCTTGTGGACAATGCGTAGAGGTTTGTCAAAACTTGCAAGTAAACGAAACGCTATCGCTCGATTGGGAACGCGATCGCCCTATTGTCTTATGGGACGGCGGAGCGAAAATTAACGACTCTTCTTGTGTTGGCTGTGGACAATGTGTCACGGCATGTCCATGTAACGCGCTGATGGAGAAATCCATGCTTGGCGAAGCAGGATTCATGACAGGCATGAAAGAAGACCTTCTGGACCCAATGATTGACCTTGTCAAAGAAGTAGAACCAGGCTATAGCGGCATTTTGGCGATTTCTGATGCTGAAGCTGCAATGCGTGATACACGTACGAAGAAAACGAAGACGGTTTGTACATTCTGTGGTGTTGGCTGTTCGTTCGAAGTATGGACAAAAGACCGTAAAATTCTTAAAGTCCAACCAGTTTCGGATGCACCTGTTAATGCCATTTCAACATGTATTAAAGGAAAATTCGGTTGGGATTTCGTCAACAGTAAAGAGCGACTTACAACACCGCTTATTCGTAAAAACGGTGAGTTCGTTGAAGCCTCATGGGATGAAGCACTCGACCTTGTTGCTGAAAAACTTGGCGGCTTGAAAACAACTTATGGTAAAGATGCAGTTGGTTTCATTTCTTCTTCGAAAATTACAAACGAAGAAAACTATGTCATTCAAAAACTAGCACGCCAAGTATTCGAAACAAATAACGTCGATAACTGTTCACGTTATTGCCAATCTCCTGCAACAGACGGTCTTTTCCGTACAGTTGGAATGGGTGGAGACGCCGGTACAATTAAAGATATCGCTCAAGCAGGACTTGTGATTATCGTAGGTGCAAACCCAGCAGAAGGACATCCGGTTCTTGCTACTCGCGTCAAACGTGCGCATAAGCTGCACGGCCAAAAATTGATTGTTTCGGACTTGCGTAAAAACGAGATGGCTGAGCGTTCAGATATCTTCTTGAGCCCGCAACAAGGTACAGACCAAGTATGGCTAATGGCTGTCACAAAATACATTATCGATAACGGCTGGCATGACCAGGCATTTATCGACGAAAACGTACATTACTTCGAGGACTACAAAGAAGTTCTTGAAAAATATACACTCGATTATGCATCAAAAATTTGTAACCTATCTAAAGAAGCGCTAATCCAAACGGCTGAAATGATTCGTGATGCAGACGGTACATGCATTCTTTGGGGTATGGGTGTTACACAAAACACAGGTGGATCTGATACGTCTGCAGCGATTTCAAACTTGTTGCTTGCAACCGGAAACTATCGTCGTCCAGGTGCAGGTGCTTATCCACTTCGCGGTCATAACAACGTACAAGGTGCTTGTGATATGGGGACTCTTCCAGCTTGGTTACCAGGTTATCAGCATATTACAGACGATGTAGCTCGTGAGAAATTTGCGAAAGCATATGGTGTAGAAATCAGTGGAAAACCAGGTCTCGACAACATTCACATGCTTAAATCGGTAGATGAGGGCGTTATGAAAGGGATGTACGTTGTCGGAGAAGATATGGCACTCGTTGACTCGAATGCGAACTATGTGCACGATGTATTATCGAAACTCGATTTCCTTGTCGTTCAAGATATCTTCCTTTCACGTACAGCACAATATGCGGATGTTATTTTACCAGCAGTTCCATCTCTTGAAAAAGAAGGTACATTTACAAACACTGAGCGTCGTGTTCAACGTTTATATCAAGCACTTCCTGAAACAGGCAAAGCAAAAGCAGACTGGTGGATTATCCAACAAGTTGCAAATCGCTTAGGTCAAAACTGGAACTACAGCTATCCTGGTGATATCTTCGAAGAAATGGCAAGCCTATCGCCACTCTTCGGCCAGGCGAATTACAATGTCATTGAAGGCTGGAATACCTTCCTTTGGGGGAACTTCGACGGTTCAAGTACGCCATTACTCTATGTAGATGGCTTCAACTTCCCAGATAAGAAAGCTCGTTTCGCATTATCTGACTGGGTCGAACCAACAAAATTCCCTGAGGAATACGACCTTCACATTAACAATGGTCGTTTGCTTGAGCATTTCCATGAAGGAAACATGACAAACAAATCTGACGGGATCCAAACGAAAGTACCGGGTATTTTCGTTGAAATATCTCCACAACTTGCTAAAGAGCGTGAAGTGACAACTGGTTCACTCGTTCGATTAGTTTCACCATATGGTGCACTAAAATTGCCGGCACTTGTTACAGATCGCGTAAAAGCAAACGAACTATTCTTGCCGATGAACTCTGTTGACAAAGATTCTGCGATTAACTTCTTAACAGGCCCAGCTCTTGATCAACGGACAAATACGCCTGCTTATAAACAAACAATGGTACGTATGGAAGTACTGCGTAAAGGCGGCGAAAACCCGCTACCTGCAGCAAATCCTCGTAACAAAAAACGTCACCCACAAAATGGCGTTGAAGTCGAACGGAAATGGGCACGCCCAGGCTATGTACATTTAACTGATAATGGGAAGGACAGGTGATCGTCGATGGCTATACCTATTACTTCTATCGCAAAGAAAGAATTGACACCAGAAGAAACGAAGCAAGCAAAACTTGCCGAGTTACAATCATTGATTGCTGAACAAGACCAAGCATTCAATAAAATACTTGAAATTACAGGTGACCTAGATGATGCAGGAATCTTCGATGCGCTCAAAGCGATGGTTAAAGCAAAAGAAGATCTTGCAAAAATCGCGGTTGGGCAAGTATCCCGAGAACCTGTCACCAACATCATTAACCATGTATTAAGCGCCTCTAGCGTTATGGCAGCAATTGACCCTGCCGTCACAGAAAAACTTGCTTCAAGCGTTAAAGCCGGACTCGATGAAGCCGAACTTTACAGAGGCAACGGACAAAAAGTTGGCGTATTCCAACTGATGACTGCATTAAACGATCCAGACATTAACCGAGCTGCAAAATTTGGACTCGACTTTCTAAAAGGTATGGGTAAAGAATTAGATAAGGATTAATAGAAAATCGGAGCTCCGTTAACGGGGGCTCCGATTTTCTTATTCTATATAAATTGAACGAAATAATCATAAGTTCAACCTATATATCAATTAGTGTTCTTCTTGGTGCTTGGCAAACGACCGGAAATCCGCTTCGACCTTCGCATTCAAACGCTTTTCAAACGCCTTCCCTACAATCCATAATAAGAATATGATCACAACAACGATTGCCGTCCGTATTGGGTTTGTCAGCAATGCCTTAATGTCATAGCCGATAAAGCTAATGGTAAAAATCATCACCAATTTCCCCGCCATTAACGTAACGAGATAATAGGTTTTCTTCATATGAGACAGTCCCGCAACGAGGTTGACGAGAGCTGAAGGCGTAAATGGAAAACAGATGAGCAAAAACAACGGACCAAACCCATTGCGATCCACCCATTGAATCAATTGCTGCACACGCTTCTTTTTCGTCAAAAATTGCAGGAATCGATTACGCCCATACTTACGAATGAGTAAAAACACCACATACGAGCCAACAACAGTCCCCGCCCATGACAGGAGAAATCCATACCATAAACCATAAGCACCCGCATTGGCAAAGACGAAGATAAAGAGAGGAAGAAACGGTAAAAACGATTCGATAAACGGTAGAAGCAAACCAATGAACGGCCCAAGTGCTCGATACTGTTGGGCAAATGCTATAATTTTATCTACATCTAACCATTCACTCATCTGCAATCCCCCCAATAAAAAACTTATTTCTACATGATTAAGTATGAATTCCTGTTACTTTGAATTTTCTCTACTACTATACCCATTAAAGCACGTAACTATAGTATAATCACATAAATAGCAAAGAAAGATGTGACAAAATGGAGAAAAACCAATTTTCAGCTGGTTTAAAAGCCGGCACGAGTATTGCCATCGGATATTTCCCCGTCGCCCTCACATTCGGGCTCCTCGCAAAAACCGCTGGTCTATCCATCATCGAAGCGACTGCGATGAGTATATTCGTCTACGCCGGTGCAGCACAATACATGTCGCTGAGCCTGATTACATACGGTGTCGATCCCCTATTAATCGTCATGAATACATTTGTTGTCAACATCCGTCACTTCCTTATGACGGCTTCACTCAGTGAAAAGATGCAGCCAGCAAAAAAATGGGTTAAAGCCGTTTATGCTTTCGGTATTACAGACGAATCCTTTTCGGTACTGGCAACGAGTAAAAAAGGCAAAATCCCGACAGCCTTCGCATTTGGTGTCGCACTTATCGCCTATAGTAGTTGGGTTGTCTTTACGGCTGTCGGGCATGTCATTGGTGCAAATTTACCGCTCTTTTTACAAGCGGCTATGTCTATCGCACTTTATGCGATGTTCATCGGACTGCTCGTTCCGTCCATGAAAGGCAATCGTAAAGTCGTCGTTTTAGCCGGAATAGCGGCGGCTATCCATTGCTTACTCTACTTCATCGGCTTATCGACAGGTTGGTCCATTCTAATTGCTACACTTGTAGCTTCAATCGCAGTCGAAATCGTTTATGTCAAACGAGGGAAAAACATCGAGTCCCTCTATGGCAACAAGGAGGAATCGTAATGGGAGCTACTTATTGGTGGTTACTGTTCGGCATGGCGATTGTTACCTATCTTCCACGAATGGTGCCGCTCACTTTTTTAGATGGCAAACAACTACCGCCCATCGTATCAGGCGTATTGAGCAACATTCCTTATGCTGTACTTGGCGCGCTGATCTTTCCCGCCATCTTTTTTGTCCAAGAAGGCAATCTATTATTCGGCGTCATTGGTGCTGGCACCGCATTTCTCATTGCCTTTTTAGGCGGCGGTGTCATGCCTGTTGTTCTCGGCACCATTGGTGTGCTGGCTGTTTATAGTTTATTTATGTAAGGGACATTTTAAACGCACACAACCTTTAAGGCTGTATGCGTTTTTGATTCCATCCAAAACCGGATCGACAGCCACAATAAAACCGCTCCCCCAAAGAGAAGCGGTCAGACCCGTTATTCACTTTTTGTATGTCGGCTTGCCCGCTTTACCATGCGTGTTGCGTACCAGAAGCCGACTGTCAACGATAATGCATCCGCTACATATAAACTCCAATTATGCGTATAACCTGCATAGACGGATGCCGCGATAAGTGCTAGCGTCAAAATCAGCCCAACAATATGACTAAAGGTGACACGGGTAAAAAATACGACGAGTAGCCCCGGCAACAAAAAGGCTAGTATCAATTTCGTTGCAAGTAAATCCATCGTTCAACACTCCTTCTTCATCGGACGACGAGCAAGCCCAGTCGGTGATGATCATGCCGGTAGAGAACCTGTTGCATAAGCCGCACTTCCCCATCGCGGTCAATGACTTGCAAGCGGCAATGTGCAGCATTAATTTGAATTGCATCATATAGCTCTTTTTCGTTATTCACTTGCAAGCCGTTCACGGAGCGAATACACTCCCCTGGTACAAGCCCCATCTTCTCCCCTGGCGAATCTGGTAAAACGCCTGCAATGACAACCCCCGCCGGACTAGGTGCAACTGCATAATTCCCTATCCGTTCGCGGACCGAAACCGTAATGGATATAGCCATCCTGCACACAACACCAATCGCAAGCGCCGCCCAGCCCAATATCGGCATCCATAACGCAGCGAGCCCCACGACGACAACCGCACAGCCTGTCCAACTAATCGCACGGCCCATTTTAGGGTAAAGTGCATCCGGATACGTCGAACGTGCCACTTGTGAAAAACCAATGATGATTGGCAATGGTACCAAGCTAAACGCATGTGCTCCCAGTGTAAATTGTGGCCAATATGGTGCATAGACAGCAATCATATCTCCCGGCACAAGAAACACAACCGGTAGCAACCAAAGCCTTTTAGCCTGAAAAACCGTAGCCCGGAGCCCCCGATTCGTCTGCATCAAGTACGGTGACGCATAACGAGCTGTATGACGGCGAATGAGCAAACCTTCCACAACGAGTAAGCCCCCTGCAATGACCGGAATCGTAACCGCAAGTTCCCCGAACAAATCTACCTGTGCAGGTGTCCAACCACGAACCGTGAAATCTCCAGCATATTTCCCCATCATATAAAGTGCTACAAACCCAACCGCAGCAAAATAAATCGGCGATGCCACTTTATAATAAAACGTAACGAGTGCAATCAGTGTAGCAACCGTAAACAACACAAGCCAGCCTGCATCCACAACCAATCCGACCCCTGAAATGAGTACGGATAGAACTAACGCATATAGCCATGACTCCGCCAACAAACGCTTCAGCTCCGTTAGCCCTGGCGACAAGCGGACCCTAAAACTCCTTCGCTCACGCTTCACACGAAAATAGCCCAAAGCAATCGCTGCCAATATTGAAACAACAACTATAGGGTTTAGAAAAAATAGCCCAATCATCTGTAATAGATCCATTAGTATTTTATCCGACACAACCCACACCACCCATTTCCCACAACAAGATTACTATTCATTGTAACAAATTAAGTCCTCGCTATGTGAATCATGCGTAAATTTTCATAGAATGGGAGTAAATGATGAGTGATGGTGGCAGTTCCTCCCGACCATGACACGGCCTTGCGCTGTTACACAGGATTTTCGCGCGCTTCGTACACGGCCTTCCGCGGTTACACAGGATTTTTGCGCGCTTCGTACACGGCTTTGCGCGGTTACACAGGATTTTTGCGCGCTTCGTACACGGCCTTGCGCGGTTACACAGGATTTTTGCGCGCTTCGTACATGGCTTTGCGCGGTTACACAGGATTTTTGCGCGCTTCGTACATGGCTTTGCGCGGTTACACACGATTTTTGCGCGCTTCGAGTTACACAAAGGAACCTAAACATAACCCTTATCGCCAAACAAAAAACTCCCAATATCGGGAGTCTCCATGTTACTTACCGCTCATTTGATGATGCATATAGCCAATGGCCATCTGCAGTTGCTCATCGTTCGCACGCTCATTTCTAAACTTTTCCACTTGATCCTTTAGTGTGATAAAAAACTTGCGATCCATCTCTTTCCCCTTCTTCACTTTGACATCTTCACGAAAGGCTTTAACCGCCTTCTCTGTAGCGCCATCAAAGAAACCGTCTTGACGTTTTACCTCATAGCCAAGTCCCGAAAGCAAACGCTGTGCATAGGCGATGTCATCGTGAAAATCGCCTTCTTTATATTCATCTGTCACCAGTCGAATATGCTCGCTGAACAGCTTATTTTGTTCCACTTCTAACTGTGCCGTAACGCCTTTCCCATGAATCCATTGCTCTTTCGGCGTTAACCATTTATGCGTGGACAATTTCATCTCTCCGCCATTGGATAACTTCGTAATGTCTTGTACCGTTCCTTTACCAAAGCTTGTCGTTCCTGCAATAAAACCTCTTTGTAAATCCTTCAAAGCACCGCTCAATACTTCGCTTGCCGAGGCACTTCCTTTATCTTGCAGGAGCACAATCGGCATTTGCTTGAGCTTTTCATCATAAGCCAAATCCTGCGAGCTTTCTGTCACAAGTGGTGTCAAAGCCCCCTTGGCATCCTGCATATAGGCGAAAGGCGTACTTTCCGGCAATAGACTACCTGCTATATCTCCGACGGCGTGTAGATAGCCCCCCGGATTGCCACGCACATCGATAATAAGCGATTCCGCCCCTTCTTTAATCAGCTTATTAGTCGCATCGAGCCACTCTTTCGCACTTTCATCACCGAACGTCGTAAGCGATATGTAACCAATCTTCTCGCCACGCTCTTCAATCACTTCCGCAGACACCGTCTTGACGGGAATGACATCGCGCGTCACCGACACTTCCAGATGTTTGTTCAAATCGGGCCTGAAAATCGTCATGGATACCTCAGTCCCTTTTTTACCACGTATGCGCTGGACAACATCCTGCAACGAATCACCTTCGAGTCGCTCATCGTCAATGCGAACAATCTCATCATAAGGTTGCAATCCCGCTTTGTCCGCCGGGGATGATTTCACTGGAGCAACGATGATGAACTTGCCGTTCGAGCGCGTAATTTCTGCACCAATGCCCACGCGTTCAGCTGCAAGCGATTCCTTATGCGCCGCTGCCTCTTCCTGCGTCAAATACGTCGAATAGGGATCATCGATGACATCGGCCATCCCGCGCAGTGCCCCTTCAATGAGCATGTCCTCCTCGACTGGATATACCGCTTTTTTCTGAATCACCCCAAGCGCCTCATCAATCACAGGAAACGTACTCGCCGTTCCTACATCCGTATCTTCCTTTCCCGCACAGCCATCTAATACGAGCAAAACTCCCGCCGCCATAGCTGCTAACATGACAAATAACAAAAGCCGGCTTCTCTGCATACCCAATGCCCCCTCCTCCGTCCACTATATGAACGACAACAGAACATTACGACAGCGAAAACCGACTTTCTTTAATTGTTACATAGGTTGAACTTATGATTTTTATTTACTATCCAGCGAAGGCACCTTACAAGCGTTGTTAGAAAGATTATGTAGTCCCATTTATATACCATAAAAACTTATGGCAAATTGCTCACAAGGTCTTTCATCATTTTTTCATCCATCGGCCCAACAATCTTATGTACAATCGTCCCATCTGTCCCGAGCATAAATGTTGTTGGTATAGTCATCACCTGATAAGCATCCATAATGGCACCATCTTCATCGAGCGGAATTGGAAACGTCAGTCCATAGGCATCGATAAATTGCTCGACTCCTTGCATACCTTGCTTCTCCACAGACAACAAATTGACTGCGATGATTTCAACGTTTTCTTCGTCTTTATGCTTTTTATAAAACTTCTCCATATGGGGCATTTCCGCCTTACAAGGACCACACCATGAAGCCCAGAAATTCAACACCACTTTTTTTCCTTGTAAATCTGATAGTTTAACCGTTTCTCCTGCAATCGTAGTCAGTTCGAAATCAGGCGGTGTATCTCCCCTTTGCAAACCTGGCTCATCCTCCAAAGCACTAAGATCTGCGCCTGCAAGATAATCGTCAATCGGCTCTGGCTCCCCTAGATTATCCTTCAGCATAATGACAACCATTGAACCTATCAGTAATATCGCAATAATCGAACCCATTATTTTCTTATTCATAATCGCTCCTCCAATCTACGTCCATGCACTACAAAAAACACGCCAATAATCGCGGTCACAATGAACGATGTTCCACTGAGCCCCTCTGGCTGGAAAGCCGCGACAAACATATGCACTGCCATAAACAGCAATGCCAATTGCCAAAACCACTCGCCCACTTTACCAGTATGTACCCAGAAAAAGACTGCAAACACAACGAACAAGATTACCGTTACAAGTTGCGCAAGCCGCTCACCTTCGTTCAATAACACCATCAGTACTTGATACACAACTTGAACTGTCACTGCTCCTGTAAACATTGCCCAAAGGCCCGTCGTATCAAGTGGTTTACGCTTTCGTTCAACAATAGACTTTCCAATTACGAACAACACTCCGAGAATAAAACCAAATGCACCACCATGAAAATAAATCAGCGTCAATGGCGACTGGATAACTGTGCTGAAATCAGTCAATATGACACTGAACTTCCATACAATGAGCACAGTAAAAAGCGCATCTGACAAACGTTCTGCATGCCGTTTGCCAAAACGCATCCTAACTGCACAGTATGCAACGACGCATGCAACCATGAATGCCACCCAAGATGACTGGACTGTCAGGTTACCGAGAATAAAGAGTTTCGTAACAGGCATCATGCATTTCCCCTTTTCATCATATACCCTGTATCGTATACAAAAAGATGCAAAAATACGAACAATTTGCTTGGCCTTTGTACAAAATATCGTCTAGAAATATAAAAAGTCCGCCCCATTTAGAGGCGGACACGTTTCATTCATTAGAATGATATATAGTTTAATGGGTTAACCGCACTTGATCCATATGCTGTCCATGCGCCAACATGAAGTTCGAAATGAAGGTGAGGACCGGTTACTCCGCCCGTGTTCCCCATTTTTCCGATTAGTTGACCTTTAGAAACATGTGATCCAACACCTGTACCAATGCTAGAAAGATGCGCATACAATGTTGTGAAAATCTTTCCTTCGATTGAGTGTGTGACCATGATTACGTTGCCGTAAGTTCCTAACTGACCTGCATAGGATACAACGCCATCTGCAGCCGATACAACTGGCGTTCCAATACTATTTGCAATATCTGCACCGCGGTGTTGCTTTTTAACGCCTGAAATTGGATGTATTCTCCAGCCGAATGACGATGTGCTTCGTCCAGTCGATGGTTTTGTCCATGATCCGCTAGAGACAGCCGGCAAAGAGCCACCCGATGTACTTCCGCCACCTTGACTGCTACTTCCACCTTGGCTACTACCTCCACCTTGTGAAGCTAATAGATTACGTTTCCGCTCTGCTTCTGCTTGACGCGCAATTTCCGCTAAGCGATTTTGCTCTACCGCAATTTTTTGTTCAAGCTCTTTACTCACTTCATACGTTTTGTCTAAATCAGCTTCAAGCTGACCTTTTTCATTTACCAATTGTTGTTGTTCTGCCTCAAGCTGCTTAATCAATCGGTCTTTCTCATTCTTTTGTGCTTCTAAAGATTTCTTCAACTCTTGAAGTTGTTGTTTGTTTGCTTCTTGCTCTGCAAGTTTTTGCTCAACAAGTGCTTTTTCTTCTTCAAGCTGCTTCTTATCTTCAGCTTGTTGTTCCATTATTTTACGGTCAGCATCCATCAATGTATTGACTGCTGAAAAACGGTCGATGAAATCTGCAAAACTATTTGCACCAATTAGCACGTCCAGATAGCTAACTTGTTCACCTTTAACTTGCATAGCACGCATACGTTCACGCAATACTTCATCACGCTCTTCGATTTTCTTTTCGAGGTCTGCAATCGAAATACGCAATTCCTCAATTTCCAGTGTTGTGCGAGCAATCTCACCTTCAACACGATCAATTTCGGCATTCGTATTCTCAATTTTATTATTTAATTGAGAGAGTTGATCTAACGTTGTGTCGATGGAAGATCTTTTCACATTGATTTCAGATTCTTTTTTCTCTATACCTGAATTCAATTCGTTCTTTTTTTGATTCAGTATTTTCTGCTCTGCTTTCATATCATCCAGTGCGCTTGCCGAGACACCGGTAGCACCCAATGTTGTAGACAGCAGAAACACTGCAATAATACTTGTCAGTAATCCTTTACTTTTACCCAACTTCTCAATACCCCTTTCAACTCTAGCAATCCAGTTACACTTTAAGAAATTTGCGCACAGCCATAAAGCTACCCCACATACCGATGAAGATTCCCATGAACAGAATCAATGCGTTCAATTGGAATAAAAATGGCGTTGTGTGTAGGAGCTGGAACAGTTCACCTTTTAGTTTTGGTGACCAGTATTGGTACAAGTTATAATAAGAAATTGAAACAATCAGCATTGGCAGAATCGCACCAAGGATTCCTAGCCAAATTCCTTCGAGTATGAACGGAATGCGCACGAAGTTATTCGTTGCACCTACCAGTTTCATAATCTCAATTTCTCTTCCTCTAGCAACAATTGTAATGCGTATCGTATTCGAAATAAGGAACATCGCAGTCAACAAGAGTGCTATGACTAACACTAACCCGATATTGCGACCAAGGTTTAACACGTTAAATAGCTTTTCGACTTTCCCTTGTCCGTATACAACCTCATATGTATACTCATAGGCATCAATTTTTTTAGCGATTTTCGCCGTTTGCTGTGGATCTTGCGCTTTTACGTACAACGCATCTCCAAGTGGGTTGCTTTGCTCATACAGCTTCAGTTCGTCTCCAAATGATGCAATCATCTTGTCCAATTCTTGGTCTCTCGTAAAATGAACGACCTCGAGGACACCTTCTAGTGAACGAACCTTCTTTTCAAGTTCTTTTACAGCTTCCTCACTCGCGGCAGGATCGGCAATGACTTTGATTTCGACATCATTTTCAATATTCGTCGCCAATTGATTCAAGTTCATCATGATGACGATAAACACACCAACAAGCAGTAGTGTAACGGTAACGGCACTAATCGAAGCAAAGGTCATCCAACTGTTGCGCCTTAGACTTTTCAAGCTTTCGCGTGCGTGTCGGCCGAATGTTCTAGCTTTCATAGCCGTAATCACCTCCGTACTCATCACGGGTGATCAGTCCGCCCTCTATTGCGATAACCCGGTGCCTGATTGTATTGACGATTTCCCTGTTATGGGTGGCCATGACAATTGTCGTACCACGAGCATTAATCTGTTCGAAAATCCTCATGATCTCCCATGAAGTTTCAGGGTCAAGGTTACCTGTCGGTTCATCGGCAATGACGACTTTCGGTTTGTTGACAATGGACCTTGCAATCGACACTCTTTGCTGTTCTCCTCCTGATAATTCATCCGGAAACATGCGCGCCTTCTGCGTTAATCCAACAAGTCCAAGTACTTCATTTACCTTTTTTCTGATTTCGGTTGGCGATTCTTCAATTACTTCAAGCGCAAACGCTACATTCTCATAAACATTCAATTTCGGTAATAGTTTAAAGTCTTGAAATACAACACCAATTTGCCTGCGTAAATAAGGAACACGCTTGCTGCGCAACGTTGCAAGATTCGTACCATCAATATGAATTTCTCCACTTGTTGGTCTTTCTTCACGGTACATCATTTTAATGAATGTTGTTTTACCTGCACCACTCGGACCTACTACATAGACAAACTCGCCACCGCCAATTTCGACATTGATACCGTTTGCAGCTACAACACCATTCGAGTATTTCTTGTACACATCTTTCATCACTATCATGTTAAGACCACCTGCAAAATTTTTGTCGCTCTTTTTTTCCTCAACGTGCTTATTATAACATGATTCGCGCGAGTAAGTATTACAGTTGTATTTCATTTAGATTCCGATTGTAACGTTGGTAATCATGCGTTTCTACGTGAATTTCTCTTTAAAACCTACACTAGCCCTACTTTATTCGACCTTTGGGGATAAAATTCTCTCCCGCAAAATTGCTGGTGGAAACATGAAGTATTGAAGAATTTGTGTCGAACTGTACATGGATTTGTGATTTTGTAAAGGGGAGATTGAAAGCACAAATATCCTAGTAAATGAAATAGCAAGGAAGATATTTCCTAGCGGCGGCACCTGTTCACTGACAGTCTGACAAGTTGCGTCGACAGTTTTAACTCTTTCACGGACAATCCCGCCACTTGAACGCACAGTTCCATCTCTTTCACGGACAGTCCCGCTGGTTGCACCGACAGTACACCTAAGCACAACAAAAAAACCGCCCAAGCATATGCTTGCAGGCGGCTTCATTGTCGAACTTATTTTTTCTCAGCTAACCATTGTGCTACTGCAGTTGATTCTTCATCGCTCATTTTGACAGCTGGCATACCGCCTCTACCATCAACAATAACAGCTTTGATTTCCTCTTCAGTCAAACGTGAGCCAACATCCGTAAGTGCTGGAGCGTTCCCTTGTCCTTCAAGGTTGCCACCGTGACACATGATACAGCTCTTATCGACGATTGCTTCTGCGTCAACTGCTGCTGTTTCGCCACCAGTATTACCCTTATCTGTTTCTTTCGCTTTGTCTCCGCCGCCACATGCCCCAAGGACAAGCGTAGCTCCGAATAGAACTGCTAAAAGTTGTTTCTTCATGCTACTTCCTCCTCATGTAAATAATGTTCTACATACCTTAGTATACCAGAGCTTTGTGTTTGAAATTGTCCGTCTACAGCGTCTTATTCTTCAAAACAGTGACAAACACCTCTGGAAGTCCCTCTCTCTTACTATAACACCTTTTCCAGCCTTCTAAACCTACTTGCATGGCATCACCTATTTGTAACTTGCCCCAAATCCACTATTTTATCATTTCTGTGCAAAGAAAAAGCACACCGAAGTGTACTTTTCCTCTGTGGCTCCATTATGAAATGCGTGAACGTAAATACGCATTGATGAACAAATCGATTTCGCCATCCATCACGGCACCGACATTCCCTGTTTCTGCATTCGTCCGGTGATCTTTCACCATGGAATACGGGTGGAATACGTAGGAGCGAATCTGACTGCCCCAACCGATTTCTTTTTGTTCTCCACGAATTTCAAGAAGACGTGCTTCCTCTTCTTCAATGCGAATTTGGTAAATCTTCGCTTTCAACAAGTTCAACGCACGCTCACGGTTTTTGATCTGTGAACGCTCTGTCTGACATGTCACGATGGCACCTGTTGGAATATGCGTCATCCGTACAGCGGAATCCGTCGTATTAACGTGCTGACCACCCGCTCCACTTGAACGATATGTGTCAATCTTTACATCTTCCATCTTAATTTCTACATCGACATCGCCTTCAAATTCCGGCATTACTTCTATAGAAGAGAATGATGTATGACGGCGGCCGGATGAATCGAATGGTGAAATGCGCACAAGTCGATGAACGCCCTTTTCTGCTTTCAAATAGCCATACGCATTATGCCCTTTAATAGATAATGTGACGGATTTCACACCCGCTTCATCTCCAGCTTGGTAATCCAGTGTTTCCACCTTGAAACCATGGTGTTCAGCCCAACGTGTGTACATACGAAGGAGCATAGACGCCCAGTCCTGAGATTCAGTACCGCCAGCACCTGAATGAAGTTCAAGAACTGCACTATTTTTATCGAATTCATCGCTGAGTAGCATTTGCAATTCAAACGCATCTAACTTCCCTTTGAATTCTTTTAGTTCAGTTCCGAGCTCCTCCTGCAATTCCTCGTCAAATTCCTCACGAAGTAATTCCAGCGTCATTTCTAAATTTTCTTGTGTGTCTGTTAGTTCTGTATAATCACCAACGACATCCTTCAAGCCATTCGATTCAGAAATGACTTTCTGCGCACTGTCCTGATTATCCCAGAATCCTGGTTCTAGCATCACTTCATCGAGTTCTTGAATACGTGCCTCTTTGTTTTCTAAGTCAAAGAGACCCCCTAAAGTCCGCTAATTTCTTAGCTGATTTGTCAAGCTCGTTACGTACATCGGATAATTCCATCATAATGTTTTCCTCCTGAAATTGGGTTGTCCGGTTGCTTATGCATTGCCGTGACAGTTTTTAAATTTCTTCCCGCTACCACATGGACATGGATCATTTCGTCCAATATTAACTGCCCGGCGCGCTGGTTTTTTTCGTACTTGCTCGCCATCCTCTTTCGGGTTGACAGCCTGCCCTTTCGCAACTTCCTCACGTTCAAGGTTATTGCGAATTTCGGCTTTCATGACATATTTAGAAGCATCGGACTCAATCGCTCCCACCATTTCTTCGAACATCGCAAACCCTTCCGACTGATATTCACGCAGTGGATCAGTTTGACCGTATGCACGTAAATGGATTCCGTGACGCAATTGGTCCATCGCATCGATATGATCCGTCCATTTTGAATCAATCGCACGCAGCAAGACGACTTTCTCGAACTCGCGCATACGCTCCGCTGTCATTTCAGCTTCTTTTTCATCATAGTGCTTGATAACAGCATCTTGAATCAGCTTCGTCAATTGTTCAGCCGTTTTGCCTTCCATATCCGCTTGTGTCAGCGTACCTTCTGGTAGCAAATTCGCGCCGATGAAATCTTCTAAGCCTTTCAAATGCCAATCCGATTGTTTCTCTTCTGTCGTATGGAGCGCAACCGCTCTTTCCGCCACATTCGCTAGCATATTTTCAAGAACTTCGCGAATATTGTCGGAGCCGAGCACATCGTTCCGTTCCTTGTAAATGATTTCACGTTGTTGACGCAGGACATCGTCGTATTGAAGAAGACGTTTCCGCGCATCAAAGTTGTTCCCCTCTACCCGCTTCTGAGCAGATTCAACCGAACGGGAGACCATTTTTGACTGGATCGGTGTTTCATCGTCCATCCCAAGTTTCGTCATCATCGACTTCATCTGGTCTGAACCAAAACGACGCATCAATTCATCCTCTAGGGATAAATAGAACTGTGTAATCCCCGGGTCACCTTGACGACCAGAACGACCACGAAGCTGATTATCGATTCGGCGCGACTCATGTCGTTCCGTACCGATAACCGCAAGACCACCAAGCTCTTGCACACCTTCACCTAGTTTAATGTCTGTACCACGACCAGCCATGTTCGTCGCGATGGTCACCGCGCCTTTTTGACCGGCTTCCAAAATAATTTCGGCTTCACGGCCATGATTTTTCGCGTTCAACACATTATGCTTCACGCCAAATTTCGTCAAATATTTGGAAATAATCTCAGACGTTTCGATGGCTACCGTACCGACAAGTACAGGCTGCCCTTTCGTATTGCGCTCTTTAATATCTTCTGCAACGGCTTTATATTTACCAGCCATCGTTGCGTAGATTAAATCCGCACGGTCATCCCTTGAAATCGGACGGTTCGTCGGAATCGCAATGACGTTCATATTGTAAATATTGCGGAACTCTTCCTCTTCCGTTTTCGCCGTCCCCGTCATACCAGAAAGCTTTTCGTACATCCGGAAGAAGTTCTGGAAGGTAATCGTTGCCAGCGTCATCGTTTCATTCTGGACTTCCAGACCTTCTTTCGCCTCAATTGCCTGGTGCAAGCCATCACTATAACGACGACCTTTCATTAAACGCCCTGTGAATGAATCGACAATGACAACTTCGCCTTCTTGCACAACATAATCGACATCGATATGCATACTCGCATGGGCTTTCAGCGACTGGTTAATCGCGTGATTCAGCGAGACATGTTTCAAATCGAATAAGTTGTCGATACTAAATGCCTTCTCCGACTTTTCAATACCAGCTTCCGTCAAGACGACACCTTTCGTCGACTCATCATACGAATAGTCTTCTTCTTTTTTCAGCCCAAACACAAACTGATTCGCCAAGCGATACAATTCCGCCGATTTCGCCGCTTGCCCCGAAATGATCAACGGCGTACGCGCTTCATCGATTAAGATGGAGTCCACCTCGTCAATAACTGCGTAAAAGAGTGGGCGCTGTACTTTGTGTTCATTGTAAAGCACCATATTATCACGCAAGTAGTCGAAACCAAGTTCGTTATTTGTACTATACGTAATGTCTGCACTATATGCTTCTCTTTTTTCTTCTTTCGACAGATGGTTCAAGTTCAAACCGACTGACAAGCCAAGAAATTCGTACAGCTGTCCCATCTCCATCGCGTCACGACTTGCCAAGTATTCGTTGACCGTCACAACATGCGCGCCTTTACCAGCAAGCGCGTTCAAATAAACCGATAGCGTAGACGTCAACGTTTTCCCTTCACCCGTTTTCATCTCTGCGATATTGCCTTCGTGTAAAGCAGCCGCACCGATGATTTGTACACGGAATGGGTACATACCGAGTACACGGCGAGATGCTTCACGTACAACCGCAAATGCCTCAGCCTGCAATTGGTCAAGCGTTTCTCCCTTGTTGTAACGTTCCTTAAATTCTTCCGTCTTTGCCGTTAATTGCTCATCCGAAAGTTGCTCCATTTGTGAAGCCAAAGTTTCAACCTTATCCGCAATCTTGTCGAGACGCTTCAAGTCTCGTTTATTCATATCAAACATTTTATTCAATACGCCAAGCATTCAGGTCACATCCTCATTAAGTTCACTCTTCATTTTAACACTGTGAAATGCGCGGTGCAAATCGTGTAGCCCAAACGTTTTCAGATGGTTATTTTTTGTGTTATTTGTATACTTTTTATGCGGTGATGCCGGTGGATTGCGTGGTTCAACAGTATATATGCGCGGTTCGAGCGATGGATTGCGCGCTTCGTCGGCATATATGCGTGGTTCAATCGCTTCTTTGCGCAATCCAATTATTCATTCACATGCGACTCTTTTCTAATTCAAAAAAATCCCTAAGCGACAGCGTCCGTCACTTAGGGATTCCAACCAATCGTTAGTTTGTTTCAATCAAACCATATTTGCCGTCTTTACGTTTGTATACGATATGCGTACCGTCAGACTCTGCATCTGTGAAGATGAAGAAATTATGGCCGAGCATATTCATTTGAAGGATGGCTTCCTCTTGATCCATCGGTTTCAGATCAAATTGTTTCGTGCGAACAATCGGGAATTCATGATCTTCCTCTAAAACTTCTACAGATTTATCTTCGCTTTTATTAACTGACGCAAAGAATGCTGCAACGCCTTCACGTTCACGGAATTTACGATTCACTTTTGTTTTGTATTTACGAATTTGACGTTCGAGTTTGTCGACAATTAAGTCGATTGCTGCGTATAGATCGTTATGACGTTCTTCTGCTCGAAGTGTCAAATTTTTCATCGGAATAGTTACTTCCACTTTTGTCTGCTTGTCGTTATACACTTTCATATTCACATTTGCTGTTGCTGTTTCGATTGTTTCTTCTGTGAAATACCTTTCGAGTTTTTGGACTTTCTTCTCGACGTGTTCACGGATCGCCGGAGTCACCTCAATATTTTCACCGCGGATGTTGAAGTTTAACATATGAACTCCTCCTTTATTTGACCATATAGTACTCTTCTACATCTTCCCTTTAAAGTCCTTCTAAAAACATTGAAAAATTAAAAAAAATTGTCGAATGATGCCGTTTTTGTGTCTAACCCATTTTTCAATGCCTCTTCGACGCTTTTTCAGCACCCATCATAGTGCGACGGCTTTGCTTCAGTTCATGAACAATTTGTGCTTCCACTTCAGTATCCTCAACAAAATCAAAGCCATACATCCAACCATCACTATAAGGCTTTTTCCAAACTATACTTCCTTCGACCTCAATGCTGTTTTCGTACAACGTAAACTCTATGCGTAAGCGGACTGGCTTATGTTCGAGCGGAATATCAAACTTCGTCGCAAATTTCAAACCACCCGGGCTAATATTCACCAGCTGACAATGCCCTCGCTTAGATTCCTTTTCTTCCGGCGCTGCAATGACAACTCGAAATTCAGCTTCAAGCGGTTCGTCAAATGTATATCGAAAGTATTCATTCCTTTTATAAAACATCCCTCACACCTCGTTCCATTACTAGCCATTTCTTCCATCATAACAAATGGAAGACTTTTCATCGAACTTCAGCTCAGCTTCTTGTATGTCTCATTTGCATCGCTTCTTCATGCGTTTCATGAATATACTGCGCAGTTTGCTGTTGCTCAGCCGTCAATTCGGTCAGCGTAGCATTCAACTCTTCCACAGCCGCCGTACTTTGTTCAACAATCGCCGCAAATGCCATCGTGCGCTCCTGAATCGACGCACTATCCGCCGTAATGCCCCCAAAGCTTTGGATGAACACCGATAACTCCTGCTGCAATGTCGTCATTGTTTCACATAACGCAGTAAAGGATAAGCTAGACGCATCCGCCACGGCTGTTTGCACACTTATTTGCTGCAAGCCTTCTCCGAGCTTCGTCACAGCCAGTTCGTTATAACGATTCACTTCTACTAAATTGCCATCAATTTTCTTCAACGTATCATCTGTTAGACCAGCGAGCTTTCGAATTTCATCCGCAACGACAGCAAAGCCTTTGCCTTGTTCACCTGCCCGTGCCGCTTCAATCGAAGCATTCAATGCCAATAAATTCGTCTGCTCCGTAATAACCTTGATCGAACTCGCAAACGCATTTGTTTCATCAATTTTCCCCGATAACATTGCAAAGGTTTCATGTAACTCTGTGAAAAATAAAGAAAATGTATCAATGCTTGCTTTTAACTTCACACTATTTTCCGTGCCTTCTTCAGCTTTCCGTCCCGCTTCACTTGTCTGGATGACGATTTGCCCCAATCCTTCAGCAATCACTTGAACCGATTCATACGTACGCTCTGCATTTTTTGCAATATCGCCAATATGATCTGCCTGATGCTGACTCCCTATACTTACTTCATTCACAGCCGCAAGCATCTCGTTCTGTCCAATCGCAGCTGTCTCTGTACTGGTGCGTAGTTGACCAAGATTCGCCGTTATTTTTTCCACACAGCCATCCAGTCGAGCTGTGAGTGCTTCTTCTTCCAGCACCTTCGATTCCGTCAATTCGACAAGCTGTTCCACATGTGCAAATACCCGCACATTTTGACGAACAAGTAAAAATAATAGAAGCCCCGCAAGCAAATATAAAATCACAAGATTCGTTCCACTTTCTTCAACCAGTTCAGGTTGCACAAAAAGCAGGTTATTCGTCACAATGGCAATGGCACCGAGTACGTAGCCGAATGCCATTATCCGCATCATGCCATGGATAGAGGCAAGTACTAAAATAAGTAGAATAATACCGATTGTTCCTAAATTCGCCTCCGAGAAAAAGATGACACCCATCGCAATACTAAAATTCAATATCAACAGTCCATATGGAAGTACTCGCGATACCGCTTCTATTTTCATGCTTAAACTATAGAGAGTAATTGCTAGCACAAAAGGAATCGCAACAGGCAACAGAATGGCTAGCGGTGCCCGCTGAATAAGTTGGGCAACCAAACCAAGCCCAGCCGCAAGCGCAAATCCAATCATCATAATCCGATTCTTTCGAAGCCAATCTTCCCGCTTCAATTGTTCAATATTCACACCCGTTCACTCCTTAAATGTCAATTTCAATTACTATCTGAATATACTAAATAAATCCGTATGTAAAATGTATCATTAATGAATAGGTATTCATATGGGTGTAATTGACCAATTCCTATTCTATGGAAGTAAAACTTGTATTCTTTTCCACTTTGATACCTCTTTTGATTTCGACAGATAAAAAACCCGATAGAGAATAGTTCCCTACCGAGTTCCTATTTACTGCTTTGTATCGTAAAATGTACCGTCACGTGCGACATTACTGTAAGGATTGACGTAGTTTTTCATATTGCCTTTTTTAGATTGGGCTTCAGAAATATTCACACGAATTTGATTTGTAAACAACGCAAGTTTTTTCTGAACGTCTGCTTCCAATGCAACAAGTTCTTCGCCAAACGCTTCTTCTTCACTAGTAAACGGTGCAGCTATATGCGGTTGAAGCTTGTCCCGACTATCCAAAAATCCTTCAATACTTAAAATCACGGCATCGCGTTGTTCTTCAGAAGTCTCGCCTGTCGTCAATGCCAACAATTTCTCCGTCACATCACGCCAAGCAATCATTGCGGGCCGAATCATATTTCATCCACATTCGCATACTGCTTTTGCCGATTAATTTGAATAACCTGCTTCCACGTATCGCGAAATTCCCTAATAATCGCAGATGCCTCATCGAATAAGGTACTATCATTTTTGATATTACCATCAACAAGACGGCTATTGGCAAATTCGTAGAGAATGAGCATATTTTTAGCAACTGGATAAGATCTATCAAGTGTCAGCATCAACTCAGAAATAATAGCCTGTGCTTTTTTAATAGATGTATTCTTTTCTTCCATATCCCCATCTATCAATCCTCTTTTTGCTTGTTCTATGAACTTCAAACAGCCATTGTACAACATGAGCGTTAGCTCACCAGGTGTCGATGTATTGACCGAGTTATTCTGGTATTTTGCATATGGATTATTGCTAGCCATTTTATATCTCCTTTTATACGACTTACTAGATTAATACCCACCAAGTGTACTTTGCAACTGTGCGGATTGTGCGTTTGCACGGTTAATCGCCATTTCCATTGCCGTGAACTGTTTCCACAAGCGATCTTCAACCGTTTTCATACGTTCTTCAAAACGAACAATTTGCTCATTCATACTTTTCATCGTACTGCCAAGCGTAAATGTATCATTCCCTGCTCCTACGCTACCTGCTCGTTTAGAAATTGACTTTTGTCCTTCATCGATAGCGTTACGGAACTTTGTTGCAAGTCCTTCGTCCGTTTTTGTAAAAAGCTCGGAAACTTTGTTTGGTTCTGTTGCAATCATTTCACGAAGTTTTTTCTCATCGATTATAAGTTTGCCATTATCTTTGTAGTTATTAGACGTGGTGATTCCAATGTCACTTAGGCGAATCTTACCATCCGTTCCATTAACCTCGCTGTTCAATGCATCGCGCATCTTCGTCAACATGCTTGAAATCGTCGGGTCGTTGCGCAGCGTTCCACTCATCGCTTTTTCTTCCCACATCTTAATTTCATTTTCTTTCATATCTTTCTTCTGTTCTTCAGATAGCGGCTGATAGTCACGGTATTTAGGCTCGCGAATCTTCGCATTCAATTCTTCAATCATCTTGTTATAGTCATTGACAAATTGAATGACAGTGTCAGCGATTTTATCCGTGTCTGGAGATGAACTGAATGTTACATCACTTGTTGTCACTTGTTTTAAGTTCACTTCAAAACCATTGATTGTGAATGAGTTGGATGAGCGTTCAGTAGCTAGTCCATTAAAAGTAAATTGTGCATTTAGGCCAGCTGTCTTAACTGCATTTGATGCGTCTAATTTCAATTTATCTCCCATACCACCAGTGACAGTGATTGCGCCATCACCACTATTTTTAGCAGTCATTGCGATTTTCCCTGTATGTGAATCAAAAAATGCATTTACTCCCGTTTCTTTATTAATTCTAGTTAAAACAGATTCGATTGTATCCGTTTCTTCAAACGTTAGTACTTCACCAGCTTTTCCTGGTGCATCAATCTTAATTGTCATATCTCCCTGCTCTAACCCAAGTTCTTTTAATGTAGAATTTTTCACTTGTGCCTCAGTAAGTTTAGTACCGTCTGATTGTTGTAACTCTCCACCTTGCACAGTTGCTTTCTTAGCCAACCGCTCAATCGAGATCGTTCCTGTAAAATCAGCTATTGAATTCGTACTTTTAATGTCAACCGCATTTGGATTGGAGTTCGTTACATTTTTCGCCATGAACGTACTTTCGAACTGCAATGTGTCCCCAATTTTACTACTTGTTGCTTGCAAATTCCGGTTAATGCTGCGGTAATCATTCAATTGCCACTCCAAGTATTGCTTTTTCTGTATCGTTTTATCTAGCGGTATCCGATTTGCCTTCATTAAATCCTTAATAATCGAGTCTATATCCATCCCCGAAGCTATTCCACCAATTCTCATAATCCTTCACACCTTCTCATCATATTTTTTGATCTACCAATAAGCCTACAAATTCACGCATCGCCGCATGGATATCCATCAATTTCTTGGATGGGATTTCCCGAATGACTTCGTCGGTTGTCGAATCGACAACCGTGACATAGTATTCGTTGAGCTTATCATGAAACTTAAATCGCAATTGCGTATTGGCACTCGCCAAAAATGTGTTCATACTGTCTGTCATTTGCTTTGCTTTCTCTGCTGACAACTGTTGTTCTTGGTCGGCTTGCGGCTGTACTTTCTCTGCAACGGCTTTCACTGGAATAACCTGGACATCCATGTCCGGTGCCGCTTTTTCTACTGAAACGCTTGCTTGATGCGTCACAGTTCCACTATCCATACGACTGACCATTCCTCAAACCTCCCTGTTCATGAGAACTTCCATTACAAATTATATCGGCATATCCAAAAGGAAGTTGAGCCAATTGACAATAAAAAGTACTGAATTTTACTCTTTCCCCTTCAATATACTATCTATTTGAACAGATGAATATCGCCTAGTCGCTACAGGTTCAATAAACCCTGCATTAAATCATTATTCTGAACCCTCTTATTATTAATCCAACTCTAAACAAATGATTGAATAAACCGAAATTCACAGTAAGTGGTCTCTTTTTAAAAATTAAGAAAAGGAAGGTGTTTCGATATGTTTAAATCCGTCAAAACTAAAATCATTTTAACGGTCATGGTACTATTTCTCATCGGAATATCCATTATGACAATAATTAGTAGTACACAGGTGAAAAATAATACAGAAGAAAGCATCATTAATTCGAGTGGTACACTCGTTAACGAGATAGGCTATATCATTGAGAACTTTCTCGGTCAGTATGACAAAGGCCTCACTCAAATTGCTACCTCACCTACGGTTATTGAATTTGCAGAAGCAGGCAATGGAGAAGCCGTAAGTAGCCAACTTCAAGCCATCAATTCTGTATTTGAAAACTTCCTTGGTCCTTATGCCGATGCATCATCTATCTACTTAACATTACCGACTAAACAAACCGTGATTTCGCCTTACTCTGATCTCGGAGAGGACTTTGATCCCACAACACGTGATTGGTATACGCTAGCGATGGTAAATCCCGACACGGTACACTGGACAAATCCTTATATTGACGAAGCAACGGGCGAATTCGTTATTAGCGCTTCAAAAGCGGTACAAACAAATGGCAAAGTCATCGGTGTCGTCGGCCTCGATGTCCAACTTGCTGCACTCACCGATACAATTTCAGCGAGCGACATTGGCTACGAGGGCTACCCAGCCATATTTGATACGGAAGGAACAGCCATTGCCCACCCTACATTACAAGGTGATAACTTAATGGACCTCCCTTACATCACTGAAATGTACAAAAACGATTCCGAACGGGACGTGATTCATTATGTCCATGAAAATGTCCCGAAAGTGCTGATTTACTCTACACTCCCAGAATTCGGTTGGAAAGTGTTAGCCGTCTATGATGAAAAAAATATTAATGAAATGGCCAATGACCTACGCATCTCGATGGTCATCGTTGCACTCGTGACGTTATTCGTCATCTTTGCTGCATTGTACATCATGATTAGCCGAACCATCAAACCACTTGGACAAGTAAACGCACTAATGGACTCTGTTTCGCAAGGGGATTTAACCGTTCGCACCGACATTAAGAGCAATGATGAGATTGGTGAACTCGGGCGCAACTTCAACATCATGATTGACAACATGAATGCCATCATTACGGTCGTCAATAGCTCCGCATCAAACGTTCGCGTAAGTTCCGAAAGTTTGAGTGCAGTTGCGGAAGAAACGAGCGCTTCCAGTGAAGAGGTTGCACACGCAGTCAACGAAATTGCACACGGTGCATCAAGATCCGCTGAAGATGCTGAAATCGTTACCGAACGCTCCGACCTTCTTGGTCAGCAAATTAACGAAATCACAACGAAAGCTGGCATCATGTCCGACATCGCTACAAAAGCTGGGGAAATGAATACCAATGGTCAAGGCCAAATGCAACAGCTCAAACAATCCTTCGGCGACTGGGAAACGAACCTACACTCCATGTCCGAAGTCATCGGCACACTAGAAACAAAAGTGAAAGCAATCGGCGGTGTCATGGAAACAATCACCGAAATTTCAGCACAAACCAATTTACTCGCACTGAATGCCAGCATTGAAGCAGCACGCGCTGGCGAACACGGTAAAGGCTTCGCTGTCGTGGCAGATGAAGTACGAAAACTCGCAGAACAATCGGCGCGTTCTACAGAAGAGGTTAAAGTGACCGTTCAAGAACTACAAACAGAATCACAACTTGTCACCCAACAAATGAACGACACACGTGACAACTTCCAGCGTCAAGGAACAGTCGTCAATGATACCGAAACGACTTTCGGGGAAATCTCTACCTTGATGGCCGATATGCAAGACTCCATCGCTGCCGTCTATACAGAAATCCAGAAAGTCACATCTCATAAAGAGGACGTCTCAGAAACAATCCAAACGATGGCAGCCACTTCTGAAGAAACAGCCGCTGCCTGCGAAGAAGTCAGTGCCTCCACAGACGAACAACTACGCGCCATCCAATCCGTAACGGATGCAGCAGAAACGCTAACGGAGTTGAGCGAGGAATTGAGCACAGCCGTTAATCGATTTAAAGTATAAAAACTGAAACCCATTCTGGACAATACATCCAGAGTGGGTTTTATGTTTTTTATCCTATAAACTGAATTCCAATGCTATTGCCAAGCTTAGTATTTTCTTCTTATCGCTAAACAATTGTATAGAAAAGCCGAAAATCTTTTATAGTGACCTATTTAAACAGGACGAAAGAGAAGGTGTTCAATAGATATGTTTAGATCCATCAAAACAAAAATTATCATGACTGTCATGGTGCTATTTGTAATCGGGATAGCGGCAATGACAACCATCAGCAGTACCCAAGTGAAAAACACGACTGAAAAAAGTGCCACAGATGCTAGTGCAGCACTCGTCAACGAAATTAGCTTCGCCATGGAGAACTTTCTCGGGCAATATGGGAAAGGCATTGGACAACTGTCTACAACGCCGACAGTGACAGATTTCACACTTCCTAGCGAAGACAATCCAACACATAATCCCATTCCCGCACTCGAAAAAGAATTCGACAGTTTCCTCAGCTTCTATGAAGATGCAACATCTGTCTATCTAGCGCTCCCCACTCAGGATATCATCATCATGCCACAGGCTGATCTCGGAGCTGATTTTGACCCGACAACACGTGAATGGTATCAAAATGCCGTTGCACAGCCCGATATTATCCAATGGTCTAGCCCATTCATCGACTCAGCAACAGGCGAACTAGTCATCGCGGCATCCAAAGCCGTCCAATCGAATGGCAAAGTCATCGGTGTTCTTGCCCTGGACGTTGAACTAACTGCACTCGCAGATACTGTAGCAGCTAGTGATGTAGGTTACGGTGGGTTTCCAATGGTTCTTGATACAGAAGGGAACGTCGTTGCCCATCCCTACACAGCTGGAGAAAACTATATGAATCTACCGTTTATCGCGGACATGTATACAGAAGGTAACAATCAAGGCGTCGCATACTATGCACATGAAGGTACCGATTTTGTGAATGTGTACGCTACCTTACCCAATTTCGGTTGGAAAGTCTCTGCAATCTATCAAGAAAAGAATATCAATGCCACCGCTAACGACTTACGCAATTCCATGATGATCATTGCATTGATCACATTGCTTGTTATTTTCTTAGCATCGTACTTCATCATTAGCCGAACCATCAAACCACTAAGCCAGCTCAACACCTTAATGGATTCCGTCTCCAAAGGCGATTTAACCGTTCACTCCGACATCAAGACAAAAGATGAAATCGGCGAGCTTGGCAACAATTTCAACACCATGATTGACAATATGAACGCCATTATTACAGTCGTCAATGACTCGACTTCAAACGTTCGGGCAAGTTCCGAAAGCTTGAGTGCAGTGGCTGAAGAAACAAACGCATCCAGCGAGGAAGTCGCACATGCAGTTAACGAAATCGCACAAGGTGCAGCAAGATCCGCTGAAGACGCAGAAATCGTTACCGAACGCTCCGACCTACTTGGTCAACAAATTAACGAAATCACGACGAAAGCCGGCGTCATGTCAGACATCGCTACAAAAGCTGGTGAAATGAACACCGATGGACAAGGCCAAATGCAACAACTAAAACTCTCCTTCAATGACTGGGAAACGAATTTACAATCCATGTCCGAAGTGATTGGCACACTTGAAACAAAAGTGAAGGCAATCGGCGGTGTTATGGAAACCATCACTGAAATTTCAGCACAAACGAATCTACTGGCACTAAACGCTAGCATCGAAGCAGCACGCGCTGGTGAACACGGCAAAGGCTTTGCTGTCGTGGCGGATGAAGTTCGTAAACTCGCGGAACAATCAGCACGCTCGACAGAAGAAGTAAAAGTCACAGTGCAAGAGCTACAAGCAGAATCACAACTTGTCACCCAACAAATGAACGACACACGCGAAAACTTCCATCGTCAAGGAACCGTTGTCAACGACACTGAAACGACTTTCGGGGAAATCTCTACGTTGATGGCTGATATGCAAGATTCCATCGATGCTGTCTATTCAGAAATCCAGAAAGTCGCAGCACATAAAGAAGATGTCGCTGAAACAATCCAAACAATGGCCGCTACTTCACAAGAAACAGCCGCCGCTTGCGAGGAAGTCAGTGCTTCCACAGATGAACAACTGCGCGCCATCCAATCTGTAACGGATGCGGCAGAAACGCTAACAGAATTGAGTGAGGAATTGAGTCAAGCTGTTAACCGATTTACAGTATAATCAAGCAACAAAACCCGCCTAGATATGAAGTCTTAAGCGGGTTTTTCTCTTTATACAACAAATTTCGTGTACTGAAAGCAAAGCATCAGCTAAAGGGCCTCTATTCCGAATCTTATTATTATTCATCTTTACCTAAACAAACGAATAAAAAGACCGAAAGTTTTATAGATACTATTATAATAAGGTCGAAAGAGAAGGTGCTACATATGTTTAGATCCATCAAAACAAAAATTATCTTGACTGTCATGGTGTTATTCCTCATCGGGATATCCACAATGACCGCCATTAGCAGCACACAAGTGAAAACGAAAACCGATGAAAGTATCATTAACTCAAGCGGTGCATTTGTTTCCCAAATGAGCGCTGCCATCGAAAACTATCTCGAACAATATGGGAAAGGCCTGGCACAATTAGCAAATTCGAGCTCCATTACAGACTTTGTTCTTGACGAACAAACTGCTCCGCAAATTTTACGTGATGCACTCGATGAGGATCTCACACAATTTTTAACATTGTACAGTGACGCAGTAAAAGTGTATTATTCAAATCCAAACCAGCATATCAACATCCCTTACGTAGATCTTGGTCCTGATTACGATCCTACTCAACGTGAATGGTACACAAACGCTACAGCTCAGCCAAATGAAGTACAGTGGTCCTCACCTTATATTGATAAAGGCACAGGCGATTTGGTCATCACCGCTTCTACCACTGTCCATGCAGATGGAAAACTCATTGGCGTCGTTGGTCTCGACGTTCAACTGAACGCTCTGACTGAAAAAATTGCAGCAAGTGATGTTGGCTATGAGGGCTTCCCTGCCATATTCGATACGGAAGGCACAGCAATTGCTCATCCAATATTACAAGGGGAAAATTTAATGAATCTCTCCTACTTTAGAGACATGTACAACAACGATGCTGAACAAGGAACCATTTATTATGTCCATGAAAATATCCCCAAAGTGCTTATGTACACTACAATCCCGCAATTCGGCTGGAAAGTGGTAGCTATCTATGATGAAAAAAATATCAACGAGATGGCTAATGATTTACGCATCTCAATGGCAATTGCTGCGCTGATTACGTTATTCGTTATTTTCGCCGCGCTATACATCATGATTAGTCGAATGATTAAGCCACTCGGACAAGTCAATACTTTAATGGACGCTGTTTCTCAAGGTGATTTAACCGTTCGCTCCGACATCAAAACGAATGATGAAATCGGCGAACTCGGCAAAAACTTCAACACCATGATCGATAATATGAACGCCATCATTACAGTCGTCAACGACTCTGCATCAAACGTTCGTGCCAATTCCGAAAGCTTGAGTGCAGTAGCTGAAGAAACCAATGCCTCCAGTGAAGAAGTTGCACATGCGGTAACCGAAATCGCACAAGGTGCATCAAGATCCGCCGAAGATGCTGAAGTCGTTACTGAACGCTCCGACCTACTCGGGCAACAAATTAACGAAATCACGACAAAAGCTGGCGTCATGTCAGACATCGCTACAAAAGCTGGGGAAATGAATACCAATGGACAAAGCCAAATGCAACAACTAAAACAATCATTCGGCGACTGGGAAACGAACCTGCACTCCATGTCCGAGGTCATCAGCACACTCGAAACAAAAGTAAAAGCAATCGGTGGAGTTATGGAAACCATCACTGAAATTTCAGCACAAACGAATCTACTAGCGCTCAACGCTAGCATTGAAGCGGCGCGTGCAGGTGAACATGGCAAAGGCTTCGCTGTCGTTGCGGATGAAGTACGAAAACTTGCAGAACAATCCGCACATTCAACAGAAGAAGTCAAAGTGACAGTTCAAGAACTACAAGCCGAATCACAACTCGTCACTCAACAAATGAACGACACACGCGACAACTTCCAACGCCAAAGTACTGTCGTCAATGACACCGAAACAACTTTCGGCGAAATCTCTACGTTAATGGCAGATATGCAAGATTCCATTGATGCCGTTTATACAGAAATCCAAAAAGTCGCTGCTCACAAAGAAGACGTCGCTGAAACAATCCAAACAATGGCCGCTACTTCACAAGAAACAGCCGCTGCTTGTGAGGAAGTCAGCGCCTCCACAGACGAGCAACTACGCGCCATTCAATCCGTAACAGAAGCAGCAGAAATGCTAACGGAATTGAGTGAGGAATTGAGTCAAGCTGTGAACCGATTTAAAGTGTAGTGAAACGACAAACCCCGCCTCAGATTAAAAAATGTCTGGAGCGGGGTTTTCATCATTTAGATATAGAAGCCGAAGCATCATCTGTCCGTTTAAACTTCGGATAGCCAATCAAAATGGCTATCACACAACAAATCCCCATCAACACAGGGTAAAACGAATACAACATTATGCTCACCGGTGAAATCGCAGCGAGTCCAGCGGCGGCGAGTAATTGGGCGCCATAAGGTAAAATCCCTTGCCAACAGCCTGCGAACGTATCCAACAAACTCGCCGACTTGCGAGGATCCACCCCATACTCATCCGCAATGCTCTTCGCCAACGGACCGGTAATAATAATCGCAATTGTATTATTCGCAGTCGCAATATCCGCCGCACTGACAAGCCCGGCAATCCCAAACTCGGCCCCTTTTTTCGACTTAATATTCCGCGTAATCATACGCAGTAAATAATCGATCCCGCCGTTATATTGGATAATGCCGATAATCCCCCCGATTAAAATCGAGACAATCGCCAAATCTTCCATCGTCATAATCCCTTCAGCAGTCGCCTGTAATAAGCTACTCATTTGATAAGAGCCATCCAGCAAGCCAATAACACCCGCAAAAATCGTCCCACCAACCAAGACGACTAATACATGCGTGCCCGCAAGTGCCGCCACTAATACACCAAGATAAGGAAGGATTTTCACCCAGTCATACGGGTAATCCCCGGCAAGTTCCACAGCATTGCCACGTGTCAGCACACCAAGAATCACAAGTGTAATAAGTGCCGCAGGCAATACAATCAAAAAATTCACCTTAAACTTATCTTTCATTTTCGTATGCTGCGTTCGGACCGCCGCAATCGTCGTATCCGAAATCATCGACAAATTATCACCGAACATGGCACCACCCACAATGGTTGCCATGGCCAACGCCACCGGAATTTCCGTTTGCCCCGCAATTCCAACCCCTATCGGTGCCAATGCAACAATCGTCCCCATCGATGTCCCCATCGAAATGGATATGAAACACCCGATAACAAACAATCCAACCATCAACAAATTCGCTGGCAACAAGGACAAACCTAGATTCACAGTCGATTCAACTGCCCCCATCCCCTTCGCAACACCTGCAAACGCACCCGCTAAAATAAATATGACGGCCATTAAAATAATATTCGGATGCCCTGCACTCTTCGTAAAAACATCTACCTTTTTACTAAACGTTTCCTTGCGATTCATCAACAACGCAATTGCTGAAGCAATCAATATCGCAACGTTCAATGGCATCGTCGAAAAATCATTCGTTAACATGCCCGAACCGATAAAAAGGACGACAAAAACAATTAGCGGTAAAAACGCCAATAGATTGCCCTTTGTCCCTTCATGATTTGACATCATTCACACTCCATTCATCTTGAAAATGCTCGTATTTACTCATTTATTGTCCGTCTATCTCCACAGACGGAATCCTCGCTATTTTCATAATTTTAATTCAAAAAGGTTTACTTCGGTATAAGGCATGTGATAGCATAGATAGTATAATGGTGCAATTTGAACGTTTTATTAAATCATGCTAAAGTGCAGACCCCTTTAAACGAGACAAAGCTAACCCACTTCCAAATAGGGCTTACGCTTTTTACATCCGAAATACAACGACCTATTTCAGGATTACACACAGAAGTCTCCAGAAAACAGTATAGCACAAAAAACAGCCCTTCCATTGAGATATGTACTCGATGGAAGGGCTATTTTAATGATTTATAGCTAAACTTGGAATTTGACACTTTTTACGCTTCTGTTATACAGGAACTACTGCTGATTAACTCAGCAATCCTCACCCTTTATCCGATACCAAAGCCGGGTCCTCCTCTACAACTAACGGAACCTCCACCGTCTTAACTGTCTCCTGAAACTTTGGATACCCAATCAGAATCGCAATAATTCCACAAAGCGCCATCAGAATCGGATAAAACGAATAAGGCATAATACTGACCGGTGAAATCGAGGCTAACCCAGCAGCGGCGAGCAGTTGACCGCCATACGGCAAAATCCCTTGCCAGCAACTCGAAAATGTATCTAGCAAGCTTGCCGATTTCCTCGGGTCCACCCCATACTCATCCGAAATACTCTTTGCCAATGGTCCCGTGATCACAATCGATATCGTATTATTCGCCGTCGCAATATCTGCCACACTGACCAATCCTGCGATACCAAATTCCGCACCCTTTTTTGATTTAATCTTACTAGAGATAAAATACAGCAGATAATCAATCCCACCGTTATGCTTGATAATCCCTACAACTCCACCAATCAGAATCGCAACGATTGCCAAGTCCTCCATACTGATAATGCCACTCGCAACAGCTTGCAAAAAACTGCTGATCGTATAAGAGCCATCCACCATTCCAATCAATCCCGCAAAAACCGTGCCACCAATCAAGACAATCAGCACATGTACACCCGCTAACGCCGCCACCAAAACAGCGATATAAGGCAGAATCTTCAACAACTCGTACTCGTAGTTGCCAGTCAGTGTAGCCGTATTCCCACTTGTAATAACCCCCAGAATAATTGCGGTTAAAATAGCACCCGGCAATACAATCAAAAAGTTTACCTTGAACTTATCTTTCATTTTCGTCTGCTGGGTTCGCACCGCCGCAATCGTCGTATCTGAAATCATCGACAAGTTATCCCCAAACATTGCGCCACCAATGACCGTCGCCATCGCCAATGCCATCGGGATATCTGTTTGACTCGCAATGCCTACGCCAATCGGTGCCAATGCCACAACCGTTCCCATCGAAGTCCCCATCGAGATGGAAATAAAGCAGCCAATCACAAACAGCCCAATCATTAAATAGTTCGCAGGCAATAACGATAGCCCTAGGTTCACGGTAGATTCAACCGCGCCCATCCCTCTTGCAACACCTGCAAAAGCACCCGCTAAAATAAAAATAACAGCCATTAAAATAATATTCGGATGCCCTGCACCTTTTGTGAAAATATCAATCTTTTTCGCAAACTTCTCTTTTCGATTCATCGCAAGTGCAACAGCCCCAGCAATGATAATCGCAACATTTAACGGCATACTCGAAAAGTCTTTTGTCAAAATACCCGATCCGATAAATAGCAGTACAAAAACCAATAACGGAAAGAGTGCAACAAGACTCCCCTTTTTCACTTCCCCATTCGACATACAGACCCCTCCCCCTCAATTCATCGTCATGCCACCTGTCACATTAATCCCTTGCCCCGTCATATAATCCGAGTACTTGGATGCTAAAAAGACTACAACATTTGCAATATCCTGCGGAGTTGCCGTTCTACCTAGTGGCACTTGCGAGCAATCTTCCGCTTTAATCGCCTCTGCATCGAGCCCCCTTAACTCCCCACCAATAACCCGCTCGTTACGTTTCATATCTGTCTCCACAATCCCTGGACATACCGCATTGACATTGATTTGATCTTTGGCCAGCTCCAATGCCATCACTTTGGTCAATCCTAGCACCGCATGCTTCGAAGCGACATAACTGCCCATCAAACGATAGCCATTTTTCCCAGCCTGTGAAGAAATGTTAATAATCTTTCCACCCTGCCCCTGCTTCTGTAAAACACGCGCCACAGATTGACTGCATAAATACACACCCTTGGCATTGACGTCCATAACTCGATCCCAATCACTTTCTTGAATATCAACCGCATAATCCATGGAAGATATCCCTGCGTTGTTTACTAAAATATCTACTCTTCCAAAGTGGTTCACCACTTTTTCTACCATTACTTCAACCTGATCACTTTGCACAACATCCGCTTGAATTGCTAATAAACCATCATTCACCTGCACTCCGTTCACCGCTCGATCGACGACCGCCACTTGTGCACCACTTTCCAATAATGCGTCAGTAATCGCACGACCAATACCCTGTGTTCCTCCCGTAACAACGGCAACTTTCCCCGTTAAATCCATACAATACATACGCGCTCCCCCTACATCAATAACATTCACATCACTAATACCTAGTAATTCAATATGAATAATTAAAGAGTATCGTATCGCGCTTTCCTTTCTCTGTCAACTGAATAATCATCATTTTCATAATCTTGGTTCAAAGGGGTTTACTTTGCTAGGTGAGATGTGATAGTTTAGATGTCAAAGTGAAAGGATGATAAAACATGGCACAAGTTGAAAGTTTTCTTTTAGACCACACAAAAGTAAAAGCACCTTATGTACGCCTCGCGGGTACCGAACAACACGAAAAAGGTAGCTCGCTTCAAAAATACGACCTACGCTTTTTACAACCCAATCATGACGCAATGCCCACTTCAGCGGTTCACACACTGGAGCATTTGCTAGCAACCTATATGCGCGACGAACTAACGGGAATTGTCGACATCTCCCCAATGGGATGCCGCACCGGCTTTTACATGATTATCTGGGACGAACATGACCCAAAAGACGTCGCCACTGCCTTAACAACCGTACTCGAAAAAGTCATTACAACCGAATACATTCCTGCTGTTTCTGCACTCGAATGCGGGAACTATCGCGACCATTCGCTATTTGCTGCGCAGGAATATGCGAAGCTTGTAGTGGAAGCTGGATTGAGTGATGACCCGTTTCGGGATTGAGGATTGAGTAGAAGAAATGACAAAACCCGCTTTGGACTTTATGTCCGATGCGGGTTTATTCGTTGTGAGTAGGAAAGATTAAGCTAAAATCCCCTCAATCTCCTCTCCACTTAATTTATATCAAACTCTCTATACAATTGCATCCTTGCCCATGCTTTCATAGAGTCATGTTCGTCATGCGATGGATCATTCATAATTCCCAAAAACGCATTGAATCCTGGCTCACCACCACAATCTTCGTGCGGTGCTGTTCCTTCTCCTGCCAAATAAATTGGCGATGAAAGATTTTGCTTTGTTAAAATTTCCTCGACGATAATATCGTGTCGCCAATTGTCCCCAAAGTCATAAACATATTTTATAAACGTATGCGACGGTATGAAATCCGACAACAACAGTCCTTCTTCCAATATCATTTCAACATCATTTGCGTACTCGAAAGCCTCTTCATCCATCACAATATTTAACTTCTGGCGGTTTGTTTGCCTGCTTTGAAACTTGTCCGTCTCAGACTCATCATATTGATAAAATTCGTGAAGATGATAATCGTGCCAACCAAACGCAATTTGGAAAATTTGATGGAAGTCCTGGAATTTCATATCAAGTGGAACGACCAACCTTCTCCGAATGGGATGCCCCATCAATTCCATCGACACATGTAACACAGCTGCCTCCGCATCGAAAATCGCTCCGTCCACGAGTGCTGCCAAATCCTTAAACATTTCCTCGGACGGGTAAATCGCCTGCACTTTCCGTCACCGACCAACAAACTGCTCGCTTTCTTTCCAATTCGTACATTAATAGGTTCACTTGAATCGAGTTCAGCAGCATACAGCCAAACATAATCGCACGCCTGATTCAACCTAGCGACCAGCGAACGATTCTTCGTCTTATAAAACGCTACATCCCCCGCCGCCTTCATGTACTGTTCAATGACATCCTCACTTACCCGCTCTGCCCTAAACACTTGTCGTATTGCCTTCTCAACCAACACATCCAATTGTTTGAAATCCTTCGCTTTCATGCCATGCATTAGGATAACTGTTTTCCGACGATTTATCATTAGCATATTTGCGTGCCATGAAAAAAGTAGATTTGCTTCTTAAGTTGCATCGGTTATAGGTGTAAAGAGGATTTGCTCTAGTAGTTTTTTTGTTGAGTGAATTTGGACGATATGGCTCATTTCTTTGCATTGCTGATAGCTGTTTTACAGTACTCGTTCTAACTTGAGTACTTAAAGACGCATCATAAGGCCAAAATCTGGAAATTAACTTCAACGATTCTGATCTTGACGAGACAAGAGCCAGAAGAAGATAAAAAGTGGCTGGTAGATCTGCACTAGGCGCGGAACGCGGGATATAAACTTATGAGGACTAAGGTCAATGGCTTTTGCCGCATTAAAAAAGCACCTCCTTCAAGTTGATATAAATATCAATCATAGATAAGAGATGCTTTTCAAATATATACGTTGTTTGATTGGGGCTTACGTTTTGGAATGAAATAGGGCGTTCACCAAAAGACACCTTCACTACACTACCTCAACAAATTCAAAACAGCACCCATTCGTTGGTTTGTTTGAGTCAAGGCTGTGTATGCCGTCTGATTTAACAATTGAAACTTGGCCAGACGAATGGATTCCTTTGCCATATCCGCATCTCGATTACGTGATTCGGAAGCCGTTGTATTTTCATGTACATTTGAAACATTGTTATACGTATGTTCTAGTCGATTTTGATAAGCACCTACAATCGCTCTTGCATTTGATACTCTATCAACAGCCTTATCTAGTTGAGTGATGGCATTGCTTGAGTTATTTTGAGTATTCACCAACACATTTACGATATCTAACTGGTCAATCGTCACATTCGGAAGCCAAATTGTAAGATTTTCGTTTGCATTACTTCCTGTCTGAAGCACCAACGCCAAAAATAAATCTTCAACCGGACCCGATCCGCCGTAAACGATAGGCTCAAAAACCCCTCTTCCATCTGAAGTCGGCCAATTTTGCCCATTATTCTCAGGGCGATCATCATAGATATACAATTTATCACCATCCGCAGCCAATTTAGAAAAGTGCTTCACAAACTCCGTTGCAGTACTTGGCAAATTCGGTGTAATTGGATTAAAATCAACATTTGCTTGTCCATATGCCGCATCGATAATGGCATTTACAATGCCTTCACCATCCGTCAAATTAGAAATGTCTACTTCCATAACAGGGTGATATGCATTTATATTAGAATTGTCTGGATTACCGTTGACAAATTTAATGCTAAATGCACGATCACAAGTTGCACACGTATAATGAACACCTTTTCCATCAAGTTTTTGGACATCATCGACCGTTTGAATATTACTAAAATCGATTACCGCACTCGCATAATCTTTTGTTTGAGCTCCATCCGTATAACTATACGTTTCAGTAATTCCACCCGTACTCGTAATATATTGAACATAATCGCTTATCCCCCCTACAGCGACGTAATCTCCATCCTTGTTATATCTTCCATTCAATAAATTCAACGTGTTAAATTGCGTTCGTTTAGAAATTCCGTCTATTTCTTTTATGATTTGGTTAACCTCTGCTTGAATATGTTGCCGATCCTGATCTGTATTTGTATCGTTCGTGGATTGAACAGTTAATTCCCGAGCCCTTTGCAATAACTCTTGAATTTCCCCCATTGCTCCATCCGCTACTTGAACAAGCGATATACCATCCTGGATATTCTGTTGAGCCTGCAACAATCCCCGAATTTGTGTACGCATTTTTTCAGATATCGCTAAACCAGCGGCATCATCAGCAGCTTTGTTAATGCGCGTACCTGATGATAATTTCGCCATTCCCTGATTGGCCTGTTTCATATTTTTAGTCATTTTATTGTATGTATTTAAACCACTAGCATTGTGAGCAATTCTCATGTGTAAACCCCCGTTTCCTTTTAAGCACAAGCTAGGCGAGAATTACCTCACTTATTATCTTAAAAAAACACAAGCAAATAGTTCCACTAAATCACTTACCGTTAGTTATATTATACTAAAAATAATGATTTATAGCGATATCTTGAGATGATTATAAAAGTTAGTAGTGAAAGTCGGACTAAGTAAAAAAACACAACAAATCCGCTTTGTACTCTATATCCAAAGCGGGTTTGTGGGTTGTAAGTATATTGATAACTATTCTTGACATCATAATCAAATCCCTAATAAGCCGCCTAATTCCAGAGCATCCGTTAAATTGAGATTTAGTTTACATTGATCTAACTCATTTAAAAACAAGGAATAATATCACTGTTGAGAGTAGTAGTATTTTCGAAATTAAGGTTTTCCACTTTTCTTTCCGCCGATAATAAAGCGGTTCTCGTTTAAGTCATATCGCCCCTAGCAAACAAATGACTATCGTGAAAAGGAAATCCAAAGACCTACCCAACTTTTTATTCATTTCAATGTAAATACAGGTAATCCATTCGTATAATCCACAGCGATTCTTGTATTCGAAAGCTGAATTTCATCAGCAGGCTTCAGTGGTTGTATATTTGTATACTCACCCATTTTTTCATAAGCCAACTCAAACAAATTCAGGAAATCAGCATTCAGGCCATGTGTATTAGATTTGAATGTATGATTATCTACATCCTTCTTATCAATCAATACAAAGGCTACATTTCTAATTTTTGAAACGACCTTCTCTTTCAATCGATGGTCTATTAAGTTGTCGTCTGTCCCTTGAAAAACAATCATCTTCGCATGATTCTCAAAGTTTTCGTAAAGCGTATTGAGATTTAGCGCTTTTTTATCTAAGACAACTTCTTTTGCAAGATAATCGAATTCAATTTGAAAAGTCATAGAGCCATATTGCTGAAATAAACAGCGATTAGCTGATAAATATACCGGCTCTATCCAAGCCGAGTTGTCGACAATATATGAAAACAAATGCGGAGCCAAACGATTGCTTAAATGCAAAAGATGAGCCCCATGGGAATGACCATAACCAATGATTTTCCGTTCATTAAAAGGCAAATCATTTTCTCTTAATATGATTTTAATCGTTTCTAAAGCTGTCACGATATCAATTGCTTGCATAAAACCCATATCATTAAAGTTGTCTCTCGTTTCACTAAGTTTTGCTATCACGGGAAGCCTTATCGATTTGACAGAGAGCAAATTTAACAAATTGGATGGATTTCTTCGAAATGCTTCTAACTCCTCAACATTGAGATGTTTCTCTACTTCGCTCACACCATTTTTCAAATTAAAATTTTCTGCCCCCTGCATAAATTCATCCCCGAAAAATGAGCATTGTAGTGTCACTAGGTTATATTTATCTGCAAATACGCTACGCATTTTTTTATAGACCTTAGATTCAATATTGGCGCCAAAGCCTGGTACAAAAATTAACAAACCTGTTTCAGCCGTTACTCCTGAATCGGGGATCGAAAAATCAATCCGTAGATTACGACCAGTTGAACCATTATAAATATTATGATGCGCGGGTATTGTAATACTTTGATTTTCCGCCATTTTAAGCTCCTTTAAATACAAATTATTTATTCGACAAAATGCTCCAACCAAATTAGCTTGTAGTAGTGATCATATATCTAAAAAGCGTAAAATAGTCAGGCACTATTTTACGCTTACTCAATTTTAATTAATATATAATTAAAAAGTTTCAATACCTTTATTTTTTTCATAATCAATTACTTCTTTTAACCCATTTTTGATATCAATTTTGGGATACCAATCTAATGCATCCATAGCATCGCTATTATCCAATAAGCTATCACTAATATCCCCAACTCTACTATCTTCATATCTTATCGGCCCATTATAGTCCGAAAGCTGAGCAATTAATTCCACAATTTCATTAATCGTCACAGCTTTATTTGTTGAAATGTTAAAAACACTCCTATTGCCATGAAAAATCGATTGAATTATTGCCTCGCTAACATCTCTAACGCTGATAAAATCCCTTGTCTGATTTCCATTCCCATAAATAGTAGGTGACGAACCTTTTAAGATATTATCAATAAAAATAGAAATAACTCCACCTTCGTTATCTGTTCGTTGATTAATTCCATACACATTACTAAACCTTAAAACAGAGAAATTTACTCCGAAATTCTTTAAGATTAAATTCAAGTATTTTTCGACTGTGAGTTTGGATAAACCATATGGGGATAATGGATTTAATTCGTGCCCTTCACCTATAGGAAGTTGCTTAGGCTCACCATAAACTGCTGCGCTTGATGCAAATATAATTTTTTTCACATTAAATGTTTTTGCCATTTCAATTATTTTCAATGATCCTTTGATATTAATCTCTGCATCAAAAACAAAGTTTGTCAAAGAAGCTGATACACTTCCTTGGGCAGCTAAATGAACAACATAATCTGGTTTAAACTCAGTAAATACCTTTATAAGAGAACTATCTAATATATCAAGTTGGTAAAAATCAACTTGGGAATTTTCGATGTTATCAAGTTTCCCTGAAGACAAATTATCAACTACAGCAACCCTAAACCCCTTATTCAATAAATCACTAACTAGATGAGAGCCAATAAATCCACATCCACCTGTTACTAATACTTTATTCAACATTATTTAAAGCCCCTTCTTAACAAGAAAACTATTTTGCTTTACAGAGTTATTAATTGCAACAATTTGCGGTTCTTCATCTAAATAACTCAAAATATCTTCAGTTGGTAACAATATTTCATCACCTAATTCTTTCACTACAGTTTCAAAAAACAAATAATCTGCATTAGTATCACAAGTAAGTCTAAAGTTCTTATGTTTCATATATTCAAAAGGCTCGAGTAATGTTGTTTTGAATTTTCTTAGATGCTCATCAATATAAAGCGTAATATGCTCCCTATAAGTCGGGTGAATAAGCATTTCATTTAACATAAATAAAACTTCACTTTTAATAATAGAGACTTTTAGTCCTATGGGAATCATACCTGAGTTAACATAACCATAATCACTTTGTTGCTGTATAGTCTTAGCTATTAGTTCATTCGCCATTTCATAAGAAATGAATGGACAATCTCCTGTAATCCTTACAATATAATCTGCATTATACTTCTTTGCACAATCTGCAAAACGAAGTAACAAATCGTTTTCACTACCCCTAAATACAATACCATTATTTTCAACAGCCCATTGTTCAATAGCATCATCCCTAGAATTAGTCGAGGTAGCTACAATTACTTCATCTATTAATGAAACATTCTTTGCTCTTTGATATGCATAATCCAACAGTGCGTTACTGCCTAAAGGTAACAAAACCTTATTCGGCAATCTGGATGATCCCATTCTCGCTTGAATAATACCTACCACTTTCACACAATCACCTCATATAAGATCCCAAGTCAGGGTTGTATCTTCTTGGGTATCTTCTTTGACCTTTCTCCCAATCACTTCTTCTACGAATGTTGGTGGGATTCCCGTTCCAGGCCGTTTAAAGGTAATATCACTTTCAGATATAGTTGTCCCTTTCGCAAGAAACTTATTAAGCACTATACTTCTACGTGCATATTTCCTTGCATCCTTCTCACAATCTAGCGGTCTTATAAAACTTTGGCCTTGAATTTCATGTAACATTTTAATATTTTCTTTAAACTTCAAAATGTCATCTGCATTCATTGCATGATAATGATCGTTTCCTGGTAACGATTTATCTAATGTAAAATGCTTTTCAATTACTTCTGCACCTAATTGATAGGCTGTAGTTAAAATTAACATTCTCTCATCAGGTAATGTGTGATCAGAATAACCTATACCGCACTGTGGAAACATCTCTTTCAACCTTGGTATAAATTGCAAGTTAGCATCTTCATTTTTTGTGGGATATGAAAGAACGCAATGTAATAATGTGATTTTATTGCATCCTGCTACTTCTAATATTTCTACAGCTGCTGCAATCTCACTATACGTCGATGCACCTACAGATAATATGATTGGCTTATTAAATGAAGCGATATATTGTAAAAATGGCTTATTTGTTATATCTGAAGAAGAAACTTTAAATACTTTCATATAAGGGGCTAAATATTTTGCGGCTTCAAAATCAAACGGTGTAGACAGAAAGTCGATGTTGTATTTTTGACATTCCTCATATAGTAGTTTATATTCCTCCTCCCCAAAATTATCGTATCTAGTAAACAATTCATACTGTGAAGTTGCTGGTTCCTTTGATTGGTCCCAATATGCTGGTGAATTTTTAGACGCTATTTTTGATGCCTTATAGGTTTGAAATTTAATAGCATCTACTCCTGATTCAGCGGCTATTTTCACCATTTCCAATGCTGTTTCAATACTGCCTTCATGATTAACACCGGCTTCTGCAATTAAATAGGGATTATTCATTTTTTATTCGTCCTCCTCGTTTAATATAATCCTTAATACACGATTAATCCCTTGGGAAAAATCACTTTTCGACATTCTATCATGCATTAATTTTCTTAAATCATAATTAATAATAAGCTTTTTAGTTACTTCATAATAACTGTTTTCACTTGCATCTGCCCAATAGCCTAAATTATAAAAACCATTGTATGGATGACCAAAAGTGTGGGTTAGCTCCCTATAATTCTGAGCCGTGACCACTGCCGGTGTTCCTATTGTTGCTACTTCATACATTGTTCTACCTGCCGAAGTAAAAATAATATCTGCTTCTCTCATAAAACGAGACATATCCTTAACACTATCGTATATAGTTACTTTTTCATTAAGCCCTAACTCTTCGATTGTATTATGAAGTTCATCGTGTTTATTAAAAGCAGGACCTAAAATTATTTTAACATGAAAATGAAATTCTACTTGTAGCTTTAAAATACCTTTTAATGTGGTTAACGTTAAAAATTGAGGATCTTCCCCGCCGTAGGTTATCAGTATTTCTTTGACGTCCTTTGTTATAACTTTTTTGGAGACACCAATAAAGTCCTCTCTGATGCAATAATAATCTTCTCCCGTATAAAAATTATCTTGAGGAACCTCTCCTGGATATAAAGCATTAATGACAGCGTCAGCATAGGCTGCACCTTCACCCATATCTTCAAAATTGATAACCCTAATACCACATTGTTTCAACTTTATAATATAGTCTTTTGAAGTATCTAATAAATCATTTATGACAATATCAGGTTTATTTTTGATAATTTCTTCTTCCGGATTTTTATTTTCACTATATGTTAATACTTCAAAACCTTCGTTAGATACCATATTTATCCCTAATTGTTGGTCACTTCTAAATAAGAAAATAACATCATGATCTACAAATAATCTTGTCGCCAATGTTAATCCCCTATAAATATGACCTGTGCCTAGCTTTTTCGCTGAAAGAGGATGTACTATTATTTTCTTTTTTTTCAATTCCTTTTCAGCTATCCACCAACCATACCTTGTTCCAAGATTAATTTGTTCTTTAGAACTCAGGTGAATCATTTGATTACTTTGATCAATAAAAGTTGGTGTTTTACCAATTTGCGATAACTTGTCAACAAGCACAAAACTATCTCCGCTCACTAGGCTATTCTCAGGATATTTAATACACTCACTAATAGTAAACTCTGATATGAAGGCAAAGTTAGGGTTAATAAATATTAAGTTTTTATTGTTTAAACTTTTAGCTTGATCATATGTTTGAAATTCTATTTTTAAATCATTATATTTATCTCGAATCTCTTCAATATTTGTCCATATTTCAAACTTAAAATGTCCTATATTTGAAGAATTTAATGTATTTATTAAGTACTCAATGGCTGGCTTACCATATAGTAATTTCGTAAATTGCTTTGGTAATTTTTGATTTTCTTTAAAAAGAGGAATTATTATCTTCATCTCTGCTACATCCTTTTGAAAAGTTATGGCAATGTTTTTATGAAACTTTCCATATTTTTATAATACGTTTGAAAAACTTTTTCTAAACCAATAAAGCTACTAAAGTTGTTCTCTAAATCAGCTGAAACCCTATCCATAAAGTCGTCTAATATATTACTCTTATATGCAGGCAAATCACAAGTGAGGTTCATAGCTTCGGAGAATCCCCTTCCCCTTCCATCCTCATGTAATAAAAAGCTTGGCTTACGAATACTTAAAAAGTAAATATGAGCATGCACTCGATATCCAAAATGGATATCACATTGTTTATAAAAATCGATTTTTTTCACATCGTAAGAAGCATCAACAACCTGATAATTTAGTGCATCTGCAGCGGATTTAATTTTTAACAAGTTATTTTCTTCTGAAATAGATGTTTCAGGATCGTTTAAAATACCTCTATGGAAAACACAATATTTTTCGGCATCCGGAAACATCTCGCTAACTCGATGCAATAAATCTATGTTTTGTTCATGGAATTGAACATCTTGTGCTGTAGTAACAACCACTTTCTTAATTTCATTTGCAGGTTTAAATTGATCCTGAATGTGATCTAACTCATACCATGCTGGACAACCAGTCATTATCGTATTATTAAAACCATGATTTTTTAAAATCGATTCCGTATAATAATCTCTTGTACTTGATAATGGAATAGTACGATGTATACGATCTATCATCAGATATGAACTATTCGAAAAGTTGAAATCCGTCCAGTCTTGATCCGCATATTCGCTAAACCATCCTAGACCAAAAGGTATGATAGGTACCTTGATATCAGCTAACTCTTTTGTAAGTGGGTAAATCCCTGGATAGAATTCTTTCTGATAAGCTGGCCCTCCACACAAAATAACAGCCTTCGATTTATTGATTTGTTCTAGATGTTCATCTATTGGCAACCATCTTTTTACAAGGTTTAGTTTTCTATCAGGTCGATGCTTTTCTAAAAGTTTCACTGCCCGATCAAGTATTAAATAATCCCCTACATTTTTCTTTGCTCCGTATAATAAAGTATACATTTTTATCACCTTTCTCTTGTTGCCTATAAATACTAGACTTTTGAATTGGCTTACGCATGAAAATCAACAATTCCAGGTATCTGGTATTGTAATAATGTCTCCCGCTGTAATTCCCCATACTTATTGTGCTATTTTTGATTTCATTTCTTCATATAGCTCTGAGGCAAAAGTATAATGCGAAGTACATCCGTGTAAAAACAGTTGAAACTCTTGATTGATAGTTTCTCCCTTTTTCAACTGATTTTTTTCATAACGGGCTGATTGAATTTTTTTTGCCAGTTGCTCATTTTGGACGCGCATCATTGGTTCTATACAACATTTATAAAATGAATTATCTTTTATAAGATTAAATTCTTTATCGAGATTACTATAGTCAATTTCGATAGTTGAAAAGGTTCTTCGAGTCACTTTTTGTTGAATTTTCTCCAAACCACTCATTGCACTATGCAATAATTTCCCGAGTTTTTTTTGCTGTTCATCTATATAAACTAATCTAGAATCTAAATAATCATCATTGTAATCATTATTCCCATCTGCCCATCCATTGTGTACTACTTTAGCATGCAATTGCTGCTCGATTAGATCGGTTAACGGCTTGTATACTGCGCCTTCGATAGCCGCTCCATTCTTTGTTGTATTAATAATATCAAGATGCTTATTCTGAGAAATGTACATTTCAAGTTGGCTTCTCATCTGGTTAAAACCTTCGGTCGTCTTGACGTCATTCCCATAAACGTCTTTCACAATAAGGGCCTTGGCCAAAGAATCCGCTTTTACTTCTTGAGAACCAGTCCCGTAGTCAATTCCTTTTGCATAGTGTTTATTATCGATATAAGCAAGGTTTTGTCCAACAAGGATAATTTTATTGAAACCAAGTTTAGTCAATAGTTGAAATGTAACAACTGCGATTGAAGGGGCATCGTTCACATAGTCAAGATATTTGGAGTGATTATGTTTCAAAAGAGTTGGTGAAACCGTATCTTGACTGACAATCATGTGAAGCATTTTCCCAGGATAATCCTTAAGGGTTTCAAAGCCGACACTACTTCCGAACACTAATGGAATGTCATTAATTTTTTTATCTTTAATAATTTGAATAACTCTAGCATTGTTGAGTTGTGGATCATATGTACAAGCTGCATCCGGATAAATCCCATGCTCAATCAACGCATTAATAGCCGATCCAACAGAGAAAATATAAGCTAGTCCATGCTCTTTTATACAGCGTAAATTCTCAAATTCCTCATTTAATGAAGGGCCAGCTGCCACAATAATCGCTGGTTTACCTTCGAATACACTTTTATCAATGTCATGTAAGATATTCGGTGTTTTCAGGATCGTCGGGAAGTTTTTGATAGAATTGACTGTCCAACGTTTTTGAAAAGAACTACTTACCGCGAGGGCGTTTCGTTTTTCTTTCAGTGTCACCAATGCTTTCTGCATAAGCACCTGAATTTGGTCACCATAAAGCGATTCGTAAACAGGTAGTGTATAAATATAAAGCTGGCTGTTTGCTGATTGCAACAATGCACTGATTCGCTGTTGTAGCTGAGATTCATCGTTACCGGTGAAAATAGTATCCAGATTTTTTAATGGTAAATCGTCTAACTTGCGATTCGATAAATAACTGACAAGTACTTCCTCGTTCGGCTCATAGATAGAAAACCTCATGGCTGGGTATTGTTCAGTAAACTGCTGAATATGGTACCCTAACCCACAACCGACAAAGAGGATATGTTTCGAATTCTCCACATTCTCCAGCTGACTCATTAGCCGTTCTGCTTCTTTTTCAGGGTCATATTTACTATGTAGATACTGTATCTTCCCGTCAACATCCAATTTCAGTGTAGGAATTCCTGCTTTTGATGGTTCAACGGTAGTCTTGAAATCTTTATAATTTTCTTCGAAAGCCACAAGATGAGTCAATAATTCTCGATTTCGAAGTCTTAATACATTTCGATTGTCAACTAAGATCATGACGAGTACCTACAGTATCGATTGTTTTTCCAATTTCAGTTTCCAGAGACTCAAATAGCGGAATAAACTCGTATTGAATAATGTCAGCAATCAGGATATTATCGCTGTTTTCCACAGCCTCAGAGAGATTCGCAATTTCTGCATTCATGGACGCTGATAGTTCCATACATATGTCCCAATCCGCCGGGCGCTCGTTGCTGTTATCTATCGCTGCTAACATCTCATCCAGCCACTGAAGTCCTTCCATCAGCTGACTGAAGCTAGAACGGACTTCTGGGGATGGATTCGAATAGAAGCCATCTGAAAGTGAAGCAAGTTCTGGTTTAGCACGCTTCAAATAATCCTCCGTTGAAAGAAGAAGTTCATTTAAAAATTCCTTCTCCGTCTTCGCGATTACCTCAAGTTTTTCAATTCGATCAATATTCACTATTAAATAGTCTTCATGGTCGTCATAAATTTCAAAGCCATCTGCAATAAAGTGACTAAAATAATAATTCTCTTTCAATAATTCATTGATTTTCGCAACGATTTCGTCCGGGGACGGTTTCGTGTTAAATTCAAATTTTTGCTCTTGAAAAGTTAACTCCACAGCTACATTCCTCCAATAATCTACTTGACTATAGTGTATCATGCTCATACTCTTTATATCGGCTTAAAAGTCTAAAGTTCCAATGGTAGTTTGTGAGAAGTTTGAACAAAATCGAAATAAACGTTCTTAATTAAATGAAGGTACTGACCCGTTCTCATACGAGAACAGTTATACTAGTAGTACAGCCATTACTTAACATTGGAGCGTGTGGAATTTGAACATCACAATTATTGAAACCAAAACAGTTCCTACTGTTCAACTGCAATATAAGGGCAAACAAATAACGTTTCATAGCAAGTATGATCCTTTAAACGAAGCAAAGCGTTGGGCGCAGGTCGAACTAGAACTTGTTGAACTGGATTACGGCATTACCATACTCGGATTAGGTGCAGGGCACCACATGTTGGAAGTTGCTCAATTACACCCTAATCTAGACATCCACGTTATTGAATTTAACGAGCAGTATTACAACTGGTTCATGAACAGCCCATTTGCACATAAATTGAAGATATTTGACAACATATCGATTTCCGTAATTGATTCGTTGTCAAAAGAGCAACAACAGAAACTATTTTCACAAGAATACACCAATAATGTGCTCATACATAAAAGTGTTTTTGATATTTTACCCCCTAGATTCATGCCAATTGAAACAACTTTAAAAGATATACAAATGAAACAAAAATCCATACGTAGACAAATTGATAATATGCATGCCAACTTTGATAAAAACCGTCTTTTGAACGATAAAGGAATTGCCGATTTGCATTATCAATGGCATGAGCAACCTGCAATTCTTGTCTCGGCTGGTCCTTCGCTGCATAAACAGCTTCCCCTCTTAAAGAAAATTCAAGAGGAAAGTACCGTTCCAATTTGCGCTGTTGGGACCGCAGTAAAGCCTTTACTTCAAGCAGGAATTATGCCTGATATCATTGTCATCATTGATCCGAATATCGGCACATTTAATCAGTTAACTACTTTAGATTTGCCCAAGACACCTCTTTTTTACTTAAGCACAGCTTATCATGACACTATCCAACTCCATACAGGTCCGCGACGAATATTATTTCAAAAGGGATTCGATAAAGCGATAAGTTTGGCCGAGCAGCAAAAAGAACCACTTACTAATTCTGGTGGCTCTGTCGCAACTGCATTATTAGATTTACTTGTCCACTTCGGAGCAAATCCCATTGCACTCGTCGGTCAAGATCTTGCGTATACCAATAATCTAAGTCATACCGATGGCGCGCATGCACAAAAGGATATCAGTGGTTCTCTAACTGTGTTGGATTATTATCAAAAAGAACAAGTAACAACCGAAAGAAATCTAAACAGTTATCGACGATGGTTTGAAAATTATGCGAAGCAACACACACATGTACAATTTTTCAATTGTACAGAAGGCGGTGCCTATATTGCTAATTTGAAGCATATTTCTTTAGCAGATTTTTATGAGATGTATCCAGCCAAAAGATAAATAACAACACGGCCGATCGCTAAGGCCGTGTTTTGTTCGTATCTATATAATGATGAAGTTGTAGAACCTTCGCGATTATATAGATGACAGTACTTAACAAAATGATATAATAAGAATAAACGTTCGAACAGAGTGATGTGAATGCTTATCTATAAAAGTACACTTTCTCCATTTCAATACGCCGTGTTTCTCGCCAGTATATTAGGTGATGGAACACTAGCAAAGATCACAAAGAAATCTAGAAGAATCAATAGTAACTATCGTGAACACTTCGGTGAAGCACAGCTTGCCTATCGTGAATGGAAGGTCGCCCAATTAGATGGACTTCTCTATTTCAATGAAACAAAAAGTGAGTTATTATCCAGATCACTACCACTATTCACTGAATTAGAGCAATTGTTTTACAACTCTAATCGTGTTAAGCGTATTCCCAAGCAAATTCTTGAAAGTTGCATACTCCCACAGTTTCTTGCCACGTTGTATATGGACGATGGTTCCCTTTCTATCACTTATCGGATTAACCATAGATTGAAGAAAATCTACCTTACGCCGCACATTTATCTTTATTTACAATCTTTCTCAAAATCAGATTTAGAACCTTTAAGAACTTATATTGTCAAATATTTCAAAGTAAACCTTTCTTTAAGCAGAAGAAAAGATGGATTTGGTCATGTATTAAAAACAACTACCGTGGGAGAGACATTTACATTTCTCCAAGCAATACGCTCCGTTATTTTAGAATGCCCATCCATGTTCTATAAGTCAAACTGGAATTATCGTTTCACAAAAGAATTAATCCGATACTCGGAAAAGTATCCTGAATACGAAGTGCTCACAAGCTCTAGCGAACGAAGCAAATCTTATTCGGAAAAAGAAATCGAATTACTCATTAAACTAAAATTGATTGGCTATACAGATAAGGATATTGGGGAATTATTAAATAGGAGCTATTGGTCTGTTGTTTATAAGTGGAGTGAGATTCGAAAAGAGTCCTTTGAATTAATAAAAAAGTAAAACACGATTCGGAAATTCCGAATCGTGTTTTTTAACCAGATTAACGTAGAAGTTGAAGTACGCCTTGTGGTTGTTGGTTGGCTTGCTTTGCCGCTATGTCTTTCGATCATAGAATAGACTATATCTTCACCCTAAAAGCTTACCTTGTAGGGGCTGGGCGCTTCGGACGAATTACGGTGCCCTACGGATTTCATCGTCATAGCAGTGAAGCCTTAGACGGTCTATCCTAGTCGTTGAACCTTCTCCAGGGTTTCCCCACAGGAGCTTGGCTGCTGATTATCCAATCTCACTTCTTTTTGAACGTTCACGTTTGCCGTTTCCAGCTGCGTTGTCGTGAAGTGAGCTTCAGGAAGTTCCAGCAATTCACCCAGTGATGCTCTTACCCGTTACCAAGTAAGACGCCCTTGAATCGATTACCTAAGGAGTTGTAATACACCTTGTGGCATCTGATTCGATTGAGCCAACATTGCTTGTGCTGCTTGTGTAAGGATATTGTTCTTTGTGAAGTCCATCATTTCTTTCGCCATGTCAACGTCACGGATACGTGATTCCGCAGCTGTTAGGTTTTCAGAAGATGCTCCAAGGTTGTTGATTGTGTGCTCAAGGCGGTTTTGAACAGCTCCTAGATTCGAACGGTTCTCAGATACAGTGTTGATTGCATTTTGGACGATTGTTAAGTTAGCTGCTGCTGTAGCATTACCAATATTACCACCACTAAATTCAGTTAATCCACTTAATCCTAAACCGGTTGCTGTATTATCACTCAATGTCAATGTAATTGTTTCACCTGAATTAGCGCCAACTTGGAAAACAACTGTAGCACCAGATGCGTTTAATAATTTCTTTGTATTAAACTGCGTTTGGTTTGCAATGTCATCAATTTGTGATGTAAGTTGCGTAATTTCAGCTTGGATTTTAGCAGTATCAGTTGTAGTAAGTGTTTCGTTACCTGCTTTAGTGTAAAGCTCAGCCATACGTTGTAGCATTGCGTGTGTTTCGTTCAATGCGCCTTCAGCTGTTTGGATAAGTGAGATACCATCTTGTGCGTTTGTTGAAGCTTGTTCCATACCGCGGATTTGGTTACGCATTTTTTCAGAAATTGCAAGACCTGCTGCGTCGTCTCCTGCACGGTTGATTTGAAGGCCTGAAGATAGTTTCTCCAAGTTTTTAGAAGCTGCATTGTTGTTCATACCTAGTTGACGGTGCGTGTTAAGTGCTGCGATATTGTGGTTAATTCTCATGATTCATTTCCTCCTTGAGTTGTGTGTGGTTCACATCCATGTGAACCGTAATTTTTGGTTGTTGCTCACGGAGTAAAGGGCCGGCCGAACGCTTTACTGCCGCTTACAATACTAATATCGGACAAGTCATGTAAGTGTTTAGCTTTTCTTTGTAAGTTTTTTAGTTTTTCTTCATAAGTTGTGAAAAGAGTGCGGTATCTAGGGTTGTGGCTTCTGTATTTGTTTCAGAAATAGAGAGGACAAGCTCACCTCGTAAGATATCGATGGATTTAGGGGCTTCGATGCCTATGCGTACTGTGTCGCCTTTTACTTCGAGTATGCGGATTTCGATGTCGTCACCGATTTTAATCGTTTCGTTTACTTTTCGAGAGAGTACGAGCATGTTAGTTGCCCCCTTTTTCGGCCGCTAGTGTGCCGATTGGGTGACGTAATGAGAATTTAGTGTCGCTCAGGATCATTTGCCTAGCTTTTTTTGTAGTTGCTTGGAAAATGAGTGGTGCTTGTAAATTGATGGTCGAGGATTCGAACGGCTCTTTGAGAGAGATGACGCTAAGTATGAAAACATCTTGTTCACTGTTAATATCGAGTAAATTAATGGTTGGTTCGTCGACGTCGAAGCTATAGTCTTCGATGAGTGTATAGGGATTGGCAACGATGAGTGCGATTGTTGGTGTTTGAGTGGATTGTAGTACTTGGAATATATCGTTTCCTTCTATAGAAAGGAGGGCAAATTGTTTTTCGTCTTCGAAGCCTGGGATTCCTTTTGGAAAGCTCCATGTTTGGTCAGGTTTAATTTCGATATTGCCGTGGAATTTTGTTTGGATTTGCATGTGGGTCGCTCCTTTTTTTGTGGTTCTTATTGTTAGAATAGCATTGTTTTAGGGATAACAAAAGACCAGCAGATTCGCCGGTCTTTTGAGATTACATCACTAGTTAGGATGCCTAAGCACCCACGACTGTATATTCACCATTTCACATCAATTTGAATAGATGGTTCTTGCTCCATGACACCCGTCACTTTGCCTGGCGTGTACTGGTGAATTGGTTTGTTAATTTGCGAGTCGTTGACGACTTTTTGTGGTGTTGCTTGGATATTGGTGGTACCTGGTTGAATAGACACTTGGACTTTTGAGCGATCACCGACGAATCGGATACCGAGTGGGGCTGGTGGTGGCGTTCCATTTCGCTTACTTAGTTCAACGATTGCATTGCCGCCATTTTCGATACGTAGCATTTCTTGGCCTTCTTGCGCTCGTCTTGCGATGCCTTCCATCGCGCCTTGTTGGCCACGTTGTGCATGTTCCTCAATCCGCCTTCTAACACTTTTCAGGTCCAAGTCCGCCCGCGCTTCAGTTGTATCTATCGAAAGTTGGGGTCTTGTTGTTGAGATTTCTAAGATTGCAGCGGGTTGCTGTAGGTCCATCGTTGGCCTCGGCTGTTCAATTTCTTGAATAGGCTTTGTGATTTGTAGTCCTAGTATACCGCGTGTTGTTTGGATTTGGAGTTGTGGAATATTCAATAGTGTCACCTTCTAAAAGAAAGCGTTTGGAGGTTGTCCAAACGCTTTCAAGAATTTTTGTATAGGTCTTTTCTTTTAACGTAAGAAGTCTACGAGTGATGGTTGAATGATACGTGCTCCGACGGAAAGTGCGGCACGGTGAATTGCTTCTTCCGTGATCATATCCGTGATAACTTTTTCGTATTCAATATCTTCATTTTCACTCATTTGTTTTTTGGCAGCACCTTCTTGAGATTCAAGACGGTTTTCCATCATTTCAGAGCGATTTTGACGCGCACCGATGTCGGCACGCATTGTTAGAACTTCCCCAAATTGTTCTTCAAACGATGTCATCGCTGCACTAAATGCAGCTTGGTCGGGATTGCCAGCTAATGTTTCAAATACATCATCAATATCACTAAATAGATCACGAGCATTCGTATTGACCTTTAGGGATACACCGTCAAACACTTCGATGTTTATATCTTTTCCGAAACCTGCATTATCTGGATTTGTCATATCTGGATAACCTGGCGGAGTCGCATTTTTATCATATAATGGTGAACCTGTTTTCGTTCCACTAAAAATGTATTTATCGCCCGATTTGGTATTCGCCATGTCCTGAATTTGTTCACGTATCTGATTAAGCTCACTCATGATTTTTTCGCGATCATCTTCTGTCAAAGTACCATTTGCACCTTTGTTAACAAGCTCACCCGCGCGCTTTAATGCTACACCGACTTGATCGAGTGCAGCATCGGAGCTGTCAAGGTAGTTATTTACTTCCCCCAAGTTCCGTTTGAATTGGGCAACTTTGTCAACCTCCATACGATAACCCATGCCTTTCATGACAATGACAGGATCATCGGATGGACGATTGACTTTTTTACCGGTTGTAATTTGTTCTTGTAGCTTGCCCATTTTATTGTAGCTCGCGGAAAGATTCCGAAGCATATTACTGGAAAGCATTGATTGTGTGACGCGCATTTAATTTCCTCCTATATATCCCTAATAGTGAAGATCATTATCTTCCAACAACGCCCATACCATTGATAATCTTATCAAGTGTTTCGTCGACAACGGTAATCATACGTGCTGACGCGTTATATGCTTGTTGGAATCGAATCATATCTGTCATTTCTTCGTCAAGTGAGACAGAGCTGATGGATGCACGACGATGTTCGACCGCGCCTAATAATGTTGCCGAATTAAGTGTATTATTTTCAGCTTGTCGACCATCTACACCTAGTTTACCGATAACGCCTTTGTAATAATCTTGAATGGTTGCACCATCCAGATCATTCATTGCTCCAAATTGAAGATCGGCAAGTTTTTTCGCAATTTCACTGTTACCTTCTTCTCCCGGCGCGCCTGAAGCTCCAAGCTTGGTTGGATCGTCTATGATATCGGAATTCACTTTAATGCTTCCAGCCTCAAGTCCAGCCGGATCGAAGAAAGGAGTACCATTCGCAGCATCGTTAGGTGGCAATCCATATCCTAGCTCATGAATAGCATTGAATTCTTTAACGAAAGCCTTCGCCATTTTGTTCAACTCAGCAATCATATCTGGGTATAAGCCTTTGATAATTTTATCTCCATTGGCATCTACTGTTTGTGTATCATACCCATAAGAGTTCATTAGCGATTTTAACTGTCCATGATCTAAAAAATCTACATGTTCAGGTGTATATTTCGTTCCATCAGATGATTGTATGGTTAGTCCACTGATTGGATTATTGCTTCCATCCACTGCTACCAATGGGTTTGGATCTGTTCCTAAAGTTGCGAATCTATTCCTATTGACCAACTCGATTTTGTCACCATTTTTCATTTTCAACGTAATCGTGACAGTACCTTCAGCAATCGCAAGTGCGCGTCCACCTGATTTTTCATAGCTTGTTTCAATCGGCAGAATAGACGAAAGCTGATCGATTAGTACATCGCGTGCGTCATATAAATCATTCGGCAGATAGCCGTTTGGTTCTACATTTGTAATCTGTTCGTTCAACTCAGAAATTTGTTGAAGAATGGAGTTAACTTCACCAGTAGTAACGTCAATTTCCTTTCCTAAGTTCGTTTGGATGTCCTTCAATGACTTGTGTATGTAATTGAAGGAGTCTGCTACTGCCTCACCTCGTCGAATAACGACAGAACGTGCACCACCGTCTTTAGGGTTCACAGCAAGATCCTGTAATGATTGCCAGAATTCGCTCATTGATTTTTGAAGTCCGTATGCAGAAGGCTCAGCCAATACGTCTTCCATTTGGGAAATCGCTTTTGTTTGCGACTCCCAATAACCAAATTTGTTTGCCTCTTGCCTATATTGCTGATCAACAAACGAATCCCGAACTCGTTGAATAGACCCGGCTTGAACCCCTGTTCCAAGAAACCCAGGCATTGTACCCGAGTTTAAACCAACTCCAGGATATCCTGAAGTAGATTCCATATTGACACGTTGGCGTGAATAGCCGAGTGTGTTGGCGTTACTAATGTTATGTCCTGTTGTATAAAGTGCAGACTGATGCGTAAACATACCACGTTTACTTGTTTCTAATCCCATAAATGATGAGCGCATGGTGGGCCTCCTTAGGCTTGAGAATCGAAAGAAGTTTGTTCTTTCGATACGCGTTTTCCGCTAATTTCTGTTTTTGAGTAGTTGGTCGATTCTGGACGTGGACGGACCATATCCAGCGACAGATTCACGAACTGAAGTGATTGATAGGTTAGCTTCTGATTCAAATCATTTTGCCATTTCAGGTCATGAATCGCATGCAGGAGACGGTCCCTCGCCTCCTCAAGGCTTTTCTTGTCCGCTTCCGGTACTGCATCGAGCAAGTCAGTGACAGTTGGATTCGCTGGCGTTGATCGTCCTTGATTTGCCAAATAGCTTACGACCCCCTGTTGTCTTAGACCATCCATTTGCATGATGGCTGCCAAATGGGATTGCTCGTCTTTTAGCAATTGGTCGAGTCCTTCCATGTCCCCGCTTTTAATGACGGCTGTCTTGTCATATGCGATCCGTAGCAGACTTCTATGAAGTTTTTCCAAGTTGTCGAGTGACGTCAAGATCGTTGTGATGGACATGTCTTTTCCTACTTTCATGCATGTATTTTACGCATTGTAATATTTGACTAGGTTGGAAGCGAGTTGTTCGGCATTGACTTCATATGTGCCTGATTCGATTTGTGCTTTTAATTGTTGAACACGATCGTTGCGTTCAATCGTAATGGGAGAAACCTCCGAAAGCTGCTTTGCTTCGGATGAAATTTCGATTTTATCGGTTTGCCTTTTTGCTTGTTGTTCGAATTGGTCTGCTTTTAACTGATTGGCTTTATAAGGGTTAATGGCAGGAAGATTGAATTTCTGGATTTTCATCTACTCTCGCTCCTTTCGTGTACAGCTTATGCTTTTGGTATTACCTTATTCTTTATTTCGGCATAAGTTCGTAAACGTTTAGGGTCTTTTGAACGAAAAAAACCAGTCAGTTCGAAAGTGACCGGTTTTTCCTTGTTATTTTGATTTACGATCTTTCAGATATGTGCCTCTTTGCTGTTGCTCAACGGTCTCTCTAAATTCCCGTGCGGCCTCAAATGTTCGTAGATTATTTTCAATTGTTGCTGTACAGCTCTCGCATAACTTTCCTTTGTTCGTCAGTTTACCGCAATTGTCACATGGATAACCGAGGTTCGGGAACAAGGCTGGTTGCAACCGTCCTTTTCGCACCCATTTATGGAGCAAAGTATCCGTTACACCTGTCGCTTCGACGATGCGTTCAACTGTTGCTGCTCGGTTTTCGCGCCTTCTTAAAAAACGGTAAACTTCTTCGTATTTCTTCTCTTCATTTGCAAAGCATTTTGCGCACACATCTCGTACACCTGTGTAGTTAAAGAATTCACCACATGTTGGGCAATCTCGTAATTCAGCCATTTCAACCATCTCCAATCGATTTATCGTTCAGCACGTATGAGCGTTACAGCTTCAATTCGCGTTGCGCCTGCTTGTCGTAACACAGCTGCTGCGTGGCGAAGCGTCGTACCGGTTGTATAAATATCATCTACTAATATGTATGTGCCAGGGTGAATGGTCACTCCCGGTTTCAAGGTAAATAATGGTTTCATCGCTAGACGCTGTGCTCTCGACTTTTCTCCCATTGCATCTTGGTCAATTTTTTCTAATAACTCGCTATAAGGAATGCGTGCACATTTCAATAGTTCATCGACATGCGCAAATGTTCGTTGAATCTTTTTTTCTGGATGCATAGGAATTGGAACGATTGTTGCCTTCCTTGTTAAGTACTTGCGCAGTTCCTGTGCAAAAACGCTGGCAAGTTGGACGTCTTGAAGAAATTTGAACTGGTGCAAGTAGTCTCGCATAATGTCGTTATAGATGTAGAGTGACGTCACTTGATCTAAATAAGCGTTCTCTTCCTTTATATCGGCGCGTTGGAACTTTTTTGAACAATCTTGGCAAATCATTGTTTGCTTATCGAACCCCAACAAGCTTTGCCAGGATGGTGCGACATTCATAGCTTGTTCACAGAGCGGGCAGTCGTTCATGTACGGACACCACCTTTATTATGCTGGATAATAGCATTTTTTGCATCATCCATAGCATAGGTAATTCCTTGATGAAATAGGACGAAATCACCTGCTGGGAATTGCGCTGAACGTCCGACACGTCCACCAATTTGGATCAATGCTCCTTTTGTAAAAAGCAGCTGTTCGGCCCCAACGACAGCCACTTGGACATTTGGAATGGTAATGCCGCGTTCCAAAATCGTTGTCGTGAGAAGTCCAGGGATAGTTTGATGGCGCAAGGCTTGTACAGCTTCTTTGCGTTCTGGATGTGCAGCATGAACGGAGCGAATACGTGCATCTAGCTGTTGGAATAAAGGCTCGGCTTCTTCCATTAGTGCAATGGTGTGGAAGAAGATGAGAAACGGCTGCTGTCGTTCAAGTCGGTCCATTGTCCAGGTCATCAGTTTTTTAGGTAGCTTGCCTTTTTGGATATGCTTAGCATAATTCCATAGCGTATCGTACCGCGGAACGGGTAGTGGCTGTCCGTGATAACGCTGGCTAATCATCGTTATTTTGCCAGTTCGCTTCACGTCGGCTAGTAGCTTGTCTGATGGCGTGGCTGTGACAACATGAATTGGTGCACCCGGTTTTGCCGCTTTACGAACAGCTCTGCGTAAAGTTTCATCTGCCGTATAAGGGAAAGCATCTGCTTCATCGACAAAAATCACGTCAAATGCATGTCGGAACCGATAGAGCTGATGCGTTGTCGCCAGGATAAGCTGCGGAGCCACAGTTGTCGTTACAGCACCGCCATAAAGTGCTTCGATTGCGGTTTGTGGAAAGGCTGCGCGCAAACGCGGTTCAAGTTCCAATATGACATCGACACGTGGAGCAGCGATACATACTCGTTTACCTTCTAGTAGTAGCTGGTGAATCGGCTCGAATAAGATTTCTGTTTTTCCTGCTCCGCACACGGCGTGAATAAGATGAGGAATACGTTTAGTTGTACTGTCGAGAAGTTCTTCGGATGCTTGTTGTTGCCGTGGCGTGAGTGTTCCTTGCCAAGCCAGTGGATGGATGTTTGGGTAGCTTGGGAGTTCCCCGTTCCACACGATGAGTTCTGTGCAGGAGGAAATACGTCCCATTTTGAGACAATGCCTGCAATAGGTGCAAGGACCATTACATTTGGCGCAGATAAATGTCGTAAAACGAGAGGGGGTGTCATTTTCACAGCGATTGCAAAAATGATGCGCTTGACCAACAACGGTCTTGGTGGATTGAATGCCAGGGATGATTTGAATATGGTCGGATGCGATATGTGCGTCAATCGTTTCGTCTGGAAATGGGGTGTGCAGGCGCAGCCAAATACGGCCGTTCAGGAAATACCTGACTGCGGGGTCGAATGTATGTGCCAATTGCAACACCTCCATTTTAAGTCTCCGTGAAGTAGGTTATGTATTAAGAGAGGGACTGAACTCTATCCCTCTTCATTGCCTTACGCTTTTCGTTTCACCCAACCAAGTCCCATTGCACCTTCACCTAAATGCGTGCCGATGACAGGACCAAAGTGACTGATGGTAAATTGAACATCTGGTAACTGTTCAGTCAATTCGACAAGCCATGCTTCGGCCTCTTCTGGTCGATTGCCATGGATGATGACCGCTTCGATTGGCATCGTCGCCGCATCTGCCGCTAGCAGATCGACAATTCGTTTCATCGCTTTTTTACGTGTGCGAATTTTTTCGTAAGGGACGATGACTTTATCCTGAAAATGTAACAATGGCTTTACTTGTAACAATCCGCCAATAAGTGCTTGTGCGCTAGATAATCTGCCGCCACGCTGTAAATGAGCAAGATCATCTACCATGAAATAGGCACGCAATGTTTGTTTCATCTCCACGAGTTCAGCCATGATCGCATCGGGTGTCGCTCCCTGTTTGGCTAGCTCCGCTGCACGCAAGACGTAAAAGCCTTGTGGATGGCAGGATATTTCCGAGTCAAATGTCTGCACATCAATACCTTCTACCATCTCACTTGCTTGCCTTGCACCTGCGTAGGTACCGCTAATGCCGCTGGATAGGTGGATGGAAATGACTGCATCATAGGTTTCTTTTAGTGACTCAAATAATTCAACAAATTTACCAACTGGTGGCTGTGAGGTCTTTGGTAGTGGACCGCCACCACGCACTTTATCGTAAAATTCCGCCGTGCTAATATCTATTTCTTCATCATACGCCTTACCGTCAAGTGTCACAGTTAATGGAATCATATGAATCCCTAGTTCCTCCATCAAACTGGCAGGTAAATAGGCCGTACTATCTGTAACAATTGCTGTTTTCAAAATTAATCACTCCTGCCTCTATTCTACCTAAATTGAGGAGAAATAGGAATCAAGATGGTGGAATTTCTCAAAAAGAAAAGCGCAGGTCACCTACTTAAACAATAAAAAAATACAACCGCCCACCCCATCCATAAGGAGTAAACGATTGTATGTTATTTATTCTAAAAGATTCGCCCAACGATTGGCTTCAAGTGAATAAGTGCTAAGTTGTGTGTAGTCGATGCCGACTTCCTCGGCTAATCGTTTAGCTTGTTCTAAATCCAATCGCTCGATGGCCTCCGTAATTTGCAAGTATGGCGTAATCTCGGAATCCTCGCCTCTTAGCGCTTGTTCGACTTCATCAGAAATCGCGATAAGCGGTAACACATCATCCCAACTTCGCTTCATAATGACGTCGATCAACGAAAACATGCCTGCAAGAAAATATTCGTCAGCATTGCGCTTCCCTGTGCGCCTCGCTAATTGTTCACACATTTTTGCTCGCGTCAATGAATAATCGACAAGTGCGGCAACCCGACCTGTCCCCATACCTACGCCCATTTCGCGCAGTGTCAGAAAATGCATCCACTTTTTGGTTTCCCTTAAGCCGATAATAACAATTGCCTGTTTAATAGAAGTAATTTTTTTAGGCACACCAAATGCTAGCGTGTTAATGTATCGAAGTAATTTATACGATAACGACACATCACGCATAATCAGCTCGGAGATTTCTTCAATGTTCGGGCTTTCTGCATTGAGCTGTTTAATAATATAGAAATGCAAGTTCACGTTGGGAGGAATTTCAACACCTGTAATAATTTCAGGTTTTGCAAAAAAATATCCTTGAAAGAACTTATACCCTGCATTTTTCGCACTTATAAAGTGTTCTTCTGTTTCAATTTTCTCGGCTAGTAGTTGGATATGTGGATTTTTTCGTGTGAGGTTTTCAATACTTAAACGCTCTTTCAATGTGGTCCCTAAAAAATCGACTTTAATGATATCGACAAGTTCAAACAATTCACTATGGACTTCATATTGTGGACTTAAAATAAAATCATCTAACGCAATTGTGAAGCCATTGTCTTTTAGTTTACGTAACTTTGTTACAAGAGATGGTGTAATTTCAACATCTTCCAAAATTTCAATAACAACCTGATTTGGATCTAAGCTTTTAAAAATATCTTGTGCTAGTAATTCACCTGTAAAATTGATAAACGACAAACTTTTTCCCGAGACTTTATCAACACCAAGTGTTAAAAATGTGTCAATGAGCAAGCTAATCGTCGCCTTGGTAGAATCTATATTAGGAAAACGATTGGTATTGCTGTTTCGATATAATAATTCATAGGCAAAGAGATTACCATATTGATCTAATATTGGCTGGCGACCTACGAAAACATTCGCATCCTTCACTTTTCGCACCCCATTTATACGAAGTATAGCAAAAAACACCATACTTTCACACTAAAAAACTTCTATTTATAGCGATAATCTCCGATAAATGATATGTTCTAATTATGGAAAAAGTTTGTGAAAGGGGATTTAGCATGGACAATATTCGCTATGAACAGAAGGGGAACCTTGCTTTTGTGACACTTGCTCGTCCTGAGTCGATGAATGCATTTAATTATGACATGTTGGTTGAGCTTGGACAAATTACGGAGTCGATTCGCATTAATCCAGATATTCGGCTTGTGGTTTTTACGGGGGCTGGTGAGCGCGCATTTAGCGTCGGGGCTGATTTAAAAGAACGCAAAACACTAACGGATATTAAAGTGAAGCGCAATTTGTACAAAATCGGCGATGTCTTTACGGCGATTGAACATTTGCCACAGCCGACAATCGCCATGATGAACGGTTTTGCTTTTGGTGGCGGCATGGAACTAGCACTTTCCTGTGACTTCCGTATCGCCGCGGATACCGCACTTATGGGGTTAACGGAAACAGGGTTGGCGATTATTCCAGGGGCTGGTGGGACGCAGCGTCTACCACGACTTATCGGTGAAGCGAAAGCACTCGAGCTAATTTTGACAGCGAGAAAATTGACAGCTGCTGAAGCACTCACGTATGGCGTCGTCACAAAAGTTACGCCTGCGGATGAATTGCTACAGGAAACAGCCCAATTTGCAGATGCAATTCTAGCAAACGGCCCCATCGCCTTGCAGCAAGCAAAATTTTCTATTAAGCATGGCATGAACGTCGATTTGCAGACAGGGCTTGCCATCGAGCGTAAGGCGTATGAAGTGACGATTCCAACAGAAGATCGCATTGAAGCGCTAACTGCCTTTGCGGAAAAACGAAAGCCTAAGTTTAAAGGAAAATAAGAAGCGGAGAAGGCGGGATGCCTTCTCCTTTTTTAAATCCATTCACTCGTATAGTTTTGCTGTCGACTTTTTTGTTTTGCGATTTCCCAAGACTTAATCATCTCTTGCAAATACTCAAGCACTTCATGCAATGCTGCTAGCTTTTGATTGAGTCGAACTTGAACGAGGCATTGATTCAAATAAGCATAAAATGATAGTAAACGTTCTCCTTCTACCGTGCGCCGATCTGCAGTTGCCATTAATTCAAATAAGAGCTGCTGCGCTGTTGTTAAACAGGCATAAAGTGATTCTCGATCCTCTGATTGAATGGCTTTTTCACAGAGGTACGTCTGGCACAAACATTCATTTAACAAAACTAAGACATGCTCGACCTCTGTGCGTGTAACTAAGTTGGTCTCTTTGTAACGGTGTGCCGCATGTTTAAAGTTCACTGTTTTCACTCCAAACACCTTTTTCTTATTATCGGTCATAATGATTCATTTATAAGAATAAATGCCGATATAGATGGTGTGAAGAGGAAAATTTAACGAGTAGAGGTGAGACAATGCGAATAAATAGCCAGGAACAGATTGCATTTGCAACGAATCGTTCCCTACGCAACGCGAATCATATCGAAAAAAGTGTTCAGAAGCTTGCTTCTGGATTAAAAATCGCAAAAAGTAGTGATAATGCTGCTGGTTTTGCGATTTCCGAAACCATGCGTACACAAGTAAGAGGCCTTGCACAAGCTCAACGGAACATGCAAGATGGTCTCTCGCTTCTCGAAGTGACCGATGAAGGATTAAACAATGTCAATGGTTTGCTACAACGCGCACGTGAGCTCGCCGTCATGAATGCAAACGGCACATTAACGGATAATGATCGAGTAACAAGCCAACAAGAACTGACTCGATTATTAGAAGGCATCAACGATACGGCCGAAAAGCTGGAATTCAATACGAAGAATATCCTAGGCGGGAATAGCTCACTAATCCTACAGATTGGCGCAAATCCAACACAAGAAATGACAATTAATCTTGTGGATATAAGTACAACCGCACTAAATCTTAACGATGCATCTCTATTAACACGGGAATTTGCAGAACAGCTCATTACAAAAATTGATGATGCCTTCGAAATAACGGCAACACACTTAACACAAACAGGTTCCTATATGGAAGCCCTTGAACACCGACTGCGAAACGCTACGCTTTTCGAAGCTAATTTAACAAAATCATTATCAATGATTGAAGACACTGACGTCGCAAGAGAGATGATGAATTTTATCAGTCTTGACATTAGACAAAAAGGCGACCATCTCTTGGTTAACCAAGTCAACCGCACTCTTCATGATTCGTTAGGTCTATTTTCTAAATAAAATTGAACCGTCCTGTAAATCGAACCTATGGGACGGTCTTTTTTCATTTACACCTCGGATTATCCGACACAATGACCGCCGCTTTCGTCACTTCCGTCAGCACAGTCGTTACCCCTTGCCGATCCGTCAAATGTGGCACTCTTGCAAACGGGACATGCGCTTCTATCGTGACATAATGGGGCTTCAAATGATTGAGGGCGATTGCCTTTACATCATCCAAACACCGCTCGCAATTACAGGTTAACTGATATTGATGCTGATAGTTGACCAACACATCACGGACAATTTCTTCCATTATATTGTGAACAGCCATGCGTTTCCCCTCCAGAAGTTCATTGTCATGAAGATATTTCCATTACATCAATCATACCACTATTCTTTCAACTTCAGCTTAAAAAAGAAGAAACTCTACATAAATTGAACTCTCTCTTCCCTATTTGACAAAACAAGCAATGATAATCCCCATCACCGTTAACGATACGGTATGATAACCGGCGCTAATGAAAAAGAGTGTATATTTCCTTCCTTCAAAAAAGGTGGGTGATAATTCTCTCGCGCTTGCGATACCTAGCCCTGCTAAAAATCCAATCAACGCTCCTCCGCCAATTGTCACCGAATCCAGCATCGTGATGAATAATGATAAAACAATCGCAGAGAGGATACCAGCAAATGTCGTAAAGCCATATCCAATGTTTGGATTGCTTCCCGCATGTATTTCTTCCGCGGCTCTACCGAGGCTTTTCATCCAAATATTCGCAAATAAAACAGGCGAGTACCATAACGCCCCAATAACCATGTTAGCAACGACGGCAAGTACGATGGCTAAAATACTGATTTGTGATAAGTCCATTAGTTGTTTTCCTCCAGTAGGCAATGTTGTAGCTGAATTGTACTACGACAGGGGTTCTTATAAATCGAGAGGGCACTACTTCTCCGATGCCAAATCTGTCGTCATTTAGATTTTGCGATATTTTCGTAACGCAACGATATTAATCGCAATAAAGAGTAGCGAGAAGCCCGCTAACGCCAACACATCCCACATAATCTCTCCCCATCCATAGCCTCTCACCATCACATCACGTAAGGCGTCTGCCGCGTAATAGAGCGGTGTAACGGGGCCAACCCAACTCAGCCAGTTCGAAATCGTCTCCAAATTGAACAAGCCTGAAAAGAAAATTTGAGGAATGATAACAATTGGGATAAACTGAATCATTTGCAGCTCATTGTTGGCAAATGAGGACAGCAAGACACCGAGCGTCAGCGCCGATAAGGCGAGCAACAACGTGATGAGTAACACATAGACAAACGCTCCTTCCATCATCATGCCGAGCACATAAATGGCATAGGTCGCAATAATGGTCGATTGCAGCATTGTAAAAATTCCAAAGCCGAAGACATAGCCCATCACAATTTCCCATTTGCGCAAAGGGCTTGCCAGTAGTCGTTCCAACGTCCCTGTCGTTCGTTCGCGTAAAAAGGACACACCTGCAATTAAAAAGACAAAAAAGAAGACGAAAAATCCAAGAAGTACGGGTCCAAAATAATCGAACATCCCCATGTCGCTAGAGCCGTGTAAATAATCGATTTTCAACTCGGGTATATCGCTCTTTTGCGAGCCAACTGGCATCGCTTGTTGCAACCATTTCATTGTAGCACTCGCAACACTTGGATCACTGCCCTCGAGAACAACAGAAGGGCTATTATTTTCAAAAATGACATAGCCATCTATCGTTTGCTCCGCTAAATCCACTTGTGCACTTTTTTCATCACTGTATGTCGTCACCGTTGCCCCGTCCACATTCATCTGATCCATAACGGTATCTGGTATTCCCACGAAGCCAATTTTCGGCGTATAGTCTCCTCCATTGAATACGAGATGGAGCATCGTTAACACAAGAATTGGCGCAACGATAAGCAAGCCCATTGTTCGTTTGTCGCGGACAATTTGTTGCAAAATACGTTTCGTCAAAGCCATTACACGCATCATCACGCACCTCCATAGACAAGAAATGCCTCTTCAATGGTTGTGGAATGCGTATGTGCCTTTAATTCTTCGGGTGTACCTACCGCAATCAGCCGCCCATCGCGGAGTAAACCGAGTCGGTCACATTTGTCCGCCTCATCCATGACATGTGTCGTGACAATAATCGTCGTTCCCTGTGCTTTCAAGTCATTAAAGGCTTGCCAAATACTTTGGCGTAGAACCGGGTCAATGCCGACTGTCGGTTCATCGAGAAGTAAAATCTTTGGCTCATGCAACAAGGCGATTGCTAGGGACAACCTTCTCTTCATACCGCCAGAGTACTGGGATACCAATTTGTTCAGGTCGTTCGTCAGTTGCACTAGCGCCATCACTTCTGCGATTCTATGCGTTTGTTTCTCGCCTTTCAGCCCATAGAGTGACGCAAAAAATTGCAAGTTCTCCTTTGCGGACAAGTCCTCATACAACGCATCTGCTTGCGCCATATAGCCGATGCTGTTGATGACTTGTAAAGCAGGCATCTTCTGTTGAAAAACATAGCTTTCTCCTGACGTCGGCGTATCCAAACCAGTCAATTGTTTCACAAGCGTCGTTTTCCCAGCACCTGATGGACCGAGCAATCCAAAAATTTCTCCTTCCACAATCTCTAAGTCTATCGCTTGTAGCACAGGATGTTGTTTAAAGCTTTTGGATACATTGCGAATCGATATACATGGCCTTGGCTGTTCCATCTCCGATTCCCTCCCTTTCTATACGGTGAATATACTATTTATCTATCCCCCGTATCCATCCTATGCAAACAGCGAAGGGTTCGGTTTGTATAATCTCTGCGCCCTTTGCAGAAATTATACAAATAACACCAATACGGTAGCCCGATAGAATGGCTGTTTATTATTTCATCCCACCTTCACGCCCTGCCACTCTTCCCGTAAAATCCCCATGCGAATCGAATCATAGTAGGTCCCGTTCCAAAATCGAACTTTTCGCAAGCGTGCTTCCATTGTCATGCCTAGTTTCTCGCCAACCTTCATCATACGAGCATTACCAGACCACGTCGTGTAGCCAACGCGCACCAAAGGCATTTCGTTGAATAAATGATCAATCCACATGGCGAGAGCCTTCGTTCCATAGCCGCCGCTCCAATATTGCGGGTCGTAAATGACGATGCCCATTTCGAGCCACAAAGATGGTTTATGCTCCCAATAATAACTAACCATGCCGATGAGTTCGCCATCTACTTCAATGCCCCAATAATCATTTTGCGCAATGATGTTGTCTTGCTGTTCGAAAAACTGTTCAAACGGCATCGGTTTGTAAGGATAATACGGCGCATCCCATTTTTTCCACTCAGGATTCTCCTCTTTGAAACTTAATTCCCACAAACGAGGGATATCCTGTTCTGTAATCGGGCGTATCGTGACGCCTGCTGTTGTGTAACTCAATGCATTTCCTCCGGTCTTTTTATAAATAGTTTGCGAACCAGCCCGTTATCTCATTCAACCTTGCCACACGCAAATTCGGTGTGCCCACGCGCGATAAGTTATGGTCCGCATCTGGGAAGCGAACGAATTCCGTTTCTTTCCCCATACTTTTCAATGTGATATATAGCTGTTCCGCTTGTTCAATTGGGCAGCGGAAATCTTTTTCTGAGTGTAAAATTAATAACGGTGTCTCAACGTTTTTCGCATGTTTTAACGGCGAGTGTTGCCATAGTTTATCCACATCGGTCATATCTGCGCCAATTTGCCAATCGCTAAAGTAATAGCCAATGTCAGATACGCCAAAGAAGCTTACCCAATTGGAAATCGAACGTTGGGTAACAGCTGCCTTGAAACGGTTTGTATGCCCAACAATCCAATTCGTCATGAAACCGCCGTAGCTCCCACCTGTGACACCGAGTCGCTCCTTGTCAATCCAGTCATTTTCCCATAAAACATAATCGAGCCCCGCCATAATGTCCTCATAATCGCCACCACCGTAATCACCGCGAACGCCATCTACAAATTCTTGGCTATAACTATGACTGCCACGTGGATTGACATACAAAACGCCATAACCTTGTGCCGCCAACAGCTGCAACTCATGGAAAAACGTATTGGCATACATCGCATGCGGTCCGCCATGAATTTCTACAATGAGTGGATACGTTTCCCCTTTCTCATAGCCTGCCGGTTTCATCAGCCAGCCATGCACCTGCCAATCCGTTGCGCCTGTATAAACAATCGCTTCTGGCTCAACGAGTTCCACTTCCGCCACATACGTCGCATTGAATGATGTCAGTGCCTGCCGTTCGCCCGTAGCAATGACATGCTTATACAACTCGCCAGGATTCGTTGCACTACTCACTGCGACTAACGCAAAATCGCCCGCTACTGCAATGTCGTAACCGTAAATGTGCTCATTTTCTGGAGTCGCTGGATACAACTCACCTTCAAGCGATACATAATATAAGCGCACATCCCCCATCGTGGAGAGTTGCGCATACATATGGTTGTCCTTTGTCCACACAACAGCAGGCGCGCTGCCTCCTTGCTGATGATCCGCCACGGCGTAATCGCCAATTGGCGCATCCAGCCCGGCCGTCAAATTCATGCACAGCCCATCCTCTGTATCATAGACATACAGCGCTGTATGCGTTGCATTTTGAAACGTTCGGTCTGCACCTGTAAACGCGATATAGCGGTCATCATGCGAAAACTGAGCCCCGCCAAAATAGCCTTCCTCATCGACAAGCACTGTCTCTTCTTTCGTCTCTACATCGACGAGGAGCAACGGTTGACGAAAATCGAAATCGAGATTCTCTGCGCGATTCACGCCAATAACTAGTTTCTTTCCATCATGTGAAACTGCATGAAGGCTATGCTGATAATTACCTTCCGTAAACTGCGTGACATCACCTGTTGCAATATCAATAACGCCAATTTGCCTGAACGTATCTTGCGGCAAAAGCCCCGCTCCATCCATCTGATACTTCATATTCGTGACACGATATGGCTCTACCTTTTTATCGTCATCCTGTTCTTCTTGATCCATAAATGTCTGGCCTTCTTTGACAACTGCATTCACCCAGATTTGATTGCCACATGGCGACCAAAGAAAGCTCGATACCCCTTTAGCAAATGACGTCAGCTTCTTCGCTTCCCCGCCTCTTGTTGGTAAAATAAATACCTGATTGTTGTCCTCGCGGTTCGATAAAAACGCAAGATGCTTACCATCTGCCGACCATTGCGGAGACGAAATTCGCTCTTTTCCATGCGTCCACTGTTTCACCTCATGCGACACAAGTTCCACATGCCACAAATTCGCAACATACTGGTTGTCCTCTTCCTCTATATGCGTACGTACAAACACCGCTTCCTTGCCATTTGGCGCCAACTGCGGATCTGTTATAGACTTCAATGTAAATAAATCCTCTACTGCCACTTTACGTTTTTCCATCGTGGATTCCCCCTCATCGATTCTCTGTCTACTTATTTCGACATTCGGAACAGCTTTCCTTTTTTCTTCGTTTTCACTACGTCAAAAACCCTCTCCACCACGGAAAGGGTTTCTACTCGTCTAATAGGTGCAACTGCTCCCGAATATAATTTCCACGCGCTTCAATATACGCGTAAATAAACGCCGGCTCTTGATCAAAAACAGCCAAATTATCCTTTTCATAAGGATCTTTTTCAATATAAGGCCTAATACTGGCATGCAACGCTTGAATTTTCGGTTCTATATAAGCTACTGTAAATTTGCTGTCCAAAAGCTCTTCCAACAATTCACGATAACGCCCGCGAAACGCTCTGACATCCAACAATCGCGCAGTCAACGTATTAAAGCCTTCGATACGCAAATAATCTTCTTCCATCACTTCTCCCTCGACATCTCTTCCCCACGTCGCATCATAATCCCACGGGATGACTTCAAAAAGCCCAGTCTCACCATTGCGATACAGTGCATAATTATGCACAAAGCCATCAAAATTCTGCATCAAAACGACACCCGCAAGCCAGCGCAAATATTGGTCCACATGCACATACTTTGCAATTTCTGCTTCAAAATCCTCTCTCGATACAGTATTGATGATGTAAATGAATTCTTGTAAATATTCATGCTCCTGCTCAGTTCCACATTTTTGCTCATAACCTAATGCAAGTGACTCCTTGACTTCCTTACGCAAATCACTCATTAACGAAAAGTTAGCATCGCCATCCACCGCGTAAAAAACTGCTCCTTTTGGTAGCTTCCGATTTGCCAAGAAACATTCGTCCACGGCCTCGATTTCTAAATAAAGCCCTTCATTCTTGCCATTGATTTTCAGGAAAACGAAGCGTGCCGCAGGTGCTAAACAGCCAATATCCGTGAAAAAATCGAAAGATAATTTATTGCGCAGTAAAGAAGGGTCCTTAAACTCTGCGTTCCAATGCACTGCCGTCGCTTGCTGATACTTACTCGGTTTATAAAATTCAACTGCATACGACTTCTTGCGTAAATCACGAATATGCGAGCCGCGGTAAGCAATACCGATTGCATACTTCTTTTTATTCACTGTCAGCTTCGCCGCAACCGGGTCGTCATACCAAATGTCTTTGCGAAGCTCACTGACATCAGCAGGGTGTATAAATAGCTGGTACTCGGGAATGGGCTGATTTTTATCCACAAAACCCTTCCTTTTTCATTTTAGTCTATGTTTATGAATCTAGAAGCCTCTCTGCCACACCATTATTTCTACTATCGTAAACGATTGTCTCTATCCTTCACAAAATAGTCGCGTACCTTAGAGAAGGGAAAGAAATGCCCCCGTCATGCATGCCCTTTCTCTACATACAAAGAAAGGAGGTTAGCATATGTCTAATTTTTCCGATGACCGTATCCGGCGAGCAGCGGATCATGCACATCACTCCGACTTAAATACTTTCATGTTCCAAGATCCAACGAGCAATCGGAGACGTTCGAATCATTGTGGTTGCACTTCTCGAAATCAGCGTCGCACAAGCCGAAAACGCTGTACATCTCGCAACCAGAGACCCTCACAATCAGGCTGTACATGCCACGCTCACGGCGTAGGCAACCGCTGCACTTGCCGCCACATAAGACCGACACGATCAAATCGGTGCACATGTCGCAACGAGAGGCCCGTGCGCACAACCCGCCGTCATTGCCATAATCAACGTCCATCACGCAATCGTAACTGTTGCGGAGGCGTCTTCCGGCGAGACCGCTGGTAACTCACGTAAACTAAAAAAGGGGTATCACGCGAGTCTTGCTTTGCGTGATACCCTTCTTTAGATGTGTCGCGCGCAATGGCCTTCGCGAACCGCCCATTACCCTTCGCGAACCACGCATTACTCTCCGCGAACCACGCATTACTCTCCGCGAACCGCCCATTACTCTTCGCGAACCGCCCATTACCCTACCAAACTAACACAACAAAAAAAGACCTCCCGCATATCCAGGAAGGTCCATCCACTCATTGTGTCACTTGCTCTTTCAATGAACGTCTTAATATTTTGCCCGTTGTATTTTTCGGCAATTCATCCAAAAACTCAATATGATGCGGCACTTTGTATTTCGCTAAATGCTCCGCACAGTAGGCAATTAACGCTGCTTCATCCACCTCAATACCGTCTTTCAATACGACAAACGCATGAACGGCTTCGCCGAAGTTTGGATCCGGTAGACCAATGACTGCCGCCTCGACAATGTCTTGGTGTGTAAATAATACTTCTTCTACTTCACGCGGATAGACATTGTAGCCCCCAACAATGACAAGGTCTTTTTTCCGATCGACAATGTAGAAGTAGCCATTCTCATCACGTCTTGCCATATCACCGGTGTACAACCAGCCGTTTCGGATTGCTACTTCCGTTTCTTCCGGCATTTTGTAGTAGCCTTTCATAACATTCGGTCCACGAACAATAAGTTCGCCGACTTCTCCGTCTGGCACTTCATCGCCCAGCTCATTGACGACTTTGTTTTCAACATTAATGATATTCGTACCAATCGAGCCCGGAATACGCTCACGATCCAGTGGATTAAAACAAGTTACAGGTGACGCTTCAGACAAACCATAGCCTTCTGACACACGCACTTCGAACTTGTCCTCAAAATTATGAAGCAACGCAACGGGTAGTGAGGCTCCACCTGAAATCGCTAGACGAATCGACGCGAAATCTTCCGTCTCGCCCTCCGGGTACTGATACAAGAAATTATACATCGTCGGCACACCTGCAAATACCGTCGCATCTTGTTCCTTCACAATATCGAAGACATCTGCTGGCGAAAAACGTGGCACAAGCAAAATCGTGGCCCCTTTTACGAGCGGTGCATTGACAACGACTGTCAGCGCAAATACATGGAAAACAGGCAGTGTCGCCACAACACGATCATCTTCCGTGAAGCCAAGATAATCTGCCACATCGCGTGCATTCGAATACAAGTTGCCATGCGTTAGCATCGCACCTTTCGGACGTCCTGTTGTCCCCGATGTATACAAGATGATAGCGGTTTCATTTTCTTCCACTGGAACGGGCTCGACATGTGGATTGCCTGTTGCAATCAATTGCGTGAATATCTGCACTTTCGCCTTGACTACATCTGGCAATGCCGCAATTTTTGCTGGCGTTTCAGGCACTGTCTCACAAATGACATATTGCTCTACCGTTGGAAATGCACTCGCTGCTTGCTCCACAAGTGGCAACAGAAGATCAAGCGCAATAACCGCTTTCGCATCACTATTATGTATAATGTACGATATCTCATCCGGCGTATAAATCGGATTCACTGGAATGGCTGTTGCACCAATACGCATCGTCGCATATAGTGAAATTAAAAAATGCGGTGTATTGCCAAGTAGAAATGCCACATGGTCTCCCTTGCCTACCCCTAGCTCCTGCAATGCCGATGCAAATCGCGCAACCGACTGATCAAATTCCGCATACGATGTATCTTTCCCCATAAAATGATAAGCAATTTTCCCCGGCTGCAACGTCGCAGTTTCCTGCACGCGTGACACTAAATTCATTATTTCATCCCCTTTTGTTCAATGAATATCCATTCATTTCTCCACCATAATCATTATATAAGAAAAGTTCAGAAAATACAATAAAGCATTCAATCAATTACGCCAAGGCATAATTGCGTCCAGATTTTTTTCGAGCCCGGGGCCTACAGAATGTAGGCCATGCAGGCGTTGTGACAGGACGCCGTGCACTTAGACTGCCTTCCAAAGCTCCTCTAAAAAATCTGTGACATCCGCCGACCGACAAAAACACCATTTCCACTTCCTGTGGCATTGTTGGCACTAGTACATCCTGTACGTCAGAGGCTTGGGCCAACAGGATGTTGGTCATGCAGGCGTTGCCAATCGAACTACGAAGGGTTCGATTGGCCATATTTCTGCGCTTTTTGCGGAAATTAAGGCCCGTTCTTTGGACGTGGCGACCTTAGCCTGCGTAGCCCTATCTTTCAGCAGGCGTTTAAACACCCGCCGGATAAGGCTCATTACCCCGGCGCTTTAATATGTGCAAGATAACGCCAACGGATTAAATAGAAATAGACAATCTGCATGACTGTAAAGCCGCCTAACACCCAGACTAGCTCTTTCACAATTGAAATTTCTGCAAGCGCATCCCAAATAACCTGTAGCGATAAAAACGCAAAGGCGCTATGCACAAATGCCACACCCCACGGGAAGAAAAACTGTGGAATCAGTTGCCTGTTCACAATTTTTTTAAACTCACGATCCGTAATACCCATCCGCCGCAAAACATCAAACTGTTTTCGATCGCGATCTAATGACGTATATAAGCGGAAGTAAATAAAACTGCCTGCCGCTAAAAAGAAGACCGCAGCGAGTAACAACCCAATAAATAACAGCAATGTGAAAGTTGTACGAATGACCGAATAATTTAACCCAGGATTTTCAAACGAATAAGGCAATGCATTCGGCTTGCCTGCTAATATAGAATCCGTCAATGTCGCATCGATCAGTAACCCAATATCTTTTGTCTCTTGCCAATTCGGTACATTAAAAGCATAGTAAGCAAACTGCTTCCTTACCGTACCACTCTCATCGACCGAATCATAATCACTATCATTTAAAACAATCGCATTCATTCCCATCGCATACGCTGAAAACAACTGTTGTGGATAAGCCCCATTAATGCGAACACGAACATGACTATCCTCCAATACGGTGTACACGGTTCGCTCATTTAGCCGCGAGTAAGAAGAATCTGATGATGGCAGAAAAATCGCCTCACCCTTCTTCAACTCCACAGCTGGATAGCCAAAGGTTGCCGCCAAAGTATTGACATGTGCTAACTTCAATAGCGCTACCTCTTTATTCGTGAAGCTCGATTGCTGATGAAGCACATTGAATTTCACAAGCGAGTACTCCACTCGACTTGCATTGAGTTCCTCAACAAGCTGCTCCACATGCTGCCGTTCGAGTTCATTTTCAGGCCAGCTTTTATAGACAAGACCGAGCGGATGCATTTCCCGATATTGCGAAGCAAACGATGTTAGCGATGCCAAAATGCCCACCGACATAAATGCTACCGTCGACACAATTGTCACAATGAAAAACATCCGTGCATTTTCGCGCAACCGCACGACTCCTTCTGAAATCGATAGTAGCCAAAAATGATGCCAATATAAACGTTTACGCTTGCGAATACGATGCAGCAGCAGCGGTAACGAATCGGTGAAAAAGAAATAGGTCCCGATTGTCGCAAGCGGTGGCAATAAAAAAGTTAGTCCAATGACAATGGAATTCGTCGTTGTCGCAGCCATCGTATAGGACAAGCCCAAACAGAGCAGCCCCAAATAGCCGCGTCCCTTCGAATAGCCATATGCCTCTTGCTCACTATGTTCGCCATTAATCAGATCCGCCACTTGCCCCGATCGAATAAAAACCGGTGCAACGAATGAAATAATGATAAACAAACTCATAAACGCACCAACGGTCAACGCAAATGGCTGCCAAGAGAAATACAGCGGTAACGCTGGCAACAGCACAATCTCCTTGACAATCATGAAAAAGAACTTGGAAAACATATAACCAAGGCCGGTTCCCGCCGCAATCGAAGCCACCCCAATAATCATTGTCTCAATGAAAATCAGACGATGCAATTGACGTTTTTCCATGCCTAAATGTAGCAAGATTCCAAACTCCTTTGACCTGGCATATAAAAAAGCCCGCATCGAATAAAACAAGAAAAACAATGTAAAGACAAACAAAATCATTTCCGCTATGCCCATCCCCATAAAAGCCACTTCTTGGATAAAACGATCTTCTATCGTCGGATGGAACAACAGCATTGAATACAGGAAAAACACCATAACCGAAACGACGCTCGCCATGAAAAACGCTGCGTAAATCCGCCGATTGCGAACGACGTTACGATAAGCGAACTGACGAAAGGTCATTGACATTTCCTCCGAGTAAGGACAAGACGTTCAAAATACGTTGGTAAAACGTTTGGCGTCTATCGTCTTTATAGATTTCATTGAAAAACTCGCCGTCCTTAATAAATAACACGCGATCACAATAACTTGCTGCAATCGGATCATGCGTCACCATAATGATCGTTGTGCGTTCCGTTTGATTAATATGGCTAAGCAATTCCAGCACATCTTTTGCCGATTTAGAATCCAAATTTCCCGTAGGCTCATCCGCTAAAATCATTTTCGGTCTGTGAATGAGTGCACGACCGATTGCCGTACGCTGTGCTTGGCCACCTGATAACTCGTCAGGACGGCGATTCAAAATGGTCGTCAATCCGAGCTGCTCCGCCATATACGTAATGCGTTTTTCCATTTCCGGAACAGGCAAGCCATCTAGCGTCAGCGGCAGAACAAGGTTTTCTTCAACCGTCAACATCTGTAACAAATTGATATCCTGAAACACAAAGCCAAGCTTACGCCGCCTAAACAGCGCCAGCTCATTTTGTTTGAGTGTTTCTGGCTCAATGCCATCAATCATCAGGCGACCATATGTCGGCACATCGATCGTTGAAATCAGGTTCAACAAGGTTGTCTTCCCGCTTCCAGAAGGCCCCATCACCGCCACAAACTCGCCTTCATCGACCTCAAAATCGAGGCGGTTTAACGCCCGATGCATCACTTTCCCTTCATAAATCTTCGTGACTTCCGTCAACTCCACGATGCTGTTCACTGTCATCTGCCTCACCCGTCTCTCCATTTTTAAACAAAATCGATACGGCTGTTCCTTCTCCAAGCTCCGATGCAATAGTTAACGAATGCCCCAGTCGATTGCACACCTCCGAAGCGATATACAAGCCCATCCCCGTCGATTCACCCGTTCGTCGGCCATTTTCACCTGTAAAGAAAGCCTTCGTCACACGTTTTAAATCGGACGCCGGAATACCAATCCCTTCATCCCGCACCGTCAATTGCAATCCATGCCCCGTACAAGACGCCGTAAAATGGACTTTCTTGCCCTTTTCAAACGTATATTTCACCGCATTGGTAATAAATTGCCCAACGACAATTTTCATCCACTTGACATCAGTCGCAATGGTGAAATTGTCGTCAATCGAGATCACTGGAAATACACCATTTGCGATGAACAGCCGTTTATGCTCCGTCACGTTTTCTTGAACGAGTCTCTTCAAGCTTATCCGCTCAATCTGCATATCCTCTTCGAACGTTTCCAAACGTGCATTAACGAGTACCGAATCAAGGCCACGTCGTATTTTCTCCACTTCTTCCGTAATACTGTCGCGGTCCAACTCGCCTTCTTCCTGCATCAATAACCCGATGACAGAAATCGGTGTTTTCATCTGATGCACCCATTGATTCATAAAATTTAACTGGCGATGCTGAGACGTATACAGTGCCTGCACTTCGTTTTGATACAGCTTGTACAGCTCACGTGTAAACTCAGTCGTCCGTTTATGTTCCGGTGCTTGCGCATAACGAATGAGCGCGTCCTCCATTTTTTCTGGTTTGCGGATAATGGCCGCATAAAAGGAACGTCGCATAATGAATTTCGCACTGAGAAAGCCCGCTGTTAACAGCATGCACATGCTGATTGAGTAAATCGCTGTACTGTAATTGCGAAAGCCATCGAGCCAATATAGCAGTAAAATGAACAGAACCAAAAACAATTGAAAAATGATAAATGGTACATGTTCTTTCAAAAATAATAAGATTTTGTTCATGATTCCTCCGCTGCTGCCAATAGGCGATAACCTGCGCCACGCACCGTTTCAATAGCAGATTGAATGCCATATTCGGCCAATTTTTTCCGTACGCGTGTCATATTGACATTCAACGTATTTTCATCGACAAACGACTGATCATCCCACAGTTCTTCCAATAACTTTTCACGCGTGACCACTTTTGGCGATGCTTCCATTAATAATTCAAGAATAACGCATTCTTTTTTCTGCAACGGTACAACATGACTACCAATATGCAACTCCATCCGTTCAATAAACAAATGCAACGCACCAAGCTTCACAGTTCGCTCCGCTTGACTCGGTGCATATTCACCGAAAGATCGGCGTAAATGACTTCTTATTTTAGCTAGAACGATTTCATAATGGAAAGGTTTCGTAATGAAATCATCGCCGCCATTTTCCAAAGCAAATACTTGGTCCATATCCCCTGAACGCGCCGAGATGAATAGAATCGGACAAGTCGTATGTTGTCGAAGCTGGCGGCACCAATAATAGCCGTCATACGAAGGCAAATTGATATCTAACAAGATGAGATGTGGTTTAAAAGCAAGGCTTTCTTCCATCACTCGATCAAAATCCTCAACAATGGCCACATCATATTGGTATTTCCTTAATGTATCAGCTAATAATTGTGCAATCTTTCGATCATCTTCTACTATGAAAATTCGGTGTTTCTCCATCAAATATTCCTCCTTCACTGCTGACTTAATTATAACCGAGAAAAGCGTAGGGTGCCTGCTAGATGTGACAGGCGCTGGAAGACTTGAAGATAAAGGCGCTTTTTGCCTTTAGCAGCAAGACCGAAGCGTCCCAATCATCTGGCGCCCGGAGCCTAGACAACCGAGAATAGCGTAGGGCGCCTGCTTGCACACAAAAAGCCCGACAATTGTCAGGCTCAGACTTCTCATATCCTTCAATAAATCAACTGCAGGAATTCCTCTTTCGTAATGCCGCCTAGATAAGTCGGGATATCGATTGAACTTAGTGCCTCGTTAATAGATTGTCGGTCATATTGGATGCCTTTTAGACATTCTTCAATCACAGCTACCTCGCCAACACCGAAAAAGTCCCCAAAAATGTTAACATCTTCGATAACGCCTTTGTTGACATCAAGACGTACATCAATGCCCCCAACTGGGAATCGGTGGGAGTGTTGCATGTTGAACTTTGGTGATTTTCCATAGTTCCAATCCCAATTGCTATACCGCTCTGCAGACAATGCATGGATGTTCGTCCAATCATCCTCTGTCAATTCCATATACTGAATCTTTTCTTCGCCACCAAAAATCGATTTCAACACTTCCATACGAAATTGTTCAATCGTCATCGGTTCTGCCAAAAACTCTGTAATATTTGCGACGCGGCTTCGAATCGATTTAATGCCCTTCGACTCAATTTTATCTTTCCGAACCTTTAATGCAGACACCACTCGCTCAATTTCAGTATCAAACATTAATGTGCCATGGCTAAACATCCGGCCATTTGTGACAAACTGTGCATTCCCCGAAATTTTACGCCCTTCAACCAGAATATCATTGCGCCCAAGCAATTCCGCTTTAACACCCATTTCAGCCAATGCTTGCACAACCGGCTCCGTAAATTTCTTAAAGTTACGGAACGAGTCCCCGTCATCCTTTGTAATGAAACTGAAATTCAAATTGCCAAGATCGTGGTACACCGCTCCCCCACCAGACAATCGTCGTACGACATGAATGCCATTCGCATCCACATATTCTGTATCAATCTCTTCAATCGTGTTCTGGTTTTTACCGACGATGATAGATGGTTCATTAATATAGAACAGTAAAAAAGAATCCTTTTCAATGTCCATATTTTTTAAAATATACTCCTCGATCGCAAGGTTAATATGCGGGTCTGTGATGCCTTTATTATCAATAAAATACATATAGATCGCTCCTTATTTTAGCTTTCTCCCTATTTTATCATTTTTGAGGAAGTTAGACCTAACTTCTAACTTTTCAGAATTAATCGATTAAACCCCTTGACAGTTGAACACCTGTTATATTACACTACTAATTATAGTTTTCGTTATAGTACAACTTACGTAAGGAGGAATGCGATATGCTTGAAAACGTCATCGAATTTTTCAAAAACTTACCAGATAAAGTATGTATCACTTGTGGAAAGAAAATCGAAGAGCAGCACGAATGTTATGGCAATAAATGCGATGCTTGCAACATCCTTTAATTTTTTGCATATGCTGTACTAGGACAACGGAAATATTTCATATAGTACTACTACAAAACGAAAGGGGAGAATGAGCCATGATTGAAAACGTCATCGAGTTTTTCAAAAACCTACCGGCTAAAGTGTGTACGACTTGTGGGACGGAAATCGAGGAGCAACACGAGTGCTATGGCAACAAATGTGACGCTTGCAACATCCTTTAATTTTTTTGCATATGCTGTACTAGGACAACGGAAATATTTCATATAGTACTACTACAAAACGAAAGGGGAGAATGAGCCATGATTGAAAACGTCATCGAGTTTTTCAAAAATCTACCCGCTAAAGTGTGTACGTCTTGTGGGACGGAAATCGAGGAGCAGCACGAGTGCTACGGCAATAAATGTGACGCTTGCAACATCCTTTAATTTTTTAGCCTTCTGTACTGCTACAACGAACATTTCCTTTTAAACACTAATACACTACTATAAAGGAGGAGAATAGCATGATTGAAAACGTCATCGAGTTTTTCAAAAATCTACCCGCTAAAGTATGTACATCTTGCGGTAAAGAAATTGAGGAGCAACACGAGTGTTATGGTAACAAATGTGATTCCTGCAACATTTTATAATCCATCTGTAGCTGTATGGAAGGCTTTCGAACGCTATCCTAAATGCCAATTGCTCTGACACAAGAGTAGGTATTCTGGATTGCGTTCCTTTTTTATATTCAGATGCCTAGTACTGCGCTTTACTTTGCGCGGTTCGCACTCTACTTCGCGCGGTTCACACTCTACTTTGCGCGGTTCACACTCTACTTTGCGCGGTTCACACTCTACTTTGCGCGGTTCACACTCTACTTTGCGCGGTTCACACTCTACTTTGCGCGGTTCACACTCTACTTTGCGCGGTTCACACTCTACTTTGCGCGGTTCACACTCTACTTTGCGCGGTTCGCACTCTACTTTGCGCGGTTCACACTCTACTTTGCGCGGTTCGCACTCTACTTTGCGCGGTTCACACTCTACTTTGCGCGGTTCACACTCTACTTTGCGCGGTTCACACTCTACTTTGCGCGGTTCACACTCTACTTTGCGCGGTTCACACTCTACTTTGCGCGGTTCACACTCTACTTTGCGCGGTTCACACTCTACTTTGCGCGGTTCACACTTTACTTTGCGCGGTTCACACTCTACTTTGCGCAGTTCACACTCTACTTATAATCGCACGGCATCCCCCAAATACCTACTCCATATATCTCCACGCAAAAAAAGGTGTATCCTCCTCACTTTCGGAGTAGACACACCTTCTCACACGCATTTTATCAATCAAATAACCCGTCCAACACTTCTTGTACAGCAGCTTTCCCCTGATCAATACAGTCAGGTAAACCCACGCCATTATACGAAGCACCCGCCAATTTCACTTGCGGGAACTGCGTTTTCAGTTCTGCACGTGCCGCCTCAATCCGTTGCTTATGCCCGACACGATATTGCGGTCGGTCTTCTTTCCAACGTGTAATGACTGTGAAATCAGGTTTTCCTTTGATATCGAGGACTTTCCCCAAATCAGCGAGAACAATCTTCTCAATTTCAGCATCTGGTAAATCAACAATGGCTTCGTCACCAACTCGTCCGACAAATGCACGCAGAAGCACTTTGCCTTTCGGTGTCGTCGTTGGCCATTTTCGATGCGTCCATGTGCATGCTGTAATCGAGTAGTCACTACTGCGTGAGACGAGGAAGCCTGTACCTTCCCTATCCTGCTCCACTGCCTCTTCCGGAAATGCCAATGCAACTGTTGCAACAGATGTCGTCGGAATTTCTTTTAGACCTTGTAACAGTCCATATGGCGCAAATAGCTTGCTTGCCATTCCATGACCTGTCGTTAAAATCACCGCATCCGCTTCAATCGTCTGCCCATCGTTTAATTCGAGGAGGGTTTTATGGTCCGACTGTTTTTTAATCGCGTCAATGCGGACACCTTTCAACACAGATTCAGGTTCTAGCTGCGGCTCAAGCGCTTCAACAATCGTTTCAAGCCCGTTGCGGAACGTATGGAAGACGCCTTCCTTCTTCGCACCATAACCGTTTTTTTGTGGCACTTGTTTTGGCGTTGTTTTCTTCATACCTAAAATCAAACTTCTATGCTTTTTCTCCACTTCATAAAACTGTGGAAATGTCGACTGCAAGCTCATATGGTCAATATCCCCTGCGTATACTCCCGACAGCAGCGGTTCAATTAAATTATCAACGATTTCTCCACCAAAACGTCTGCGGAAAAAGCTGCCCAACGACTGATCGCCTTCGATGCCCGAGCGAGGCAGGATGAAATCCCCCGCCGCCCGTATTTTTCCAGCCCATGAAAACAATCCTGTCTTCAAAAATGGACTCACTTGTGTTGGAATACCCATCACTGAACCACCTGGAATCGGGTGAAGCTCGCCATTAACAAGGACATATGCCTGTCCTGTCGCATTTCTCACAAGCTCTCCCTCAATCCCAAGATCCTCTGCCAGAATACCAACACTTTTCTTGCGGATTAAAAACGAATCTGGGCCACGCTCAATGACAAAACCGTCACGTCGAATCGTCTGGATTTTACCGCCAAGTCGATTTGCAGCTTCGACAAGAATCACCTCAAGTGGCAACCCTTTTTCCCGTGCTTCTTTTTGCATATAAAACGCCGCCGAGAGCCCGGTAATCCCCCCGCCAACGATAACAACTCTTTTGTTTTGTCTATCCATGTCCATCATCACTTTCTTTCGATCGTATTAGGCTTCTTCCATTTTAGCAAACACTGCTGCTACCATCGCATCCACGAAAAGTGGATTGACATTTGGCATTGCTGGACGATAATAAGCGGCACCGATATCGTCACAGACAACTTTGCACTCATAATCGTTATCATACAGCACTTCAAGGTGGTCTGAAACGAATCCAACTGGCGTATAGACAAACGTGCTATAGCCTTTTGTCGTGTGTAACTCACGCGTTAAATCTTGCACGTCTGGGCCAAGCCACGGCTCTGGTGTTTGCCCTTCACTTTGCCAGCCAACTTCGTAGTTCTCGACTCCAGCTGCAGCAGCAATCAAATCTGCCGTTTCTTTCAACTGGTCTGCATATGGATCACCATTCGCTAAAATCTTTTCAGGCAATGAATGCGCCGACACGATGAGGCAAGCCTTGGCGCGCTCTTCCTCGCTCATGCTGTCATACGTGCTTCGTACTTTGTCCGCCCAATATTCTATGAATTTTGGCTGCTTGTACCAGCTTTCGACAGATGTCATCGCAATGCCATGCTTCTCTGCTTCTTCCTTCGCACGCCCATTATAAGACTTGACGGAAAACGTTGAGAAGTGTGGTGCCAAGACGATGGAAACCGCCTCAGTAATACCATCTGTATGCATTTTCTCCACTGCATCTTCGATAAACGGTGTAATATGTTTTAATCCAACATAGACGCTGAATTCAATGTCATTTTGTACGTTATTCAAACGATTGCAAAGCGCGTTCGCTTGATTTTCCGTAATTCTAGCAAGCGGGGAAATCCCGCCAATCGCCTCGTAACGGTTGCGAAGGTCTTCCAATTGTTCAGGTGCTGGTGGTCGACCATGGCGGATATGAGTGTAATACGATTCAATATCCTCTTCCTTATATGGCGTTCCGTACGCCATCACTAAAAGTCCCATTTTTTTCTTTGTCATTACATTCACCTCGTCTGTTTGTTTACCGTCTTACTTGCGGAGTTGCGCACTATACGTATGAATCAATTCCGTTAGCTTCTTCAACGTTGCCGGCTTCACGTCTGGGAATACACCATGTCCTAAGTTAAAGATATGGCTTCCGTGCTCAACACCTTGCTCGATAATGACTTTTGCACGCTCTTCGATAATGTTCCAATCTGCCAATAATAGCGCCGGATCCAAGTTCCCCTGTACAGGCTTCGTCAGCCCACGCGCTCCTGCTTCTTTAATCGACAGGCGCCAGTCAAGACCTACAACATCCACTGGCAGGTCATGCCATTCGTTTGCCAAGTGACTTGCACCCACACCAAATGTAATCAACGGCACGTTCAATTTACGCAACTCTGTAAAGATACGCGTCATTACTGGTTTGATGAAAATACGGTAGTCTTCAACATTCAAAGCGCCTACCCATGAATCAAAGATTTGAATCGCTTTTGCACCTGCAGCTACTTGTGCGCCAATATACGTAATCGTCATATCCGCTAGCTTGTCCATCAATGCAAACCATGCTTCTGGTTCTGATACCATGAAGGATTTCGTCAAGTTATAGCTTTTCGAAGGACCGCCCTCGATCATATAGCTCGCAAGTGTAAACGGAGCGCCCGCAAATCCGATTAATGGCACATTCAATTGTTCTTGCGTTAACATTTTAATCGTTTCTAGAACAAATGGTACATCATCTTCAGGTGATAGATCGCCGAGATTATGAACATCTTGTACAGTACGAATTGGATTCGAAATAACTGGACCAACGCCCGCTTTAATCTTCACGTCAATGCCAAGCCCTGGAAGCGGTGTCACGATGTCTTTATAAAGAATTGCTGCGTCCACGTCGTATTGGTCAACAGGAAGCTTTGTCACATATGCACAAAGTTCAGGCTGATGCGTAATTTCTTCAAGCGAATATTTTTCTTTAATTTTCAGATATTCTGGTTGTGAACGACCTGCTTGTCGCATATACCAGACTGGTGTATGTTCAATTTTTTCTCCACGTGCTGCACGAAGAAGTGTATCGTTAAAGTTTGTCATAAAATATAGACCCTCTTTCAATTATAATACTTTCTTTTTTATAATACTTATGCTACTCAAATATAGACGTTCCGCCCCTCAAAGTATAGAAGGAAGCTCCACTTGTCATAAAATTGTGCGTCCTTTCGAGTTAAATCGTCATTATTTCGTCAATGTTTGTTTTATCCCCACAAATAGGGGAAAATAATAAGTACCAATCGAATGAAGGAGGTTTTCACTTATGTTCATCTATTTAACATCTGGGACACCCGCATTTATGGAGAAGCTTAAAGAACAATACGTTTCGGAAGCAATGATTGTCTTACACGGTAGCGGCAATTCTATTTTACTACATGAGACGCAGAAAAAGTCTGTATTTCAAACCCCTCGCCGCTATGAAGTCATTAGCTCTGCTGGCGCATTTGCCGACGAAGGATATTTTGTTCTCAACCATATTCCCGTAACCGATGAAGGGCGTCCGATTTTTGAGCATAGCTTCAAAACCCGATCCAGCATCGTTGACTCAGAACTTGGATTTATCGCCTTTCGCTTGTTGCGCCCACTGAATTCCGATACGTATATCATGTTAACCGAGTGGACAGATGCTGCACACTATAATCGCTGGAAAGACTCTGCTGTCTTTAGAGATTCCCACTTTGCAGATACGTTAGAAGCGGGGGTCGATAATCAATTACACATGTTTTCAAGCGCTCCTTACATTACAACTTATCTCACCAAGAATAATAATGACGACGCATAACTTTCCACGTTATGCGTTTTTTCGTGCACAAAAGAACAGCGCAAGCGCCTTATGCATTCCTTGAATATGTTTCGCCTCCCGTAATGTTTAATTGTTTGTTATAATAGAATGGTTAATCATCTAACTAGTATGAATTCGGAAGGGGTCGTCACATGAAAGAACAACTTTTTGAAAAACTAGACAATGCATTTGAGGATATGGTGGTCACCCGTCGACACCTTCATATGCATCCCGAACTATCTTTTAAGGAACACAAGACCGCACAATATATACATGATTTCTATGCAGAATTAGGCATTGAGGTACGGGCTGGCGTTGGTGGAAATGGCGTTGTTGCCCGTGTTAAAGGTGGTAGACCCGGCAAAACCGTTGCCTTGCGAGCAGACTTTGACGCATTGCCTATTCAAGACGAAAAAGACGTCGCTTATAAATCGACGGTGCCTGGTGTCATGCATGCTTGCGGGCATGATGGGCATACTGCCACATTACTGCAAGTTGCTAAAGCAATCCATGAATTGCATGAAAACCTAGCAGGCGAGTATGTCTTCATTCACCAGCATGCCGAGGAGTTAGCTCCTGGTGGAGCACAAGCAATGATTGAAGATGGCTGCCTCGACGGTGTAGATGTTATTTTCGGCACACATCTTTGGTCCATGACGCCTTCTGGGGCGATTGGCTATGCGGCGGGCCCAATTATGGCGGCAGCTGATCGATTTGACATTACCATACAAGGTGCTGGTGGTCATGGTGCATCGCCACACCAGACAAAAGATGCCATCGTAATCGGTTCGCAACTCGTCATGAATTTGCAACAACTTGTAGCCCGTCGTGTCGATCCCATCGAATCTGCCGTGCTGTCCGTTGGTGCATTTGTTTCAGACAATGGGTTCAACATCATTGCCGACTCCGCCAAGTTGAGCGGGACTGTACGCTCATTTAGTCCACATATCCGTGACTTAATGGAACAAGAGATGCAACGCGTTATTGATGGCACAGCGATTGCGCATGATTGCACAATTGAATTGAACTACAAACGCGGTTACCCTGCTGTTGTCAATCATGCAACAGAAACAGAGCATCTTAAACGAGTAGCCGAACAAATCCCTGGTGTGAAGGCTGTTATCGAAAGTCCACCACAAATGGGCGGCGAAGACTTTGCTTATTATTTGGAGAAAGTACCTGGGACATTTTTCTTCACAGGTGCTCAACCTGAGCAGCCTTTTCCACATCACCACCCTAAATTCGACTTTGATGAAAATGCCATGCTCGTTGCAGCAAAAACGCTCGCTGCCGCTGCCATTGACTATCATTAATCCAACTGCACTCCGTAAACCGTTCACTACAATCAGTGAACGGTTTTTCCCTGTCAATCCAGCAGATTTTCTCCAATCAAACCCGTCTAAAGACTTCCCCTCTCCAATTGCTGTACTTTCCTCAACACTTAGGTATATAGATCTGAATTCAATAATAGTTCTAACTATTCAAATAACATATTGCATTTATTATTTTTTTCCCTATAATAGGTATTATATTCAAAAAATAAGGGGTGCATCTATTTGCAGAATGAGAACTATATGACTAATTATATCGTATCCTTTGACACATTTATGTTACAGCCCGTAAACAAAGACGGGAAACTCGCAACTCGCGTCGTTGAACGTAATCGAGAATTTTTGATTCCTAAAAAACCGATACATATCGTAAGAAAGTCCTGTGATTTTTATGGGGGATCTTTACAAAATTCTATCAATTCAGCAAGACTCATGCTTGGAAACCGCCATAAAACACCGATTATTTTAGCGTCTGGTTTCGGCTCTCCTTACATCTTTTTGCCAACATTATCGCCGAGATCTGAACAAAATGTCTGGTTTTCCTATCACGCCATCGATTACATTGAACCCGATCACTTGGGAAGCATTGTTTACTTAGAAAATAATCAATCGATCAAGCTAAACGCTTCTCCAACAACGATGTTTCGGCAATACACATTTGCTGGCTTGCTCGAAAAACGTTTTTTGAAAAAACAAAAACAATTGAGCAAATCATCCTTTGTACCACCAAATAGTATATTTATGTCTCCTCCGCCTTCTTCATAACGTCGGGCTCACTTGTCTGCCCACCGAAGATAGCTATCAAGCAACTCTTCTGTATGATTGCGAAGTCTAATATTCAAATAACGCCGATGATCCTGGCAATCATCATGCGCAAAAATGTATTCTGTAAATAAGTCGTCCATCTGATTACGGATGACTTTCATATTATGACTGTGTAAGTACTTCTCTGTGCCTTTTAATTCACTTCTTACACGCTTCGTCGCACTTTCAAGCATTTTGACATAAGGCCCTTTTAACTTGAAAGGGCCTTTTTCAATCGACTCTAAATCGCTCTTTAACACGGTTAGCAACATTGGCAAATAAATCGCCTTCTCAAAATACGGTAAGACCTCCGCCCGCATTAATTCCATTATGATTCCTCCTCCAAATAGAATATATGTTCTTATTTATATTGTATGTATGTCCGCAAAGAAAATCAACCAATCGATTGTTGGAAACTTTGTGCAATGATGCAAAACTCGTCCTTTACAGAACAAAAGCGTTGTAGCCTAAACGGGTAATCTCCATGTACACATCTATTGATTAACCCAAAAAGCAACTAAATTATATACTAGGCACTTTATAACAATTGATTCCGGAACACTTTGGAATTGAACAATTTCTATACGATTATCGGGATGTTTCTATGTATAGGGATGCGACAGGTACTGATTCACAACAGCATTATGAAAACGAGTATGTCTAGATATGACTGTGTCATTTCTAGACATACTCGCCCTTCAAACAGCGGGTATTGATTCCTCCCCTAAAGCTGTCGTGAATCATCCACCGAAAGCAAACCGGAAATCGTTCAGTGAAAATAAAGAGTTGAAGCATTTCTCATCAATGGTTTATGCAAGTAAATGGCTATTCATCGGGTGCGTTCTATATACTCACTTATCCACAGTACAAGGATTTTATAGTTTCCTATACAACAAGAAGACCCCTAGCTTGAATAACAGCCAGGAGCCCTATGTTTACTTATTTGCTCTCATCGTCCCCGATATAATGAATCGAAGATACTTTCCACTTACCTTCTTCTTTCGACAACACCGTCACTTGTCGACCGCTTGGATTCGTTTCAAGACCTGTAGACGATTGTTTCATCGACGTATTCAAATTCGAAAATACTTGTGCTTCACTGTCATCATATTTCACAATTGTTACATCAGACACTTCACGTTGAATATCGAATTGACTAAACGCCTCTTCCAAATCAGCACGCTCTTGCATCTTATCAAAGCTTTCCGTATGCTCCGACAGCGTATCGATATAGCCATCGATGTCTTTCGCATTAAATGCATCAATATACGTGTTGAAAACCTCTAAAATTTGCGTTTTCTCTTCTGCCGGTACATCTGCTGCTTCTTCAATCGTACCACCCATCATATTGAAGCCGACTTCCTTATCCTCTACACCATGGTCAATCGAACCATAGCCGCTTGTCGCCTCGCCGTCATTAGCTGAACCTTGTGTCGACGGTGTTTCTTCATCTTTACTACATGCACCTAGCACTAAAACAACCGCCAACAACATAAATCCTACAATTTTCTTCATCTTTTTTCCTCCTGCATATCAATCTTTTCTTCTTGCGTATCGAAAAGGGCCGCTCCAACCGGAAGGCCCTCTCTCTTTTCTAATGATTGAATCGATTATTTCACTTCGACCCATCCATTTTTAATCGCTGTGACAACTGCTTGTGTTCGGTCATTAACGTTCATTTTTTGCAAAATACTCGACACGTGGTTTTTAACAGTCTTTTCCGAAATGAAAAGCGTCTCGCCGATCGTACGATTACTTTGGCCATCCGTCAATAATTGCAAAACTTCACATTCGCGTTTTGTTAACAAGTGAAGCGGTCGGCGAATATCATTTTGTTGGAACGATCCCTTATGCTCCCGTTCACTCAGTCTGCGGAATTCTGTCACAAGATTATGCGTCACTTTCGGGTGAAGATATGAACCGCCCGCCGCGACTACTTTAATCGCTTGAACGATTGCATCCGCATCCATCTCTTTCAACATATAACCAAGTGCACCCGTTTTCAGTGCATGAGACACATACGACTCATCATCATGAATGGATAGTATAATGACTTTTGCATCCGGATAATCCTTTACTAAGTGCTCCGTCGCTTCGACACCATTCATCCGCGGCATATTAATATCCATTAACACAACGTCAGGTCTGTATTGTTCATATAAGCTATTTACTTCGCTGCCGTCATCCCCTTCAGCAACAACATCGAACGAATCTTCAAAATCAAGAATGCGTTTGACCCCTTCACGGAATAACTGATGGTCATCTACAATTAATATTTTTGTCATGTTCATTTCCTCCCAATGTATCTATTCGTCAAGCTTCATCACTTTGTAGTGGTATGCGGAAAAATACGGTTGTCCCCGTACCAAGCGTTGACATAATCTCCATCTCGCCTTTCAACAGTTCGATACGTTCTTTCATACCAATCAAACCGAACGACTTCTCTTTCACTTCTTTTTGATCGAATCCTCGTCCATTATCTTTAATGATAATATTCATTATATCGTTAAGCCACTCAATTTTCACCCATATATCCTTGGACTTCCCATGTTTCAACGCATTTGATACAGATTCTTGCACTAAACGGAACACCGATACTTCGAAATTCGAGTCCATCCGCTGATCCTTACCGCTTACTTGAAAATGAATGTCTACATCCGATTCATATTCCCCGATTGTCGATAAATACTTTTTCAATGTTGGAATAACTCCTAAATCATCCAATGCCATAGGTCGTAAATCGTAAATGATACGGCGCACCTCATGAAGTGCTCCTCGCACCATCCCCTTCAAACTCTCCAATTCGGACAAAGCAGGCTCTGGCCCTTTCTCAACAAACGTCTTTTCAATCAATCCCGAGCGAATCAATACGTTCGCTAACATTTGCGCAGGGCCATCATGAATATCACGTGATAACCGCTTGCGCTCCTCTTCTTGCGCTTGAATAATTCGGATACTAAATTCCTGTTTATGACGAGCCGTTTCGAGTGCTTCACCAACATTTTTCAAATCAGACGTTAAGTAATTAATAACCGCTGTCACCTGCGTAACGAGCTGATCGGCCCGATCGATTGTTTCAAGCAACCCCATAAGCCGTCTGTCTAACTCATCTCGGCGAACACGCAATTGCTTTTCTTCCATCTGATTGATGGAGAGCTTAACAAGTAAATCATTCGCAACTTCGTAAGCTTTCCTCACTTCTTCTTCCGAAAAATCCTTTAGGTTTTTAGAAACATCGGCAAGGCGCCGACGAGAATGGCGAGTCTTCGTTTCCAAATAATCTCCTTCAGTAATTACCCGGGAAATATCTTCTTTTATCGCTGCAAGCTCTTCTTCTACATCTGCGAAATTTTTACGACTCTGTTCGCTTATAATAAAAATATCATTTTTGGATTGATCCATCGTGTGCATCATGTTTTCAAAAATCTTCTCCAAAAACTGAATATCAATCGTATTTTCATTCAATTTCGTTGCCTCCAACCTTCCAAGCTACAAATCCCACTATACATAAAACCATACAGGAATAGTGTATTTCTCGCACACTTCGTTTATTATATCATCATAGGACACATTGAATATTAAAATTGTATTACAGTTGATGGAGGTATCGCAAATGCGAGCAGATTATTATACAGTTAAACCATACGGTGAAAGTGAGCTAATAATTCAAAAGTCCCGATTTCTCACTTATGTACAACGTGCTGAAACAGAAAAAGTTGCACTCGATTTCATTCAGGACATAAAAAAGTTGCACCCTACCGCCACGCATAACTGTTCGGCGTATATGATTGGTGAACATGATAACATCCAGAAGGCGAATGACGACGGCGAACCGTCAGGAACAGCAGGCGTACCGATGCTTGAAGTTTTGAAGAAACAAGGGCTAAAAGATACGGTCGTCGTCGTGACGCGCTACTTCGGGGGCATTAAACTTGGAGGGGGCGGGCTCATCCGCGCATATGGACGTGCAACGACAGAAGGCATCGCCGCCACTGGTGTTGTCGAGCGGCGATTACACGATTTAATGAAAGTAACAATCGATTATACATGGCTTGGCAAAGTCGAAAACGAAACAAGACAATCTGCCTATTTGTTAAAAGACATCGATTACGCCGATGATGTAAATGTCTTCGTCTATGTGCCGACAGCTGATACTGACAAATTCATCGCATGGATGACAGAAATTACAAATGGTCAAGCGAGCATTATATCCACAGGAAACGAATTTCGTGAGTTCGATGTTTGAAAATTTTACGCCTTGCAAATAAAGTAGTATAATGAATGAGATTGTGCTTTTATAGAGAATATACAATGTTCAGCTATCTAGACGAGGTGATTTGATTTCGTCACCTATCACTTATATGATCGACTGTTAGAACTATCCTCTAAAGTCGAACCTGGAGGAACTATGCATGAAAAGAAAAGACTTTAAAAAACAACAAAAAACGTCTCGTAATCGGTTAACTATTAAAATATTACTCTTTGTGACGTTGTCAGCATTTCTTGTCGTCGCTGCCTATGCCATTGCCCTGCAACAAAAAGCGGCGGGCGCTGCCGAACGTGCCTATGAAGCCGTATCTAATCGAACGAAATCAGATATGCGTGAAACGAAGGTCGAACCTGCAAAAGATAATGTTTCCATTTTATTCATTGGCGTGGATGATAGTGAAAATCGACACCAAGGAGATAGCAATAGCCGTTCGGATGCCTTACTATTCGCTACCTTAAATCCGAAAAGTAAATCCGTCAAATTGGTCAGCATCCCGCGTGATTCTTATGTCTATATCCCGGAGATTGGCAAGCGCGACAAAATCAATCATGCACATGCACGTGGTGGCACTCGAGCGACCATTGAAACGGTCGAAGAACTATTCGAAGTCCCCGTTGACTACTATGTGAAAATGAACTTCAATGCGTTTATTGACGTAGTCGATGCACTTGGCGGTGTCGAAGTCGAGGTCCCTTACAGAAGACTTGAAAAAGATGAAAATGATGAAAATACGATCCAGCTTGAACCAGGCCTCCAACGTCTTGACGGTAGGCATACACTGGCACTTGCTCGAACACGTAAAGCAGATAGTGATGTTGAACGTGGTAAACGTCAGCAAATGATTTTACAGGCGATTATGAAGGAAGCTGTCTCTGCTAAATCGATTACCAAATACGGTGATGTCATCGATGCGGTTGGCGACAATATGAAAACCGACATGACATTTAAAGAAATGATGTCATTCATTGAATACGTAAAAGGCGGTATGCCTAAAGTCGACCCTATCACCCTAGTTGGAGAAGATGACATGTCGACAGGCACTTATTACTGGAAGCTTGATGAAGTTGAATTAGAAGAAGTTAAACAGCTTTTACAAGCACATATTGGACTGATTCCCGACTCTTCTAATCTTACAAACAGTAGTTCTAACTTCAATAGAGCCGCTACTGCAGACGAATAATCGTAAAGCGAATGAAAAGTCCAGGCGACCTTTGCCTGGACTTTTACTTTTTAAATAGAGTATATAAACGGCGCTTTTCTATGTATATAAAAACAAAAATCCAGCCATGCTACCTGAATGAGGTGCGTGGCTGGATTTTCTGAATACCTTTTAACTAACAGTTTGTATTACTTGCCGATCATGCGAACAAGATTGAGTAGTGGCCTGTAATTCGTGCCCGCTAGTCCGATGATTTCAACGAGCAGTTCAATGGCAATGAGCATAACCACAATCAAGAGGATAGCCCCCCACACTGTTGCTTGTGAAAACAATATAGCTGCAACCCCGAACATAATCGCTAATCCATAAATGATTAACACCGTCTGCCTATGAGAGAAACCTGTCCGCAATAAACAATGATGTAAATGCGATTTATCTGGCGCCGAAATCGGTTGCTTCATGCGAATCCGCCGGACAATTGCAAAGAATGTATCTGAGATCGGAACACCAAGCAAAATAATTGGGATAATCAATGCTACCATCGTAACGTTTTTAAAGCCTAATAATGCCAGTACTGAAATCATGAAGCCCAGGAATAATGACCCTGTATCCCCCATGAAAATCTTCGCTGGGTGAAAGTTATAAAATAGAAAACCGCATGCGCTTGCCGCAAGAATCGCAGCCGTTGCAAGAACGAATACATCTTTCATGATTAGCGCCATAATAGCCATTGTAATGAGGGCAATTGTCGACACACCTGCCGCCAAGCCATCCAAGCCGTCAATTAAATTAATGGCATTCGTAATCCCGATAATCCAAATAATCGTGATAGGGATACTTAAATAGCCAAAATCAAGCACACCAATAAACGGTAAATTGATGGTTTCAATCTGCAAGCCGCCCCAAACAACGACGACCGTTGCAGCAGCCAATTGACCAACAACCTTCGCTTTTGCCGTAATTTCAAGCATATCATCAAGAAAACCTGTCACAATAATAATGACAGCACCTATTAAAATTCCAGTCGCATGTCCATCTGTATCTTCCGGTCGTAACAGCACATAACCGAGTATAAATGCACCAAATATCGCCAGACCACCTATACGCGGCATAATCGCAGCATGAACTTTTCGATAGTTCGGACGATCGACAGCTCCAATCCGAAACGCCAATTTTATGACGAGTGGGGTAAGTATGATGGACGCTACAAATGCAGCAGCCATTGCAAGGAATAACATGTCCTTCCTCCCTAAAAAAATCAATATTATATCAGATTAACAGTAGTATAACATGTCGGGACATAGAAAGCACTTTACTAGAAATATCTTTTTTCTATCTTTTCCTCCGCCATCCTTCTTATAACGTATCTTTCCCCCTTCTGGTTCCCACTATCCCATCTATGCTCTTCCTTATATTTGCAGTACTTTTGTTAAGGTAGTCATTTACCATTGTTTTTGATAAAATGAGGACGGGTCCTTTCGAGGGATCGGAAAAAGGAGCGTCATGCATGTTATCTATATTTAAACGGTCAACTCACACGAGCGAAAGACAACTCCGAAAATATCGGAAAGTTGTTCAACAAATAAATAAGTTAGAACCTACATACGAAGCGATGTCAGACGAGCAGCTCACAAATATGACGGCTGTATTGAAGGAACGCATTCAATCTGGTGAAAAAATTCAAACGATTATTCCTGATGCTTTCGCCGTTGTTCGCGAAGCTTCCAAGCGAATTCTTGGTATGCGTCATTTTGATGTACAACTAATCGGCGGTATCGTACTGACAGAAGGGAATATCGCGGAGATGCCAACGGGTGAAGGGAAAACACTCGTTGCCTCATTACCTTCGTATGTCCGTGCACTTGAAGGCAAAGGCGTTCATGTCATTACAGTGAACGATTATCTAGCAAAGCGAGATTACGAGTTAATTGGGCAAATTCACCGCTTCCTCGGCCTCACTGTCGGCTTAAACGTACCGATGATGCAGAGCCCTGAAAAACAAGCTGCCTACCAAGCAGACATTACGTACGGTGTCGGAACTGAATTTGGTTTCGACTATTTGCGAGATAATATGGCTCAGCAAATCGACCAAAAAGTACAGCGCCCGTATCATTTTGCCATCATTGACGAAGTCGATAGTGTGCTTGTCGATGAAGCAAAAACGCCACTTATCGTAGCTGGAAAAACACAAGCAGACGAAGATTTACATTTTATCGCCGCTCGACTTGCGAAGCGTTTTAAACAAGGCATCGATTTCGATTATGATGATGAAACAAAAGCCACTTCCCTAACTGAAACAGGCATCGAAAAAGTCGAGAAAGCTTTCGGCATCGATAACCTCTATGATTTAGAGCACCAAACACTGTACCACTATATGATTCAAGCCGTACGCGCATTTGTCATCTTCAAACGAGACGTCGATTATATCGTCAAAGAACAAAAAGTGGAACTTGTCGATATGTTTACAGGACGTATTATGGAAGGTCGTACGCTATCTGATGGACTCCATCAAGCAATTGAAGCGAAAGAAGGCCTGCCCATTACCGAGGAAAACAAGGCGCAAGCACAAGTGACCATTCAAAACTATTTCCGTATGTATCCGAAGCTCTCCGGAATGACAGGGACTGCTAAGACACAGGAAAAAGAATTCCGCGAAGTATATGGCATGGATGTCATTCAAGTTCCGACAAACCGCCCACGCGCGCGTATCGACTCGCCTGATCTTGTATTCGACACCATTGAACATAAATACGAAGCAATGGCGAAAGAAGTTGCCAAACGCCATCAAACTGGGCAACCCGTTCTTGTTGGGACGACATCTATTTTACAGTCAGAAAAAGTTGTTGAATACTTAGACCAGCACAAACTTAGCTATAACCTACTAAATGCCAAAAGTGTCGAGCAAGAAGTCGAACTCATTTCTCAGGCTGGACAACTCGGGCAAATTACAGTAGCAACGAATATGGCTGGACGCGGGACCGATATCGTACTTGGTGAAGGTGTCGAAGATCGCGGTGGACTGTTCGTACTTGGCACAGAAAAACACGAAAGCCGACGAGTAGACAACCAGTTGCGAGGCCGTTCCGGTCGACAAGGCGATCATGGTGAAAGCCAATTCTTCCTGTCTCTTGAAGATGATATGTTCAAACGTTTTGCTAAAGAAGAGCTTGAAAAGTTCCTTAAAAAAGTAACAACAGATGACAAGGGACTTGTCCTGAATTCAGAAGTAAGTGAACTCACTGAACGAACGCAACGCATTGTAGAAGGTGCACACTATTCTATGCGGGAGTATAACTTAAAGCTCGATGACGTCATTAATGACCAACGAGAAGTGATCTATTCACTCCGAGATCGAGTGCTTGAACGTGAAGCTATTCTAGAGCAATTGACAACGATGCTATCCGAGACTGTTGAGTTTGTGGTCTTTGATAGTTGTCCACCAGAAGATATCGCGGATAACTGGGATTTCGAACGGATTGAACAAACGATGAATGGCTTATTATTAGCGCCTGTCACCATCCCACGGACCCTTGATAAAACAACTGACATTCTGAAACTCTATGAAATACCACTTGCGGACTTGCTTGACTACGTTGAGTCATTCGCTGACAATGAACAAGTCAATCAGCTCATTCCACAAGTGATGCTGTCATATATCGACTCCATGTGGATTAAACACTTAGAAGTGATGACACGCCTGAAAGAAGGAATTGGTCTCCGTTCATATGGACAAGAAGACCCGATGCGAATTTATCAACGAGAAGGCCTCGAATTATTCGGTCGTCACTATCAAAAACTCCGTCGCAATATCGCATCTGAGGTAATTGGCTTCATGAAACGCATTATGGAACAACGGGAGGCACTACAATGAAACTTTTCTCATTTTTTAAAAACGCTGAAAAAACCGGATTAGATAGCACAATCGGTTCAGAAGAAATTCTCGACAATGTAAACGATGCTGCAACGACAAACGAAATCGAAACGACACTATCTCTACATCCGGAATGGAATGTGCCGCAGGAGCAAGAGTACGTCTTCCGCTTCCTGTCGAATGAACTTGAGCCGCTACAGCCGAACCAAATCTCTTTATCGGGTATCGACATCGATGTGGAGCCTGCAAATGGTAGCTGGCTCGTCAAAGCCTTTTTCCGTTCTTCTCTCGACCAACCGATTTCTGTCGATTCAGTTGAACTGATGTTACTTGATGAAGAAGGACATACACTGGCATCCGACGAATTCAATTTAGCCGAACTAGGCGATATTCCAGCGCGCAGTGCAAGACCTTGGGTGTTCGTCTTTACGAAGGACAATATTTTCTCGGAACAACCACCTACAGAAAATTGGAAACTAGCATTCAATGTTCAATCAATGGTGCCGCATAAGCTCGAATTGGAACAGGCATGGGAAGATGGTTTACCGGAGGAACAGAAAGAAGCTCTTGCAACTGTTGTTGCAGGTCTTCCCAAATTGAAACCGCGTGAAGTGAACATTAGTGGATTCCAAGTAAAACAACAAGAAGATGGTAGCATTGCTGCATCTGTTTTCATCCGCAATGGACATTCTAAACAAATCAATATCGAGCAACTCCCACTTGAATTACTCGATGCAACTGGTGATTTAATCGCACGTGGTTCCTTTACACTTGACTCTTTATCTGTCAAAGCAAATACGACGAAACCATGGACGTTCATCTATCCGAAAGAAATGATTCAAAAAGAAGATCCGGACTTTTCTCGTTGGACAGTCCGTGTACCCCAACAAAATTAAACAAAACGCAAGGCCCCAGAAGAAATGGTGCCTTGCGTTTTTTATTATCTACAGGTTTAACAGACTAGATTTCGGGAAAACAAGTGGTAATACAAATTTAAGTGGAGGCGGGCAACGTGAAGCACAAACCTATTTTTTCAGTCATCGAAAAAGAGACGTTTCATGATGCAACAGACTCGGCGGAACAAACAATAGATGATTTACAAGCATATAGACTGCGCCATCCCGAACAACGATATAGCAGAAGTCACCTTGACCCTGCTGCGGGAGACTATGAACCCATCATTCATGGAAAAGACTTTCATCCCGAACCAATTATCCCTAATCATGACCTAGAAAAAAAGTCGATTATCCTATTTAACCATTTCCATACCACGCTGAATGATATACACCCGAATACCCCTTAACAACAAAAAAGACAGCACCCTATTTCCCCGGGTTGCTGTCTTTTCGTTATTAGAGTTCAAGATCCGTAATGACCGTTACGTCTTGATGATGTAATAATTGCGTGATGGAACATTCTAGTGTGATATTTCCTTCAAGTAATGTCTTAAGTGCAGCACGTTTCTTTTCACCAAAGGCGAGTATTAGAATCTTTTCTGCACGCATAATTGAAGCAATCCCCATCGTTAGAGCTGTTTTTGGAATTTCCTCGTTGTTATCAAAGTATTGACCGTTTACACCAAGTGTCGACTCTGTCAATTCTACAGGATGTGTAACCGAGTCCGCAGGCGTTCCAGGTTCGTTGAACGCAATATGGCCGTTTTCACCAACGCCAAGTAATTGAATATCCAATGGATTTGCTTGCAAAAGTGCTTCATAAGCCGCACATTCTTCATCTAAATTAGTCGCCATTCCATTTGGAATATGCGTTTCTTTGAATTTTTTCTTACTGAAAAGATGCTCTTTCATAAAGTAATCATAGCTATTCGGATTCGAAGCCTCAAGGCCAACATACTCATCTAAGTTAAACGCAGTCACTTGCGTGAAATCTAAGTCTGATTCCGTCCACTTTTTATAGACTGGAATCATCGTACTACCTGTCGCTAGGCCGAGTACGTCAAGACGTCCATTGTCAAGTTCCTCTTTCATGATCCGGAAAACATGTTCCGCACCTTGTTCAGGGCTTTCAACTTTAATAAGTTTCAAATTTTCCATATCAATCAACCAACTTCCTAAAAAAATTTTGTTCCTTTGTAAGTATAATTCCCACAAATCATACGGTCAATTCCTACACGAGCCCGACTGTTGCAAAATCAACTCATTTTTCTTCCTCTTCCCCCATTATTTCCATCTCCAACAGCATTTTGTCAAACTTATGAAGAATAGATGAACAAATTGTGATGTACTCGTTTATAATCAAATATCGCCCCAACGTCTAGCTCCATACCAGACGTTAGGGCGTTTTTCATTTTATGATACGACTATTCATGTTGCGACTATTTAGTTTTGACCATTCGCTACACGCTCTACTGCTGCCGCTACGTTTTGATGGACGTTCGGGTCAAGTGGATGTGGAACAAGGTCTCCCGGCTTTGTGCTGTCAACGATTGCGAGTGCTGCTGCAATCAACATTGGGTAGGTAATTTCCTTAGCATGTGCATTGAGCGCACCACGGAAAATGCCCGGGAAGCCAAGAATATTGTTGACAAGGCGTCCGTCTGCCGCAAAAGCCGCACCTGCTTTTAGCGCTACTTCTGGCGCAATTTCAGCATTTGGATTAGACAATGCTAAAATAATTTGGCCTTTGCGTACTATTTCTGGATTAATGAGGCCTGCAACACCCGTTGTTGCCACGATAATATCACAAGACGCCATCAATTCTTCTACCGAATCAACAACCGTTCCGCCATAGTTCACAAGTCTTTCGCATGCTTCAACGTTTCGATCAACCCCGCGCATCTCCTTGACACCGTAAGCCATCAACATACGGCTAATCGCCAGGCCTGCAGCGCCCAGACCGATTTGTCCGACGACGGCGTTAGCTAGCTCTACACCTGATTGTTTACACGCTGAGATAACAGAAGCCAATGTAACAACGGCTGTTCCATGCTGATCATCATGCATCACTGGAATCGACAGCTCTGCCTTCAAACGCTCCTCGATTTCAAAGCAATGTGGTGAACCAATATCTTCGAGTAAAATCCCGCCAAAGCCTTTGTGAATATGCTTCACCGTTTCAACAACCTGATCAGGATCGCTCGTATCGAGTAGAATTGGAATACCACTAATCCCCGCAAATTGGTCGAATAATACCGCTTTCCCTTCCATTACAGGCATTCCTGCGACAGGGCCAATATTACCAAGTCCAAGAATCGCCGTACCATCTGTCACGATGGCAACCGTGTTGGAAATACCCGTGAAGTATTTTGCCTGCTCTGGATCATTCTCAATCACTTTACAAACATTCGCTACGCCCGGTGTATACACACGACGTAAGTCGCCAAGTGAACGAATTTCAAAACGGCCTTTCATATGAATTTTACCGCCTTCATGTGCTTGCAATACGTCATCTGTCACAGCTTGCACACTGATACCTTCGCCAATCGCATTAATCGCTCCAACAATTTGTAGCAAATGTCCTTCGTTCGAACATTGAACAGCAAGATCGCGGATTGTAGACAACGTTCCGACTTTTATCGTTTGAATATCACCAATATCTCCTCCTAACTGCCCGATGGCCGTTGCCACTTTCGCAAAGTTCCCGGGTAATGAAGGTGTCTCGATAATAAGATTGCGCATAAATTGAACTTGTTCCATTGGAAAACCTCCTGAGTATGAATCCTTCTTTCATTCTACACTTCAGAGGTTGTACGTACAACTTATTTCGACAGGTGGAAATAAAAGTAGCTGTGGATACGCGCAATGCGGTGGGTAAACCACGTAATATGGCGCGCGAACCGCGCAATGCCAAGCGCAAACCACGCAATACAGCACGCGAACCGCGCAATACCACGTGCAAACCACGCAATACAGCACGCAAACCACGCAATACAGCACGCGAACCGCGCAATACAGTGAGCAAACAAAACAGCCGCAATCTGTCACATCATGTGACAAATTGCGGCTGCTTACTTATGAGTGTTGTTCAATCGCAAAGCGCTTCACAGAGCCTTCCAGTTCATCAGAAAGCGTAGATAGCTCGCCTGCTCCTTCTCTCATCGATTCAACTTGCGAAGAAGCCTCTTCTGCGGATGCTGTCGTTTCCTCGACACCTGCGGCTGATTCTTCGGCAATGGATGCGACTTCTGTTACCCCTTCTGTTAACTGTCCACCAATTTCCTCGAGGTGTTCCAAATCTGCTGACATGGTATTCGTCAGTTCATTCATCTCCGTCACTAATGTTGTAATTTTCTCAAATACAACACCTGTATCAAGCACTTTCTGCTTCCCATCAGCAACGCTCTGATAACCGCTTTCTAACGCTTTTACCGCTGTTGACGAGCCTGCTTGCACAGTGTCGACAATCGTAGTAATTTCGCTAACAGAATTCGCAACTTGTTCCGCCAATTTCTTCACTTCATCGGCTACAACGGCGAAGCCTTTACCATGTTCCCCTGCGCGTGCCGCCTCGATTGCAGCATTGAGCGAAAGTAGGTTGGTCTGTTCAGCAATTTCACTAATGACTGTCACCAGCTCCGATATTTCCTTCGTCTGATGATCCAATTGTTTAATCGTTTCCACAGAATCATAGACAACTGCGTAAATATTATTCATTTGGCTTACAGAACTCTCCATCATTTCATTACCACTAACCGTCTGTTGCAAGATTGCTCTAGAAGACGTAACGAGATTATTGCCCGCCTCATTCGCATGTTGAATGTCTTCAAAAACACTGCCGACCATTTCCGCCATATTGGAAGCCGTGTTCGCCTGTGCTTCTGCGCCCGCTGCTAGCTGTTCCATCGTCGCTGCGATCTGGCTTGCCGAATCACTGACAACACCAGCCATTTCCGACAAATCTGTACTATGATTGTTCACCTGACGGGAAATCGCAATCGTCCCCAACAAAGTCTGTTGCATTTGATCTTTCATTCTATTGATCGCGTGAATTTGTTGTCCAACCTCGTCTTTGAGCTTTGTTTCCAAAGGAGGATCATTTAAAATTCCTTCCGCCATGCGCTCCATGCGTTGTGAAACGGTTATAACTGGTCTCGAAATGCTACGTGCCATATAAAAACTGATAGCGACAGCGAGAATAATAACAATCGCTGCAATAATCAAGTTCCATAGTTGCGTGCTTTTCCCCGCCTCTACACCAGCAACTCCATCAGCTACAATGATGTCTTGTCGCGTCACAGTTAGCTCGTTGAAACCTGCCATAATTTCAAGCCCAAGTGGCTCAGCAATTTCACGATCGAGACGTTCAGCTTCCTCTTGATTCCCTGCCTTCACGACCGGGAATACTTGGTCTGTCAAAACGCGACGCCATTCGACACTACTTTCAATTAAGCGCTTGACGTCCTCCGAGTTGGACGTTCGCTCAAGATCCTCTTGAAGCCCTATACTCGCTTCTGTTAAACGGTTGAATTCATCGACATATTTTGTATCTCCATAAAGCAAATATCCTCGGGCCATTGCCACTCGTTCTGCTACATTAAAAGCAAGTCTTGAATCGGTAATGAGCATCGGCAACTGTTCATCGGTAATATCTTCTGATGTTGCAACCATGCTTTTAATACCTGCTGCACCATATAATGCTAAAATAACCGTAAGTAAAATGACTACCCCAAAGCCACTCCAAATCTTTGCACGAATCGTTTTCATCTCAACGCCTCCCTTTTATGTATACCTATAATATCGGTCTCTCGAATTAAAAATTAAGCCATTATTTTTCTAAATTGATACTTTACTATGCATTTTGGTCAAATTTTGTCTGAAAAACAGCTCAATAGAACTATATTTATGCCTATAATGACATACTATTTATTCTTTCTCACAAATGCTGTCGAATTTATTGGACGATTCCCCTTCTTGTCATCTATAATGTAAAATGGAGATTTTCGTTTTACATTATATCAAGGAGTTGCAATTTACTTGTCTTTACAAAAGAATTTCGTAATCGGGCTTATGCTTTTCGCTTTGTTCCTCGGTGCGGGTAATATTATTTTCCCACCACTTCTCGGACAAATGGCGGGCGACGAACTTTTCGTTGCCATGATTGGATTTCTCATCACTGGGGTTGGCCTCCCGCTCATTGCAGTCCTTGCGATTGCCAACTCAGGTGGAAGTCTACAAACAATTGCTAGCCGGGTTCATCCTCTTTTTGGGGCTGTATTTACGATGGTCATCTATATGGCAATCGGACCTTTTTTCGGGATTCCACGGACGGCCACAGTATCCTATGAAATTGGGATTGTTCCTTTTCTACCCGAATCGATTTCAACTGCTAACTGGCCACTCGCCCTATTCACAATCGTCTTTTTCGCCATTACGGTAGCGCTCGCGCTAAATCCTGCGAAACTTGTCGATCGTATCGGGAAAGTGCTAACTCCCATCCTATTTATTGTGATTGGAGCACTTGCAGTGAAAAGCATCGTTACACCTATCGGGGAAATCGGATTACCACAAGGCGATTATGTCACACAGCCATTTTTCCGTAGTTTTGTAGAAGGCTATTTGACAATGGATGTCATTGCGGCACTCGTTTTCGGAATTGTCGTGATTAACGCGTTAAAAGCAGAAGGCGTAACCGAAAGACCTGCGGTTATGAAAGCGATGATTTTCGCTGGAATCGTTGCAGCAATTGGAATGGCACTCGTCTATGTCTCACTTGCTTATATTGGCGCAACAAGTATCGACGCAATTGGCATTCAACAAAATGGCGGAACGGTTCTTGCACTCGCTTCAACTGTTTTATATGGTTCTCTTGGGACAACGATTCTCGCCCTTACCATCATTTTCGCTTGCTTAACCACATCGATTGGACTTGTATCTGCGTGTGCACAATTTTTCGTACAACTGCTACCGCAGTATTCCTATAAGACTTTTATTTTCATCTTTGCGGGCTTCAGTGCGCTCGTTGCAAATGTTGGATTGACACAGCTTATTTCATTTTCAGTACCTGTGCTATTGATGATTTATCCACTTGCGATTGTCTTAATGCTCATGTCATTCGTAGACAAACTATTCGGAAGAGCGCCAATTGTCTATATTTTAGCACTCCTTGCAACTGTGTTCGTCAGTATTTTTGACGGGCTGAAAGGAGCTGGCATTGACGTCAAGCCGGTCACTTCCGTACTCAAACATCTACCACTCTACGAACAGCAGATTGGTTGGCTCGTTCCCGCAATTGTCGGGGCACTTATCGGGGTTATCCTTATCCCGTTTACTAAAAGACGAGCATAGTTTTCAGAACTTTCGGCGATTATTGTCATTTAATGTTAAAGTATCTATTATTGAAACTTGATGGCTTATCGAAAAACGATTCATTTTAATCAATCAAAACCGGCTTCCGTTTTTTTACTGGAGCCGGTTTTGATACAAGAAGTGGTGAACTGCTTTACGTTAGCTTAAGTGCACAACGCCGTTTGGACCTATCCAAACGGCGTTGTTGTATGTTTATGGAATTTCCACTGTGAAACTGTCAAACGTGATGCCTTTGTCTCGATAGCGCTTAATGTCAATTTCGACTTCATTGTCCTCTTCGTCCATTTCCGTTAGGCTTCTCGGTATGGTCATATAAGGCGTAATCGTCAATGTTTTCACTTTGTCTTTAATCGGATCATAAAGCCCGCTATCAGACCAATGCATTTGTCCATCTACCGTCTCCCCAAAGCTATCACCTGTTTGAAAAGCCAATTCATTTCCCGCATCATCAACTACTTTGAAGTCAATATATTGCGTTAACAAATCATTCGTTTCCGACTCTGTATAGACCTTATCGAATGTAAGCAGTACACCTGCCGGGCTTATTTTCAAATCAGGTACGCTTAGCGTAAAGCCCCCACTCTCTTGCCGATGATTGACTGTGACAAGCTTCGTATTGGTTTTCGTACTGACAGGTATAGAGCGTTTCTCGAAACACTTCTAACGCCTCATCTTCGTTCTTCATATAGACAAAGGCCATTTTATACAACTTCTCTTTTTCTTCATGGACAAGCGCCTGAAATGCATCTTTATCACCTTTTTTAGCACGCGCCACAAGCTTCACCTTCGTAGTCACCAAAGCCCCCCTTTCTCTTTCTCCCTTATTTGATAAAACAAAGGTACAAAACGATTCAAATATGTATGTGACTCCGTTTAATTCAAGTGTAGGCAAAATTCTTTATGTCTCCATAATGATAAAGTTGAACTGATGATTTTCATCAACTATCCAGTAAAGACGGCGCCGAGCATTGTTAGAAAGATTCTTTTGTTTAATTGTAGCTCTCCATAAATTTAACTATACACAAAAACCGCTACGCATCGCGCGTAGCGGTTTTTGTGTATAACTATTAATGACTTATCGAGCAGAAAATCCGCCGTCAATAACAAGCTCTGCACCTGTAATGTATGATGCTTCGTCTGATGCTAGGAATAGTACTGCGTTACCAACATCTTCTGGTTGTCCAAGACGATTAAGTGGCGTCATTCTGATCAAGCCCTCAAGTGCCGCTGCAGAGGACTGCAAGTTCGCAACCATTGGCGTTTCGATAACACCTGGGAATACTGCGTTTACGCGGATTCCATCTTTACCGAACTCTGCCGCTGCTGCACGTGAAATCGCACGAACTGAACCTTTAGATCCAGAATATGGATTGTAACCCATACCAACTAGCGCTGTATAAGAAGCAATATTAACGATTGAACCTTGTCCAGCTTCCTTCATGTGAGGAACTACGGCACGCATACCCGCGTATGTACCATATCCGTTAATGTCGTGAATACGTTGCCAATCTTGTATTGTAATTTCGTCCATTGTTTTTTCAGTAGAGATGCCTGCACAGTTGACAAGAATATCAAGCTTACCGAATTTATCAGCTGCCGTTTTTACAGCCTCTTTCCAGTTTTCATCGTCTGTTACATTCAATTTTACATAGTCAACATTTTCAACATCTTCCCATTTAGCTTGAAGCGCTTCTGTGTTAATGTCTGCAGCTATAACTTTCGCACCTTGAGCTACAAACAATTTCACCATCATTTCACCCATACCGGATGCGCCACCTGTAATAAATGCTACTTTATCTTGTAATCTTGTCATGAAAATCTCTCCAATCCAATATACTTTAACATCTAAATAATAGGCTGTATTGAACAAACTTGCAATTATTTTGACTTCATCCTTACTTGTGAATAAGTCACTGTAGATTGACTAGACAATCTTGAACCCTTGTCACTCCAACATTTGTTAGCTATACTAGATAGACGGGTTTTCGTAAATATAGCTTGAACGGAGGAAGTTAGATGTTCAAGGATCATCGATATCTTCATTATAACGTAGCGGGTTTTCGCAAGGATTTAATTGCGGGGATTACTGTTGGAATTGTAGCCATTCCGCTTGGGATGGCTTTTGCAATTGCCTCAGGTGTAAAACCCGAATACGGCTTGTATACAACCATCATTGCTGGGCTACTCGTTGCATTATTAGGTGGTTCGCGCTATCAAATTGCGGGACCGACCGGCGCTTTCATCCCGATATTGCTGGCTATTGTTCTGCAATATGGCTATGAAGATTTACTGATCGCCGGCTTTTTAGCAGGAATCTTCCTGCTCATTATGAGTTTTCTCGGCGTCAGCAATCTCATTCATTTCGTTCCTCGATCCGTAACGATTGGCTTTACGACAGGAATTGCTGTCATCATTTTCACAGGGCAGCTTGGCAATTTCTTTGGGCTTACAGGTCTGGATAAAAAAGAATTTTTCCATGAAAATATGATCGACCTCGCCAAGCAGTTCCATACGGTCAACTTGTTCAGTATTCTAACTGCCGTTATTGGGCTGCTGGTCATTTTTATCCTACCCAAAATCGCTCCGCGTATTCCATTACTACTCGTTGCGCTGCTCATTCCGACGCTTATTTCCATCTTTCTGTTCCCAGGTAAGGTTGAAACGATTGGAACTGCTTTCGGCGGCATTCCTAATACGTTACCGAGCTTCCAATTTCCACAAATCACCTTGTCGAAATTAGTAACGCTTTGGCAACCAGCACTTGTCATTGCAGCACTCGGTGCAATTGAATCCCTATTATCCGCGGTCGTAGCAGATGGCATGGCAAATAGCGAAAAGCATCATTCGAAACGAGAACTTTTTGGGCAAGGGATTGCCAATATCATCACGCCGCTATTCGGTGGCATCCCAGCGACAGGCGCCATTGCCCGAACAGCAACGAATATCCGCTCAGGTGCGGTCAGCCCGATTTCTGGCGTTGTACAAAGTCTGTTCGTTTTGGCCTTTCTACTCTTGTTTGCACCGTATGCGTCGTATATTCCGCTGGCAGCTATGGCGCCCATTCTTATGTCCGTCGCCTGGAATATGAGTGCTCGGAAAACATTCGTTCATATTTTATCCATCAGATCTGGTGACTCGCTTGTATTATTGACAACGTTTTTACTAACGATTTTTATCGATTTAACGATTGCCGTGCAAGTCGGTATTTTACTGGCAGCTCTTTCATTCCTGAAGAAAATGAGTGGTAAACTTGAATTGAAAGCCGCCAAACTGTCCGATGTTGAAATCGCCAAATTTAGCCAAGGCGATCACTCCACATTAGCGAAATATATCGTGGAAGGACCCATTTTCTTCGGTACAGCGAAAGTGTTTGAAGACCGTTATCCACCCCTTCTTGCATCTACAGCAAAACGCATTATCTTGGACATGGAACACCTATCTGTCATAGATGCGACCGGCGAGGCCTCACTCTTCGCCCTGTTAGACGATGCAGAAAAAAAGGGCATTCAAATTATTATTAAACGATTGCCGAAAGAAAAACTCTCCCTTTTCAAAAAGAGTGGTTTGTATGACAAGATTGGAAAGGAAAACTTTTTTATGTAACGATTAACGCCCAGATAGGCCAATGAAATAGACCGCTAATTCGTCCATGAATTAGCGGTCTTTCATATTCCTATACTACATACTGTCCCTTCATTGAAATAATAAAAATCAGATTAAGTAAAGACCTTATACAAAACATAGCCAATGATTAAGACGACAATTACTATACCTGTCCCTTTCAAACCTAGACCACCAACTACATCTGCTAAATTACCGGTTGTTGACCGATTCAATCCATCATTAACCGCACCTGTTGGATTCATTTTGAGTTCTTCTTGCCTTAACCGCTCTCTTTTTTCTTCAGGTGTTTCATGTTGATGATTCAAGCTTAGCACCCCTTCCGAATCATTTCTGTTTCAGGTGAGATTGAATGCACAAAGATATGATTCCAGCTACCTCGTGAATCGAAGAGTCTTTTATGATTATTCAAAACCCGTATCTTCCAAATTTTAATTTATTTTTTCGATACTGGAATCCAAATTTCGCTTTTTACTGATGGTGAAGTTAAATCTTTACTTTTAATCGACAAGATTTCAGGCCCTTCTATTGCTTGATAGTCGGAAGATGGAAACCACTCAGAATAAATCCTTCCCCAAGTTTCCTGTAGTGTACTAGGAAAAGGCCCTATTGAATCGAATACAGCCCATGTTAAGGCAGGGATTTCAAGTTTTGAAAAGTTTTCAGAGCATTCTTGTGTTGTCGCTACTCCTATATACTGATTGGGCTCTCCTTTTTCTTCCATGCGGCCTTCAGGAAAGTTTGTAGATGCTTGAATCATTCCTTTAGGTTCAACATTAGAGAGTTTTTTTAATTGATCTATTTTTTCCATAGTCAAAGATTTCCACATCGCTGTAATTTCCGGATTTTCTCCTTCAAAAATAATCGGGACCCTTTTCATAATACCAACTATGTTAAATGCCTCTTTTTGTTCAATTCGATAATTCATTTCATTTCCTCCTCTAATTGATAATTGAAAGGTCATTAGTGGATAGGCTTTTAATTGCTGTCCATTATTTCTTGCCTCCGACGGTGTTACACCATGTAAATTTTGAAAAGCCCTAGTAAAAGAGTCCGGTGAACTGTATCCATATTTAATTGAAACATCAATTATTTTTATGTTACTATTGTTAAGCTCAAATGCTGCTAAACTAAGTCGTCTACGGCGAATATATTCTGATAACGTAATTCCTGCAAGGAAAGAAAACATTCTTTTAAAATGATATTCAGAACAATGAGCTAACCTTGCCACGATTTTGAAGTCTATCTCGTTAGTAAGGTTCTCCTCAATATACTTCATTGAATCATTCATATTTTTTAGCAAATCCATTATATGACCTCCTTCATCAATAGAATAACAGGAGTTGAAAATATACGTCCGACAATTTGTGCACCATTATGTAGGATTAATGCTTTATTTTCACTAGCCTGCTCGTTTAGTTCCATAACAGTTCACTACTATTATTTAGATTTTCAAACCTGCATCTGCCGATTGAATATTCCGTCAAAAAAAGCACTGCTATAAGCAATGCTAATTCGTACATTAATTTAGTGTTTTTTGTTTCGATATTTGAGGTGTCATTTAAATTTTTTTGCCACACAACTAAACGGGGTAACCTGCTTTTCATAAATACTTTCATACAGCAAGAACTTTAGTGTCCCGATCAACTTCAGGCCTTTTCTTTTGAATAAACCAAATCAGGACAATGAGCACAAGGCCAATTCCACTCGACAACACTTCAGGGATAATTAGCATGAGCCCTGCTCCAAACAACACGAAACGCTCCCAAGTTCTTGAATGACGGATAAAATAACCAATCACCGCACTACTTACGCCAATCATCCCAAGTAACGCTGTCACAACACTGAATAACAGTTTCAATATCGTCACATCTACAAAGACAAGAATCGGATTGTAAATAAAGATATAAGGGATGATGAACGCCGCGATTGCCAGTTTAACTGCTGTCACCCCAGTCTTAAATGGATTTGCCCTGGCAATACCAGCACCTGCGTATGCAGCGAGACAAACAGGTGGAGTAATGTCTGCAACGATGCCAAAATAGAACACGAACATATGAGCAGCAAGTGGAGCAACTCCAAATTCATTGATCAGTGCGGGTGCAGCAATGGTCGCGGTGACAACGTAATTCGCAGTCGTCGGAAGCCCCATCCCAAGGACGATACAAGCAATCATCGTGAAAATAAGAGCAAGAATGAGATAACCATTCGACAGGGCAATAATGCCAGATGCGAACTTCGCTCCAAGCCCCGTGATACTGACGACACCGGCAATAATACCAGCTGTCGCAACCGCTGCAATAACCGGTAAGGCAACTCGCCCGCCTTGCTCAAGCACATAGACAATCCGCCGAAAATTCAACCGCGAATCTTTTCGAACCAAGGAAACAAGAAATGCAGCAAGAATCCCGAAAAGTGCTGCACGCTGCGGCGTAAAACCCGACATGATTGTTACGATAATCACAACAAGCGGAATAAGCATATAGCCATTTTTGAGTATCAAATCCTTGAAAACAGGTAATTGCGATTTAGGCAAGCCCAAGATTTTCAACTTTTTCGCCTCGAAATGGACTCCGATAAAAATGCCTGTAAAATAAAGAATGGCTGGAATGACTGCCGCCAACATAATTGTTGCGTACGACACACCGAGATACTCCATCATGATGAACGCCGCTGCGCCCATCATCGGCGGCATAATTTGTCCACCTGTCGAAGCCGCAGCCTCTGTTGCACCCGCAAATTCCGGCTTAAATCCAGCTTTTTTCATCATCGGAATGGTAAAAGAACCGGTAGCAACCGTATTCCCGACTGAACTTCCTGAAACGGTTCCTTGCAGTGCACTCGCCACAACAGCCGTCTTTGCTGTTCCCCCTGTAAAGCGTCCCGTTAAGGAGAAGGCGAGATCATTGAAAAACTTTCCGATTGGTGTATTCACAAGCATGACGCCAAAAAATAAAAACAGATAGATGAACTTCGCGGAAATCTGGATGGGCGTTCCGAACACACCACTTTCTCGGTACCATAAATTCGGTCCAATTCGGTCAATCGAAAATCCGGGGTGTGAAAGAATTTGAGTTGGAATGTATTTCCCGAAAATTGCATAGAGGATTGCCACACTTGCAACAAGAACGATTGGCAGTCCTACTGTTCTTCTCGTTGCTTCAAGAACAAGCACAACCCCAAGCAACGAGATGAAAATATCAAGCGGGCTATATCCCGAAACTCGACTTTGCAAAATAGAGTCGAAAAAAAAGATTTTATGATAGGTTACATACATCGCTGTAAAGGCGAGCGTAACATCATACCAAGGAACCTTTTTCTGCGTATTTCTCCATGCTTTCCTTGCCGGATAGAGGAGAAATATAATTCCTAGAGCAGTGCCGAGATGGACTGCTCCCTGCTTTTGAGATGGGAGCGTACCAAAATAGCCTGTATATAGATGAAAAACTGTCAGTGCGACGCCTAGAAATGTTACAACCCACGCCCATTTTCCAATTTGAGTGCGAAACTGATTCTCTTTATCATACTTCTCCAGAATTTCTTGTGCATCGATTTGCGGCTGAGCTTTCATTCGGCGTCCTCCTTCCCGTCCATTTATTTCACATCGTCAAGGCTCTTAATCTTCGTCTTTTCCCGCGTAACAATTTGGATAACCTCTGGATAGATATGGCCGATGAAAGCCGCATTTTCCACTTTGTTCCCTTTAAACTCCGCTTCCCCGTTTAATGCTTGTAGCGCAGGAACGTGTACAGACATTCCCAGATCCATATGCCCCTCACTGATCGTCGAGAGGTTCTCAACCGAAGCACCTGTTTCCGTATTCGTCACATTCACTCCGTCGATATACTTGTTCCAAAGATTGGCCATTTCTCCTCCGAGAGGATAATACGTACCTCCTTGACTACCCGTTCCAAGAATAAATTCTTTCTTGCGTTTACTGACATCAGCTGTAAGCTTTGCAACTTTATTGTCCACCGTCAAGCCTTGCTCTTCATAATACCTTTTAGCTCCCGGATGAATTAAAAGCCCTTCCGATCCACGAAGCGCATTTTCAAGGATCATTTGCTTCGCTTGCGCATGTGTATTTTCACCTGCACTTTCAATCATGTTTTTAGCAATCTCATAGCCAAGCTCCTCGTCGATTGTATCCGTATTGCCCATTAGAATCGCGTATGCCGTAACGGTTTCAATATCTTCTGTAAGGAAATCATAGGTTTCTTTAGGAATTGTCAATCTCCGATAACCTGAATTCTCCTCAATATGTGCAATCGCTTTGTCGGAAAGGCCAAGCATTTTCACATCACCTGCAGACGCTTGTAAACTTTCGATACTAGCAGCCGGAAGTCCAAGAATCCCAATTGACACATCGATATTTCCATCTTGAACACCATCCGCCGCGTCCCCAAATCCTTCTTGGAATGCTTTATAATCTCCATCTTCAATTCCATATGCCTCAAGAATTAGCTTGGACACATTATTCGTTTCACTCGCAGCCGGTCCAATTGCGATATTTTTAGCTCCCCCGCCGCATGCCGATAAAACAAGCATCACTCCAAATAGAGGTAAAAATAATCCACGTAAACTTTTCTTCTTCATCTTAATAGCCCCCTTGTCTACTTTTTCCCACTATCGGTACAAACTTTGACACATAAATTGGTGCATGTTTTTCCGGGTATCCTATTTCCAAAGACAAGCACTAGATTGCTAGTTCATCATACGCGAATTACTTTCTAGATATTCAAACTATTTGAAGTTGCTTATCAAGAAGTCTCGATTCTATACGGCAAAAAATAAAAAAAGCCTTTCCGCCCCACAATAACTCGTGGTACTGAAAGACTTTTTCCATTTAGTTTTTCCAATAAGAAGCTTTCTTCAACGTAGCTGACAACACCCGTGCACCTATATCGAGTGCTTCCCGGTTAAACGTCATAGCTGGATGATGAAGCCCAGGCGCAAGATCCGCTCCAATCCCAATCATGGCAGCTTTCAACGCCGGCTGATGAATCGTGTAAAAATGGAAATCATCACTACCTGATGTAATGATAGCTGGCGAAAATGCTTCTTCCCCGACCGTTTCTACTATCGCTTCAGTCGCAATCGCCACCGCTTCTTCTGCCACTTCCGCAGCTGGCGTATAATCACTCCAGATCAATTCGATTTCCACAGCATGCATCTTGCCAATAGCCTCGATGCCCGCTGTAATGCGCTCCTGCAATTCATTCAACACGGAGTTGGATTGTGAACGCGCGTCAATGGCAAATGTCGCCGTTCCCGGGATAATATTGAGGCTATCGCCACCCGCTTGCACTTTTGTGAGTTTCGCTGAATATGCTTCATACGGTGAAAATTGAATGGTTTTTATGAACTGTGCAATCGCAAAAAGTGGATCGAGTGCATTATTCCCTTGATGAGGTCGAGCACCGTGGGCATCCACACCTGTGATTCTCCCCTCAAGGAATACCGCCGCTCCGTGATGAATGGCCGGTGCTACTTTGCCAAATGGAATTTCTTCCTGCGGACGTAAATGCACCCCAAATAGATGACTCACACCATCTACGGCTCCTCGCTCAATCATCGCATTGGCACCATTGCCTTTTTCTTCTGCTGGTTGGAAGATAAAGCGAATACGACTGCCAAGCGCTTCCTGCTGTAAGTAACGAAGTGCGCCCAAGACCATAGAAATATTGGCATCATGTCCACATGAATGATTGGCTTGATAAACACCATCTACTTCCTGCCACAGTGCATCGATATCGGCGCGCACTGCAATGATTCGGTCACCTTCCCCGATTTCAGCAACAACACCCGTTACATCGTCAAACGTATGATGCTTGACGCCAAGCCCCGTTAAAATTTCGGCAAGTTGCCTAGTCGTCTCTACTTCTTGCCAACTCACTTCAGGATGCGCATGAAAATGCTCAAACCACTGCTCAATTTGCGCTTTCACTGTCATATCAAACACTCCAATCAACTTTATTAAAATAGCCGAGGTTAGTTTTCCCTCGGCTTGGTGTACACTTCTATAACATCTATAACTTCCACTTCACCCTCGCATAAACAACAAGCATCACAAAGTTCGCCGCCGCACTAATCGCCGTCCCATAGGCAATCGACGAAGCACCAAACGCATCCTTCATCAAATAAATCACCGCGACGTTAATCCCCAAAACACTCACTATACTGAATAAAACCGGCACAATGGAATTAGCTTTGGCATAATAAAATCGGGTAATATAGGTATTCGCTGCAAGGAAGAACATCGATAATGCAAATGCACGGAAAATCGGTACGGTTAGCAGCACATCTTCTCGCGTATATTCCCCGCGTTCGAAAACAAGACTAATAAGTGGCTCTGCAAAGAAATAAGCTACAGCTGTTGCTGGTACGAGTAACGCGACTAAATAAAGCATTCCTTTTTTATAAAGCTTACGGATGGTTTCATTGTCACCCTCCCCTTCCTTTTTACTCAAAAGAGGATAAATTACCGTTGTCACTGCCGTCATTAAAATGGCCTGTGGCAAACTCGTCAATTTGGACGCATAGTTGACAGCCGAAATCATTCCGTCCCCAAACTGATCGGCCGCAATTCGGTGAATTAAAATATAAAACTGCAGCGACGCTCCGCCGAATAAAATGGGCAATGCAATGACCCAAATCCGTTTGACATCATCAGACATTCCAAAAGACGGTCTCAACGAATAAAGCTTGGATTTCCGAAGGCCTGCATATAGAAAGCCCCCCATTAAAATAGCGCCGAACATCGCACCAATCCCGTAAGATTGCGGTCCAAAAGTGCTTGTCAGTGCTACAGCAATACCAACAAACGCCGCATTATAGAGCAAAACAGCCATGCTCGATAGATTGTACTTGCCATTGATATTCAGCGCGCCACTCATCCATGTCGCTAACACGAGAATGATAGAAGAAGGCATCATCCACAAATATAAATTACGAATCATTGCGTACTCTTCAACACTGCGATTTCTAAAAAACAAATGCAATACCGGATTCGTAAAAATCAGTAACACAACAGTAATGGACACCGCCGTAACAAGTGTCGTTGTAAAAGACTTCCGAACGTACAACATCTTATCCGATTTTGTCGAATGATAGACTGATATAAAGGCCGTTGTCAATCCACCACCTACAACGAGGTAAATGAAATTCGGAATCGTATAGGCCGTGACAATCGCATCCGCCGTAGACGTTGTCCCATATTGCGTGGAGATTGCTACTTCCCGTAGGAAACCAAATAGCCTCGCTACGATATTAATGACCGCAACGGCTCCGACAATCTTCATCATTTTGCTCATCGATTGCCAACCTGTTTGTTTTCAGCTGCCTGATAAATGGCGAGTAACTTCTTCAAAACCGTATCGAATGAATGCGCTGACACCATGTCTTGCATCACTTTTTCATCAATTTGTGTCGAAGAGGGGTTCAAAGCCTCTTTCAGCCCTTCCGCTAAAGAATCGGCATCTTTCGGTTCAACCAGGATGCCTGCTCCTTGATTCAACAAATAAGACAGGCCACCTACGTCCGTTCCCACCACTTTTGTTCCTGCTGCCATCGCTTCAAGCGCAACAAGTCCAAAGCCTTCTTGATGAGAAGGTAGCGTCAACACGCTTGCGGCAGACATCCATTGCGCTAATTCAGCTTGTCCAACAGGTGCTTGAAAGTGGACGCCTTCCACGTTCTTCTCTTGAATAACCGCTTGTAACTCTTTGACGAAACTACTGTCTTTCTGTGAGCCTACAATGTATAGTTCGCTGTCCGGATTCGCTGTTTTCACCAGTGTATATGCCTCAACAAGCTCCAATAGCCCTTTGGCTCGAATGACATTTCCTACGTATAAGATGATTTTTTTCTCTAATGGCAGACTAAGTGTTGTCCGTGCTTCTTCTTTCACAGTCGGTTTAAAAACAGCCGTATTAACACCCATGCTGATGACATGCACCCGATTGCCAGGCACTTCAAATCTTCCTGTCACATCTGTTTTTAATTTCTCTCCGACGACAATGACTGCTTCTGCCGCCTGTAAAATGGTTTTCGTAATGCCTGCAATGAACGGACCTTTAGCTGCCATCTGATCGATATCCCCGCCATGAACTGTAACTACGTAAGGGATGCCCATCATTTTCTTACCGATTAATGACAATAACCCTGTCGGGAATGCATAATGTGCATGCGTAATCGACAATGCCTTGCGATTTTTCATCATATAGACAAAAGAACGGAAAAACCACGACATGTATTTCTTCAATGCCGTTGCTTTTCCTTTCCCTGGATTATCGATTGCCAGTACATCCACAGCAACATCCGCTGACTTTAAAAGTTCGACTTGATTCTTTACGAAAATACCAAATGTCGGATGCTGAGGGGATGGATACATATTACTGAATACGACGATTCGCTCCATTTACTTACTCCTTTTTGACGCGGATGAATTGCTGCATACCTAGTCGCGCCATTTCTTTCATACGGCGATGTAACTGATCCGCTTCCTCTACTTTTTCAGGCCACTGTTGATCCATTGCCTCTACTACTGTCAGCAATGAGTCCTTTTTCTTAATCAGGTCATCGATGCGGACCGTTCGTTCTGCCATGTCTACCATTTCCATAAAGTCTGCTACTTTATGATGGTATGAAATCGCCATGACAGGCGTATTCGCATTTACTGCAAGATAAAGTGAATGTAATCGAGTTCCGATAATCAGATCTTGCGCCGCACTAATGTCAATAATTTCTTCAGGAGATAAATTATTTTTATTCACCGTTACGCGATCTTTATGTACCATACGGTTATAAACATCTATTGTTACGTCAACATCATGCGGGAATTTCGTGGAAAACAATGTAATGTTCACGTCTTTTTCAGCCATGATTAAATCTAAGTTTTCAGCCATTCCACTGACGTAGTTCTCATATTTAATATCATTTGCTTCTGGCCAATAAGCCAGACTGTAATAAGGAACAACGGTAACCCCAATATTTTTGATGCGCTCAGATGTTTTTTCCTGAGACTTGGATGGCAAGGCAAAGGCGGGGTCTCCGACAACCTTAATATCCTTTCTTACGCCGATTTTCTTCAGCAATTGCTTGGACTTCGGATCACGCACAGACACACTGTTTGAACGACCGACCAAATAGCGAATAAACAGTTTTCCCATCGAAGATGTAATTGGTCCAGCACCACAACCGTAGACAATATAAGGTACTTTCCCCCATCTTGCCATGATGCCATATGATCCAAAAAGTTGTGCCTCACGATTATAAAAGTCCATGAGAATCCCGCCACCGCCGACGATTAACATGTCCAATTCACGGATGAGTGGAGAATTTTTTTTGATGGTTTCAATAAATGTCAATGTGGCAGATGATCTTTTGTAATACAAAGGAGCAGAGGCTACACCATATAGGTTTGCTGTCTGCGGAGGGTTATTACTAAAGACGACAATATCCTCTAGCGGAATTTTATAATGAACTTGTAGTTGTTCAATAATTCCTGCAAGAATTGCCTCGTCTCCATTATTATTATTTCCGTAGTTACCGACGATACCAATTTTCATTGAAATTCTTCCTTTTTGTGACGATTATCATAATGACCAATTATAACATACATACCGAGGCGGTGAGACAAATGATACCACCAGACCTGTTAACCCTTTATGGGGAAAGGTCTGGCGGGCTTTTATTTACACGTCTATATCAATTATGCCTTGGCGTAATTGCGTCCAGATTTTTTTCGAGCTAGGGGCCAACAGGATGTTGGTCATGCAGTCGTTGCGAATCGAACAGCGAAGGGTTCGATTTGCCGTATTTCTGTGTTTTTGCAGAAATTAAGGCACTTCCCTTCAAGACGTCGCGTACTTAGACTGTCTTCTTAGCTCCTCTAAAAAATCTGTGACATCCGCCGGCCGACAAAAACGCCATTTCCACTTCCTGTGGCATTGTCTGCACTAGTACATCCTGTACGTCGGAGGCTTGGGCTCGAGCCTGCACGATGCAGGTCATGCAGGCGTTGCCAATCGAACAGCGAAGGGTTCAATTTGCCTTAATTTCTGTGCTTTTTGCAGAAATTAAGGCACCGCTCTTCGGACGTGGCGACCTTAGCCTGCGTTCCTCTATCGTTCAGCCGGCGTTTGAACACCCACTGAACAGAAAAACAAAACTGCATGCATCTCGCCACCTATCGAGGTGGGAGTTTTCTGAAGCTGACGCTTCGCTTTCAGTACAAAAAAATTTGTTAAATGAAGATTAACTAAATGACAGAATCCTATTAACAACGCTCGGCTTATGGCGGATGTCTTCCGCCATAAGCCAGGCAGAAAACCACTGCCAGTCTTACGGCTTCGGCGACCGCTTGTAAGGCGCCTTCGCTGGAGAGTAGATGAAAATCATAAGTTCAACCCAATATAGACTCCAGTCGACTTACGCTTTTCTTATTTATTCGCGCGCATCATAAATGCGGCAAATTGAGCTCTTGTCACATTGTCGTTCGGTCGGAATTTGCCATCGGGTGCAACTGTGATGTTATTAGCTTGTAACGCTTGAATTTCTTTGATAGCCCAGAAGTCTGCTGACACATCTTTCAGCGGAGGTACAGGTGTACTTCCTGCCTTTAATTCATACGCAGTGACGAGTATTTTAGCCATTTGTGCGCGCGTTAGTGTACCGTTTGGATCAAATTTCCCGCCTGATTTTCCTGTCATAATGCCTGCTTTATTAACCGCAGCAATTTCTTTGGCATAGATATGACTAGCTGGTACATCCGTAAACAACCCGTTTGTCGCTGTTTGTGGTAATTTCAGCGCACGACTAATGAGTACCGCAGCATGAGCACGTGTTAGATTACTTTCTGGCTTAAAGGTACCATCTCCATAGCCATTAATCCATCCATATTCTACAGATGATGCAATGTCATTGACTGCCCAGTGACTTAAAACTACATCATTAAACGGCTGTTCGCGGTGCGTATCCCCATATTCCGCTATGAGTCGATCCAAGTAAATCGAGCCTTTGTTTTTCTTCATGCTTGATGTTTCTGCCACATAAATTCGCTTCAATGATACAGGCCCTTGGATTGTTGCTGGTAATTGTGCTTTAACATATCTCCAGCCTGTCCAATTGAGGCCACTTTCCTTTGTAAAATCAATCGTTACATCATTGCCTTTACCATCTACAAGCGTCCCTCGGAGCCAATGTGCTGCCCCGTCTCCATATACCCACATGCCAAGGGCAGTTGGTTTTACCGGTAAAGCAATTGGTTTGGTCGCTACAGCATAAGACGCAGAAGTTCCAGTTGGGTTCGCTGTGAAATCATATGACAATGTCAATGCCGTTTGTCCATCTTTGACAGGTGCTTTACTGCCATCAAATCGGAGTGTTGTCGTAGCTTTTGCTGATTCTGCACGCCATTCCGCACTTTTAACAAACGAGCTAATAAGCTTTCCACCACTGATAATTTTCAATGTTTGTGTCACTGATTTAGCACCAATTGTCGCTGTAACACTTCCCGCACCTGAACGATTTGTCTTCAAAACGCCAGATGCATCAATCGTTCCCAGTTCTGGACTTGCAGACCATTTAATGATAGATGGGGCGAATGCCATTTCACGATTTGCTGCATCATAGGCTTTCACTGTAAACGGAATCGTATCTTCAGGCCCTACTTCTCCTGTTGCTCCTGTCAGTACCATTTTGGAAGGCGCATCTGCTACTTCAATCGGGAAGGACTGTGTCGCATTACCATATGTGATGACAATGCTGCCTTTTCCTGCTTTTACAGCAGTAAAAACACCCGATGCTGATACCGTTCCGATGTCACCTGTTACGGAATAGCGGATATCGTTCTTATTTACTGGGACAACGTGGAAATTGCTATCAAGTGCACTATCCACCTGTACAGTTGTCGTTGCACCCGGCAATAACACAGATGGCCCTGTCATCTTCGCAACCATTGTTCTCGGTTGACTAACTTCTGTATAAGAAACGGCACCAAGTACAGCAGAGACAGCACGTTGTGATTTATCGGATGGATTATTAAAGACTTTTGGATACACAGTTCCTCGCTCACGTACAGCTAATGTTGTAGAGCCTCCACCGTCTAAATTCAATGCATGATGTGCGCCAATTGACACTAGATAAGAAGAGAATTCAGGTAACGTCATACCCGCACTCGCAGTGCTTCTACCATCAACTGTCACAAAAAATACTTTTGAGCCATCCGCATTTGTCGCTACAGCTGTTCGCGGCTCTCTCGCCTTTGCACGACTACTTTGTGGATTAATGGTCATATCGACTTTACCGTTTTGCACAAGAAGAGGCCCACTCGCAAGGACGAAGTCTGCCCCTTGCCAAGGCTCTGTTAAATCGATGGACAATGTCAGTTGGCTACCTGCTTGCACATTCGCAAACTCCGCTGCCTGCGCGCCGCCTTGAATCGACAAAACCGCCCCATTTTTCGGAATGACCGTATCGCCATTTCCATTTGGCACTACTTTTTCAACAGTCGCCGTAATTGGTGTACCAAGGCGATAATTCTCTTCAATTGGAGCTGAGAAATTGCTTAACACTATTTCCATTCCAGAACTGTTTGTTCGTGTCGAAGCATAACTGTAGCTTGGCGTATACAGGACAATCTCTCCCGTTCCACGCGCTTTGTTGATAAAATGAATCGTCTTTTTCGTCGTATCGGTCTGAATCGATGCCTCATAGCCAAATCGTCCAATGCGCCCAAGACCATTTCGATCAATACCAAAAGCGGATGGAACACTCATATATTCATCATTACCACTCGAAAGGACACCGTATGTATTCACAATATTATCTGAAGCCAGTAAATAAGCTGGAGCGCCAGATTTCATATGAAAGAATGATGCATTGATACCTGCTACCACATGATTGCCGTTCGAAGATGCCTCTTTCAGCAGCGTCGTTAGCGGCTTACGTGTTGTTAAAGGTGACGGGATAATTGCTTGCACCGAGATTTCCGGCCTTGCTACATCCGCCTCAACTATATGAATGGATTATGAGCGGTTCCCCCATGAATTCGGCCCTTTACTATATTCGACACCCGGCGTCACCGTAAAATAATTGGCGAATGCGCTGGATGTAGGATACATGACAATCAATACTAAAAACAAACTACTAGACTCCAGTATTTCTGCTTGATCATTTCGACACCCTTTTCTTTTAAAGATTTCTCATTAGTCTAGTAGCTAGCCGCAGTTGTTGCAAGTGTCGAATGTAGCAATCTCTTACTTTAAAGGCAAAACGCCCCGAAGACATCACGCTCGTCTTCGGGGATCTGCTTGATTATATGACGAAAACAGACAAACTATTCATAGTGTAATTGTTTTGTAACATAACTGTAATCATAATCTTAGACAAGCTATGTTAAGCTAGTCACAGACAAAACACATACAACGTACAAGCGAATGTGTGAAAGGGGAATATGAGAAGATAATGAAACGTTTTTTAATCCTAGCATTAGCGAGCTTGATCATTTCAACATCAGTACCCTCGATGGCATCTGCTAGTTCTGCGACATCGTTACTTAATTCGGCAAAATCATACATCGGGACTCCTTACAAATGGGGTGGAACTACTACATCAGGATTTGACTGCTCGGGCTTCATCCAACGATCATTCAAAGATGTCGGTATCTCACTTCCAAGAACAACTGGTCAACAATATGCAATGGGAACTGCCGTTGCGAAAAAGAACTTACAAGCTGGAGACCTTGTTTTCTTTAACACAAATGGAAAAGGTGTTTCACACGCAGGTATCTATGTAGGTAGCAACAATTTCATCCATGCTTCTACAAGCAAAGGTGTTATGATTTCTTCTATCAACGACCCTTACTATTGGGGTAAACGTTACATTGGCGCAAAAAGAGTAAAGAACTTTAACGAAGTTGCCGTTACGCCACCGGCTCCAGCACCAAAACCAATTCCTGCTCCTACACGTGCAGACGTAGCAGTTGCACTTGCTGACAAACTGAATCTGCCAACTACATCTACAGAGTCAGTTTTCAAAGATGTATCTAGCCAACATCCACAAATTGGCGCAATCGCTGCAGTTGCAGCAGCAGGAATCTTCACAGGCAGTAACGGTTCATTTAACCCGGATGGCCAATTGACACGTGCTCAACTAGCAAAAGTTCTTGTTGAAGCTTTCGGACTTGAAGGTGCTTCTGGTGCTACATTCACGGACGTTCCAGCAAATCACTGGGCAAAATCATACATCGAGATCCTTGCTCACAATGAAGTTACAACAGGTTATGTTGATGGACGTTTCGGTGTAGACGATCATGTAACACTTACACAATTGAATACGTTCATCGACCGTATCAATAACTAATTACATCTATAATTGCATACAAGGAGTTCCGTTTACGGGACTCCCTTTTTTTTATCACTCAGCCTCTTTATGACATTTAGTCTTTTTACCTTATAGATTCATAGAATCATAATTGGTACACTTAACCTATATCTTTAACCATCAGGGAGGACACAATGAAGAATTTTAAATGGATTACTTTTCTAGCAATGCTCGTCGCACTCGTTTCGGCAGTACCTGCGCAATCACTTGCCCAAGTACAATTTTCAGATGTCACAGCCAAGGATGAATATTATGAGCACGTCAATTACATAGCAGGGAAAGGAATTATCCAAGGTTACACAGAGAATGGTAAAAACCTCTACAAACCCGCTAACAGCATCTCTCGCTATCAAATCGCTAAAATGCTAGTTGTCGCAACTAACAATGAAAATTACAACGCAGGCAATATAACGTTCAAAGATGTTGCAAGTGGTAGCGATGAACATAAATACCTAAGCAAAGCTGTCTCACTCGGCTATTTCAAACAAAATGCCGATGGTTCTATTAAACCGCATGAATATGTTAAACGGGCTGAAATGGGCTATGCACTCGCGGTCGCTTTTAATCTTTCAGAAAAAGTAACAGCCGATAAACCCCTTCAACTAAAAGATATCCAGGGTCATCCAAATGTCGACAAGTTAAACGGTCTTTATTATGCGGGTGTTACACAAGGCAGTAACGGAAACTTCTTACCAAACTCACTACTAACACGCTCACAATTCGCAATGTTTTTGGCAAGAGCAATGGATACTAAGTTTAAATTACCTGTAAAACAGCCTGGTGAAATCGCCGGTACATTTTTCGTCAAGGTGAACACAACTGGTGGAGATACATTAAATGTACGCTCTCTTCCTTCTATGGATGGAACTGTTATCCATAAATTGAATAGCGGTGCGATTGTTGAAGTACTTGAACGCCATGGTGAATGGCTCCGTATACTCGTTGGCGGCAAAACAGGTTATATCTATAGTAGCTATACCATTGAAGTCGGCACAGAAAAACCGCCTGTGGAGCCAGAGAAACCAGCTCCCACAGCTAAAACCATTGGTAAAGTAACTGTCAATAACTTAAATGTACGCGCAAGTGCAAGCAATAGTGCAGCTGTGCTCACTACCCTTAAGACAGGACAAACTGTCGATGTACTGTCCATTAATGGTTATTGGGCAAATATCCGCGTCAATTCAACAACAGGCTATGTTCACAAATCCTATTTAAAACTAGTCAATACAACAGGCAACCCACTCGCTGGTCGCGTCATCGTTCTGGATGCAGGTCACGGTGGATATGACCCTGGTACTTCAGCAAATAAGCTAACTGAAAAAAGCATCACCCTAAAAGTTGTGAATCTCGTAGAAGCAAAACTGAAACGAGCGGGTGCAAACGTTAAAATGACACGCTCAACAGACACATATGTATCATTACAAAACCGCACAGCTTTCTCTCAAAATAACTATGCTGAAACGTTCGTATCGATTCACGTCAACTCAGCTACTCCTACTGCTAAAGGTACGGAAGTGTTCTATTCAGCAGCCAACATGAATGCAGCTGAAAGTAAATCGCTCGCAGCATATATTCAGAATAATATCGTTAAACAAGCAAACATGGTAGATCGCAAGGTAAAAGAGTCCGGATTCTACGTTATCAAAAATAACAATGTAGCCGCTGTTCTCGTCGAACTAGGTTTCATTTCGAATAAGGACGACTTCGCAAAACTATCAAGTGATAAGTATTTAGAAATTTATGCAGAGGCTATCTATCAAGGTCTCGTACAATACTATTCCGTTAAGTAAGCGAATATACCGAGAAGAATGCAACATTTCTTCTCGGTATTTTTTATGATCGATCAATTTCGCCTCAGCGTAATTGCGTCCAGATTTTTTTCGAGCTTGGGGCCTACAGGATGTAGGTCATGCAGTCGTTGCCAAGCGAACTACGAAGGGTTCGATTTGCCGTATTTCTGCGTTCTTTGCGGAAATTAAGGCACACATTCAGGACACGGCGAACTAAGGTTGCCTTCCATTCTTCATTCAGCAGGCGGTTGAACACCCACTGAAAAGTAAAACAAAACCGCATTCATCTCTCCACCTATCGAGGTGGGAGTTTTCCGCTGAATGAAGATAAAAGGTATTTAATTGTTCTATATTCCCTTGAATGATAGACTAAAAGAGCATGCGGTTTTGCCACTATTCCTTCTATTATCTTGATGGCAGAATAGCAAAAAAAAGAAAAGGAAGGTGTACTATGTCTACAAAATACTTCAAAGGTACTGCAGCGGCAATGCTACTATTTAGCACAGCTGCAATCACACCAGCTGTCGCATCAGCGGACACGACAACGGATTTCTCACTAACAGTTCTACACACGAACGATACGCACGCAAACCTAGGCACGACAGCGGAACGCGCAGCACTCGTCAACAAACTGCGGGCTGAGCATCCTTACAACGTGCTTCTTGACGCTGGCGATGTATTTTCCGGAACACTCTTTTTCAATGAATTTAAAGGCCAAGCTGATCTTGCAGTCATGAACTATCTTCAATACGATGCGATGACATTCGGAAACCATGAATTCGACCTTGGTGGATCTAAAGAAGGTCATCAAGCACTAGCAGATTTCGTGAAGAATGCCAAATTTCCATTCGTCAGTGCCAATACGGACTTCTCAGCAGATTCCCTTTTTGATGGTCTTCAATCGAAAACTGTCGAAGCCAATGCTGAAGACGGAAAAATCTACAATGGCATTATTAAAGAAGTAAATGGCGAAAAAGTCGGGATTTTCGGCTTAACAACGGCTGAAACAGTAGACATTTCAAGCCCTGACAAAGTGACATTCACCAACTATATTACGGAAGCAAAAGCAGCGGTTGCTGCATTAGAAGGCGCTGGTGTCAATATAATCATCGCGCTGACACATATCGGCTATGACGACTCTGATAAGGTGGACAATGATATCCTGTTGGCTAAAAATGTCCCTGGCATCGATATTATCGTCGGCGGCCATACCCACGTGAAACTGGACAAACCCGCTGTTTATAATGAAGACAGTGAACCTGTTGTCATCGTTCAAGCGAATGAATACAACAAATTCCTCGGACAACTTGACGTGACATTCGATAAAGATGGTGTCATTAAAGACTATGACGGCGTCCTCCATGCTGTTGGCGGTGAAAACGCGGAACAAGATCCGAAAGCGGCAGAACTCATCAAACCGTACGCTGACCAAGTAAAGTCGACAATGGAAGAACCTATTGGTGCAACAGCTGAAGTCTTCCTAAACGGCCTCCGCGACCTTGGCGGTGTCCGCGCAGGTGAAACCAACCTCGGAAACATTATTACAGACGGTATGCTGCAAAAAGCAAAAGAAATTGACCCTGAAACAGTGATTGCCTTCCAAAATGGCGGAGGGATTCGGACATCCATTGCTAAAGGCCCTATCACATACGGTAATGTACTTTCTGTTCTACCATTCGGCAATCCACTTGCCATCATTGAACTAAGTGGCGCCGAGTTGAAATCGACCTTCGAACACGCCGTTAAGGAATATCCGAAAGAATCAGGTGGCTTCCTTCATGTTGCCGGCATGCAGGTCATTTTTGATGGGACAGCTGAACAAGGCAAACGAATTGTTTCACTCCGTATTGATGGCAAAGAAATTGATGATAACAAAATGTACAAAGCTGCTACAAACGTCTTTACGGCAAGAGGTGGAGACGGTTTTGAAGCGCTTGGTAAAGCGTATGAGGAAGGACGCGCAAGCGAGCCTGGTTTCTCTGATTGGGAAAACTTCGCAGACTATATGAAATCTCTGGAAACTGTCAATACTGGTCTAGAAGGACGCATTCTTGCAACAACGCCATTCACGGACATCGCTTATACGGATTGGTCTTATGCATATATTTCAGACCTTTACTACCGAGGACTGACAAAAGGGACATCTGCAACAACCTATTCACCTACACAGACATTAACACGTGCACAAGCGGCTTCCTTACTCGTCCGTACGCTTGATTTGACAGCAACAAAGGATGCACCATTTAGCGATATTGGCCACTATGCGACTGAAACAAAGGATGAAATCGCAGCAGCCTACGAAAGTGGCATCGTCAAAGGCATTGACGGGAAATTTATGCCTGATCAAAACGTCACGCGCTCACAGCTCGCATTGATGATTGAACGTGCTTTTGAGGCCTATACAGGCAAACCGTATACGTCAGCAAGTCAAGCGCCTTATCCAGATATCGCGCACTTGGATGCGGAAACAGTCAATGCCATTTCCATGCTTCATGAGCTAGGCATCGCGACAGGCTCTAATGGAAAATACATGCCTGCTACCTCCACGACACGACAACAGGCAGCTAAAATATTCTCGAATTTTATCTATAACACAAAACAAGTGAAAAAAGCAGAATAACTACGTATGAAAAAGCGCCTGATTCAAATAGGCGCTTTTTCACTTTATGCAATTAATCCAACTTGACCAATTCCCCGTATATTTTCCCGTCTAGCAACGACTGAATAAGCCCCACATTCGGCGCATAATAATACGTCCAGCCACTGGATGTTTTGAGTTCCGTTACCCCTGTAAACGTCCCTACTTTGGTCGTCATCGTTCGATCGATGGCAATAACACGGGAGATTTCACCATCCTCATTCCAGCTCTTTCCATTGTATAACGGATAATGCAGTAGCTTCTCCGTATCCATAGAAGGATACCCTTCATATAATCCCTCGATATCCTCTTTCACAAGAAAATAGCCTGTCCCTTCCGCACTCGTTTCTTGCCAAAGATTCCACTCAGGAAATGCTTCATCTTCATCACGAACATGTACTGCCGTGGATGTAATCAACTGGCCATCCGTATGATAGTTCCATGTATACGCTTTGGTAACATCTAATAAAAACTGAGCTGTTCCCTGAAGTTGTTCCTCCTTAAACGACTCATCGAGCATCCGCGCTACGAACACCGAGAAATGTTGGCGAGACACAGGTATGTTCGGCTTATACGTTCCATCTCCATACCCATTCGTAATTCGCTCAGCTGCTAGCGTCGAAATATAGTCTTTAAACGTATTCGACGCATCCACATCAAAAAACAAATTACTTGCATCAATCGTGAAACCATTTGCCTCGACAAGTATTTTAGCCATTTGCCCACGCGTTAACGAATTGGCCCCGTCAAAGTATTTCGCCCCATCCGCATGCGGTTTACCCGAAATAATGCCTAGTTGGACGGCTTTAGCTATCGCGTCATACCCATAATCTCCGGGTTTTACATCCTTCATCCCCGGATCTGGAGCTGTCAAATCGGTAACACCTTTTGCCTTTAAAAGCATTTGAATCGCTTGTAAGCGCGTAACAGGCTGCATAGGTTTAAATGTACCATCTGGAAAACCGCGTATAATTTGTTGCTCTTCTAAATAGTGAATCTCGTCTTGATAGTTTTCCACATCTGGAAAGCCAGCAGCTTTTACATTAGTTACCGGCATCATGACGAAACTAAATAATAATATGATGGCATACATACTTATTTTCTTCATATTTAATTTCTCACTCCATTTCCTCACTTGCTCTGAACGATTGTTATCACTCTACTATATCATCTATTGTAGACCGGATGTTAGAATAGTAGATATTGATAAATAGACATGAAATACTCGTTTCCTTATGAGTTGGGACATGAGTAGGTTTGATTGTGCGATTCGCAGATGGCTTTACGCGGTTTGGAAACTTCTATGCGCAGTTCGCGGGCGACTTTGCGTGCTTCGGAAACTCCAATGCGCGGTTCACGGACGAATTTGCGCGCTTCGCACAACAACAGCTATGCTTCTATTTCACGCGATTTGCGCATATCCTTACTACCTACATCATCTATGAGGAAAGGTGCGTTTTCATGAAAAAAATCTATCTAGTCACCTTGCTCTTTTTTCTATATGGCTGTACACAACAAGCTACGCACCCCGCCATTTTACCGACAGATGACTTCCTCGTCATCGCTCACCGCGGGGCGTCTGCCTACGCACCCGATCATACGCTCATCTCCTACGATATGGCTGTCCGCATGGGCGCTGATTATATTGAGCTCGATTTACAAATGACGAAAGATGGCAAGTTAGTGGCCCTTCATGACGCGGTTGTGTCCTTTCAGGATGTTGAACAAACCGTGGCGGACATTACATTTGACGAGCTGCAACTGTACTCACCAGGCGATGTTTTTAATGAAGAAAACCCTCGCTACGCCTCAACAAGTTATGAAAATTTGCGTGTCGTCGCCTTGGAGGACATCTTTCTTCATTTTGGTGATACGGTCAATTATTACATTGAACTAAAATCGCCCGCTGCCTATCCTGGCATGGAAAAAGCACTGTTACAACAGCTTCATAAGTTTAAATTACTTGGGCAAAAGACGACAATACCAAAGGTCATCATCCAGTCCTTCGATGCCCACAGTTTAAAAAAATTATTTGATGAAGAGCCCTCCATCCCACTCATTCAACTGTATAACTTTGAAAACGAGGCCAATATTTCCAAAAAGGACCTGCATAAGCTCACCAAATATGCATCGGGCGTTGGCATCAACGGAGAGGCTGTCACACAGCAATTCGTCGACACAATGCAAAGCAAAGGACTACACGTCCACCCCTTTACCATCAATGATGAAGAAACGATACGCAAGCTCATGACGTTTGGCGTAAATGGGCTCTTTACAGATACCCCTGATCTCGCCATCCAATTAAAAGACGAAAAAAGCAGTATGGATGCCAAGTAGGATCCGTACTGCTTAGTCTTGTTCGTCATTTCTTTGCATTCGATAAGTAAATCGAACTCGCCCGCCATTTCTCAATTGTGCTACTTTAGGCAGGTCTTCTTGGGCAACCGTACCAATTGTCGCGTAGCCCCCTGTTGTTTGCGCATCGGCCATGAGAATAATCGGCTGACCATTCGATGGTACTTGCACCGTTCCAAATTGGGTTGCTTCACTCACAATGTCCCCACTGCTGATAAATTCAAGAGATGGCCCACCGAAGAAATACCCCATCCGATCTCCACCACGATAAGTATATGTAGCGTTTAAAAACGTTTCAACACTCGATTGCTTAAACAACCCCATATGTGGACTGTTATACAATTCAACTGTAATTTCCTGTCCATAATCCGGAATGTTCGACGAACGTAATCCACGATTAAAACGCTCTTTTTTCGGAACATTCGCATACAAAATACGCTCTTTTTTAATAGGTTCTCCAATAAGCCCCCTTGGATAACTAGCACAGCTGCCCAAAACCTCTTCAGCCGCCAAGCCACCTTCCGGAATAATATACGCAATGGCACCATTGACCGGCTGTGTGAATGAAATCGTTTGACCTTGCCGAATCAAAAACGTTTTCCATAGGGGTGCCGCCTCTTCCCCGTCAATCACCGCTCCCAAGTCTGCTCCCGTAATGACAATTCGATGATCTGCCAGCACTTCCAATGTTAAGCCACCTAAAAATAGCTCTAGCGCATTGCCGTCTTCTGCATTCCCTATAATCTCCTGGCCCAGTTGAAAAGCTTGTTGATCCATCGGCCCTGCAACAGGCATACCAAATCGTCGAAAGCCAAATCGACCACTGTCTTGAATAGAAGCATAGACACCTGTTTTAGCCACTCTGAATAACGGAATCATCGCATATCCCCGAGTGCGCTAACACGAATATTGGCCACTTCCAATGCTTGGCGTATTTTTTGTACTCGAAGAGCTACATCGCTTCCATCCCCATGAAAGCACAATGTATCGGCTTCCATTGTAACTGCAGCGCCTGTTAGCGTTTGTACTTGTTTGTTCAACACGATGTCCATGACCTGTTGTTCAATCTCTTCATATGTATGGAGCACAGCATTTGGCAACTGCCTCGAACATAATTTGCCATCCGCATCATAACGCCGATCCGCAAACGCTTCTTGTGCCGTCTGTAGCCCTATTCTTTTTCCAGCAGACACTAACTCGCTATTCGATAAGCCGTAGATATATGCCTCTGGTACTGTATCGTAAATCGCTTCCACAATGGCATTCGCAACCTCCCCATCAATGGCTGCCGTATTGTACAGTGCACCATGTGGTTTTACATGATTGATGGATACACCTTGTATCGCACAAAACTGTTTTAACGCACCTATTTGATAAACGACTGCATTATAAATTTCACGTGGCGGCATCACCAGCGCCCTTCTCCCAAACCCTTGGAGATCGGGATATCCCGGATGTGCACCAATCGAAACATTGTGTCTCACTGCCAACTCTACCGTTTTACGCATAACATTAAAATCACCCGCATGAAATCCACAGGCAATATTAGCGGATGTAATGGAAGAAAATAAAGCTTCATCTTCCCCAATTGTAAAAGAACCGAAACTTTCCCCGACATCCGCATTCAAATCAATTCGCATGATGCATCCTCCTTTACAAACTGTTGAATCCTTTCAGGCTCCCGCTCTAACTGATTTTTCATGTCCTCGAAGACTTCGAGTGAGATTGCCCGAAAAACCAACCGATCACCGGCACGAATAAGAAATGGGTCCACCCGTTGTAAACTGTACAGATCGAGTGGTGTTCTTCCAATAATATTCCATCCACCCGGAGACTCAATGGGATAAATACCAGTTTGTGTACCGCCAATCCCAACCGTCCCTTTAGGTACACGCAGTCTCGGTTTCGCCAAGCGCGGAACATGTAAGGCATTTGGCAGATCACCGAGATAAGGAAACCCTGGTAAAAAGCCAATCATATAGACCGTATAACATGTCCCTGTATGCAAAGCGATAATTTCATCCCGCGTCAAGCCTGTGTGCTCCATAATTCGCTGCATATCTTCACTAAACGCTGGATCATAACAAACCGGAATATCAATCAATCGAGAACTAGCCAGTAGCTCCTTGTCCGTTCCATTCGCCCATTTTTTTTGTATGTCTTCTATTATAGCTTCTGGGTTCACTAGCTTTCTTCGATAAAAAACCGTTACCGTATTCATACTAGGCACAACCTCTTCAAGCAAAGGTTGCACATCTCTTTCAATAAAACGGCAAAATTGCTGAATATCCTGATACGTTTTCTGATTAATGGACGAGCCAAAATCGAAACGAATGGCTCGTTCGCTCGTCACCATGGCTTGTGGTTGTCTGTGCTGATTAGGTTTCATTGGCAGATAACACTTCAATACATAGGGCAACGCCTTTTTTCAAATCCTCATGTGACCAACTTGGGATACGGCCATGCTGAATGGCCAATTCATGTGAAGCAGGGATGTGAAGAAATCCAGCTTTCATCGCTGGCCTTTGTGTAGCTCCATAATGTAATGCTTCATACATGACATTGTTACATAAATACGTTCCTGCTGTATTCGATATTTCCGCCGGTAGCCCTTCTGCGATTAAACGGTCCACCATCGCTCGGATTGGCAATGTCGATAAATAACCATCTTCTCCCTGCGATTGAATCACTTCGTCAACGGGTGTATGCCCATTGTTATCCGGCTCCCCGTCTTTCACATTGATGGCAATTCGTTCTGGCGTCATTTTATAACGCCCACCCGCAAGTCCTAGTGACAGAACCGCATCTGGCTGTAGCGCTTCAATATGCGCAAGCAATTGCTCCCCCGAAGACTGAAAATCGACCGTTAGCACTTCGCTATGGATTTTATAGTTCCCGATAACCATGCCATCGAGTTGTTCTACAATTTTCATCGTTGGATTGATTGTAAACTTTAAAAACGGTTCAAATCCTGTTAGTAAAAGTGTTTTCATCGTAGAGTACCTACTTTCTCATAATTGGATAGGGCGCTGACGACTCATCGCGCAACCGTTTCTTTCAACGACAATCTGTGTTTGAGCCAAACTGTCGATAATCGCTTGATCGAAAAGAATATGCGCCTCGATGCAATCTGCTAGCGCCTGCCCTTCGACAATTTCATCGGCCGCCTCGGATATAATATCTGCGGCAACCCACTGCGGATAACGCATAATCCCAACAGAGCTGTACGTTGGTGTAACCGTAGTCTGTGTATAGAAATGGATACCTTCTGCTTCTTCAATCGGGAAAACGTCAGGTAACCATTGATGACCATATTTGATAAAGCGTTGTTGCCAATAATGATTTTCCACTGCAATCGTTGTATCTTTCATCGCTTCACTCACTTGACGTACGATTTCCTCCAAATTTCGGTGATGCAGGTCGCGATTCACATCGTGTGAGGTGCGCCCAATTCCGTAAATTTTCGCACTTGGTAGAAAAAATGACATAAGGAATCGGGGCGGGCTATTATAGCCTGCAAAAGGTTGAACCCATTCATGCGCTGGTATGCCATGATCATCGACAATGATATCTGGTGCCCATTTTCGTAATAGTTCTGGATAAATATTGGCTTCTCCAAAAATCGTTTTTTGAAAACGGATATGAGAAAATTCCAAGCCAACTGCATTATACCGTGCTGCATGATGTTTCCAGCTAGGATGTTCGTGCGTTAACTCCTGTAACAAACGATACCCGTCTGGATTCGCCAATGGAATCACAACGATATTCAAATCTTTGTACAGCGCTTTGTTTTGTTGCTGTACCCTGTCCAACAGCTCTAATATAGCCGGTGTACTCGAAATTTCATTGGCATGATGGCCTGCTTCTATCAAGATTGTTTTTTTCATCACGGACATTTTTAACTTGGATTCATACGCTTCGCCTGTCGGTTCGTAGCACTCAATCACGGGAATCGCATGCCCTTGATAAGAATAATCAGGATACACAATCTTGTACTGTTGTTGCTCCTTTAGCCAACCATCCAACTCTTCATGAAGATGATGACTTGGGGCTGTAAAACCGTCGATGCTCGCCTGAATTTCTGTCTGATTCTGTTGCATATAAGCTTGGGCAAATGAACCGTCTGCGGAAAATGTCAATTTGGTCGTCACAAGTTCCGATGCTTGCGTATCTTCCCATTGATAGATCCGAATGCTCGCTTCTGGTTTTTCTCCCACACGGACATGCATATACGGATGAACCCCACCAGGTGCATTGAACGGTTGTCCTTCTACTTCAATTCCCATTTGGGCAAAATAATCGAGCGTGTTGAAATACAAATCTTCATGTAACGCTTCCAATGATGACACGCGTTCTTCATCGACCGGCAATTTGCATTCTTCTTCACTCATCCAGACATCTATTTCAATCCGATCAAATAATGGACGGATATGCCCCTGTCCTTCATTGTACTGTTCAACAGATTTCCGGAGTTTCGGCAATACTTGCTGTACATAATAGCGATAAAATTGCGCGCGATCTGTCTCAACAATGTGTTCCTTTGTTACCACTCCATCGTGAAGAAAACGAACCGCACTGGAAGACGGATACACCACATGCTTGCCGTCCACATATTCCATTTTCGACACTGGAACATCCAGCGAGCCAAGCCAGCTCTTTTGTTGATTGCGATCCATTGCATACACAGCGTATGTCGTAGCCAATTCACTTTCTAATGTAAACGTCACCGCATCCGCGCAAAGCGCTGTTGTTTCTTCTATGTACCTGTCGATAGGGTATAGCTCTTGAATCCAGCGAATCGGTAACTCCAAAGCATCCGCACGCGCTTCTTGTTGGACCTCAATACGTATTTGTTCATTTTCAGCATCAAGGTTAGGCAACAATTCCTCTTGCATCCAATGAAAGCCCGTTTTAAAGGATGAGCGTACACGAATCGAGTTCGCATCTGGATAGCTATTCTTCAACTGTACGGCTAGTTCTTCACGAACGTTGTACGGCTCTGAAACATAGACTTCAATATCAGCATGCGCCAAATTTGGTGAATCCTGAAGAATTCGCAAAATCCGAGTTACTTCTCCTTCATCTGACCAATTTTCTTCCATCAGTAAAGGTGCTTGCGATTTGTCATTGAGTAACTGTTGTTGTTCCCAATACCCAAACGCGCCTCCCTCGCTCCAGTGATTACTAGCAACGAACGTGCGAAGTGCATATGGCACATCCGTTTTTGTCCCGACCAATCGTATGCGATTCTTGTCGTCAAGCAGCAAGGCAGACGCCTCTCCCGAAGCAACCGTAAACTGGATATGCGCGTCTTCACAATCCGTTAATGGATGAGCGATTGCTGTGCTATAAAGGGCTGCTCTCGCTGCAAAATGACATAACTCTTGCAACAATGCAGTCGTCATCAGTTGCTCTTCCACTCGAATTTGCAAACTAAGCGTTCGACTTGGCGAGGCTTCCATATGCTGACCAAATCCTGAGAAACTCCAAATGTCACTGATACTTTCCACATCACTGTAAAATGGTTCCCCTTGAACAGCCGTTGTCTCGAACTCACCAAATGCCAACTCCCGCAATAACGTCGAAAGCTCACATTCATTTTTGTAAGTCAATATCAATTGATCGCCTGTAAACACCACAGCTGTCCTGTCCGTTGACTGAACAAAAGACATCGTCACTTTCTGATTAGCCTTTTCAAAGAAATGCAATGACAAAGCTGTCGTTTCAAAGCCTGCCCTTGCACAAAAATCAATCAGCCCTTCTGGAAGCAACCCCTCCGGCAAATCAATGTATAGCGAAATGCCATCGACGACGCCATCTCCATTTTTATCGACAAGCAATCCATCCAGCGACCAAAGTCGAGATATCTGATTCATCTGCTCATCCCCTTACGCTTTCATATTCGGATCATATTTATCACGCAACCAGTCACCGAGCAAATTAAAGCCCAATACCGTTAACATAATGGCTACCCCAGGGAAAACAGATGTCCACCATGCAGATGTAATATAATTCCGGCTATCTGCTAGCATACCGCCCCATGACGGAATCGTTGGATCTACCCCTAAGCCAAGAAACGTCAACGACGCCTCTAGTAAAATAAACTCAGCGATATACATCGTTCCAAGTACTAAAACAGAAGACATGACATTCGGCAGAATATGCTTCGTAATAATAGTAAAGTTGGTCCCACCAACTGCCTTAGCTGCATGCACAAACTCTTGCTCCTTCAGCGAAATGACTTGTCCCCGTATCAACCGGGCAAAACCAACCCAATAGGTAATCCCTAAAATGATAATGATTTTCCATACGCCTGTTCCAAGCACACTCATAATGACAATCGCGAACAAAATAAACGGGAATGCCAACTGAATGTCTGCAAAACGCATAATAAAATCATCGAGCCATTTGCCAAAAAATCCGGAAATAAGGCCCATAAATGTCCCAATGACGAGCGCAATAAGTACTCCAAAAAATCCAACCATCAACGAAATTCTTGCGCCGTAAATAATTCGACTGAACAAATCACGTCCCAGTTGGTCGGCACCTAGGAAGAACTCTGACTTGCCAGTTGGATCAGCCCAAGATGGCGGTGCTAATCGAGATACTAAGCTTGCTTTCGATGGATCAAAGGGAACGAGCAACGGTGCAAAGAGTGCCGAACTAACTGCTAGTAAAACGAGCAACATGCCGACAACCCCAGCTGGATTTTTCTTCACAAAGCGACCAAAACGTTGCATCTTAGTTTTCCGCGGGCGTACTGTGCTTTCTTCCATATGACTACTCGTCATGACTGTCCACCTCTTCCAGCTTTAATCCGAGGATCAATCAATGTATAACTTAAATCGACAATTAAATTCACAACGACCATAATAATCGCTAGGAAAATAACACCGCCTTGAATGACGGGATAATCCCTTTGGTTAATAGCATCAATGATTAACCGACCGATGCCTGGCCACGAAAATACTTGCTCTACAATAACCGTTCCACCAAGTAAAGAACCAAACTGCAAACCTAAAAATGTCACGGTTGGGAGCAACGCATTACGAAAAGCGTGTTTAATAATAACAGCCCATTCGCTAATTCCTTTTGAACGAGCCGTTGACATATACTGCTGGTTCATCACTTCTAACATCGATGAACGTACCAACCTCGCCAAAATCCCCGAGAGAATCATTCCGAGTGTAATCGATGGCAAAATCAAGGATGACCAACCATCAAAACCAGAAGACGGTAGCCATTGTAAATGAACCGCAAAAACTAATATCAACATAATTCCTAACCAAAAGTTCGGGAATGAAATACCAATTAACGAAAAAATTCTTCCGAAAAAGTCAACAGGTGTTCCGCGTTTAACAGCTGACAAAATGCCGACTGGAAATGCGATTAAAACAGCTACTACGATTCCGCCCAATGCTAAAACAAGGGTCGCACCTAATCGTTCATATATTAAACTAGAAACTGGCATTCCACTCCGAAACGATTCCCCAAAGTCGAGTGTCAGTAGGCCTTTCAAAAAAATGCCGTATTGCACATATAACGGCTGGTCTAAACCAAGTGCCGCTTTTACTTCGGCAATCGCCTCTTTGGACGGCTCACCTGCCGAAAACATGACGGTTACAGGGTCTCCAGTCAAGCGAATGGAGAAAAATATAATGACTGAAATAGCCAATACGACTAATACTGTATGAAATAATCTCCGCGTAATGTATGCAATCATCGTCTATCCTCCGTCCTCTTTAAAAGAAAGAGATAGTATGGGAGCCATACTATCCCTATATGATTTGTTTAGTTTGATACTATATAAGTTGAACTAAATAATACCTTCTCCACGTTGATTTCCTTTCCGAGCGGACGCTTTCCGCGGGCACGGCTTCAGCCAAGCGAACAGCGAAGAGTGAGCTTTGCCGTATTTCTGCGTTCTTTGCGGAAATTAAGGCATCCTGCTCTCAACGCTTCGCTTTTGTTCGCAAAAGCCGTTCTTCGTGACGGCTTTCGCTGGAGTCGCCGCTCTGCATTCCAATCAACTAAGAGAGTAGGTAAAATCATAAGTTCAACCTATATAGATTTATTTGACGCTGACTTCTTCCAAACGCATACGGTCTTCATGTGGTGGTTGGAAGTTTTCCACACGCTCGTTTACTGCATATAAATCTACTGTTTGGTACAAGTTTACTTCTGGTGCCAAATCATAGAGTACAGTTGTCAGTTCCATGAAGATTTTATGTCTTTCGTCTTGATCGACTGTCGCACGCTGCGCAGCCAATAATTCTTCTACTTTTTCATCTTTAAATGATGGGTTCCACTGCTCGCCTTCGTGATACATCAGGTATGCTGTGTTATCAAAGTCAAGCGTCCAGCCGCCCCATCCTTGACGATACATATGCCCCGCATCGCCTTGTGGGATTAAATCAGAGTTCATCGTTGTAACGTCCACGCTATTAATATTCACTTTCAAGCCCACTTCTTCTAAATAAAAGGCAATTGCTTGTGTGATTTCTTTAAAGTTCCCATCATTCCCAGGGATGAATGCTTCGATTTGTGTCCCTTCAGCAACGCCTGCTTTTTTCAATAGCTCTTTTGCTTTTTCAGGATCATATGGATATGGCTTCAAATCTGGATTATTTCCAAATGATAAGTCACTTTGGAACGTACTAATTGGAAGACCATACCCACCCAAAATTTGTTCAATCAACTCTTCTTTGTTAATCGCATAGTTAACAGCTTGACGAACTTCTTTTTTGTCGAAAGGCGCTTTTGCTGTATCAAAACGTATAGAGTACACAGTTGGTGTTCCCACTTCTTCAAGTTTCACGAAGTTCGTTTCTTTCACCGTGTCCGCTTGTGCAACTTCAACACGCTTCATAATATCAATTTTTCCTGTTTGTAGTTCTGCTAGGCGCGTCGAAGCCTCTGGAATTACTTTAAAGGTTACTTTATCTAGCTTCGGTAATCCTTCTTTCCAATAGTTCTCGTTTTTCTCTAGCAAGACTTCCTGATCACGCTTGTAGCCTGTCATTTTAAATGGTCCTGTACCCACTGGCTTATTATTAAACTCTTCATCCGAAACTTCTGTCACATAACCAGGTGGTACGATAACCGCTCCGTACCCTGAAAGTTTCGTCAATAACACTGGATCCGGTGCATTTAACTTCATAATTACTGTGAATTCATCTTTCACTTCTACAGATTCAATCGATGCATAGTTCGAATATTGAGGTCCTTTTTGACCTTCTTCTCCAAGTAAACGATCAAACGTAAATTTCACAGCATCCGCATTAAACGGCTCGCCATTATGGAAGACGACACCTTGACGCAACTTGAATTCAATTGTGCTGTCATCTAGATATTCCCAGCTTTCTGCAAGCCCCGGCTTTAACTCTAAATCTAGGTCACGTTCGACTAATCCTTCAAAGACAGATATCGCAACTGTACTCCAATCTAGTAGAAACGTATCGATAGGATCCCAGCTTTGCGGATCACTTGTAATACCAACGATAATTTCATTGCCACGACTTTCCGCTGGATTTTTCCCTCCATCGGTTGTCTTTGCTCCTTCTTTTTTGTCGCCGCCACCGCCTGAACAAGCAGCCAACACGAGCATTACAATCATTACAACAGAAATAAATACGTTTTTATTCCTCTTCATCTTTTCTCCTCCGTCTGTACATTTTTTAGTTTGTTGCTATAAGGATATTGCTGATTGTAGCCAATTTTTTCAGAAATCTGTGCTGCTGTTTCCCATAGCGCCTGTAAAAAGAGATGCGCATTGTCCTTCGGAAGAGAGACAGAGAAACCTGCAATACTAATGGAATATTGCACATCCCCATGACGATTAAAGATAGGAACCGCAATGGAAACCGTTCCTTCTTCTAGCTCGGATACACTATAGGCATACCCTTCTTTTCTTGCTTGTTCAATCAGCGACCATACTTCCTCCACCGATTGTGGTGTTTGGCTCGCATAACAAGTAAGTGGCTTGGACAAAATTTCATGAATATCATTATCTGGTAAAAAAGACAATAAGATCCGTGTACAAGCTCCAGCATACAACGGTGCATATCGACCTACACGCGTATATAAACGGACAGGCCTCGTACTCTCTACTTTTTCGATATAGACCCCTTCGTTATGCTCCCGCGTCACTAGTTGAACCGCTTCATTGAACTGCACTTGCAATTGCTTCATAAATGGCAGTGCAATCGATCGGATTTCCAATCCACTTGCCACCCGCTCACCTAGTTGCAATAATTTCAACCCCAACGAATAACTATCGCCATCAATAATGGTTCCATTTCTTTCAAGTGAAGTCCGTTGTAAAAACCCTGTCTCTACAAGTGTTCTGAGTAAGCGGTGGGCTGTAGGTTTAGGAATACCCGTATGCGTTGAAATTTCATCCAACCGCCAGGAAGGTCGCTCCTCAGTAAATAAATCAAGCAACAGTAAACCTTTTTCCATCGTCTTACTCATACATGCCCTGCCTCTACTTTCGTATATAAATGACAGGACACAGCGTGATCATCGTCCATCTGTTGCAGCTCTGGCTTCACAGTTTTACAAATGTCCATACAGGAAAAGCATCGTGGATGGAACGTACAACCATCCGGTGGATTTGCTGGACTCGGTACATCCCCCCGCAAAATGATGCGCTCTTTTTTCTGTAGTGGATGTGGACTTGGAAGCGCCGATAATAAGGCCTTCGCATAGGGATGAAGCGGGTCATCATATAACTTGTTTTTCTCTGATATTTCGACCATCTTCCCTAAATACATCACACCAATACGGTCACAGAAATGCTTAATGACACTCAAATCATGGGAAATGAAAATATACGTTAAGCCAAATTCCTTCTGTAAATCTTTCATAAGATTCAAGACCTGCGACTGAATCGAAACGTCTAAAGCTGATACCGGCTCATCCGCAATAATGAGTTTCGGTTTTGATATTAAAGCCCGTGCAATTCCAATTCGTTGGCGTTGTCCACCTGAAAATTCATGTGGCAGCCTCTGCAATTGTGCTTGTGATAACCCGACTTGATCCGCAACTTCAAGTACACGTCTCTGTCTTTCCGCTTTATCCGTTACACCAAAATTAATGAGTGGTTCTTCGATAATTTTATGTACACGCATGCGTGGATTTAACGAAGCATAAGGATCTTGAAATACAATTTGAATATCTTTCCGCAATTTGCGCATTTCGTCTCTCTTCAGAGCAGTAATGTCTTGTCCTTGGAAAAAAACCTTGCCACCTGTTGGTTCTAGCATTCGCATAATCGTGCGTCCCGCTGTACTTTTCCCACAGCCCGATTCACCAACAATGCCAAAGGTCTCCCCTTTTTTCACATCAAATGTAATGCCATCTACCGCTTTTACGTGTTGCGTCACCTTATTCCCGAGGATACCGCCCTTAATCGGAAAATACTTTTGCAATCCTTCTACCCGAAGTAGTTCTTCTTGTTCACCCATTAAGTCAGCACCTCCTGTTTTGCTTCGTCGTATAGCCAACACTTCACTTTCGAGCCATTTGCCGTTTCAATCAATGGCGGCGCTTGTGTACATCTGTCATGAACCTTTGGACAGCGTGCTGCAAAACGACAACCCGTCGGCATACTCCCTGGTGCAGGCACCATTCCAGGAATCGATGATAAATACTCTTTTTGCTCATTGATGTCTGGCAATGATTCAAGCAATCCCTTTGTATAAGGGTGCTTCGTTTCGTCAAACAAATCGACAACATTTGCCTCTTCAATGATCTCCCCTGCATACATCACAATTACACGGTCACACATTTCCGCAACAACACCCAAATCATGGGTAATCAAGACAATCGACATATTCATCTTCACTTGCAAATTTTTCATCAGTTCCAAAATTTGCGCTTGGATTGTTACGTCGAGTGCCGTCGTCGGCTCATCCGCAATAAGGATTTCCGGATTACATGACATGGCGATGGCAATCATCACACGCTGGCGCATACCACCAGACAACTGATGTGGATATTCATCTAGAACTTGTTCCGGTCGTGGAATTCCGACAAGTTGTAACATTTGTAGCGCACGTGCCCTTGCCTGCTTTTTATCCATCGTTTCATGATTACTAATCATTTCGACAATTTGCTTCCCTACTGTATACACCGGATTCAAAGAGCTCATCGGCTCTTGGAAAATCATCGATACTTTTTTTCCTCTGACTTTACGCCAATCTTTTTTCGTAAAATCTTTAAAATGAAGATTATTCAAATGAATATCCCCACCTTGCCATTGAACTCCTGGCGGCAGCAGCCCCATAAGTGAAAGCGCTGTCATACTTTTGCCACAGCCCGATTCACCAACGATTCCAAGCGTTTCTCCTTCTTTCAGCTGAAAACTAATGCCATTGACAATCGTCGTCTTTATCCCGTCATCCTGTATCCCAACTTGTAATTGATCGACTTCCATTAATGTACGAACCATTTATACACCCCTCAATGGTTTCATTATTTGAAACGCTGTTTCATTTATTTGATTTATTGTATTGTACCTATAATTACGGTACTTCGCAATAGTCTTTCTATTTTTATTTTTGGATTAAGGAAGATTCCCTATGATTTTGGGTGCTCGACTCCCGACTTAAGGACGAAAAAAGCAGTATGGATGCCTAGTAGGATCCATACTGCTTTTAGGATATTCACATATTATTCGCGTAGTCTGCTAACAACAGCCCACCAATAAGTCCTGCATCGTCCCCTAACACGGGGGTAATAATGAGTTGCTCCATGTTTTCCAAGCGATCGTAATAGGTGTAACCATTTAATTTCTCTTGCACTTTTTCTCGAATACGGGAAAGTAACTGTTGCTGTTTCATAACACCGCCGCCGATAATGACGCGATCGGGTGCTAGTACAACAATCATTTGCAGTAAGCCTTGGGCAATATAATCAGCTTCCATTTCCCATGCCGGATGATCTGGTGGAAGTTCACTTCCTTTTTTGCCCCAGCGCTTCTCAATTGCTGGACCCGATGCCAAGCCTTCAAAACAGTTGTCATGGAAAGGACAGACGCTCACCAACTGATCTCCCTCTACGCGCTGCATCGTAACATGCCCCATTTCTGGATGGCGTGGAGAACGTAATAGCTGGTCATTCAAAATAACTCCGCCCCCAATCCCCGTGCCAATCGTTACATATAGAACAAAGTTATCTCCTTTGCCACCACCTAAATGTACCTCACCTAAACCAGATACGGTGACGTCTGAATGCAATTCGATTGGAATAGCTAACTGCTGCTTCAAAGTCGCTAAAAACGGATAAAAGCGCCACTGTTGTTTCGGTGTATCGAGCAAGCTTCCGTAGTCCGCGCTCTCCTTATCTACATTGACAGGGCCAAAACAGCCGATGCCGATTGCTTCAACTGGGTGTTCCTGAAAGAACGCCACAATTTGCGCAACATTTTCGTCCGGGGTCGTCGTCGCAATTTGGATTTGTTTGACGATAGTGCCATCCTGATGACCGACTGCACAATTGATTTTTGTGCCGCCTGCTTCAATTGATCCTAACAAATTCATCCCTCACTTTCTGCTTCACCAGTATACACCCATACCAAATCTGTCTCTTGGAATACGCCGACATTCTAATACTGAAATACGAGAGAAAAGGTATTTCCCTGCTTTCTTTTACATTCAAAACACCACCTCTAATCGAAGCGGTGTTTTGGTTATCTCGTAAATGCTGCCGCCACGCCGCCATCTACCGTTAGCATACAACCCGTTGTTTTCGTCGATTTGGAAGATGCAAAAAATGCAATGGCTTCCGCAATATCGCTTGGATAAATATTCACTTTTAACACCGTTCGCTGGCGATAATGTTCATCCAACTCATCAGGCTCGATGCCATAAGCTGCGGCGCGCTCTTCTTTCCATTTTGACCCCCAAATTGCAGAGCCTTGCAAAACAGCATCTGGTAACACAGAATTCGCACGAATACCATAATCGCCACCTTCTGCCGCAATACATCTTGCCAAATGCACTTCAAGTGCCTTCGCCGCACTATAAGCAGAGGCATTTTTCCCAGCATAAATTGAGTTTTTAGAACCGATAAAGATCATACTTCCACCCGTCTGTTGTGCTTTCATCAATGTGAAAGCTTCTCTAGAAACGAGGAAATACCCTGTTCCAAGGACATTCATATTCAAATTCCACTCTGCTAAAGTCGTCTCTTCAAAAGGACTAGACGTTGCCAAACCTGCATTATTCACAAGCACATCTACCCCACCATATGCCAACGTTGCTTGTTTAAACGCTTCTTTAATATCTGCTTCAACGGTGACGTCCATTTTAACCGCTAATGCACGACCTGCTCCGTACAAGCTGTTAATGTCTTCAGCCACTTTTTGTGCACCTTCAAGGTTTAAATCGGCAAGAACTACATGCCCACCTTGGGATGCAAAGAGTCGACAAGTCTCACTGCCAATGCCACCCGCTCCTCCAGTGACAAAACAGACCTTACGAGAAAACTCTGCTTCCTTTGGCGCTAATGATAATTTGTATAATTCCAATGGCCAGTACTCAATCGCAAAGGATTCTTCCGCATTTAACGACTGAAATCCACCGATTGCATCCGAGCCTTTCATAACGGAAATCGCACGGTAATACAGATTGCGGCTAATATTCGCATTGCCAATGTCCTTGCCAATCGCAATCATGCCCAGTCCCGGAATCAAAATAACACGCGGTGCCAGACTGAACATCGTATCATCCTCACCTGCATACTGCTTGAAATAAGCTTCATACTCCTCTTTGTACGCAGCAATCCCTTGTTGCAAGGCTTGAAGCAATTCCACTTCCCCTTGTTCCTGCGGATTCCATTTCACATACAGCGGGACACGTTTCGTATGGACGAGATGATCCGGACAAGCTGCGCCCACTTGTGATAACGTTTCAGCACGTGCACTATTGACAAACTCCAAAACAGCTTCACTATCATCAAACGTAGCAATCATTCCATCGTGTCCTGAAACCGCTCCCCGTATAGTTGGCAATACGTTGGCAAACAACGCATGACGCTGTTCTTCTGCAAGCGTTGTATACTGTACGCCACCAAACGGCTCCACAGCTGATAATGACTGATCAATATAAGCCTGCGCCTCATTAATAATGTCAATCGTTTTGTTATAGCTTTCTTCGGCCGTTTCTCCCCAGACAACAAGGCCATGCTTTTCCATCAACACAAGCTCTGCACGCGGGTTGGCTTTTACCCCCTCTGCAATCATTTTGGATAATAAAAAACCAGGGCGGATATAGGGCACCCACACATAGCGATTACCATAGATTTCATCTGCAATTTCACGCCCATTTGGTGCACAGCAGATACTAATAATCGCATCTGGATGAGTGTGATCCACATGTTCATAAGGAAGGAACGCGTGTAATAATGTCTCAATCGATGCACGTGGATGTGAAGGGTTGACCATACAATGCCCTAAATACGCCACCATTTCCTCATCCGACATCTCTTCCCGTTCTATTAACGGCCTAACGTCATCGAGTTTCAATACGGTAAAATGTTTGTCCTCCATTGTCGCTAAATCAGAGCCACTGCCTTTTACCCACATCACTTCGATTTCTTGTCCTTTGAAATCAACTTCAGTGGATTTCACGGATGTATTACCGCCACCCCAATTACAAACACTGCGATCTGAACCAAGTAGATTGGAGCGATAGCGTAGTGACGACACAACGGATTGTTGTTGACTAGCTTCTTGAGCATTCCATAAATTTTCTGCCAAGTGAATTCCTCCTATGCTCTTTCAAGTGCACTACTTCTTCAATTTCAATGCTAATCTATTCCGCCTCGGCGGAATTGCGTCCAGATTTTTTCGAGTTCGCTCGAAAAGCTCCTCTGAAAATCTGTGACATCCGCCGGAGGCTTAACTTGATTCAGCCGAGGTTCGCCCCCCGATGATTGAATGTATATTTAGCATCTATCTCCCCACTTATGGGAGTAGAGGACTTTTGCTGAAACAAGTTAATTCCTTCATCATGGATGTCTCTTCTGCGAAAAAAGTACTTAACTTTTTATAGTAACTAAATAACGTGTCATACACTGTGCGTACGCTAGCATTTGGCCGATAGGTAATGGTTTCATTCGACGACATCTGTGCGATGGCTGTCGCAACGCAATCATAACCACCTTGTTCTTTCCCTGCTGCGACTGCTCCTAAAATGGCTGCTCCAAGTGCGGGCGCCTGACTATTGAGATTAACAATAACGTCTCTTTGCAAAATATCTGCATAAATTTGCATCAGTAACGGGTTTTTCTTCGGTATACCGCCAGATGCAACAAGCTGCTCAATTTGAATGCCATGAGACTCAAATAATTCAACAATGACCCGTGTTCCAAAAGCCGTCGCCTCCAAATAAGCACGATACAGTTCAGCCGGGCGCGTGGAGAGTTTTTGACCAACTACAACTCCCGACAACGACATATCGACCCACGGTGTGCGACTACCATTTTGCCAATCCAGGGCAACAAGACCTGATTCTCCCGGCGAAAGTTCACCCGCCAACTCCGTCAAATATGCATGGACAGACAAGTCTTTAGCAGTTGCCTGTTGTTCAATATAAGCCGGGACTTGCTGCTCCACAAACCAAGCGAAAAGATCACCAACCGCCGCTTGCCCCGCTTCATAAGCAAAGTACCCAGGCAAAATACCATCCTCTACCACTCCACTAATTCCAGGCACCAATTCTTCCTTCTCACTGAGCAGTAAATGACAGGTCGATGTTCCCATAACCATCACAAGTGTCCCTGGCTTGGAAACGCCAGTACCTGGCAGTGCCGCATGCGCATCAATAATGCCGACCGCAACTGCCGTTCCCTCCTGCAATCCTAGGAGCATAGCCATTTCTTTCGTTAACGTACCGGCCTTCTGTCCTAGCGAACAGACTTCACCACGCAACTTTGTGTCGTAAATGCTTTCTAATTTCGAATCAAGTTTTTTCAGAAACGCCGCATCGACGTAACCATCTACTTTATGCCATGTCCCTTTATAGCCCGCTGAACAGCTACTACGTGTCAGGTTGCCCGTCAATTTTGCCGTTACCCAGTCACCCGCTTCCAAAAACAAATCGGTTTTATTGAAAGCCTCTGGATCTTTTTCCAACACTTCCATTACTTTCGGCAGCATCCATTCGGCTGAAATCGTCCCTCCATAACGCTGAATCCACGGCTCATCTTGCGCTAAGGCATTCAACCTCTGAGCTTGAGCCTCCGCTTCATGGTGCTTCCATAATTTCACGAAAGCATGCGGACGACTTTGATAGCCATCTACCTCACAAAGTGGTGTGAAATCATGGGTAGTCGGCAAAATTGTGCATGATGTGAAGTCAATGCCAATCCCTATTACTTGTTCACTTGCAATCTTCGTTTGTTGTAATAGACATGGAATCGATTGTGTTAAGACATCCAAGTAATCCTGCGGCACTTGCAATGCCGTTTCCTTGCCCAATTCCGTTCGTCCATCCGGTAATTTCTCCGTTACGACACCATGCGGATACGGGGTCACTTGCTCTGCAATCGTCTGCCCTGTCGCCACATCAACAATGAGTACACGACCCGATTCCGTGCCGTAATCCACACCAAGCACATACACATTACTCATCGTCATCACCTCATAAGGCTCTTATTTATACAAAGGTCCAAACGTTTGACATGCACGGTAATCCGCCGCTTCAGCTTCCGCTGTCCCAAACATATTCCAAGCACTCGGACGGAAAATCCGTTCAGCTTCCACGTTGTGCATGTTCACTGGAATACGTAAAATGGATGCCATTGTAATCAGGTCGTCACCAATATGGCCGTAGCTCACGACACAGTGATTCGCTCCCCAGTTATTCATGACAGAGTAGGTATCCTTGAATGCACCTTGCCCTGTTAATTTTGGCGCAAACCACGTCGTTGGCCATGTTGGATCCGTTCGTTTATCCAACGCATCATGGACGTCATCTTCTAGCTCCACCGTGTATCCTTCCGCAATTTGCAGCACAGGCCCTAAACCGTGGACAATATTCAAACGAGCAATCGTGACAGGCATATCGCCTTTTGTTTTAAAATTAGATGAATACCCACCACCACGGAAATATTCCGTGGAAGCCGGACGCCATTGTGTATGATCTAAACAGGCTTTGACTTCCTCATCTGTAATTTCCCAATGTGGCTTCATCGCCGGTTGACCTTCCTTCATTTGTTGTCCCGTGCCATCAAGAGCCGCTGCTCCTGAATTAATGAGGTGAAGAATACCATTTTCCGCTTTACCTGTAAGTTCTTTACCCGTCACTCGTTTCACTGCATCCGGACTCCAATACGTCCGTACATCCGCGAAAACCTGAGCTGTATTTGTCAGTAAATGCCCCATTGCCATCGTGACACCATTCAAGCTATCATTTTCCGTCGCCAATAAATAAGGAGCGCGCTTACCATTCCAATCGAATGATGAATTCAAAATCGCTTCCATAAAGTCACCGTTCGGGAAGTGATCCGTCCACTGACGTTGACCTTGGAACCCCGCGATTAGTGCATTATGACCTTGTGCCTCTTCTTCAAAGCCAAGCTCCGTTAGCTTGTCATTGCCAACCATTAAATCACGTGCAATCAAGGTCATTTTCACAGAGCGTTGCCAATCCGATTCTTTCAACTCTTCAGAACGTTTAAAGTTTTCCTTATTATTATCCGCGCCTACATGAAGATTTTCCTTCGCCCATTTATAGGCTTTTTCATATTCAACTCGGTCATATAACTCCAAATCGAAACGACGAACGAATTCCGACATATCGATGTATTCATTGCGCATACCTAGATAGCTTTGGAAGAAGTCTTCTTGCACCATACTTCCTGCAATTCCCATACAAACAGAGCCCATTGACAAGTACGACTTGCCTTTTAGCATGGCAACAGCAAGACCTGATTTCGCAAAACGTAACAGCTTCCCTTTAACATCTTCTGGAATTGTTTCATCGCCCGCATCTTGAACATCCTGCCCGTAAATGCCAAACGCCGGAAGGCCCTTCTGATTATGTCCCGCCAATACTGCTGCAAGATACACTGCACCCGGACGCTCCGTTCCATTAAAGCCCCAAACTGCCTTTGGCAAATGAGGATCCATATCCATTGTTTCAGAACCATAGCACCAGCAAGGGGTTACCGTAATCGATACACCGACACCTTCTTGTGCAAACTTATCCGCTGCACGTGCCGCCTCGGCTACACCACCAATACAAGTATCAGCGATGACACATTCCACTGGCTCACCGTTATAATGTTTCAGTTCACTAGACAAATAAGCTGCAACCGCTTTTGCCATTTGCATCGTCGTTTCTTCCAATGATTCTCGAACACCATTGCGTCGTCCATCAATCGTTGGGCGTATTCCAATTTTCGGAAGTCTACCAATATAGCGATCTGTTTTTGTCATTATTATTTCCCCCATTCATCGTGTATGTAAATAGGATGCAAATTGTGCTTTCGCTTGTTGCCATTGCATCTCGTTTTTCGGCTGATATTCTTCCACCTCGAAGGACTTGGCAACCACTTCTCTTCCTTCCTGCAATGATCCAATTTCACCCAATGCTCGAAGCTGCGACAAACCATTGCCAATTGCACTCGCCTCAATCGGGCCCGCAACGACACGCTTTCTCGTCGCATTCGCAATAAGCTGACAGAGAAATTTATTTTGAATACCGCCTCCACCGATATAGATAACATCCGCTTGCGTAACGGTCATTTCCTCCACTCGCTGAATCGTCTGGGCATATTTTAAAGCCATACTTTCGATAACACATTGAAGCATCTTTTGCTGTGAGGACGGTGCTCGTTGACCGGTCTTTTGACAATAAAGTCGAATCGCCTCTTCCATTGAAGATGGATTGAAAAAGAATGCATCATCAGGATCTATGAATATTTCATTTGTTTGCGCAGTTGTTAGTAACTCATGTTCTTTGTCATAGTTCACTTCACGCCCACTATGCTTCCATTCATTGCGTAAGTTTTGCAAAATCCAAAATCCCATGCCGTTTCGTTGAAATCGATACGTACCTTCACTCGTCCCCTCGTTGGTAAAGCCTTCTTCAAAAGCTTCCTGCGTAATGACGGGATTCGGTACTTCTTTCCCAACGAGCGTCCATGTGCCAATGCTCATAAAGCAAGCATCGGGTTGTTGGATGGGTAACGCCGATAAGGCACAGGCCGTGTCATGCCCAGGTGTCATAATGACAGGGATTGCCCCTATCTGTTCACCACTTTGCATCGACGTTGAAATCGGGCCCATCACGTTATGTGGCAATTGGATTGGTGACAATGGTAAGGATTTCTGAAAGAACGTTTGTAAAATAGCCTTGTGCCATTCCATACGACCTTGTTCGACTAATTGAGAAGTAGAAGCAATGGTAAACTCGTTTTGTGCAATGCCTGTAAGCGCAAATTGAATTAAATTCGGCGTCATTAAAATATGCTTGGCGTTTTCTAAAAAAGCTGGATAATGCTTGTCAATCGCCATTAATTGAAACATTGTATTAATAGAAGAAACTTCATTGCCTGTCATTTTAAATAGCTCAAATGCCTTGATTTGTGTCAATGCCTTTTCCATATGCGGCACGGTATGCGTATCTCGATACGAAAAAGGTTTCGAGACGAGCCGATCATTTGTATCAATAATGCCGAAATCAACACCCCATGTATCGACACCAATGCCATCAATTGAACCTGGAAATTGTTTTTCTGCAAGCTGTATGCCCTTCACAATCTCTTTCATCAAATAGGAAAAATTCCAATAGTAATGTCCATTTTCCTGAAGCGGTTGATTGGCGAAGCGATGGAGCTCTTGCAAGCTCAGTTTCTCTCCAGTAAAAACTTGGCTGACAAGCCTGCCATTTGAAGCCCCAAGATCAAATGCAAGAACCGTTGTCATCTTTTTCCCTCCTATTCCTGAAGCAATTTGGAACGATATCGTTCAGCGGATAGATTACGTAAATCTTCACATTCCTCGTCTGTTAACACTCTCGGTCCTCCAAAGATTGTGCTGATTGTGAAAATCTTCGCTGACTCTTCCGTTAATTGCATGAAGAAATAGGCTTCCTTCATCGTTTTACCAACTGTCAACACCCCATGATTACGCATAATAATGACATCATGCTGATCGATTAAAGTACCAACAGCATCTGCCAGCACATGTGTTGTTGGAATGACATAATCGATGTATCCTACACTTTTCACCATGGCCGGAAAGTCTGGGAATAGCGGTGGAATATCTTTTCCAGCCGAAGACACACCGATTGAATACGTTGGATGAGCATGCAACACTGCTGTCGTTTCCGGATTTTTTCTAAAGCATTCTAAATGCATGAGCACCTCAGATGATGGTCGTAAATCTCCCTCCACCTCGCCCGTTTCAATATGCACTTTTACCCAGTTATCTTCAATTTCTTGTAGATCAAAGCCGCTTGGTGAAATATACATATAGTCACCTTCACGCATACTTAAATTACCACCTGCACCTACAACAAGACCTGAATCTACTAAGCGCTTAGCATATTTGTTTAACTCTGCTATAATTTGCGACATGGCTTTACCCCCTTCAAGATGTTTTCAATTGTTCTACTAATTTCTGCAGCATACGAGACTGTTGCAGCATTTGTTGTGGTGTATAAGCTAACGGGACGTTGGCAAGAATGGCCTCTTGAAATGCATTGACTTGAGCGACATAGGAGTTCCCTGCCCACTCAAATTGTTGCGGCCCTTCTTCCGTATGTATTCGAACGACACCAACATCCTCGTTCAGATCCGGACGAAATGCATGCGGTAGATGCATCGTTCCTTTTGTTCCGATGATGTCAACGTCATTGGTCATCGGGCCGTAAAAACTACAGTCCGCTATGCCAAGTACGTCATTCGAAAAGCGAAGCTGAAAGGCAATATGCGTATCTACTTGCTGTTTCCTGCCCTGTAAAACGTGAATGGCTGCGGGTTCTTCTCCTATTAAATCAAGCATCACATTCAAGCAGTACCCACCTATATCCCACAGAACGCCGCCGCCAAGTTCCGACTGCATTCGAATATCTTGTTGCCAATCCCCCATCGTAAAATGGAATCTTGAACGAATGGTTAAAGGTTCACCAATCACACCGGCTTCTAACAACTTTCTTGCTTCAATCATTTGTGGATGAAATCGATACATAAAGGCTTCCATTACGTGCACTTTTTTCTGATTCGCAGCAGTAAAAATTTCTGCCAATTCATGTACTTCTAGGACAATTGGTTTCTCACATAATACGTGTTTTCCAGCGGCAATCGCCTTGTCAATCCATTCCTTATGCAAGGAATTTGGCAATGCAATGTAGACCGCATCAATTTCTTCTAATTGTAGGAGCGCTTGATAATCGGTCAATACAGTTGGAATTGTAAATTCGTCCGCAAATGCTTGGGCTTTGCCACTTTTACTAGCAATCGCCTGCACAGCACCATTGGTACTTTGCAAAATAGCAGGAATCATTTGTTGCCTCGCAATATTGGCTGCACCAAGAATTCCCCATTGAATAGGCCTATCCATCATCTTCACCTCATCAATTACGCCTCGGCGTAATTGCGTCCAGATTTTTTTCGAGCTCGGGGCCTACAGGAAGTAGGTCATGCAACCGTTGCCAATCGAACAGCGAAGGGTTCGATTTGCCGTATTTCTACGTTCTTTGCGGAAATTAAGGCACCTTTCAGGACGCGGCGAACTTAGGTTGCCTTCCAAAACTCCTCTAAAAAATCTGTGACATCCGCCGGAAGCTTTATCTTCGTTCAGCGGGCATTTGAACACCCACTGAACAGAAAAACAAAACCGCATTCATCTCGCCACCTATGGACGTAGGTATTTTCTGTAGCTGACGCTTCACTTTCAGTACAAAAAGATTTGCTGAATGAAGATAAATTCGCGGTGCTTACTTGCTTACTGATTAAGAAAGGGACCGAATTAATCAGTCCCACTATTTCATAAGAAAAGCGCAAGGCTTACTCGTAAATCGCTGCCTTAATTTCATCGCTATCAATGTTGTCTTTGTCATACCAATAGAAACCTGTATCAATTGTTTTCTCGACCGATTCGCCTTTCATTGCTGCAACTGCTGCTTTCACTGTTTCATAGCCAATGCCGACTGGATTCTGTGTAACAGCTCCAACCATTAAGCCATCTTTAATCGCGTCGATTTGTTGCTTACCTGAGTCAAATCCGACAATAACAAGATCTCCTGATTTATTTAATTCGCGAACCGCATTCACGACACCAATTGCAGATCCTTCATTTGACCCAAAAATTCCTTTTAAATCGGGATGTGCCGACACCATCGCTTTTGCCAAGTCCGTTGATTTCAAGTGGTCTCCACCACCGTATTGAATATCGACAATTTCAATGTCTGGATATTTCGATTCGATTTGATCGACAAAGCCATCACGACGATCCACACCTGTTACAGACGTTTGGTCATGGACAACAAGCGCAAGTTTCCCTTTACCACCAATCGCTTCCGCCATCTTATCAGCCGCTAATGCTGCAGCTGCTTTGTTATCTGTGGATGCAGTGGCAAGTGGAATTTCACTGTCAACACCCGAGTCAAACGCAATAATCGGAATCCCTTTTCCATCTGCATCTGTTAGTAATGGGGAAGCTGCTTGAGAGTCAAGTGCCGCAAAACCGATGGCATCTGGTTTCTTATCAAGCGCTGCTTGCAACATTTCAATCTGTTTATCGACTTGTGATTCACTCTCTGGTCCTTCAAACGTAATTTTCACATCAAATTCATCTGCAGCCTGATCAGCCCCTTGCTTCACCGCTTGCCAAAATTGGTGTTGGAAGCCTTTCGATACGACAGCTACATACGGTTTGTCATCCTTAGAGCCTTCTTTCTCTGGTGCATCTCCTGAACCTGCCGATCCCCCATCATCTGCACATGCCGCTAAAAATAAAGAAGCTCCAAGAATTCCACTCATTAACCATGACCTTTTCTTCATACTATTCTCCCCTTTCGCATTCGTTTATTCTATATTCAGTCTATTGACTAGACATCCTATCGTTAGTCCTTCTTTCTCAACACATCTGCATAGACTGCCAAAATAATGACTAATCCAACTACAACCGTTTGCCATTCTTGTGGGATGGACATAATGCGTAAACCATTCGTTAACACACTCATAATCAGTGCACCAATGACTGTACCAACAATGGTTCCTTTTCCTCCGCTTAGCGAAGTCCCCCCAATGACAACCGCTGCAATGGCTTCAAGCTCATAACCTTGCCCCAACGCAGGTTGCGCAGAGTTTAAGCGCGATGCCATCAGGACGCCGGCAATTCCCGTGAATGCACCTGCTAGTGAATAGATTGCGATTTTCCAGAAGTCTACATTGACGCCCGATAGTTTAGTAGCTTCTTCATTACTACCAATGGAAAAATTATATCTTCCTAAAACCGTTTTCGATAAGATCACAGCGCCGATAATCGCCATGATGAAGAAAATAATGACTGCATTCGGTATATTGATGCCCGGAATAATAGAACCTAATGAGATTTTTGTGAAGTTGGGATGATCGCTAAAGTAAATCGGAGCTGCTCCAGAAATAACAAGCGCTAACCCTTTGGCAATCATCATCATTGCCAGCGTTGCGATAAAAGGCGGGATTCTCAACTTGGTAATAGCAAACCCACATAAAAACCCACAAGCAGCACCTGTGACAATCCCTCCAAGGACACCGATGAAAATAGGCATCCCAGCATTCACGACAATGACACCCGTTAACACAGAAGACAACGTCATGACCGTCCCCACGGAGAGGTCGATTCCTCCTGTGATAATGACAAATGTCGCACCTAAAGCTAAAATACCAATCACTGCAGTGGATAATAAAATCCCCATGATATTGCTATATTGCAAGAAGCTACTTGATGCAAAAGAAAAGAATACGAATAGCGCAAGCAAGCTAGCAAAAGCTAATACTTGTTGAATAGCCCCTGACGATAGCTTCTGTTTTTTCTGGACACTTTCTTGAATAGTCGATTCTACAGTCACTTCTTTCACCCCTCTATTTGATGTAGTCTTGTTGCGTATTCCATGATTTTCTCCTGTGTTGCTTCCTCTGAATGCAACTGACCTGTTATTTTCCCCTCGGCCATGACAATGATGCGATGACTCATTCGTAAAATCTCAGGTAGTTCCGAAGAAATCATAATGATTGACTTACCACTTGCTGCGAGCTCATCGATTAATTTGTAAATCTCCCCTTTGGCACCGATGTCGATTCCCCGTGTCGGCTCATCGAATATGAGGATATCGCAATCTCGCAGTAACCATTTCGCAATAACTACTTTCTGCTGATTTCCCCCCGACAGAAATTTGATTTTCTGATGAACGGTTGGTGTTTTGATTTGCAGACGTTCCACATAATCATTGGCTACTTTTTTGATCTTTGATTCTTTTATAAAAAGACCACCAGACAAGTAATCTTTAATCGTTGTGAGTGCCATATTGGACTTAACATCCATATCCACCAGCAAACCAAAATGCTTGCGATCCTCCGATAAATAACCAATCCCACTGTTCACAGCTTGTGCCGGATTGGCAAACTTGACGGTTTTTCCATGAAGTGTGATGGTTCCCCCAGATACCGGATCAGCACCGAATAGTGCACGTGCAACTTCTGTTCGTCCTGCGCCCATCAAGCCTGCAAATCCCAAAACCTCCCCTTTTTTCAGTTCAAATGTAATGTCTTTTAATAAGGTTTTGGTAGATACGTTGTTCACTTTCAAAACCGTTTCCTTCTGTTTACTGGACACCGATGGCTTGGATTCGATAAACACCTGGCGACCTACCATTAGCTGAATGACTTTGTTCATGTCAACATTCGCCGTTTCTAGTGTGTCTACATAAGTCCCATCACGCATAATCGTAATGCGGTCAGAGATGCGTTTCAGCTCATCCATCCGGTGTGATATGTAAATAATCCCCACTCCATTCTTCCGGAGATTGTCAATCGTCGTAAACAATGCATCAATTTCAACTTCAGTAAGCGCCGTCGTCGGTTCATCCATAATTAGGATTTTGGAGTTAAATGATAGTGCTTTCGCAATTTCTACCATCTGTTGCTTGGCGACTGTTAGCGTTCCTACTTTCGTTTTCGGATTCAAATCAATGTTCAATCGCTCGAATAACTCTTTTGTCCTTTTGTTCAGCTCACTATCCTTCAAAAAGAAATTGAGTGCCCCTTTTGGTTCGCGCCCGATAAAAATATTTTCAGCAACCGTCAAATCCCTCATGAGATTGAGCTCTTGATGAATCATAGAAATACCCTTTTCCTGCCCATCCTTTAGCGATTTAATGTCAATCTCTTGCCCCTCGAAACGAACACTGCCCTCATCTTTTCGGTACATCCCCGTCAGAATTTTCATAAGCGTGGACTTGCCTGCGCCATTTTCCCCGATAAGCGCCAGTACCTCGCCTGCTTTCAATTCCAGGTCAACATTAGAAAGCGCTTTCACACCTGGGAAAGATTTTGTGATATTTTTCATAACTAGAAGCGGCTCACCCATTTTTTATTCCCGCCCTTCTTTTCTCATCTTTTTTCTTTGAGTATGTTTGTTTTTATTTGTTTCTGTTGATTATAAACCAACGTTTTATCTTAATCAAGTAAATCTTTCCTATATTCTGAATCTTTTAGGTTTATGATTATTTTCTTCTCACAGTCATCTTGCAATAGTGCGCAAAAAAACGCGGAATTTGACAGTGTGACAGCAATTATTTGTTGTACAACTATGTCAGTTCCGCGTTTTTCATCGTGCTTTTATAATTTTGATATTTCGCTCTTTCAACGGCTCTAAGGCGGTATCTGTTGCTCCCTCATCAATGATTAACACATCGATGGCATCGATTTTTTCAATATGCGCAAATGCTTTTTTGTTGAGTTTTGTATGATCCAGCAATAAATATTTCTTATCTGCCGTGTGAATCATCTTCTGTTTCACCAATGCTTGCAATTCGTTTGAATCGCTTACTCCCCACGTTTCGTGTATCCCTTTGCATGAGAAAAATAGTTTATCGACATAATACGACTCTAGATTTTGCACAGTTAACGAACCAACAAAAGACATCGAATTCGGCGATAGTGCACCTCCTGTACAAATCACACGAATCTGCGTATTTTTAGCCAATTCAGCGCAAATTTGAATGGAATTTGTCAATACGGTCAATGACATATTCGGTATGAGACGCGCCAAATATAATGCCGTTGAGCTCGCATCTAAAAAAATAATATCATGCTCCTCAATATACTTCGCAGCCGCTTTCGCAACGCTCATTTTCTCTTTTTTGTTAATGACCTCGCGCTGAAAATACGGTAAGTCGTCCTCTTCTTCTTTAATGGAAATCGCACCGCCATGCGTTCGCATCAGCTTCCCCTTCGCCTCTAGCTTTTCCAAATCCCGCCGGATCGTTTCCTCCGTCACACCGAATAACTTGCTCAACTCAGAAACACGAACGGTTTCATGCTCATTTACAGTAGAAATAATCTTGTTTTGTCTTGCCCCTACTAACATCACTGCCACCTCTTCCTTATTATTAATTACCCCTTGGCGTAATTACGTCCAGATTGTTTTTGAGCGAGCTCGAAAAGCTCATTTAAAAATCTGTGACATCCGCCGGAGGTCTCACCTTCATTTAGTAGGTGTTTGAACACCTGTTAAATGAAGATGATATAACACCTTTTTTAAGAATGATGTTCGCGTAGAACGCTGTCTCACTCGTCGCAACAATGGCATAGGCTTGCTTTGATCGCCGATAAAATTCAAAACGGTCGACCTGTTCAATAGCCATCTGTTCATTACCAGTTGCCGTCAAAATGTCGGCATACGCTGCCCAAATAACCGGATTACCTTCGTCTGCTGGTGTCGCCATATACGTAACTGGACATTCCACGAACGTGTCTAACGGGAACAGCTTCAATATACTTTCAAGTACAGCGGGCATCATCTGCCCATCCAAGCGAATCAAGCGATCCGTATGCGAAGCAGATGGGAAATTGCCATCCGCTAATACCAACTCATCACCATGTCCCATTTCCATTAATACTTTCAGTAATTCGGGAGATAAATTTTGGGGTATATTTTTGAGCATGTTGTTCTCCTTTGTCTTTTCTTTGATTCCTTTTACTTTATCAAATAAAATCACATTGTGAAAGAGTGTTTTTGGAAATATTCAAATTATTTCGGAATAATAAGAGTATATACGTCTCGATAGGCATCGGACAAACTAGTTACTTGTGTTCTTTACGTAGATGCATAGTAGGATTTGCACGGTTTGGAAACGCTTTTGCGCGGTTCACAGGCGACTTTGCGCGCTTTGGAAACGATTATGCGCGGTTCGTAGACGACTTTGCGCGCTTTGGATACACTTTTGCGCGGTTCGCAGACGACTTTGCGCGCTTTGGATACACTTTTGCGCGGTTCGTAGGCGACTTTGCGCGCTTTGGAAACGATTATGCGCGGTTCGTAGACAGTTTTGCGCGCTTCAACAAACGTTGCACACAACAAAAACAAGCCGCCCTAGTTTTTCACTAGAACGACTTGTTTTTTATAATATTTTACACAGCTGTTGCCACTTCAACTTTAAAACGCTCAACTGCTTTTGCTGTATCTACTGTATGCCCGATGTCATTCAGCGTTTCTCCAATGAGCTCAACTGCTTTAGCGAGCATCTGCTCCGTTGTGTTACCCATATGACCAATGCGGAATGCTTTTCCAGCTAAGTGCGCAAGTGCACCCGCGACCACAACTCCTTTTGCACCCAGTGCTGCACGGAATGTCGAATCGTCTACACCATCTGGGTATAAAATACAGCTTAATGTAGAAGCCGCTACATCTTCTCCCGCCAATGCCGTCATGCCATATTCCCCAAGTGCTGCGCGGACCGCCTTACCAAATGCCGTATGACGCACGATGCGTTTTTCCACACCTTCCATCAGCACCAATTCGATTCCTTCATTATAGGCATAAATCAAGTTCACTGGAGGTGTCGCGAAATATTTAGATGGATCATTCATAATTGGAATCCAATTATAAATGTCGCAATAATAAGCAGGAACACGCTCAATCTGTTTGCGAGCGGCCAACGCGCTTTGATTGAATGCAACAATGGCTAGGCCTGGTGGTACCCCTAGTGCTTTTTGAGATCCTGTCAAAATGACGTCAATCGTATTGTCTGGTCCGCCATACGTTTTGCTCATATCCTCTTCCATCGCTGCTGTTGCACAAACACCATCTAAAATAATGAGTGCGCCGTGTTTTTTCACGATTGGTACAAGTGCATCAAGATTTGCCGCTACACCTGTGGACGTGTCCGCATGCGTAATCGTGACAGCTTTATAGGTCCCGCTACCCAGTTTCGCTTCTACTTCTTGTGGATCGACTTGCTTGCCCCATTCTGATTGCAACACATCTACTTCAATGCCAAAAGCTTGTCCAAGTGTAATGAAGCGATCACCGAAATAACCCTGACTGACAACCAAAATCTTTTCTCCAGCAGCGACCGTATTGACGAGCGCCATTTCCATTCCAATCGTCCCAGAACCCGCGACGACGAAAACTTCCCCGTCTGTATGAAACAGTTTTCGTGTTTGATCAATGGCATTTTTATAAATCGCCACAAATCTTGGGTCCGTATGCCCCCTCGTTTCGCTCGCCATTGCATCATAAATCGAATCAACAACAGGTGTTGGACCCGGTATTAGTAACATTTCTTCATTTCGCAAATGATTTTCCTCCTTACATTCTATAAATAACTGAATCTTCCCTATTATAACACTTTAATCTTCTTAATTGGGCTATAAAACAAAAGCGGCTTTATCCCCCATAACTAAGGGATAGAGCCGCTCTTCGATCACTCTTCGTTCGAGCCAATACAGCGTTCGCATTCATAAAGTGGAGATTCGACCTTCTCTACAATCTCACAACCACATTCCCGACAAATCTTTTTCGACCGCTCATTTCTGTTATTGTTCGTCTGCATACTGATCTCCTCCACTTTCGAATGGTTTTTTAGTTTGGCTAAACAAGGAAGGCAGTCTAAGTTCGCGACGTCCTAAAGGGAAGTGCCTTAATTTCTGCAATACACAGAAATTAAGGCAAAATCGAACCCTTCGTAGTTCGATTCGCAATGACTGCATAATCTACATCCTATAGGCCGCAAGGTCAATTACCGAATTCAATCAAACAAACTGTGCAACTTCTGTTGACCCCTGCATCGCAGTTGTCGAAGATGTACCACCTGAAATTACTTGTGATACTTCGTCAAAGTAGCCTGTACCTACTTCACGTTGGTGCCTTGTTGCAGTGTAGCCTTTGTCTTCATTAGCAAATTCAGCCTGTTGTAATTTCGAGTAAGCTGCCATGCCATTGTCTTTGTAGTCATGCGCAAGTTCGAACATGCTGTGGTTCAATGAGTGGAAACCAGCAAGTGTTACGAACTGGAACTTGTAGCCCATTTTTCCGAGTTCTACTTGGTATTTCGCGATTGTTTCTTGATCCAAATTCGCTTCCCAGTTGAAAGAAGGTGAACAGTTATATGCTAGTTTCTTACCTGGGAATTTCGCATGGATTGCGTCCGCAAATTGTTTCGCCTCTTCAAGAGATGGGTGAGACGTTTCACACCAAACAAGATCTGCATACGGTGCATATGCCAATCCACGTGCAATCGCTTGGTCGATACCCGGTTTTGTACGGTAGAATCCTTCAGGTGTACGCTCGCCAGTTAGAAACTCTTTGTCAACTGGGTCGATGTCACTTGTGACCATATCCGCTGCATCTGCATCTGTACGTGAGATGAGAACAGTTGGTACACCAAGTACGTCAGCTGCCAGTCGTGCAGCTACTAGGTTACGAATTGCATTTTGCGTTGGTAGCAATACTTTACCGCCAAGGTGACCACATTTCTTCTCAGATGCCAGTTGGTCTTCAAGGTGAACGCCCGCAGCTCCAGCTTCAATCATGCCCTTCATCAATTCGAAGACGTTTAGTGGACCACCGAAGCCTGCTTCAGCATCCGCTACGATTGGTGCGAACCAGTCAAAACCGTCTTCGCGCCCTTCCGCATGATCGATTTGGTCTGCACGTTGCAATGCTTGGTTGATGCGTTTAACGACTGAAGGCACACTGTTTGCTGGATACAAACTTTGGTCCGGATACATTTGACCGGATAGGTTTGCGTCCGCCGCTACTTGCCAACCACTTAGATAGATTGCTTGAAGTCCTGCTTTGACTTGTTGTACAGCTTGGTTCCCTGTCAATGCACCCAGTGCGTTGATGAAATCTTCTTCATGAATGGATTTCCACAAACGGTCCGCACCTTTTTTCGCCAATGTATGATCAATGAGAAATGATCCTCGAAGTTTCACAACATCTTCCGCAGAATAAGGACGTTCAATCCCTTTCCAACGGCTATCCTCCGCCCAGCTTTTCTCCAATTGTGCAATCTGCTCTTGTCTAGTCATTATATACGTCACACCTTCCTATTTTTTTAACGCTCAGCTATTTGATTGAAATTAATGCTTTCGTACTGTTTCATAACAGCTGAAGTTGTTATACAGTAATATATAACAGAAAATTAAGATTGTCTGTACATTTTGATAAAACAGTGTATTCTGAGGATGAATAAAGAATAAAGTGGATGAAATGGTTTTTAAAGGTGTTTATTAGATCGTACAAAGGGGGAAGTCAATATGACAGTGGAGAAGACAATGATTTCAAAAGAGGTATTGCAGCAATATGTTGGGGCATTAGAGGACTGGATTCCGAAAGACGCAGCCGTCGCAATAGCAGTTGGGGACTGTTATGTGTATTACGTTGCGGGTCTACACGATATTCGATTAAAGCATGGGCAAGCAGTGCAACCAGGAAGCATTGCAGAAAAGGTCATTCAAGAGCGGTGTAAAGTAGATACAGTAATGGACGCCACATTATTCGGTGTTCCTTATTACGGCATCGGCTATCCAATTGACTTGCGTGGTGAACCTGCTGCACTCGTTGTCGTGTTACCGCCAAACTACCATGTATTACGTCACGAGCCATTCCGTTTTATAACCGGCAAACAAGAAGATGAATGGAGTCCAATCTCTATAGAAGAAGTTGCTTACTTTGAAAGCTTGCAAAAGAAAACATGGTTCTATTCAGATGGTGAACAGTTTTGTACAACGACCACACTAAAGGATCTGAGCTTGCGTCTGCCCAAAACCTTTTTGCGCGTCCATCGCTCCTATATTGTCAACATTAGCTATATCCAACGCATCTCACGAGATTTCTCTTCCAATCTCGTTCTATTATTAAAGGATGGTACAGAACTACCCGTTAGCCAGACATATATGAATGATGTAAGAACTGCGCTTGGATTTTAGGATGAAAAGCGATGAAGGTGTGCGATTCACCTTGGAAGCGCGCAATGCGGCCCAATGACCGCGCATTAACGCCGGAGAAGAACGCAATCGAGTCCGCTAACCGCGCATTCCGGATGTTTAACCGCACATAACTAGCCATCTCCCATATTCAACAATAAAACAGGTGCCAAGACGAGTTTCCTAGTCTTGACACCTGTTTTTCATTTGACAACCGGTATAGTTTTTACATAATCCCCATGAACAAATAGCTCATTATACTTCTTGTCATCTGATACAATCTTCACCCATGGTGCATTCGTTTTATTATCTACAATAATAATCGGCAAGCCTGTGTTCTTATACTTATATACCGCAGTATTGCTTGTCCCTGGACCTGTGCGGACGTTCAATCCTGTGCTCCCCGTTAAGCCAATGTTATACGCATTCGCTAGGTCTTTTCCACCCATCATTTTATCCATGCGATACCAATGACCTGCCGCTTTTGCTCCCCAATAAGGGTCCGATGCGTATTTCACATTAAAGCCCAGTGCTTTATTGCCGAAAACAGCACCATTCGCATAAGGCGCATTCGGTGGAATGTAGTTTAAATTAAAATACGATTTAAGTAGCTCGTCGATGTTGCTCTCAACTGTTTCAAAGTATTCTGCAACGGGGCGATCATCATAGACTTTCAGCCCGAACAAGTTATTGTATTCCTGCGCTCTAGCGCTCATGCCATACGCACTTTCATGCTGCGCAAGTGAAAGTATGAGCAACGCATTCACTTTTTCTTTCTGTTCTACTTCCTTCAAATACTTTCCAAGTCCAATGAGCTTACTTTTTGTAGCTGCATCTTTATAAGTAGCATTCTTTGGATTATCTCTTTCCAACTGCTGTAGCATCGTCATAATATATGCGTCAATTTCCTCAGCCGTATAGTTGGTTGTACTACGAGCAGGTAGGTATTGGAAATACTGATATGCACTCCCCGCAGTTTGTCCATTCACTTTTGTGAAATTAATGCCATCCCAACTATAATAACGCTCGCCTGCCGTCATGAAGCTCGGTGCTTTCCCGGCTTGATAAGATACAAATCTTGCGTTCTTGTTGGAATAAATAGAGTGCGTCAATATACCATTACTCACCGAGTAGTAAGAGCGCTCTTTCACCGATTTCCAAGGCAATAACAACGCATTCTCTTGTTTGATAAACCCTGTTTTCCCTGCCATTCTCACTTCAACATACGTATCTGTCGAACTGATATATTCAAGCTCAGTATCTGCTGATACATAAGTAGCCGCTGTCCGTAAGTCTTTTGTTGTATAAATATTCGTCAGACTGCTTGCTGCTGTTGGTTGCGACACAACAATACCTGAGGGCATCTTAATAATGGCCCCATCATATTGAATGACTTGATCCGCTTTTAGCGCCGCAAGCGCCTCCGCATACTTCGCATACTTCTTCACAACGACTGTACTACCATTCGCTTGAATCGTTGCCACATCATATGTTGGTGCTGGTTTTACCGGTGGCTCTGGTTTCACTGGTGGTTCCGGAACAGTCCCCGAGTTTTCCACGACAGTCAAAAACCGTGACACTACCGCCGCTGCATCTCCACGCGTTGCATTGTCGAGTGGTCTAAAATGATTATTCGCTGATCCTAAGAAAATACCATAATTCACAGTATTACTAACAGCGGAATGATAGTCTTTAAGTATTTTATCCGTATCTGCAAATGTCAATGCGCTGCTTCGATCCTTAATACCTTTATAATCGAGCGCTCGCTTCATCAGTACCGCCATATGTTGGCGGCTAATATTGGCAGATGGCTTAAACGTACCATCTCCATACCCTGTAATGAGCCCCGCATCCGCAGCTGCCAAAATCTCATCCATCATGCCTGATTTTTCATCGACATCTGTAAATATAACGCCTTCCTCTGGTACTTCTAATTTCAATGATCGCGTCATAATAACCGCAAACTGCCCACGTGTCACTTGGCCGTCAGGTTTATAAACACCATCCCCATAGCCTTTCATAATGCCCTTTTCAATCATCAGCCTCAGTTCTTTTTCGTGCCAATGTCCTGTAACATCATCGCTTGCATACGTACTTACACCGTTCGTCAGGACGAACAAAAGGATTAGTGCTAACGACAAAATTCTTTTCCAGTGGTGTCTCAGGTTAAACACTCCTAACTTTTGTAAGATTACTAGCTATCCACACTGTAACACAATACTACAATCCTCGCCTGTTGTAAAAGTAGCTTTTGTCCCCTATTACAATTTTACAAATACTAGAAAAAAACTCTCAAAATCTAGCTAGTATTCAAGGCCCAAAAATATAAACATTACCTACACCCGAATACACTGAACATTCACACCAACCACTCCAACTAGCATTCTATCACCATACTGTGAGTCTTTTCACAAACTCCCCCCTACTAAAAGTCGTGTAACCCTTGCCACGAAGCGCTTTCTAACCCCTCTCTCTTGAATTAGTTCTAAAATACCAATTCGTCAAAAAATCGAATTAGTCTAATTCTATTTACCTAACAACTTATTAAAAAAACTCCGACCCATTTTGTTCACAACCAGAACCGGAATAGGTCAAAAGGTAAGCTATAATAGGTATTGAGAATAGCGACTTACATCACCAAGAATAATTACACCAGCTTCTGCCCCCTAAGTCCCAGAATTGATTGACCCCAACACTACAACCACAATACGGAGGGAAACTATAATGAAAAAACAACTATTATCTCTATCACTCGCCCTAGCCCTTGCCTCTACAACTTTCATCAGCAGCCCTGCCTCGGCAAATACAGCGACTGCACCTGTACAAGCCCCCATCACAACATTATCCACATATGCCACTGACTACGCTAACTCTTACGAAATGATTCGTTCCGCACTCGTAAACAACGAAACGTTTGGTCAATTCGATCCAACTGAGATTTCTTCTAAAGAAATTGGCACATTGATCCGACAAATCGTACAGGAAAATCCAGACATCCTTTACTATAAATCAGCATCTGTATGGGCAAGTGGTAAAATCCAATTCAACTACTACCTACCAGCGGATGTGATGAAAAAGAACCGTGCAGCACTAGACGCTAAAGTCGAACAAGTACTAAAAAGCATCAACAAACCGAAAGCTTCTGACTACGACAAAGTAAAAGCGGTCCATGACTACCTCGTCTTGAACACTTCTTATGACCATGTCAACCAACAGAAAAAAACGATTCCTGCCGATTCTTACACAGCTCACGGCGCACTTATAGGTGGTACCGCAGTATGTGACGGCTATACAAAAGCGGCCCAACTATTGCTCAACCGCCTCGGCGTTGAAAACCATTACGTCGTCGGAAACATTAAAGACGGCTTGCACTCTTGGAACCAAGTAAAAATCAATGGCAAATACTACTTCATGGACATTACATGGGATGATCCAGTTCCAAATAAACCTGGTCAAATCGAATATAACTACTTCCTAGTAACATCTGAACAATTACGTAAAGACCATTCATGGGTGGAAAAATCATGGCCTGTTGCAACAGACAAGCAATATAGCTACTTCGCAGATTTCAAAAATCCTATTGAAAACGGCAACTTTTTCTACTACAGCAGTAAAGCAGACAATCACAAGCTTTATAGAATCTCAAAAGACGGCAAAAACAAACAAAGAGTTAATAATGTACGCGCACCTTACTTCTCAATCGCTGGCAATAGCATCTACTTCAGTAACTATTCGAGCGGAGGACACTTATACAAGATGAATCTAGATGGTACAAAGCCTGTGAAATTGAATTCGATCCACTCTATCAATCTATCACTTAATGGTAATGTTCTTCACTTTACAAACAACGCGACAAAAGCGGCTATGAAAATGACAATTAAATAAGTCGGACAAGCATACAAAAAAACGTACACACTGGCTCGATTACGCTCAGTGTGCACGTTTTTTGTTGTTAACGACTTACTGTTGCTTAGATTCCTTTCTTTTCCTTCTACCAAAGAGTAACCAACCACCGAGAACCATAGCGAGGAGACCTGTGATGAGTAGCTCATACATCATGCCCTCACCCGTACGTGGTAGCACTTTCGCTTCTTTACTTGGCACTTTCGCTCTCGGCTGTTCAACTACTTTAATCGGTTTTTCCGGTTGCGGAACAACCGATTCTCCGTCCGGACCTTCTGGTTGCGGATCTGGATCTTCCGGATCTGGGTCTGTTCCTGGACCTTCCGGTTGTGGATCCGGATCAACTGGATCTGGGTCTTCCGGATCTGGGTCTGTTCCTGGACCTTCTGGTTGTGGATCCGGATCAACTGGGTCTGGGTCTGGGTCTGGGTCTGGTGTTTCAGGCTGCGGGTCTGGATCAACCGGATCTGGATCTGGGTCCGGAGTAGGCGTTATTCCGCCACCGCCACCAGATCTTCTATTTGTAATTGTAACGGTTTTCGATACTTCACCTTCTGCTGATAGTTCTACTGGCGTATATGCTGTTGTTATTATATAGCCAGCTGGTGCCTTAATTTCTTTAATCGTGTATTTTCCATAAGGTAGACCTTTGAATGTAGCAAGCCCATCATCGCCTGTTGTTTCCGTACCAATTGCCTCTCCAATTGTACTACCAGGCGTCTCTCCTTGACGGTAAAGCTCAAATACTGCTCCCGGCAAAGTCCTGTTCGTGTTGGCAGCGTCGACTTTTTTCACAACAATGTCGCCGCCTTTTTCGTTTGTGATTGGATTGAGCGTAATGTCTTGCATTCCGTCACCTTCAGCAATTTCAAATGGATATTCCGTCTTGTTATCCAGCACATAATACTGTGGTGCCTTGCTTTCAACTAGGTAATATTTCCCGAAAGCGAGATCCTTCATATGGAAGACGTCATCACCTTCAGCAGTTACTGTTTGAATTTTCTTGAAGCCTGTGGTGCCGGCTGCTTCATACCATAATTCAAACACCGCACCTTTCAGTGGAGTTGGTACTTCACTTACCATATCTGCTGCATCTATTTTGATAAATTCAGCAGAGCCTTTTCCTAGAATATTTGTCACAGGAACATCTGCAAGTAAATTCCCTTCTATCGTCATGGTGAATTTTCTTGGCGTCTCATCTAACATATAGCCAGCAGGTGCTTTCGTCTCCACGAAGTAGTAATCTCCTATAGGCAGACCTTCCACAACAATTCGACCAGCGTTATCGCCGGTTCCTGCCGTTGTCAAATCTTCTACATACCGTACATGCGCGCCATTCGGATCTCCTCTATACAAGTCGAAAACTGCACCATTTAGAAGAGCTTCTTGATCGCCTGTTTTAGTAAGTGTGACCGTTCCCGTTCGGAGTTCATTGAACACAGGTTGTTCTGCTTGCGCACCCGCTACAATTGTAATTGTCCAAGAGCTGTCGTCACTTATTTTGTAACCGTTAGGAGCAGAGATTTCCCTTAACTCGTATTCTCCTGGTGGCAAATTACTTACTGTAAACTTTCCATCTTCCCCGGTTGTTAGAATGAATGGGTCAGCCCCCCATTCATTGCTTCCACCATAATCGTAAAATTGGTTATCTTTCATTAAAGTGAACTGTGCTCCTGGTAATGGTATTACCTTCTCTTTGTTCGGATCGTCTGGATCAGTACCTGTTTTTGTAACTTCCAACGAACCATGTTGTTCTATTCGGGTATTCGTTATAGCTACCGTATCCACTTTATTGTCCGCATCAATAACAATCGGGACATCTTTATCTTTGTCACCTTTGTCTTGAGTAGTTGTATAGCCATCCAATGGAACTTCCTCAACATAATAGCTACCGTAATCTACTGTAAATGTTGCTATTCCATCAACAATCTTAGCTGTGTCCACCGTCACTTTATCGCTATTCAATAAATTAATGGTGACCTCTGGTGCTACTTCTCCTTCTTCAAGTCCTACAAATGTTTTATAAATGGTGATGGTGCCTTTTGGCTCCCCAGGGTTCTTTGGATTTGTGATTGTAAATTTATGCGCTTCCCCGTCATACTTTACCCAGTCAGAGGTGCCTGTTACATCTACAATCTGATTTTCTGCACTCACAGTAAATGTTAGGTCACCTACTGTATCATGATCCGGACTACCCGAAGTCGTTTCACTAATTGTGTAGTCGCCTGGTATTAGGCCACCGAAGGTATGACCGTCTCCACCAATTGATACGTCTTGTTTATACTCTTCTGGACCTGTTATCGTAAAATCAGCTTTGAAATCCGTCTCATCCAAACCTTGATAGTTCTTTTCAATAGTTATTTCTGCTGTCGGTGTTGTTTCAGCTTCATAATTTTTCACATAAATCGGGGCTTCTACAGCATCATTAATCGTAATAAGGAAACCACCATTTTCTTCTGAATAAGCGTCGTTAATCACATAACCATTTGGCGCTTTAACCTCAATTAGTCGGTACGTGCCGTACGGTACGTGCCAAAATGTAGTCGTTCCTATTACTGGTAAAGTCTCTTGCACGTCACCCCATTGTTCCCCTGTATCATTATTAACGAGTTTAAATTTTGCTCCTGCTAAAACTTTAGGGATACCAAAAATCTTTTTATTCGGATCGATTTTAGTAATAGCAATTGAACCAGTCTTCTTCTTGTTTTTAATAGACTTAGTATACACGTGCGAATTATTATGCAAGAACGTTCCATCTGCTTTAACTGTAAAAGTGTCGATTCCAAACGGCAAGTAGCCACTAGGCGTCTTTGATTCAGTTAATGAATACGTTCCTGGCTTCAAGTTCGCAAATGTAATCGACTCGCCACCTTTAACTGTTTGCGTTTCGCTGTAACCAAGTCCAATACTTGTTAGTGTAAAATCCGCTTCTAGTAAGGACTGATTTGCTCCATGTTCGAATGTTTTATTGACTGTTAGAGTTGCTGTTGGCGTTTTCGGAATTTCCAGATTGACAATCTTTACCGATAGCTTAGATGATCCCGGTAGTGGGTGATACCCTTTACTAACTAGTGTTGTTTCTGTGATAGAACCATTAGCATCTACCACGAATGTTCGCGGGTCTACTTTGCTATGATTATCACTATTCTCATTTACTTCCGTAAGTATATACGTTCCTGGTTCCAAGCCCCCAAATGAATGGTTCTTTCCATTGGTAATCGGTACATTCCCACTGCTATACCCATTGTCACCAACCAACGTAAAGTTCGCAATTAGCGAATTATCATGCGAGTTTTCGAATGTCTTTGTAACGATTAGTTGTGCTTTTGGTGTTCTCTTGTTTGTAATCTTATCAAGTGCTTTGTCTTTTGTACCCGTTTCAAATGACAATGGTGCAACAGTTTGATAGCCAGTCGGCGTATTCGTTTCTGTCAGCTCACAGTTACTGTTTGCTGGTACATCTGTAAAGGTAGCTTTCCCATCTTTATTAGTTGTTTGGCTCTGCGTATAATCGTCACAAACCAATGTGAATGTAGCTTTTAAATCCTTAGTCTTTCCACCTTCAAACGTTTTTACGATGCTCACTTTTACAGGTTTAGTCTTTTTCTTGTTATTAATTGCTGGAAGTGTTTGATCTTTTACACCCGTTTCAAATGACAATGGTGCAACAGTTTGATAGCCAGTCGGCGTATTCGTCTCCGTCAGTTCACAGTTACTGTTTGCTGGTACATCTGTAAAGGTAGCTTTCCCATCTTTATTAGTTGTTTGGCTCTGCGTATAATCGTCACAAACCAATGTGAATGTAGCTTTTAAATCCTTAGTCTTTCCACCTTCAAACGTTTTCACGATGCTCACTTTTACAGGTTTTATAGGTTTAACCTTTTTCTTATTCGTAATCGTTACAATCTCTTTATTTCCGTTATAACTGTCTAAACTACCGTTGATAATTTCACCATTCTTCACTTCGAAGTTCTGTGGTGCCATCAACACGTAGCCTTTTCCTTCTTCTGTTTCGGTTTCTGTAAGTGTGTAATTGCCATCTGGTAAGTCTTTAAAATATTTAGTTTCTCCGTTATCGATTTCTACTCCCGCTTTGGAATAACCTTTATCACTAGTTAATTTAAATTCAGCTTCTAAATCTTTATCATTCGATCCCTCGAATAGCTTCTTAACACCTAGCTTCGGGCCGCCTGTCGGTTCAACATTACCCTGACAATCCATTCCAGCTGGTGCATTTACATAAGTGAACGTGTGATGTTTTTTCCCTGAATTCTCATCTGCAATTACAAATGTCCTTTCATTCTCTGTACATATCGTAGATCCTGTAGGCACTATTTCCGTTAGCGTCATTTTCCCATGGTGTACGTTGTTAAAAAACGCTACCCCATTTGCATCTGTCGCCACAGTTTTATCATACTGCCCCGAACCTCCCGGACCTGTCAAATGAAATTTTACACCCTCGACAGGTTTACCAGTGGGATCTTTTTTCGTGACAGTCACGGTACCACCCAACGGATTATCTTTATCTTGATCTTTATTGCTCGGTGAATCCGCCAGTCCTGGCGGCGTTCTAGTTATTGACGAATCAGATGTTTCTGGTGTCGGTTTTGACTCCAGTGCTGTAGGTGGTTCCGTTTTTTCTACTTGCTCTGGTGTTGATGGTTCTGGTTTTTCTTCTGGCGGTGCTAGCGATGGTTCCGGCTCCGTTTTTTCTACTGGCGCTGGTGGTATCGGTTTTGTTTCGGGCGGTGGCACTTCTTGCTGCACAACTACCGGTGCCTCAACTGGTGCGACTGCTGGTGCTTCTCCCTCTGCATACGCCGTCGCCATAGGGCCTAAGACAATTTGACCTAATAACAAAATCATAAAGGCAAAAATGTTTAACTTCTTCGACATGTTTCCTCCTCCTTACGTTTTCAAATGGTTTTTCGAGTGCTGCTTGTCCATCATTGCTTCAATTCTGCTTGTACAATGAGTCGATCGGGTGGGTTGGATCGACCGAGTGGCGTGCATGTCACGAGTGTAATGAGTGGTTTGTCTTGATCTTCTAACACAGATACGTCTGATTTGTGGACCACAAATGTGCGGGTGACTTCATATTGAAGGTTTCCTACAGCTGTTGTGACTTCAATCACATCGTTTTCTCGAATCTCGTCTAACCGATTGAACTGCTTACCGCTTGCCAGTGCTCGATGGCCCGCCAAACCGACATTGTTCACCGCAAATTGCTTTTTCGCATCCACAATACCCGCGCCTTTACTAAGACTATTCGGAGTCGCATCTGCAAAAATAGCCATTTCCAAGTCAATGCTGTCAATCCGAATAATTCCTGTTACACCTTCCGTTAAAACTTGCTGCCCTTTGTCCGATGTCGCTTCTATGGTGTCTACCTCTTCAGATGATGTCGATAGCTGTTGAATCAGTTCTGTCTGTCCAAGTTGTTCAAAGCTGTCTACTAATTTTTGTTGCTCCGTATCATAGCGAATCTTCTCGATTTGAGGATAAAAAACTAGCGCTCCCCCAACTATCAACAAAAGTATGCCTATTGCTCTACGCAATTTCTTATCACCCTCCCTAAATATAATCCGCATAGTTCTAAAGATTTAAACTATTTAACAAACAGTAACAAAACCATTCTGAACATTTTCTGAACAAGACAAAAAAGACTATTTATTTCTCCAATTTCTCAGAGAAATAAATAGCCTTCGATCTTCTGACCTATTTTTTTAAATGTTCTGCGTAAATACTGACAATCTCTTTCGGGACATCAATCCCTAAATCCTCTATCCACTTCGCCTTAAATTCATGGAATAAAGCGACCATTTTCTGCATCTTGCTCATTTTGCCGAAATGATTGAGCAACAAATAGACAACACGTTCATTATAAGGTTCCATTTGAATCATCTTTTCCAAACAAATTTCAATATAATACGACTGTTTTTTATCATCAATGACTTGCATAATGAACTGTTCCAAATAGTGTAAAAATGATTGTTTCATTTTTTGTTGGGTCGGCAATGCCCACTGGTAATGCTCGTCCTCCAAAAAATCTCCTTGGTAGAGTTCAATGAGCTTTTCAATTGTCGAACGAGACATTTCTGTCGTTTGCAACATCCCTTCTATCTCTGTCAAGTCACTTTGAACGTCGACATTCAATACATATCGTTCATTAACTAAAGAAATCGGATTGTCGATGCCAATTTCTTTAATGCGTTTCCGCAACTGATAGACCGTCGTATGCATGAGTGTTGCCGCCTTTTCGTCAGGCATTTCACTCCACAGTTCTTCCATAATGCGTGTGCGATGGCTTTCCTGTTCCTTATGATGCCATAGATAAATAAAAAGCTCCTTAACCTTTTTCGTCCGCCACCGAACTTCGCGGTTTTGATGGTCCAACAAGCGAAAACCGCCCATTGTCTGTGCAAATAATCGTACGTTAGCATCTCCTGCAACAGTTTGGTTATTTGCATAAAGCGCTAATTTCTCTTGTAATTTGACAATCGTTTTTTGCAGTCGCTCTTTTTTCACCGGCTTTAACAAATAGTCGATGGCATTCACTTCAAATGCTTCCAGCGCGTATTGCGGATGGGCCGTAACAAAGACCACCTCCACTCGAGGGTACTTCGTCATTAATTCCTCTGCAAACTCCAGCCCATGTATATTGCCCATCTCCATATCTAAAAAGACCACATCAACGGCAAGCTGCTCCATCTCTCGATAAGCTTGTTTAGCATCAGTAAATGTCCCAACAATTTCAACGTTTTTCATTTCCCCTATGACGATTTCTAGTACATCGATCGCTAACTGCTCATCATCGATTAACACGACCTTCACTGTTCTTCACTCCCGGTAAGATGATTGTAATTGTTGTGCCCTTCCCCTCAGCACTTTCCAAGCTAAATTGTGCATTCTTCACCAATTTTAGCTTGTTGAACGAATTGACAAAGCCAATACCACCATTTGTATTATTCAATAGCGCAGCTTGTTTTTCTTCCGACATACCCACGCCGTCATCTTCAATTCGAATGACTACATCGCCCCCTTGTTGCTGAACGGAGATGCCTAATGTTCCCACAGTATCTTTTTTGGAAATCCCATGTCGAATCGCATTTTCCACAAGCGGCTGAATGGTCAACGACGGTATCCTTGCCTTCACCTGCTCGTCTATCGCATAGTTGACGATGAGCCGATCTCCGTAGCGCATCTGTTCAATGGCCACATAAGACTGAACCAAATCCAGCTCCTGTTCCAATAAAACTACCGTGTTTTGAGAGTAAAAATCTAATTTCGCTCTAAAATAGGTCGCCAAATGCTGCAAAGCTTCTCTCGCTTTTTCGGTATCTTTATAGGTTAACGCAATAATTGTATTTAACGTATTATATAAAAAATGGGGCGCAATTTGCGCGTGAAAATTACTCAATTCATCATGAATCGACTGTTGGGCCGCTCGCTTCATCGCAACGAGTGAGGCGATTTTGACCTTCAGTTCCTCTGGTAACAGCGGCTTGCGCAAGAAGTCATTCGCTCCTACTTTCATAGCTGTCACAAAATCGGTTGATTTCGCTCCCTCCGTCAAGATAACGATGGGAAGCTCCACTAAATCATAAGCTTGTCGAACTTGTTTACATACTACGTAGCCAGGCATTATTAAATCCACAATCATCAAATCGATGACGTTACGCTCAAGCATTGCCATCGCATCTGGACCATTGTCGACAGCAATAACCGTGTAATCCAGTGATCCAACCAGTTCAATGAGCACATCAAGGTTTTTATGATCATCGTCTACAACGAGAACCGTTGCTCGATTTGTCCCAATGATTTTTTGTGGCAGTTTCAACTTCGAAATACCTAGTGGCTGCTCCCTAGTATTATCGGATCCTATCACACTATTTTGAGTAGTTCGTACAATAATTTGCTCTGGTGTCGCTAACGGCAACGTAAACGTAAAGCGTGAGCCTTCATCGTACACCGATTGTGCCCAAATGCTCCCCCCCGATAATTCAACAAGCTGCTTTGTAATCGACAGCCCCATTTCAAGTCCTTCCGTGGCCACTTTCTCCATATTGTCTACTTGATAATACGGCGTAAAGATATGCCCCACATGCGCTTTTGCAATGCCACTGCCTGTATCCGCAACCGTAATGTGCATGTCCTGCTCTTTCACCTCTGCCGAAATGGTAATTGTGCCTTGTGTCGTATGCTGAACCGCATTGTTCATTAAGTTAAAGATTATTTGCTTCACGCGTTGTTCATCCGCATAGATGAATGGCGTAGGGGCGACGACTTCATTCCGAATGGCGACTGGATAGGAGTGAGGCAGCAAATAACGGATTTCCTTCAAGACATCGTCAATGCATCGCAAATCTACTAATGTTGGTTCGACGCTTCGTTCCCCTTGTTTGATTTTGCTAACGTCTACGAATTGCTCCACGATTAGCGCTAAACGCTTGCCGACATTATGTATGTGTAGCACGCGTTCCTGTTGCTTTGAGCGCAGCGGTCCTGCTGTTCCTTCCATTAATGACTTCGAGACTTGAATCATGTCATGCAATGGGGCTTGTAGTTCTTGGGAAGTATTGATGATAAATTCATCCTTTAACCGATCGTAAATGAGTAAGTTTTGGGATAGCTGCTCTACTTGTAAATAAGCCGTATGGAAACGATGCCCCATCAGTAGCGACACGCTAATCGTCATAATGACAAACAACACGACATGTAAATAGCCAACGGGACTAGCAAGCAAAAAGTTCAAACCAATTAACATGCCATGACAGATGAAAGTTGTCACGATGACGACTAAGTATTCAACGCCTTCTTTGTGGCCGATGACTGCTTTGATTAAAATGAAAATAATGTATAGATTGCTAATGCTAAGCCCCGAAATCATGACAGCGTCTTTATACAGTAGTGGAAGACCACTTAGCAACCATTCGTTCACTTGCAGGAGACCAAATAACGTCCCTTGAAGACCTAAGAGTACACTTAAGAAAATGACTGTTTGTTTTCTAGCATATTGTTGAAAAAAACGATACGCATAGAGCATAAAAAATAGGGCGACAATATGAATGAGGTAAAGTTGAATGCCATTAAGCGCTTCGCTCGTCAGCTCATCCATTACGAGACTGATTAATTGTTCGTTTAATGTGGAAACATATAAGCCTTGTGTGATGCAATACAAGCTGAAGTAAAGCTGAAAGAGATCCTTGCGTTGTTGGATATAAGCACCTAGATAAAATAACCCTAACATCAAATAGCCTGAAACAAGCGCTGCATCTAACACCATCAGCGTATCCTTGTTAGATGTTGGCGCTACGTGATACACACCTAAAAACGTAAACACGAAAATTGCCAATGATATGATTATTGCGACATTTATTTTCATAATTCACCTCATTGTCCGAGTAATTTACGGTGCACGCATTCTTTCTCTCTATGTTACCTTATTTAGACAAAAATAGCCCCTGAACGTCACTACTGACGGCAGGGGCTATTTGGCTATTGTTTTAAGACGTCTTCTTACGAGTCAGCCAGTTATATTTCATAGACATCAAGTAAATGACAAGCGCAAATACGGCAACAATCCCTACAAAGACAAGACCTTGTGATTGCAGGACGAGCATTGGTGCAAATGTCACAAGCAAGATTTCAACCGGCGCAATCGGAATATACGCCAAGCCATAATCATCGAGTGTTTTACTTTCACCTTTCGGGTCAACAATGCGCAGAAGCGCCATGCCCATTGCCACTGTGCCTGTCGTCCAACCCCATGTGAAGATTCCTTTTTCAAACCAATACTGCGGAAAGAACTTCTTCGAAAATACGGAGAAAAATAGGAAGGCATAGCATAGCCCGAAGACAAACAATAGAATAAGCGGGACAGCATAATCGAGTACAACGGATACGCTGATCGATCCAATTCCGAATGCAACTAAAATATCTGTCGCACTACCACTAATACGGTTGACAACATCCGTACTCATATACTTTTCGGTGTTCGTCATATTCATGATTTTCTTTACAAGTAAACCGACTAAAAACGCCAATGAAAATGCGGGAATGACAACGCTTGGTAACAGCATTGCGCCCAACTGACTTAAGTAATATCCACCCATTGCAATAATCGTGACGATCGACAAGTGGAATACATATGGATCAATGGAAATTGAAGAAACTGTATCTGTTTCAGACTTAATGCGTGATCCAGGAGGGATTAACCCTGTGCGAAGCTCATTCGGTAATTCATCGAACGATGCAAGGAATGACGTATGACCTTTCGCAGACCCTCGTTTAATGAAGAGAATACCGATTAAAATCGCACTAATAATCCCTACTGTTGCAGAAGTCATCGCTAAAGAAGTAGCCTCTTCCCAACCATTCTGTGCGAACGTTGCACCAATCGCTGCAGCCGTTCCGTGTCCACCAACAAAACCAGCAGCCAACAACAAACCAAAGCCATCATGCAAACCATCCCAAAACGGGTTCAAAAGTAAGATGGCAAATAATAATCCCCCGCCCCACATAAGAACCATCGCGAGCTGTGAGTATGCCCACATACTCCCTACTCTTGTTTTAATCGCTTTCCAGTCAATACGCGGGGATAGTAATGGCAACGTACCGAAAATCACCGCGATTAAAATACCTGGATACGTGCCCATTTGATCGGAAAATGGCAGAACTTTAAAACCGTTCGGCCCTAGTAGCAATGCTAGAATACCAGCTATAATACTAGCCGGTAAAAACATGCGCTGTACGAATCCTACTTTCGCGCGAATAATCGTACCTGCCAGCAGCAGTAAAGATATCAAACCGATATCCGTGAATAAAACCCATGGTGAAAAATCCATATCTATAGTCTCCTTATCTTTTAATTTATTTTCACAAACCTCCGAAATACAGTTCCAGCGACATGATTGTAACCGTTTACACATCATGTCAGTAAAAACGATTATACAATCAACTTGTACTAGACTATCATTTTTCCTATACCAAGTAAATTTTACCGATAACTCCGAATTACCTAGTGAATTTGCAATATATAACTAATATATAACTAATACAAAACCTCTTTGAACACGTCTGTCCACTGTTACATATACATGAAAAGAATGTACGGAGGGATGAAATGGTAACGATAAGTTTGTGCATGATTGTCAAAAACGAAGAGGCTGTCATCGGGAGGTGCTTAGACTCAGTCAGTGCGTTGGTCGAAGAAATCATCATTGTTGATACAGGTTCTACGGATCGCACGAAAGAAATTTGTCAGCGATATACGGATCGAGTTGTTGATTTTCAATGGATAGAGGATTTTGCAGCAGCACGGAATTTTTCATTTCAACAAGCGACTCAAAACTATATCCTGTGGTTAGATGCCGACGATGTGTTGACTGTGGAGGCTCAGGAAAAGCTTAGACTGCTCAAACAGACGTTGTCTCCTTCCATTGATGCCGTGTCGATGGACTATCATTTAGGTTTTGATGAGGATGGCAATGTCACCTCTCGCTTAAAAAGGTATCGCTTGGTTAAAAAGGCCAAACAGTTTCAGTGGATTGGCGCTGTCCATGAGTTTCTTGAGGTATCAGGGAATGTAATGGACAGTGATATCGCCATCACCCACTCCCCCCTAAGCCATGATGACGAACGGAATATTCGAATCTATCGCAAGCTGCTCGAATCAGGGGCCCCACTATCCCCACGTGATACATTTTACTTTGCTAATGAATTGGTCGATCATCAACATTTTGAAGAAGCCATCCACTACTATCAAACATTTCTCGATTCAAAGTTAGGATGGGTTGAGGATAATATTCGCGCATGCCTGAAGCTTGCAGATTGCTACTATCAACTAGACAACCAAGAAAAGGCGCAACAAGCTACCTTGCAAACGCTACTCTATGACGCGCCACGTCCCGAAACCTGTTGTCGACTTGGCTATTATTTTATGGAACAAGGCAATCATACAGCCGCTATTCATTGGTACCAACAAGCCTTGTTGGATGAAAACCAGCTACACCTCAGCTTTGAGAACATCGCCTTTTCCACCTGGTTACCTCACCTTCAATTATGCGTCCTCTATGATCGACTCCAAAACTACACCAAAGCCTACGAACACAACGAAACCGCACGAGAATTTAGGCCAACGGATACGCGCATACTTGGAAATAAAAAATACTTAGATACGCTTTTGAAGAAATAAAGAATGGATGAATAGACATTTTAGTTTGCAGATAGATTGACAGCTGCTCCGACATTTCGTCGTGGCGGCTGTTTTCGGTAGATGGTCTATTGGAATCTCCAGATCCCCTCCAAAATAAGTAGTTGATAGCCCGTCCCTTTGCTTATTACTTGAATAAGATGGTACAGAAGGTGGTGAAAATATGGATTTTTATAGTTTTGCAAGACGTGGATTTACTAGTGGTAATGGATGTAATGGATCAAATATATGCAGTGGTTGCCATAAATGCTGTAATTGTTGCTGTTGTCCAAGTGATGGTCAGGGTGCTACTGGCGCGACTGGGGCTACCGGTCCCCCAGGGGCTCAAGGGCCGATTGGACCTCAGGGTGTTCAAGGTATTCAAGGTGTGCCGGGGCCGACTGGAAATACGGGGGCTCAAGGGATTCAAGGCGTGCCGGGGATTGATGGCGTAGACGGAGCCACTGGGGCGACAGGTGCGACGGGAGCAACCGGCGCAACGGGAAGTCAAGGCATTCAAGGGATTCCGGGAATTGATGGCGCAGATGGAGCCACTGGGGCAACCGGCGCGACAGGAAGTCAAGGCATTCAAGGCGTGCAAGGGATTGACGGCGTAGACGGGGCCACTGGAGCAACCGGCGCGACGGGAGCTCAAGGCATTCAAGGAGTTCCAGGGATTGACGGCGCAGATGGTGCGACGGGAGCAACCGGCGCAACGGGAACTCAAGGCATTCAAGGGATTCCGGGAATTGATGGCGCAGATGGAGCCACTGGGGCAACCGGCGCGACGGGAACTCAAGGCATTCAAGGAGTTCCAGGGATTGACGGCGCAGATGGTGCGACGGGAGCAACCGGCGCAACGGGAACTCAAGGCATTCAAGGGATTCCGGGAATTGATGGCGCAGATGGAGCCACTGGGGCAACCGGCGCGACGGGAACTCAAGGAATTCAAGGCCTACCGGGGATCGATGGCGCAGATGGCGCGACTGGAGCAACCGGCGCAACGGGAACTCAAGGCATTCAAGGGATTCCGGGAATTGATGGCGCAGATGGAGCCACTGGGGCAACCGGCGCGACGGGAACTCAAGGGATTCAAGGCCTACCGGGGATCGATGGCGCAGATGGCGCGACTGGTTCTACTGGACCTACGGGTATGACTGGCACAATTGGACCTACTGGACCTACCGGGCCTATTGGACCTACGGGCGTGACGGGTGCTAGTGCCATCATTCCATTCGCTTCGGGAGTAACACCAGTTGTATTAACAGCCACTATAGCCGGATTAGTTGGAACAACAAGTCTTGTAGGATTTGGAAGTGCTGTTCCAGGTGTTAGCTTGGTAAGTGGTAACATAGACCTTTCTGGTCTTCTAAACTATGCATATATAGTTCCCCGTAATGGCGTCATCACCTCATTAGCCGGATTCTTTAGTGTTACAACGGGACTAGGTGTTCTTCTCGGAACTGCAACGGTTCAGGCGCAGTTATATGTTGCAACGCAAAGCAGCAACACATTCAGCCCAATTACCGGCGCTACTGTTACTCTTTCTCCATCTCTCACAGGTTTAATCTCAGTCGGTAACATCAGTAGCGGTATTACAAGTAACCTATCGATCAATGTAACAGCAGGACAACGCTTGTTACTTGTATTTTCTGTAACTACAACTGGCCTTAACGTCGCAACTACCCTTACAGGTGCTGCAAGTGGTGGTGTAGCTATCAGTTAAAGTAGAGGTAGGGCATGCTCAAAAAGACTGTTCATAAATGATTGAAAAGCAAAAAATTCGCCCTTTCATTTCTTCACAATGAAAGGGCGAGATTTTTTTATAGCTGTTAGACCGGCTGTTTCACATGTTGTTCCTCATACTTCGCAATATGCTCTTCATATTGGAATGTCAGTGAAATTTCATCCCAACCATTTAACAACATTTGTTTATAATAAGGATCAATGTCAAACGAGTAGCTCTTGCCATCTTGTCCCTCAACTAGTTGCTTTTCTAAGTTTACTGTAATCGAGTAAGGCTGCTGTTGCCCATTTGCCAACAGTTCCTCTACTTCAGACACACTTAGCTTAATGGGAAGAATTCCATTTTTCATGCAGTTATTATGGAATATATCCGCAAAACTTGGTGCTATGACCACGTTGTATCCATAATCCATAATCGCCCACGGCGCATGCTCCCTTGACGAGCCACAACCGAAGTTTTCATGCGCAACGAGGATTGTCGATTCTTTAAATCGCTCATCATTTAACACAAATTCTTTCACTTCTGCTCCGTTTGCATCGTATCGCCAATGATAGAACAAATACTTACCAAAGCCTGTCCGCTCAATGCGTTTCAGGAACTCCTTCGAAATAATTTGGTCGGTATCAACGTTTTTACGATCTAACGGTGTCACAACACTCACGACTTCATTAATCGGCTTCATCTCATCATCAACTCCTTCAGTTATGCATTCGCGCTTTGCAGTTCTCTTACATCTACAAAATGGCCTGCAATTGCAGAGGCTGCCGCCATTGCCGGGCTCATCAGATGCGTACGCGCACCCGCACCTTGGCGTCCTTCAAAGTTCCGGTTCGACGTTGATGCACAACGTTCACCAGCTGGGACTACGTCATCATTCATCGCCAAGCACATACTGCAACCCGATTCTCGCCATTCAAATCCCGCTTCAAGGAAAATGGAATCCAATCCTTCTTCCTCTGCCTGTTTTTTCACAGTACGTGAGCCAGGAACGACAATGGCTGTGACTGCCTCGTGCACTTTTTTCCCTTCAATCACTTTAGCAGCTGCTCGCAGGTCACTTAACCGTGCATTGGTACATGAGCCAATAAAGACATGCTGAATGTCGATAGAAGTGAGTGGCATACCTTCTTCTAGTCCCATGTAAGCAAGTGCTTTTTTCAATGCCTCTTTGTCGGACTCATCCTCAAAGTCTTTCGCATACGGAACATGAGCGGTAATGCCTGATCCCATTGCTGGGTTTGTTCCCCATGTTACAAACGGCTCGATACTAGCTGCATCGATTTCAATAACCGTGTCATATGTCGCATCTTCATCCGAAGCAAGTGCTAACCAAGCTGCAGCTGCCTCATCGAATGCTTCACCTTCCGGAACATGTCGGCGTCCTTTTAGATAAGAAACCGTTGTTTCATCCGGGCTAATCAAACCCGCTTTCGCTCCTGCTTCGATGGACATATTACAAACGGTCATCCGTTCTTCCATCGTCAGATTGCGAATCGCTTCACCCGTAAACTCAGCGATATGGCCCGTCCCAACATCGATGCCAAATTTCGCGATAATCGCCAAAATGATATCTTTTGCTGCTACGCCAAAGCCAAGTTTTCCATTGACACGGATTTCCATTGTTTTCGGTTTGGATTGCCAAAGTGTTTGTGTTGATAACACATGCTCTACCTCACTCGTTCCAATCCCAAACGCAATCGCTCCGAACGCACCATGCGTAGACGTATGGCTATCTCCACAAACAATCGTTTTCCCTGGTTGTGTCAGTCCAAGCTCCGGTCCAATGATGTGGACAATCCCTTGATCTGGATGATCCATATTAGCAAGTGGAACACCGAATTCATCACAGTTCTTTTGAAGCGTTGTGATCTGCTTTTTAGCAATCGGATCTTTAATAGTAGGTAAATTTTTCGTTGGCACATTATGGTCCATCGTCGCAAAGCAAAGATCTGGTCGTCGCACAGTCCGATTCGCCAATCGTAGGCCTTCAAATGCTTGAGGAGATGTCACTTCATGCAACAAATGAAGATCGATATACAGCAAATCCGGCTTCCCCTGTTCTTCATATACGACATGCTGGTCCCAAATTTTCTCAATAATATTTTTCGCCATTTGCGCTTCTCCTTTCTATGTATAAAGTACATCGAAGAGGGAATATTCCTATCCCCTCTTGATTCAGATTCTATCAAACACATTGGTAGCTTTATTAAACGTATGAAAACATAATGCTATTGGACACAAATTGCGTATCAAGCTCATCGACAATTTTGTCTGTCCACTCTTTTGTGGAGAGTACGCGTTGCTCTGGTGACGCAAGATCAGCTGTGAAGAAGCCGTCTTCAAACGCCGTGTTAACTGCCGCCTCAATCGCTGACGCTTCCGTTGTCAGTCCGAACGAATATTTCAGCATCATCGCAACCGATAAAATCGTTGCTGCTGGATTCGCTACACCAAGACCTGCGATTTCAGGTGCAGATCCATGTACCGGCTCATACAACCCAAAGTTATCGCTGTTAATACTAGCCGACGGTAACACGCCAAGTGAACCTGTGATGACAGACGCTTCATCACTCAAAATATCGCCAAACATATTTTCCGTTACGACAACATCATACGTCCCAGGATTAGTAATTAGCTTCATGGCACAAGAGTCGACTAATGCATGCTCCACTTCGATGTCTGGATATGCCTGCTTCTTCTCTTCTACAATTTCACGCCACAGCTTACTCGATTCGAGCACGTTTGCTTTGTCCACAGACGTTACTTTTCCTTTACGTAGTCGCGCAAGTTCGAAAGCCTTTTCCACAATGCGTTCGATTTCTTCCCGCGTATACACTAGTGTGTCCACAGCTGATTTGTCTGTTTTGCGACTCGGCTCTCCAAAATACAAGCCGCCTGTCAGTTCCCGAACAATCATCATATTGACATCCTGTGCGACTTCTTCTTTTAGAGGAGAAGCATGAAGCAGAGCCGGTACGGCCGCCACGGGACGAAGATTGGCAAAAAGGTCGAAGTGTTTCCGAATGGCCAGCAAGCCTTTTTCAGGTCGCAGTTCTGAAGGATTCTGATCCCATTTTGGTCCTCCCACTGCCCCTAAGAGAACGGCATCACTCTCTTCGCAAAGCTTAATTGTTTCATCCGGAAGTGGATTTTTATACTTATCAATCGCTATACCACCGATTGATCCGTATTCAATATGAAATGTATGATTAAAGCGTCTTCCAATCGTTTCCAACACCTTAACCGCTGCTGCTGTCACTTCTGGACCAATTCCATCACCTGGTAATACCGCTACTCTCTTTTCCATAGGACTTCTCCTCCTTGTTTTAATTCACTTCAGTAACAACGGCTCTCACTGGCGTTGCTATTTTCATCAAATGTCTGTTAATGGCATTCAAATATGCTTTTGCCGATGCTTCCAATACGTCTTGCGCAACATCGCGCCCAATGGATACTTCACCATCTATGCTCAAGTTGACGACTGCTTCGCCAAGTGCATCGCGGCCTTTTCCAATGGATGTCACACGGTAATCCAAAATATGGACTTTTCCTGTGACGAGTTGCTCCAATGTATTGAAAATCGCTTCTACTGATCCAGCACCTGTCGCTGCTACTGTCACGGATTCGCCGCTTGGCTCAACCGCTGATACAGTTGCCGTTGGAATGTTCGCCGTTCCATACTGAACTTGCACATTCGTCAATTCATAAACAGGTGTGTCCTTATGTTTAATTTGCTGGTCTGTGAATAAAACGAACAGATCGTCTTCTGTAATTTCCTTTTTACGGTCTGCTAATTTTTTAAACTCCGCAAATGCTTTATTCAACTTGTCATCATCCAAATCGAAGCCCATTGTAATGGCACGATCTTTGAATGCGTGTCGGCCAGAATGCTTCCCAAGGGCAAGCGGTTCTGTTTTATCGCCAATGAGTTCGGGCGTAATGATTTCATATGTTTCACGGTTTTTCAGATAACCATCTTGGTGAATACCCGATTCATGCGCAAAGGCATTTTTCCCGACAACCGCTTTGTTTGGCTGGATCACAACGCCTGTCAATTGACTGACAAGCTGGCTTGTGCGCTTGATTTCCTGTAGATTGATACCTGTTTCAAGTCCATAAAAATCTTTACGGACATGAAGTGCTACGGCAATTTCTTCAAGTGCAGCATTTCCAGCACGTTCACCAATACCATTGATCGTTCCTTCAACTTGATCGGCACCATTTTCAATCGCTGCAATCGAGTTGGCAACCGCCATGCCAAGGTCATTGTGACAATGTGCAGATAGCTTGACGTTGTCAATACCTGTTACATTTTCTTTTAAGTATTTAAACAAAGCACCATATTCTTGCGGCGTTGCATAGCCGACTGTATCTGGTATATTAATAACTGTTGCACCAGCTGCAATGACTTGATTGATAATGCGAACGAGGAATTCTCGGTCTGAACGGAAAGCATCTTCCGCCGACCATTGGACAAGTGGGAAAAACTTACGCGCATATTTCACCGCTTCTACCGCAATATCCACAACTTGATCAGGTGTTTTTTGAAGCTTGTATTCCATATGAATCGGTGATGTTGCTAAAAAGACATGTAAATGAGGTTGTTCCGCACCACGAAGTGCCTCCCATGACGTTTCAATATCACTTTTCATCGCACGGGCAAGACCTGTTACTGTCGACTTTTTTACCGTGTTCGCAATGCGTTGAACCGCTTCAAAATCACCCGGGGATGAAGCAGGAAACCCTGCTTCAATAATTGTTGCCCCGAATTTTTCAAGTTGCTTCGCAATTTCTAATTTCTCAGCTGTATTTAGATTAATACCCGCTGATTGTTCTCCGTCCCGAAGTGTCGTATCAAATATGTCAATTTTTCGCACTGCCCACCACTTCTTCCTCTTTTGTTTTTGCACCTTCATTTACAAACGGCATCATTGCACGTAGTCTTTGACCCACTTCTTCAATTTGGTGTTTCGCTTCTTCTTGCTCGATACGGTTGAAGTTCGGACGACCGTTTTCGTTTTCCGCGATCCACTCTCTTGCAAATTTACCTGATTGAATGTCTGTTAGGATGTCTTTCATGCGTGCTTTTGTATCTGCATCGACAACGCGTGGACCTGATACAAAGTCGCCCCACTCAGCTGTATCGGAGATTGAGTAACGCATACCTGCCATACCGCCTTCGTACATCAAGTCAACGATAAGTTTTGTTTCATGTAGTGTTTCAAAGTACGCAAGTTCTGGTTGGTAACCTGCTTCTACAAGTGTTTCAAATCCAGCTTTTACGAGTGCAGTCAAACCACCGCAAAGTACTGCTTGCTCTCCGAATAGATCCGTTTCAGTTTCTTCTTTGAATGATGTTTCAAGTACACCACCGCGAGCAGAACCGATTGCTTTTGCATACGCAAGTGCAACGTCTTTCGCATTGCCTGATACGTCTTGGTATACAGCGAATAGTGCAGGTACGCCTGCGCCAGCTTCGAATGTACGGCGAACAAGGTGACCTGGTCCTTTTGGTGCTACAAGGAATACGTCAACATCCGCAGGTGGTACGATTTGACCGAAGTGCACGTTGAAACCGTGTGCGAAAACAAGTGATTTACCTGCTTTTAGCGCTGGTTGGATTTCTTCATCGTAAACTGCTTTTTGTCTTTCGTCTGGAAGAAGAATCATGATTACGTCTGCTGCTTCCGCTGCTTCACGAACTGTTTTAACCGTTAGACCGTCTTGTTTTGCTTGGTCGAAAGATTTCCCTTCGCGTACACCAACAATGACATTGAAACCAGAGTCGTTTAGGTTTTGTGCGTGTGCGTGACCTTGTGAACCGTATCCGATTACCGCGATTGTTTTATCTTGTAGAACTGCCTCGTTGATATCTTGGTTATAGTACATTTTTGTCATAATAATTTCCTCCTAGTGGGTTGTCTGTTTTTTTTTAGATTTATATGGTGTTGCTATGAACCTCTTTTATCTGTGCCAGATAAAGCCTCCGGCGGATGTCACAGATTTTTAAGGGGTGCTTTAGAAGGCAACCTAAGTTCGAAAAAATCCGGACGCAATTACGCCAAGGCGTAATTGATTATTATTGTTTCAAAATAGATAACTGTGGCGCTTGAACCTTTTGCATATCGCGCTTCATCGCTGTCGCACCTGTGCGTGTCAATTCCTTAATGCCATATGGTCGTAGCAATTCAATGACTGCCTCGATCTTATCGGGATGACCGACTACTTGGTACGTCACGACACTTTTACTAGAGTCGAGAATTCTCGCTCGGAACGGTTCAATGATGCTATTCATTTCACTTCGAACATGTGGAGGTGAAATGACTTTTATGAGCGCTAACTCGCGCATCACCATGGATTTTTCAGTGATGTCATTGACCTTCAGTACATCGATTTGTTTGGACAGCTGTTTGACGAGCTGCTCAATTTTCCGTTCGTCCTCCACATTGACGACGAACGTCATTTTCGACATATCCGGTTGCTCGGTATGGCCGACCGTAATGCTTTCGATATTGAACTGCCTTTTCATGAGTAACCCGGTTACTCGATTCAATACTCCACTTTGGTTGATAACTGTTACAGTAATGACTCTTTTCATTGCGGGCTCACCCCAATCATTTCATGTACGCCTTTCCCAGGTGCTACCATTGGGTAAACATTTTCCAGGCGTTTCACGCGGCAATCAATCAATACCGGTTCATCTGATAATAGTGCTTCTTGGAACACTGTTTCAGCCTCTTCCAACGTTTCGATTCGGTACCCTTTAATGTCATACGCTTCTGCCAACTTTAAAAAGTCAGGTTGTACAGGAATGAGTGACTGCGAGTAACGCTCCTCGTAAAACGTTTCTTGCCATTGACGAACCATACCAAGTGCTTCGTTATTCAAAATGACTACTTTTACAGGAATGCGTAGCTCTTGGAGTAACGATAATTCCTGTGCCGTCATTTGAAAACCTGCATCTCCAACAATCGCAATAACGCGTTTATCGGGCTTGGCAAGTTGCGCGCCAATCGCTGCTGGGAAGCCGAACCCCATTGTTCCAAGACCTCCAGAAGTTACCCAATGATCGGGATTATTCAGTGGATAGTATTGTGCTGCCCACATCTGATGCTGACCAACGTCTGTGGTTACAATCGCATCTCCTTCTGTTACACGGTGGATAATTTCAACTGCTTGTTGTGCAAGTAGCGCATTGTCATCGGCTTTGTACCATAATGGATACTTTTCCATCGATTCGTTCAAGTGCGCTAGCCATTCAGCTGCTTCTGTCACAGCGATATCTTGCTTGAGTAGTGCTTGTAAAGCTTCTTTTGCGTCTGCTACAATCGGGATTTCTGTTGGAACGTTTTTCCCGATTTCAGCTGGGTCGATGTCAATATGGATTACTTTCGCATTCGGAGCGAATTGCTCTAAATTGCCCGTTAGCCTGTCATCAAATCGAGCACCGATATTGAGTAGAACATCGCATTCATACAAAGACATATTGGCTGTCACTGTTCCGTGCATGCCTGCCATTCCTATGAACAACTCGTGATCTCCACGGATACTGCCTAGTCCTAGCAATGTGTTCGTAACAGGAATTTGGTGTTTTTCAACAAATTCTTTTAATTCGTCCATTGCTTGTGCGTGAAGAATGCCTGCTCCTGCAAGAATGAGTGGTTTTTTTGCTTGCGAGATGGCTTGTGCTGCTTTTTGGATTTGCAAGAAGTTCGGAGTCGTTGTCGGTTGGTAACCTGGTAAATTGACTTCAGCCTCTTTCACATCCGCTGGCGTAAACAATCCTGTCGCAATATTTTTGGGAATATCGACGAGTACTGGACCAGGACGACCTGTGGAAGCGATATGGAACGCTTCTTTAATGATGCGTGGGAAATCAGCTACATCATTCACTTGATAATTATGCTTCGTGATTGGTTGCGTAATTCCAATGATATCTGCCTCTTGGAATGCATCCGTTCCGATGACTGAACTTGCAACTTGCCCCGTGAAAACAACGAGTGGTAAAGAATCCATCATCGCGTCTGTAATCCCTGTGACAAGGTTTGTTGCACCTGGTCCCGATGTAGCAATGACCACTCCCGGTTTTCCAGAAACACGTGCATAGCCTTCCGCCGCATGAATGGCTCCTTGTTCATGACGTGCAAGCACGTGGCTAATCGGGTTCTTGTAAAGTGCGTCATAAATTGGTAAGACGGCACCTCCAGGATAGCCGAAAATGATTTCGACATCTTGTTCTTTCAAGGCCTGAATGAGGACAGCAGACCCATCCATCGGTTGTGTTGTTTGTTCTTGCTCATTCACCGTCGTCGGAACTTCTTCTGTTGTTGCTTGCTTCGTTTGAACTCCAGCATTCATTTGCAAACTCCTCCTTACTTTCTTATGAATAGGAATAATCACTTAATTAAACATATCATTTATACCTTGGCGTAATTGAGGTCAGGGGCTTTGTCTTTATTCAGCTGAATAAAGATAAAAAAAGCCTTTTCTCCCCACGCAAAGAAACATGTTCCTTTACATAGGGATGAAAAAGCTTTTCATGGTACCACCCTTGTTCGTAGCAAATTCGCTACCTTATGAATAGACAATGTCTATTCGTTTTTAACGAGCACAGATTTCTCTACGCCCGGAATCGCCTACTCCATATGAGGTTTCAGCCATTCACTCCGAGGGGATGTCGCGGTTGGTTGTATTGCCGGCTTCCAGCACGACCGGCTCTCTGGGAATACAAAATTCCAACCACTTTTACCTCATCAACGAGTTCGTATATTCAATTACTCCAGGGTTTGAACCCCGTTATTAAGTTAAATTTTCATCACGCCGCCCGTACTTGCAGATGTCACAAGTGCGGAGTATCGAGCTAACCAACCTTTTTTAATCTTCGGTTCAAACGGTTGTAATTTCGATTGACGTTCAGCCAAAATGTCTTCGGCCACTTCAAGATCAATCGTTCTATTTGTCAAATCAATTGTGATAATGTCTCCATTTTCCACAAGCGCAATCGGTCCACCGTCCGCAGCTTCTGGAGAAATATGTCCGATGGAAATACCACGAGATGCCCCGGAGAAACGTCCGTCCGTAATGAGGGCTACTTTCGTTCCCAAACCACGTCCTTGAATCGCCGATGTTGGTGCAAGCATTTCTGGCATTCCCGGCCCACCTTTTGGTCCTTCGTAGCGAATGACTACGACATGACCTTCACGTACGGTGCCATTGTCGATGTTTTCCTGTGCATCCTCTTGCGATTCAAAGACAATCGCTTCACCACGGAATTCTTTAATGGATGGATCGACAGCACCGACTTTAATGACTCCACCATCCGGCGCAATGTTGCCGAATAAGACGGATAGTCCTCCAACTGGGCTGTGCGGATTATCTTTTGTACGAATGACTTGATCATTCGTAATTTGATACTCTGCTACATCTTCACCAATCGTTTTGCCTGTGACCGTCAAACGATCTGGGTGGATGGCGCCTGGGACTTTTGTGAGTTCATTGATAATTGAACTCACGCCCCCTGCTTTAAAGATATCGTCCATTGACACGTCTGAAGCTGGCATAATTTTCGCTAAATAAGGAACGCGCTCTGCTACCATATTAATGTCTTGGACTTTATAGTCAATTTCCGCTTCATGTGCAATAGCCAATGTGTGGAGTACTGTATTTGTTGAACCACCCATCGCCATATCTAAAGCGAAAGCATCGTCAATTGCTTCTTTTGTAATGATGTCGCGAGGTTTAACGTCTTCTTTTACCATCCGGACCAATTGTTTAGCCGCTTCTTTAATGAGCTTATGACGCTCATCTGAAGTCGCTACAATCGTACCGTTTCCTGGTAGTGTAACGCCAAGCATTTCCATCAAGCAGTTCATGGAGTTCGCTGTGAACATTCCTGAACAAGAACCACATGTTGGACACGCATTGTTTTCAATGTCTAGCAGTTCTTCTGCTGTCATCTTGCCTGCCTTGTATGCGCCGACTCCTTCAAATACGGATGTCAGGGAAAGTGCTTGCCCTTCTGCAGATACTCCAGCTTCCATCGGACCACCTGATACAAATATAGAAGGTACATTCGTCCGCACCGCCGCCATCAGCATACCCGGTGTGATTTTGTCACAGTTTGGTATGTAGAACACACCGTCAAACCAGTGTGCATTAATCACTGTTTCTGCCGAATCCGCAATCAGCTCACGGCTTGGCAATGAATACCTCATGCCGATATGTCCCATCGCAATTCCATCGTCTACACCAATTGTATTGAATTCGAACGGTACTCCGCCCGCTTCCCAAATTGCTTCTTTAACAATTTCAGCAAATTTGTTTAAGTGTTTATGCCCTGGAATAATATCAATGTATGAGTTACATACGCCAATGAACGGTTTCTCTAAATCTTTCGTTTTAATGCCTGTCGCGTAAAGTAAGCTTCGGTGAGGTGCGCGATCGACACCCATTTTAATCATGTTACTTCTCATTGCACTCTCTCCTAATCAAGTCACTCACACATTGTTTAGTACTTTCATAAGTAATGAATCTTGCCCGATTTTGTCTTGCTGTCCGTGAATCAAATCACGAACTGTTATTGGATTGATGCCATCATATCTTGGATTTTCACTAGAGTCAACAGTCTTTTTTAAATTGTTACTCAATTATAAATAATGAACTTTCTTGAATGCGCTTACAAATCGCACCATTATGCGATATATCGCATACAGAAAATTTTGTTCACAAATAAAAAAATATTTTGCTAGACGCTATTTTCACTACGTTTGGCAATCTACTTTTTTCAGTTGAACAAAAAAAGACACCATCTCTTTAGTATGAAATGATGTCTTCCATTATGAATAAACAATTATCAAATACCTAATGGCACAATATACATGCCTGCTTCTTGATCCGTTTTAACCGCGACGTCAACGCCATAAATTTCTTTGATTGTTTGTGCCGTGATCACTTCACTTGGTGCACCTTTTACGACAATCTCTCCATCTTTCATCACAATAATGACGTCGCTATAACGAATCGCCTGATTAATGTCGTGTAACACCATGACGATGGACATGCCATGTGTACGATTCAACTGCTTGATGAGTTCCAACAGCTCATACTGATAATAAATATCTAAATACGTCGTCGGTTCATCTAAGAACAAAAAGGGGGTTTTTTGCGCCAATGCCATGGCAATCCAAACCCGTTGCATTTGACCACCTGATAATGCGTGAATCGGCATGGAGCGTTTTTCTGTCAGATTGGTGCAATCTAACGCCCAAGCAACCGCTTGCTCGTCTTCATCCGAAATCGCAGTGAATGGTTTCTTATAAGGTATCCTGCCATAGCTCGTGAGCTTTTCGACCGTCATATCGGCAGGTGCATGATTGCTTTGATGGACAACGGCTAGTTTCCTTGCCAGTTCTTTCGGCTTGAAATCAGTTATCCCCTTGCCATTCAATAGTACCTGTCCCTTTTGCGGCTGATGATGATTTGACATCACACCGAGCAACGTCGACTTCCCACAACCATTCGGGCCAATAATCGTCGTCACTTTCCCCGTATCAATCGTACTGCTAACCGCACGTAGCGTATTCACTTTTTGGTCGTAAGAAAAAGTAATATCTTTAATGTCCATATATTCGATCACTCTTTCTCAGTAAGAATACGAGGAATACTCCTCCGATAACCCCCATGATAATGGACGCCGGGATTTCATTGGGGGCAATAACTATTCTGCCTAACGTATCCGCCGTGACGATCAACAGCGCACCCGCCAATGCTGAAAATGGGATGAGTGCTTTATGATCTGAACCGACCAAAGCCCGACCAATATGCGGAATCAACAAGCCGACAAAGGCGAACAGTCCTGCAACAGCTGTTGCAATCGATGCGAGCAGAACTGCCACTAAGGAAATGACAAATCGTGCAAGATTTACATTGACACCAAGGCTCTTGGCGGTTTTATCATTTAACGCCAAATAATTGCACCATGCATAAAGGGTAAATGCTAGCATAAGGCCAACCGTTCCATACACGACGATAACTTCAACGTCAGCCCATTTCTTCATCGTGAGCGTCGATGTCGTCACTTGGCTCATCGATTGTGTAATGGCGCTACCGCTAAACCCAAGCGTCTGGCTCAATCCCGTAAACACTGCGTTCACCGCAACCCCGATTAATATCATGCGAAGCGGATCAAGCCCCGTTTTCCACGATAAAGAATAGACGAGGAAAAAGGCTAACGCACCGCCTACAAAAGCGAAGAGCGGCACATAGAAATAGAGTGTCGGAAACAAGGCTACAACCGCAATGGACATAAACCCTGCCCCTGCAGACACACCGATAATGCCAGGATCTGCTAACGGATTACGCATCACCGCTTGAAACAACACGCCCGCTACCGACAGCGCTGCTCCTGCAAATAAGGCAATGATAATGCGCGGAAGCCGTAAATCCTTAATAATCGCTACATCATCATTCGTTCCCGTGATTAGCCCTTGAATCAGTTCAACTGGCGTCACGCGGATACTCCCCGTAGTAGCAGCATATGCGACGACTATAATGAGTAATGTAATGACACCGATGAAACTAAGCGTTTTTCTATTTATATGAAGCATCTTTTTTACCTACCTTTATTCTGGATACAACATTTTTTGCAATTCATCCAACGCTTCAATCGCTGCTAGATTACCCGTTGTGCCAAATAGTAGTTCATCCAAATCATAGACTCGATCGTTTTTTACAGCCTCAAAATGTTTCCACACATCATTTGTCCGGAATTCTTCGTCAAACATTTGGATGACTTGTTCTGGCATCCCATGTGCTGCTCGTAAAATGATATCCGGCTTCGCCTGCTGTAAATGTTCTGTATTGGATGATAAAAACTCTACGCTCTCACCGGTAATGACATTTTTCCCACCGCTTCGCTTCACCAAATCGCCAATATAGGAATTCTCTGTTGCAACGAGATAACTACCCGGAATGCCGAGTAAAATAAGAACGGACGGCTGTTTTTTTCCTTCTATCGACTGTTCAATGTCAGCCACTTTCTCTTCAAACTGCTGGACAATGGTCTCCGCTTGTTGTTGGCGATCATACTTTTCACCAAGTTTCAAAATCTCACTGTGCATGGCATCGATGCTTTCTAAATTGACATACGTCATGTCAATGCCTCGCTCGTCAAACATCTCTTGTAAATCATATTTCAATGTAGTCACAGACAAAATCTCTGTTGGTTTCAGAGACAATAGCATTTCCATATCGGGGCTCATTGGATTCCCAACTTCTTTCGCACCTTCATAACGTTTCGGTAAATCCTTATAGCTGGACGGGATTCCTACTAAATCCAGTTCGAGTGCATCCATAATTTCCGTTAGCGCAACGGTCGTTGCCACAACCCGATCCCCTTGTACATCGTTCGTTTCTTCGTTAGACGAACCATCTTTTCCTGATGAACATCCAGCTAGCACAACAATAACTGCTAGTAGAACAAATAGATTACGCACTTTCTGCATCGCTCTAACAACTCCTTGCTACTTATGTAGAAGAAGGTCTTGATGACAAATATCAAGACCTATCTAACTTCCTTATTGAGGCTGTATACGTTTTTTGATGCCGTAAAGTCCAAGACCTGCAAAGAGAAGTACGACCAAAATGCCTAGAATTGCTGCAAGACCAGTTTGGACAGTCGCTTGCGATGCGCCTTTCACTTCTCCGACAGCAACTTCCTCTACTTCACTTGTTGTTTGTTCCAGATTTTCTGCAAGTTCCTCTTCTGTATCTGGTTCCTCTACAGACATAGCTGTGTCGGTAGCATCATCAGTTGCACCGGATGCATCCAGTGCAACGGGTGCTTCAGTAGACGGCTCAGCTGCTGGATCCTCCGCTTTCTTTTCCGGGTTCACTGTTGGTGGAACTGTTTTTTCATTTTTTTCATTGGCCCCGCCTTGCGCACCTACACGGGTATTCTCCGTCTTCGTCACGGTATCCGGTTTATTGTCAGCTGGCTTTTGTGGGGGCGTGACAGGTGTTTTATCTGTCTCAGTCGGTTTAGGTGCTGGTTTTTCAGCAACGGGTGCTAATGGAATATCTGCTGTCGTAAACTTAAAACGAATGTCGTATTTATTGTCATACGAAAAGCCAGGAATGCCTGTCACAATGATATGAATTTTAGCATCGAGCAGTTTTTCGATATCCTGCACTTCAAACTTAACAACCCGTTGGTCCTTTGCCGTATCTGTGCTTAGCACTTCCACATCCACAAGACCATTTGCTGATTGTACTTTGAAATACTGCCACCAAGAGCTCGTATTTAACGTCACAACTGCAAACGTTTTTCCATTTTGAATCATCACTTTTGCAGGACTCACCATGTAATCAATCGTCGTCGATTCGTCATCGCTATTCCCTTTTAACACCGTAAACGGCACGGAATACTCACCATCTGCAAATTTGGATGCCGCCGCTACTTTTCCAGGCGTGAATAAGGGAAGTATCGCCCATAACAGAACGAACATCGCTACCGTTAGCATCGATTTTTTTCTCAACGAAAACGCTCCTTTCTAGCGAATATCTCTATCACCGACAACACCGGCTGCCGCTACAGAAGCAGCGACGCCGGTATGAACTGTCACATATTATTTTTCAAGATTTTCTAGTAGATAGTAAACCATTTTAGACGCTTGGCCACGAGTTGCGCTTGCTTTTGGATCAAATACTTTCTTACCATCGATTGTTTTACCACCAATAATGCCAAGACCTGCTGCATAGTCAACGTTTGCTTTTGCGTAGTCAGAAATGCTAGCTGCATCTGCAAATTTCACATCGGTCGTAACGCCTTCCAAAATACTTGCATCTTTATACTCAATCGCGCGAATGATCATCGTTGCCATTTGTTCACGTGAAATGAATTCATATGGACGGAATTTCCCGTTACTACCTGTTGTAATACCTGCTTTTGCTGCCGCTTCAATTTCAGAAACAGCCCAATCTAGATTTTTCGGTACATCTGAAAACGTTCCTTGGTATTCTGCCTTCGGAAGCTCAAGTGCACGTGCTAAAATAATCGCAAATTGCGCTCTTGTCAGGTTATTGCCTGGTGAAAACGTTGTAGGTGTTGTTCCTTTAACGATTTCTTTCGCAGCAAGTGTCTCGATATATGTTTCAAAGCCTGTGCCTTTGATATCCTCAAATTTTACTTCTACTGGAGCTTTTACTGCTTGAATGCTTGTTTCATCGAATGAAAGTCTAAAATCATAGTTTCCTGTATGGTTTGCTGCTGCCACGAAGACAGTTGCTTTCGCATTGACCACTTTTGAGAAATCAGCCACTTCAAATGAAACAACTCTTTTGTTCGCCGCAACATCAGTCTTTACAACTGTTGCATCTACAAATTCTTCCCCTTGTTCCACTTGGAATGCAGTAATTTGTTCGTTGTTCGTAAGTGTTAGTTCCACTACTTTTTTACCGTCTTTCACAGTAAGTGAAGCAGGTGTTTCCATAAAACGAGCCATTGAAGAAGCTTTGTCTTCATCTGCGTGCAACGCTTTATAGTCGATTGTGTATGCGCCGTCTTTGAGTACCCCAGGGATTTTGCTGCTATCGAATTTCATACGGATATCATAATTATTATCATATGCACCCAGTCCTGGGATACCTGTTACAATAATGTGGATTTTCGCATTCAATACTTTGCTTAGATCCTGCACTTGAAATTTAACAATTTTCGTTTTTGCAGCTACATCTTCACTTACCACTTCAGCGTCTACGAAGTTTTTGTCTGTAAATGTACCTGGTTGTGTCGTTTGCACTTTCAATGACTGCCACCAGTCTGTGTTTGTCAACGTCACATAAGCAAATGTCTTGCCGTCTTCAACTACGATTTTCGCCTTGTCTTGCACATATTGATCTGTGACAGATTTTTCATCGCTAACATCTTGTAAAATTTCAAATGGTAGTTCAAATTCTTGTTGAGCCGTCACTTCAGCTGCTTCAAATTGAGCAGCAGGCAATGCTGTAAATAATACAAGTAGTGCTGTAAATAACATAATTAGTTGTTTCTTCATTCGTTTCTCTCCTTCAATTCTTTATGATTTTTTTGCTGTACGCGCCTTGTTTACAACGACAATTAGGATAATAGCTCCAACGAGTAGCGCTGCCAATAGACTATAAATTAATGCATTACCGATTGGTTCATCTTGCTTATCAACTGCTTTGTCGGCCACCTCTTCTGATGAAGGTTCAGTCGCTTTGACGACAACTGCCGGTGCATCCGTCGCTTCCAACGTATCTACATCGAGGGCTAGACGGACTGTATATTTATGGTCATACTTGGGTTCCATCTCCTCGATCACGACATGCATTTGCATAAGCAATGGCTCAGCAATATCTCCATCTACTTTAAATGCCACCACACGCGTGTCCTGTTCCAAATCTTCGCTGACGATTTGCACGTCGGTAAATGATTCGCCATCTTTCGCTTGGATGACTTTAACCCATTCACTGTGATTCACCGTAAATTGTATGTACTGTCCATCTTTATCAATGGTCAGCGTAGCTGGCTTTTCGAAATAATCGTTAGCAATCGACACCGAATCATTCTCGGCTTGCAACATTTCATACCCAACAGCATATGTCCCCTCTGCTAGATCAGTAGCATGGGCTTTCGGTAGATAAACGGTGCCCACCATGTAAACTAGGATGGCAGTGGCAAACGACAATAGTACCCCTTTTTTCACGAGCAATACCGCCTCCTTTCCAAATAGGTTTTGTAGAAGGAAAATCATTGACTTCCTTCCTCAGACAAGAATCCTTGCCGACATGGTTATATAATGAGAACGATTATCACTTAGTACTCTTCTATAGTAACTGATAGATTCAGATTGTCAATCCACTAACTCGGCCGTCTGAACGATTTTTATGAACTTTCGATGAATGTTCATAGTTTAGCTACATCTCCTGCAATTATCAACAAAAAAAACCTTTTCAAGTACTATATAAGTTGAACAAAAGAACCTTCTTAACACGCTCAGCGCTTGCAGATGCCTCCCGCATGTAAGGCGCCTTCACTAGAAGATTAGGTGAAAATCATAAGTTCAGCTTATATAGTATACGAAAAAGGTTTGATTCATAAATTCGGATGGGCATGAACAACATTGCCCTTGCGCCCTGTCGTTGCCACTGCCTGCGATAACGAGTTCAAGATGGCTTCTTCTGCAACGTCGGCCGCGCCAACAAAAAGGTTGTTCATCACTTCATGATCTTCGCGCAACTGACTCCGCGTTTCGACGGATGCTGTTGCCGTATGTGGAATTTTATGTGCCGTAGAAAAAGCAATAACAATGTCACCACTTCCATGACTAAAATGACTTCCCGTTCTCCCCAGTCCAATGCCACATCTTTTCGCTACACGTAACAATTGCCTACTACTAAGTGGAGCATCTGTAGCCAACACCAAAATAATGGAGCCGTCCGCTGGTTTTGGGTAAGCCGGGACATCCGTCGTTTCAGGTACATGATATTTTTGGCTCTGGAAATCTTCCTTCCTGCCAAAATTACTTAATACCATGCAACCAATCGTATACGATTGCCCCGTGCTGTCATCTGTCACAATGCGCGAAGAAGAGCCAATTCCTCCCTTGTAGCCAAAACAAATCATGCCCTTACCTGCACCGACAGCCCCTTCAGGCGCGACATCCGTCGACGCTTCCTGAATCGCTGCAACTGCATGATTAGGCTGAACCGGCATTGTACGAATCGAATTTAATCGGCTATCGTTGCACTCCCCGACCACTAGATTGATGGTGCCTGTCGTATCGCCAATCTCCGGGTTATTCTCCAGCATATACGTCAATGTCCCTTGTGTCACAGCAGGCACCGCAAACGTATTCGTTAGCATAATCGGAGACTCAATAAGCCCCAATTCATTCACCTGTACGAGACCTGTCGTTTTCCCAAAACCATTTAACACATAGCTCGCACCGACGACTTTCTGTTGAAACAAATCTTCCCCATGCGGCAAAATAGCCGTCACACCCGTACAAGCATGTTCGCCATTTTCTAACGGATGATCCAGCGTCACATGCCCGACCTTGACCCCTTCTACATCCGTAATACAATTCTTTTCTCCAACAGGTAGACTACCAATGATGATGCCTTTTTCTCTAATTTTTTCTGGATGACGTTGTGTCAAATCTCTTCACTCCAAATGAATTTATAGTAAGCTACCGCTATTTCTTTAAGAAATAGAGGCAGCCATCATAATCGCACTGCGAATCAATTGATAACTAGCTAATACATTATCCGTTGTAAAAGAAATCGTCAGCGGATCGACCCGTGTCACAATCGGTAGAATTTCTACCGCATCCGCCAATCCTGTATGTAAAAACGTCACTTGCACTGCATATGGCGGCGCCATCGTAAAAGGTTGAATCGCTTCATAATTTTGCAGCGCTTTTTTAGTACCTTCTTTTATAAGCGCCCGTGCTTCAGCCGGATGGACATTCAGAGCTGTCGTACGGCTAATGGTTTGCTTGACGACTGCCTGATGAATATTCGGAACGCATTTCGCAGCTTCAACGGCGAGTAAATTACAGCCCGAGACAAAAATCACAGGCACACCAAAGTGACCCGCAACAAGCGCATTTAAACCAAATTCACCAAGTTCTACACCATTTATTTTAATCGACCGCACAACTCGTCCATTAAATGTATGGTTAAGTATGCCATTGTCGCCCATTTTCGTATGATAGCCGACAAAAAGAACAGCGTCAAAATCCGCATCGATTCCTTCCATCATAGCCAACTTTTTGGGCGAACCTAAAATGAGCTCCGCTTTTGTCTGTAATTGTTCATGATAGAGATTACGCATCGTACCATGCGAGTCATTGACAACGATTTTTTCAGCCCCCGCCTCCAATGCTCCTTGAATACATGCGTTGACTTCTTCCGTCATGAGCCTCCTCGCATAGTCATGCTCTCTACCATCTCGAGACGTATGCTCGCCGTGAACGACTCCTGAAACCCCTTCTATGTCCGCTGATATAAAAATCTTCATAAGTGCCTCCTCCACGACAAATCGCTTCATTTCATATGCACACTACGCTCCCCTAATGGCGGCGAAGTAGCCCCGTAGTTGTAGCATAGGTCGCTACTTTTCTACAGATTTTTTATATCGCTCCAAAAATGCCTCACCTTTATCGGCTAGCTTCGTCCCACCTCTGCCTAGACGTGCATGGACTAGCCCTAATTCCTGCATGACTTCTAATCGAAGCCGAAGCTGCTGATCAGATAAGAGAATGCCATCCTCACGCAACGCTTGTTTCACCTTAGTTCTTCCAAATGATTCGTAGTTGCGCTTGCCTTCTTGATAAATCCGTAAAATCGCTAAACTTTCCTCCAAAAAACCATGCTCTTCAATCTTCTCAATCACTTCACGTAGCAAATCCTCCGATAAAGGCAAATCCTTTTCTACCTGTTCACGGACTTGAAAACCCGCACCCTCACGTTGTACAAATGTGCTGTCATACTGAAAACGAGGCTGTTCATTGACCTTTTCTGCCAGCGCTAGCTGCGACTTGAAAAATCGATTCATTAATTCAAACTGATTGCTCTCACTCTTTAAAAGGTCGGCTAGTGTAAGGATGGTTTTGAGATCCAATGTCCTTGGACCGATATCAATGACATTGTCAAATTGCCTAGGGACATGTTCTCTTTCTCCAAGCGTCACAATGAGGTCTACGTTTTGAGGGATTAAGTCCATAGGGTTATACGCCGTATATTCATGTTCAAAATAGATATTTTCAATTGACACTGCCGCGCCCTCCGCATGTTCAAACGTGTTGCTAATCACGAGAATTCGTTGCCCTTTCGGTAGCTTCAATAATTCTTTCGCGCCCACGATATTGATTTCCCGCTCCGCAACAATGACTGGGCATGATTCAGGTATAAACGGCCGCGTAATGCCTCTTAACTCTTCTTTCGATAATAGAACAACATCCTGTTCCTCTATTGCCCCCATTGTTAACTCTCGTAATGTCGTGCCTACCAACTCGATTTCCTCACCAAAGATGTCTACTAGTTGATAGGCAATAATCGTTAAATAGGCCTCCTGCACCGATATGACATGAAGTCTTGATTTCACTTTCGCCATCTTACTGATCCTGCAATTCTTCTGCAAAATGACAGGCTACAAAATGACCTTCGCCTAGATCACGAAATGCGGGTACTTGCTCTTTACATGTTTGTTGAGCGTAAGGGCATCTCGTATGAAACGTGCAGCCAGAAGGTGGGTTTGCCGGACTCGGAATATCCCCTTTTAAAATGATACGTTCGCGCTTAACTGTAGGATCTGGAATTGGAACTGCACTTAACAATGCTCTCGTATACGGATGACGAGGTGTTTTGAACAATTCATCCCGTTCCGCCAATTCAACGAATCGCCCTAAATACATGACACCTACACGATCAGAGATATGTTCAACCACACTTAAATCATGGGCGATAAATAAATAGGTTAAGTTGTACTGTTCCTGCAAGTCTTTTAATAAATTGAGGATTTGTGACTGAATCGACACGTCGAGTGCCGATACCGGCTCATCTGCAATAATCAGTTTCGGATTCACTGCGAGCGCCCTTGCAATCCCGATACGTTGACGCTGCCCACCACTAAATTCATGGGGATACCGATTTGCATGATACTTATTCAAGCCAACGACTTCCAATAACTCAGCAATACGCGCTGCGCGCTTGTCTTTGGCTACATTATGCACAATCAGCGGCTCTTCAATAATTTCCTTTACCGTCAAGCGCGGATTAAGGGAAGCGTACGGATCCTGGAACACCATTTGAAATTCTTTTCGATACGGACGAATTTCATCCTCGCTAAAATTCGTAATATCCTGCCCCTCGAAAATAATCTTCCCTTCCGTAGGCTCAAGCAACTTCATCAAGACACGACCAGTCGTTGATTTCCCACAACCACTTTCACCAACGATGCTTAACGTTTCGCCCTCTTTCACCGTAAACGAAACACCATCAACAGCCTTGACATACTCCTGCGTTTTACTGAACATTTTCTTCTTTAATGGAAAGTATTTTTTAACGTTGTGCACTTCCAACAAGTTCTGACTCATCGTTAAGCACCTCCTCATGCAGCCAACATCTACAAGAATGCTTCGTTGAAACTTCCTTATATTCCGGCTCTTTTTCCCAACATATATCCATCGCAAATTGACATCTTGGTGCAAATTTACATCCTTCAGGCATCCGCGTTGGAATCGGCACATTCCCAGGAATCGATTGCAATCGCTCTACTCGCTCACCCATTTTAGGCGTAGAAGCCAATAATCCCTGCGTGTATGGATGTTTTGGATTTGCAAATAGTGAATAGACATCACTTTCCTCGACTGCACGCCCCGCATACATAACCACTACGCGATCACACATTTCTGCAACGACACCTAAGTCATGCGTAATGAGCAAAATGGCTGTATCCGATGTTTTCGTCAAATTCCGCATTAAATCTAATATTTGCGCTTGAATCGTTACGTCCAATGCCGTCGTCGGCTCATCCGCGATTAATAACGCTGGATTACAAGCCATTGCCATAGCAATCATGACCCGCTGCCGCATACCACCAGAAAGCTGATGAGGGTATTCGTTGACAATTGTTTCAGGCCTTGAAATCCCTACCGCAGTCAACATTTGAACGGCATGTGTGCGCGCTTCTTTTTTCGTAAATTTCAAATGAAGAATGATAGCTTCTTCCAATTGACGTCCAATTTTATAGACAGGGTTTAAAGAGGTCATCGGCTCTTGAAAGATCATCGCAATGTCATTACCACGGATTTTTCGCATCTGGCTTTCACTTACATTGACAAGGTCAACTCCATCATAGATTATTTCACCACCTGCAATCCGACCTGGTGTGTCTTTCAATAACTTCATAATCGATAACGAGGTCACACTTTTTCCACTACCAGACTCGCCAACAATTCCAAGTGTTTCGCCCTTCGAAACCTCAAATGTCACGCCATCTACTGCTTTTACAACCCCAGACTCACTTGAAAAATGTGTTTGCAAATTATTCACCCTCAATAAAACATCATCCATCGCTCTTCACCTCCATTAATTACTCTTTAATTTTTGGATCGAGTGCATCCCGTAATCCATCGCCTAATAAGTTAAAAGCCAACACGGTAACAAAGATCGCTAACCCTGGAAAGAGTGTGACATGCGGTGCGATATTCAAATAATCTCGCCCACCACTTAACATCGCTCCCCACTCAGGTGAAGGTGGTTGAGCCCCTAATCCAAGGAAACTCAAACTCGCTGCCGTTAAAATCGCTGTACCGATACGCATTGTAAAATAGACGATAATACTCGAAAGTGTCCCTGGAAAGATATGCTTCCAAATCACACGGCGATGCTTTGCCCCTACAGACTTTGTCGCTTCCACATATAACGTCGATTTCACCGCCAACGTCGAGCTGCGGACAATACGAGCAAACACGGGAATACTAAATATCGCAACAGCGATGATGACATTTCCAAGACCTGGGCCTAAAATCGCGATAATTCCAATTGCCAATAAAATCCCCGGAAATGCGAGTAATACATCACAAAATCGCATGATGACCCGGTCCATCCACTTTCCATAGTAACCTGCAAGAAGTCCTAAAATGGTTCCGCCAACTGCACCGAGTAATACCGAAGTTAAACCGACATATAGCGAAATTTGTGTACCTGCAACAATACGGCTAAATATATCTCTTCCATAAGCATCTGTCCCGGCCCAATGCTTAGCAGATGGGCCCGAAAGTACATTTTCATAATCCGGTTCTGTCACATCATAAGGTACAATTGCCGGACCAATGAGTGCGATGATGACGAGAAATATAACAAAAAAGAAGGCTGCAAATGCCAGTTTTTGTTTTTTAAATTTCCGCCAAAACTCCGAGAATGGAGTTCTCGACGTAATATTTTCCATAGACATTTGCATATACTCTTCTTTTTTCGATAACTTGATCTCTACCATAACTGGTCCCTCCTTACTCATATCGAATTTGTGGGTTCAACACGCCATACAACAAATCTACGATTAAATTGATTAAAATAAATTGCAAAGCGAACAGTAACATTTCTGCTTGAATGACTGGATAATCCCGATACGCCACTGAATCGATTAGCAGTTTTCCTAAACCAGGCCAGCTAAATACCGTTTCAATGACAACCGATCCACCGAGTAAAAAACCGAATTGTAAACCTGTCATCGTAATAACCGGAATCATAGCGTTCCTCAATCCATGTCCCCAAATGACATTGCGCTCATTCAACCCTTTTGATCGACCTGTACGGATATAATCTTCTTTCAATACATCCATTAAGGAAGATCTTGTAAAACGAGCGATGACTGCTGCTACCCCTGTCCCAAGTGTGAAGGCAGGGAGGATATAGCTTTTCCATGATTCCATTCCACCTGAAGGTAACCAACCGAGTGTCACTGCGAAAATTTGAATCAGTAAAAGACCTAGCCAAAATGATGGCAATGATAGCCCCGAAACAGCGCCAAACATTCCTAAATAATCTTGCCACTTATTTCTTTTTGTTGCCGAAATCACACCAATTATTAACCCAATACAAACTGCCCACACCATACTCCAGACGGTTAACCAAAATGTCGGCATGAAGCGCTCCCCAATTTCTTCAAGAACCGGGCGTTTCGTTTTAAGCGATGTGCCTAAATCCCCTTTGAATAGATTCGCCATGTAAGAGATGTATTGTTCGTGTATCGGTTTGTCCAACCCTAATTCTTTCCTTACCATTTCCACGTCTTCAATAGTTGCATCTTGCCCTGCAACGAGACGAGCTGGATCACCTGGGATCATATGTACGAAAAGAAAGATGAGAATGGTTACCAAAAACAAAATTGGTATGATTTCGATGAGCCTCTTTGTAATAAAACCGAGCATCTTCATCCCTCCTATTAGGTAGAAAATAGAGTGCTATACACCATACATAGCACTCTATCCGTCAGTATTTTTTACTTGATTTCAATATCGGTAACGCTTAGTGAACCATCTGGCAATAAATAGACGCCGTCTAGATAGTTTTTCTTACCTGCCATCGTTTTCCCTGTCGTTAAGTTAACCCATGGTGCATCTTTCCATATGATTTCTTGTGCCTCTTTGTATGCTGCTGCACGTTTGTCTGAATCAGCCGTTTGGAGTGCTGCTTGAATGGATGCGTTAACCTCTGGATTATCATAGTAAGAGATGTTATACGATTTTGGTGGGAATGCATCTGCACCGCCAACTAATGGACGAATACCCCAATCCGCATCACCTGTTGATGGAGACCAACCACCGTAATACAGTTCAATTTCAGCATCTTCTGCCTTTTGAACAGACCAAATTTTATCGGAAACTGTACCTGCTTCCATTGGTACAACTTCTACTTCTACATTTACTTGCGCTAATTGTTGTTGTAAAAACTCCATTGCTTTGATGGTACTAGAGCTGTTACCACCCCAAAGCGTTGCTTTAAAACCGTTTTCGTAGCCCGCTTCTTTCAATAAGCTTTTTGCTTTTTCAAGATCAAATGCATATGGATCTTGTTTCGCATAGTACTGAACATCCGGTGCAATGATTGAATCTGATATACTTGCGTAATTGTTTGTCACTACTTTTACGAATGCTTCTTTATTCACTGCATAGTTCAATGCTTGTCGCACTTTCACATCATCATATGGTTTTTTCATCGTATTCATGGCCATATAGCTGACAATGATAGACGGGTTACTTTCCACTTCGATGCCATTTTTTCCGTTAATACTATCAGCTTGTTCCGTTGGTACTGGGTAGATGAAGTCTGCTTCACCTGTTTGTAGCATCGCAATACGTGAACCATTTTCCGATACTGGCTTGAACGTAATCGAATCTACTTTCGGTGATCCTTCTTTCCAATACTCTTCGTTTTTCACAACTTCTAAGCCTTCACTTGGTTTCCATTCTACAAATTTAAATGGACCTGTTCCGACTGGGTTTCTTGCAACCTCTTTACCGAACTCTTCCAATGCTTTCGGGCTATGAATCATCGCAGATGGATGCGCAAATGTATTGATCATCGCACCAAATGGCTCTGATAATGTAAATTTCACTTCATAATCGCCAAGTACTTCAATGTTTTGAATTAAGCTGAATAGACTGTGTCGCTTCAAACCGCTTTCAGGATCTGAAAGTCGATCAAAGTTCACCTTAACTGCTTCTGCGTTAAAAGATGTGCCATCGTGGAATTTCACATTTTCGCGTAGCTTGAATATGAATTCAGTCGCATCTTCACTCGCTGTATACTCTTCTGCTAACACGTTCACAACGTTCATATCTTTATCGAAGCCTAAAAGACCTTCCAACATCGCCTTTTGAGCTGAGTTCGATAATGTATCATTCGTATCGTGTGGATCCATGCCTGTAAAGTTATCTGCTACTGCAATGACAATGTCCTTGCCTTCTTTTGTTGCCTTTTCTCCCCCTTTATCGCTACCTTTTGCTAGGTCTTTTCCATCGCCCGAGCCGCTTGTACAACCGGCTAGTACGAGAACCAACGATAAAGCTAGTAAAGAAAGTACGCTAAACGCTTTTCTCATCCTAAACTCCCCTTTGTTGTCATATTTATAAAAAATGCATTAGGCATTTTTTAACGTAAAGATTGGACGCAATTGCCCAATGACTTCCTGTCTTGCGTTTTTCAATTCTGGCTGGTGATATGCTTGTAAACGCTCCTGTTGCTCTTCGTTAAGTAAATTCAGTTGCTTTAGTACCTCAACGACAGCGGGGGAAGTTGCTCGGCTATTGCCATCTTCAATTTTAATAGCAATTCCAAGTCCTGTTTCTTTATCACCCACGCAATAAACACCCTCAGCTCCTACCTTGCCAAACATCCGTCCATCTTCAATTCGCATAAAATCTGAACAAAAACGATCCGTTCCTCCAACCATTTCCGGTTCTGCCATCATTGCCGCTGTTACGCGTTCAATGGCATTTTTTCGCTTCTCTGGAAATGCAACAGGATTCGCCATTTTCGCAAAACTCATCGCGAGGTTTTTTAATGGAATCCCATGGACCGGAACTCCACATCCGTCAACACCAATTTCAATCTCGTCCATCGGAATTTCAGAGAGATCGCTAATCACTTCGAGAATTCTTTGTTGTACAGGATGGTCCATCTTGTAATAATCGTCGACACGCTCCCCCATATATTTGGCTGTCGCAAGCATGCCGCTATGTTTGCCAGAACAATTATTGTATTCCGGTGTCACTTCCTTGCCAGACTTCATTAACTCCTCGTACGTTTCCTGCCAGCGAGGGGGATGTGTGCCACATTTTAAATGGTCAATGGTTAAATCTAGTTTATGTAAAATATTTTTCACTCGATCAGTATGCTGATTCTCTCCATTATGTGATGCACATGCTAAAGATAGTTCTGCTTGATTGTAGTTGTAAAAATCAGCAGCACCCGTCTCCACAATTGGAATCGCTTGCAACGGTTTCATAGATGAACGAGCAAACGTTACACGATTCGGATCCCCATTATAATAGAGTAGTTGTCCTTCACTATTCACGACCGCTACGTGTCCTTCATGCCGACTTTCTACCATTTCGCCTCTTATTACGTCTATTAAATATTCCGCATCCATAACTACACCTCTAACTATCTTTATTTTCTAATTACTCTAAACCATATTCCAACACATTACAACCCTTTAAAACAAATAATTCTTATTAGGTTGAATTGTGAGAGTTGAGAGTCACTTTAGGTGATATTGAATCTAAAAAAACCTCTTTAAGCCATAATTAGACTTAAAGAGGTTTACAATTGATTCGCTAAACTACTTCTCTTCCACAACGTCCAATTCCTTTTCCTCTTTATCCGGAAACAGCAAACTAAAGACAATTCCGGCAAAAGCGGCGATGAAGAAAGTTGTAAAACGGGATGTAGCCAATTCTTCGAGTGGCGTTGAGATCCAAAGAACTGTCGATAAAAATCCGGTAATGATTGTCGCGATAACCCCGATACCTGAGTAGCGTTTCCAGAAAAATGTCAAGATGATTGCTGGCGATAACGTACATCCCACTCCAGCCCATGCCCAACTGACAACTAAGAAAACCAATGATTTGGATGTCAAGGCTATGATTAAACCTACGAGTCCAGCACAAATGATGGTAATTCTTGAGATGGCGACGAGCTTGCTTTCTGATAGTTTCATATTCATGGCACTACGAATAATATCCTCACTGACCGAACTTGTAATGACCATTAGCTGTGAATCTGCAGTTGAAATAATCGCTGCAAGAATACCCGCTAGTAAAATACCTGCAATCCAAGGCGGCATCAAATCGAGGATCATAAATGGCAAGATCATTTCGACGTCGGCAAACGCTTGTCCTTGATACAATGTGAGGGCAGTAATCCCAATCATGAATGCACCACCATAAGCCAAAATTGTCCACGAGATGGCGACGATGCTTCCCGTCCTTGCTTCTTTCTTACTTCTAAGCGCCATAAAGCGGACACTTAGTTGCGGCTGTCCACCTAGAAAACCGAAAAACCAGGCGAAGTTATTGAACAATAACAGCCCTAAAGAAAACCCAATGGCCCCGCCAGTCCAAGAATCCATGGATGGCCCAGCAGCAGTCAACGCTTGGCTTATCGATAAATCAGCTGCTGAAATATGAAATAGAGCTACAATCGGCAACACAACTAATGTTACAAGCATCATCAGACTTTGAATCATGTCCGTCCAAACGACCGTAACAAATCCACCGATGTAAGAAAGGATAATTACGACTACGATACTTAAAATAGCCCCAACGGTCGGAGGTATATTGAAAACAGCGAATAATGTTTTCCCCGCCCCGGCAATCTGGGCCCCGAAATAAAACATCATAAAACTAAAGATCAGAATCGTAGAAAGCCAAAGGATCACCTTTCCGTGCTTTCCAAAACGTTGCGCTAAAAAACTAGGTAGTGTCAACGCCCCGGTTTCCTCCGCTTCCTTCATGAATCGTTTCGCTAAAAACAACCAGGCGAAGATTATACCGGAGGCAATCCCCGCTGCCACCCAAATGCCCGATAAACCCGTCGCAAAGACAAAGCCCGTATAGCCCAAAAGAAGCCAAGCCGATTCCCCCGTGGCACGTTCCGAGAACGCCAAAGCCCAGCCTGGCAACTGCTTTCCACCTAATAGAAAATCAGCATGGCTTTTCGTACGTCGGCTAACGACATACCCAACTACGAGCATCATTACTAGATATAATACGAATTCAAACATGATGATTGTATGCAATTCACTCATCTCCCTTGAATTTAATAGTCGTTAGACAATCGCATTCTCCAACACTAGGTCGTTCTCCGCAAATCGCTCGATACGCAATGGGGTCAGGTCAATCGTTTCGTATTTTCCCCTACAAATCAGTTCCGCCAACCCTTGTCCAACACCCGGTGCTTGTTGCATCCCATGCCCGCTAAAACCAAGTGCCATAAAATAGCCCTTCATCATCGGATGCTCGCCAATAATGGCATTTTGATCCACCGTATTAAAATCATATAAACCAGCCCAGCCCGATTCCAATTTAAGCTGTTCGAAATTTGGCACGCGGTGGGCTAAAATCGGCCATAACGTATCAAAAGACGAACGTTTCCAAGTGAAATCCATGCCTGGTGGAACATCATCCGAAAATCCCGCCACCACTTTTTCACCCTCATGACGAAAATAAACACCCGTTGGATCAATCGTTAATGGCAACTTTCTTTCAAGTTGTCGTGCCGTATCCAACACATACATTTGCCTTTTTAACGGGACAACCGGTACCGGCAAGCCCATTTTTTCACTTAAAGCCGCTCCCCACGCCCCGGCACAATTAATGACAATGCGAGATCCGTACATCACACCATCCGTTAAACGAACGCCCGTTATGCCGGCCCCTTCCGTTACAAGAGACTCAACTTCCTCTGCGATATACTCCACTCCAAGCGCTTGTGCTTTTTTCCGATAGGCTTGCATGACTGAATAAGGATCAAGATAACCGTCCTCATGACAGTAAAGCCCGCCCGCAAGATCCCCAATTTCCAACTCAGGAATAATCGGCAATAACTCCTTTGGCGTGAGCAACTCGGAAGGTACACCATACTCATGCTGTGTCCGTAGTTGTTTCGCAAAATAAGGCATCATACTTTCAGTCGCTAAAAACAAGTAGCCCCGCTGTTTGAAATCAATTTCTGCGCGTTCTCCATTAATCGCCATGTTGTCGGCAAAGTCTTTATACACATGCAAACTATAACGGCTCAGTTGAACATTAATCGACGTAGAATATAACTGCCTAAATCCCCCGGCACTGCGAGGCGTAGACGCATATTGATATGTGGCATCTTTTTCAAAAACGACAATACGTCCTTCAAAACCATTCATGCGCAATGCATACGCCGTACTCGATCCCATAACGCCCCCACCAACAATGATGATATCTGCTTTGTGCATCTGACTCGTCTCCTTCCACCAGTTTGTCCCACTTTTTATTTATCCATCGTATGTGAAGGGGGCTCATATTATTCAATAAGAAAAGAGAGTCCACTGATAACCCGCATCAGTGAACTCTCTTGCTTTCTACTTATGAATGGCTTGATTCAGTCTTCTTCTACCGTGTCGCCCGTAGCAACACGCGTATTTTCTACTGAAACTTCTTTACCGTTTGTATACGTCACAGTGAACTTCACTTTCGTCGGTTCACCCTTGATGTCTCCTGCTACTTCCCAAACCCCATCCGCTTCATAATCAAATGCAGCGTCAAATGGCATGGACAATTGTGTAGCTTCCGGATATTCTGCTGCTAATGTATCCGTCAACGTCCCTGTTACAAGCAAGTTATCTTCATGATCAAACCACTCGACCGTTAACGCCGCTACATCGCTTAACGTTTTGCCTTCAGTGAAACTAACACCTGCTGAATACATGCTGCCACTAACGAAGCCAAAATCTTGTGCAACAAGCCCGCCTGAAGCAATTCGCGTATTTTCTACAGATACTTCTTTCCCATTTGCATAAACTACCGTAAAGACGACTTGTGTTGGCTCGCCTTCGAAATCTCCCTCTACGTCCCAATATCCATCTGCCTCATAATTAAATGCAGCGTCAAATGGCATAGAGAGTTGTGTCGCTTCCGGATATTCCCCTGCTAATTTCTCTGTCAAAAACCCTAAAGCTAATAGATTATCTTCATGGTCATACCACTCAACTGCTAAAAATTCGATGTCACTAACAGTTTGCCCATCTGTCAAAGCTACGCCAGCTGTGTAACTCGACTCCCCTAACACACCAAAATCTTCCGCCACTAGACCACCTGGTAAAACAGCTGCTTCACTGCGATAAACAAATGAAGCCATTTGTCCACGTGTCACAAACGCAGCTGGACTGAATGTCGTTGGCGTCGTGCCTGTTGTAATGTTATGCGTCAACAACGCCTGCACGTATCCTGCAAACTCATCATCACTTTTCACATCGGTGAATCGTGTATCTGTCAACGTCTCTTCTTCTAACTCAAATCCTAGATTAATAATTTTCGCCATTTGTGAGCGTGTCAGTGGGTTACCTGGCTTAAACGATTTTACGCCTTCAACGTCATAACCGTTAATAATCCCCTCTTGTGCCAAAGCAGCGATTGGACCGTAAAACTCATCCGTTTCGTTCACATCCGTAAAACCTGGATTTTCAACATCTTCCGTATCTAACTCCAACGTTAACGCTAAAATTTTCGCAGCTTGTCCACGTGTTAACGATTGATAAGGTCTATATGTACCGTCCTTATATCCTTTAATAATATCCCGAGCGGTTAAACTCAACACCGCATCATAAAAATGATCGTCTTCATGGACATCTGAAAAGAATAACGTTTCCTCTTCCTCCGCCTGTGTTTGTTGCGGCGCAGCAAACACAACTGCGCTAGCAGCTAACATTGTCGCCAAAGCAGCGCTCGCGATTTTTTGTAAACTTGAAAATCTCTTCATTTCCTGACCTCCGTCTAGTAGTCTTGCTTTTTCACACGCATCTAATCGTACCATGTTCCCACTATTTTACGAGAGTCCAAATTGTGGTTATTTTACCAATCAGGCAAATTATGACTGATTGGTAAAATAAAAAACTCTTCAAGCCACAATCGACTTAAAGAGTACTACGTACGTGTCATCTTATATTTATTCGCAAACAAATTCGCTACAATGGCCCCCAACGTTAAATTCACCACCATATTCGCAACAGCCGGAACCGCCGCCAGTGAACTAACATGCTCCATCGCCAACGTGGCAGCAAGCGCCGTGTTACAAATCCCCGTGTGAAACAAAATCGCACGCGCATTTTCCTCTGGCACCTTCAGCCATTTGGCAATAAAATACCCAGCTGCCATTGGAATCGACACTTGAAAAAACACCGCTAAAAAAATCAATGGCAGCGCCGATAAATTATCCTGCAACGAACTTTGCGCATTCGAAATTACGGAGAGCACTACTATGAATAAAGCGAGTTGAGACAGGACAGACATGTACGGTTTTACAACCTCTATGCGTTTAGCCCATTTCCATTGCAACAGCAATCCCGTCAAAAGTGGAATGAAAACAATATAAATAATATTGATAAAAAGAGGCCAAAAAGCAATGGGAATTAATTTCCCGGAAAACACTTGCACAAGCGTCGGCGTTAATAGAGGAGAGATGAACGTATCCAGCGTCGCCATCGTAATACTTAACGCCGCCTCTCCTCCAGCGATAAACGTATAAATATTCGCAGACGTCCCACTTGGCACAGTCCCCGCCAAAATCACACCCGTCGCAAGTTCCGCATTATCCCGGAAAAACAAATACGCCACGCTCACCGTCACCGCAACCATGATCGTCCACTTTAACAAGACACCCAATAGCGCATGCTTCGGATTTTTAATCACCGTCAGCAATTTCTCCGTCGACAGAGACAATCCCATCAATAGAAAAATCGTCCCCAAACCAACACCCGTCAACCCACGAATCGAAATAAAGGCATCAGGAAAGGAATAAGCGATGAGCGACAACAGAACAATCCATACAGGCAAAAATCTCGATATCAGCGTGGTTACCGCTTGAATCCACTTCATCCACAGCCCCCCAACCAACAAAAACCACCCCTAACCGCGTGTTTGCATAACAACTATGCGCGCTTCGAGCACAACTTTGCGCGGTTACCCATCAACTATGCGCGCTTCGAGCACGGCTTTGCGCGGTTGCCCATCAACTATGCGCGCTTCGAGCACGACTTTGCGCGGTTACCCATCAACTATGCGCGCTTAGAACACGACTTTGCGCGGTTTCACAACAACTATGCGCGCTTCGAGCACAACTTTGCGCGGTTTCACATCAACTATGCGCGCTTCGAGCACAACTTTGCGCGGTTTCACATCAACTATGCGCGCTTCGAGCACGACTTTGCGCAGTTTCACATCAACTATGCGCGCTTAGAACACAACTTTGCGCGGTTTCACATCAACTATGCGCGCTTAGAACACGACTTTGCGCGGTTTCACATCAACTATGCGCGCTTCGAGCACGGCTTTGCGCGCTCAGCACACACACTCCTCTACACTCCCTTATACAAAAACGCCCCATCCTCAATCCTATCGAGCTCCACACAATCGCCAATCTGCACACCCAACGCCATACGTGTCGTCACCTTAACATTCGCCTCATCCAACTGAACAAGCGCCACAGTATAAGGAGCAATCCCCGCGAATTCCGCCGGCGCGATATGAATATCCGTAAAGCTATAAACCGTACCCTTCGATGAAACTTCGCGCGTCTCAAATTTCCCTTGGCGACACTTTGGACACACATACTTCGCTGTCATGCTCTGATAATCACATCCATTACAAGTAAAAACATTCATATCGCTCACACCCTCTCCAAAATGTGCACAGTCGAATACGAACCTGTACCACCTAAATTTTGTGCAAGTGCCAGTCGTGCGCCGTCGACTTGATTGACCGCTGTGCCACGCAACTGTCGAACAAGCTGATATATTTGGGCAACGCCCGTTGCACCAATCGGATGCCCCCGTGACAGCAGACCCCCACTCGTATTGACAGGCTTATCCCCCGTTGCCTTCGTGCGCCCTTCTTCAATCGCCTTCCAACCTTCACGCTTGTTGAAGAAACCTAATTCCTCAATCGCCAGCAATTCCGTCATCGAAAAACAATCATGAATTTCAACAACATCAATATCTCCCGGCCCAACACCGGCCTTTTCATACGCCATACGTCCCGATTCCCCAATCGCTGGAATCGACAATAAATCATCCGCGTCTTGCATCTGCGTAGGGCCCGATGCTTGCGCTGACGAACGAATATGCACGGACGACTTCTCCCTAGAAATGACAACAGCTGCTGCTCCATCCGTCATCGGCGAGCAGTCAAACAAGCCAAGCGGATTCGTAATGATCCGCGCACCCATAATTTCATCCAATGTCGTCGCCTTTTGGAATTGTGCCAATGGATTGTTCAGCGCATGCTCCCGATTTTTCAACGCCACCATCGCCAAATGCTTTTTCGACGCGCCTGTTTCGTAAAAATAACGATTCGCTAACACGCCGAAAAATCCCGGAAACGTTAGCCCCGCATGCTTCTCATTGGAGTCATTATCCATCGCCGCATTAATCGCCTGTGTCACATCCGCCGTCGAAGCATGCTTCATCTTTTCCACACCCGCGACGAGCACCGTATCATATTCACCACTCAAAATCCCCAGTACCCCTTGTCGAACCGCGATACCGCCGGAAGCACACGCCCCTTCCACCTTCGCCGTCGGAATAAATCCCAGACCCAATTCATTAGCAACGATGGCGCCTAAGATCTCTTGATTGTAAATCGCCCCCCCCATAAAGTTGCCGATAAAAACGGCATCGACGCGTGGATTTCCGGCATCTTCCAACGCTTGTACACAAGCATCCAACAGCAAATCTTTCATCGTTCGGTCAACAAACGTTCCAAATTGTGTCATCCCAATTCCATGTACATAAACATCCGTCACGCCCTCGCCCCCTCATGTTGGTCCCGCAGTTCACGCTTCAAAATTTTCCCGTACGAGCTTTTTGGCAAGGCATCTACAAAGTGAATTTCCTTCGGCTTTTTGAAACTCGCCATATTGTCCACACAAAGCGCTAGCAACTCGTCATCAGTCACAGGATATGTCCCGTTTTGCACGACATACGCAACGACGTTTTCACCCCATTTATCATCAGGTACCCCAATGACACACGTCTCTTTCACACCAGGATGGATATTCAACACTTCTTCTACTTCACGTGGATAAATATTAACCCCGCCCGAAATAATGACATCCTTCTTGCGATCGACAATATGCACATAACCTTCCGCGCTTTTCCAGCCTAAATCCCCTGTATGCAACCAGCCGTCCTTCAACGTTTCCGCTGTCGCTTGCGCATTATTCCAATAACCTTGCATAACTAGCGAGCCTTTACAGATGATTTCACCGACCTTGCCTGACGCCACTTCCTGTCCCTTATCATCTACAATTTTCACATTGACAAATAAACCCGTTCGACCGCATGACTCCAGCCTAGAACCGAGTTCCTTCTTTGGCATCATCGTAATACACATCGGCGCTTCCACTTGCCCATACGTCTGCGCAAAAATCGGTCCCGTTAGGCTAAGTGCCTGCTCCAACTTACTCGCTGCAATCGGCGACCCCGCCATATTAATGCTCTTCAAAGTCGACAACTTCTTGGCATCAAACGTCGGATGCTGAATCATCAAATTGACCATTGTCGGCACTAAGAAAATAATGGACACGCGCTCTTTCGCCAAGTCATTGACAAACTCTTCCGGCTCAAATGAATCAAATACAATTTGCGTCGAGCCATACAACCAAGCCACATGCGATAAAAAATTACTGCCATGCGTCAATGGTGCCACATGCCCGATAATATCGTCATAATTCACTTCGCACACAGTCGCGAGGGATAGTGCCCCTGCAATCATATTACGATGCGACAGCATAACCCCTTTGGGATTACCCGTCGTTCCCGATGTATACATAATCGCAAACACATCATCTTCCGCAACCTCCGCGACAAACTGCTGGCCAAGATGTGACTGCACAGCTTGCTCATAAACCTCCCCAACTGGCAACACCTGAACAGTACTCCCAATCGGTTCAATCAGTGCTTGATCGCCAATAATTAAACGCACCCCTGCATCCTCCAACATATACTGATGTTCTTTCGGATGTAGGCGATAATTGAGCGGCACTTTGACCAGACCTGCAAGCGACACGGCAATATCCAGCTCAATATGCTCCAAACGATTCGCCATCAAAATCCCAATGCGATCCCCTTTTTGAAAGCCTTGCGCCTGAAAATACGCTGCCAATGCATCAGCACGTTCCTTCAGTTCTTGATACGTAAACGCCCGGTACTGATCTTTGACCGCAAGCTTATTGGGATAAGCGGCCGCCGATTTGAGCGCTAACTGTCCTAATGTCTCCACTATGAAACACCCTTTCTAAATCACTTTGATTTTGCAGTATTGAACTGAAAAATTGGCAAATTCCAAATCGCATCATTGCCCCGTTGCAACTGCACATCCGGCAACGGAAACAAGATAAACTCAATGGTAATCGCCACAGGATTTTCCCCCTCAAGAAAATGGCCGCCACTAATCGTCTGCTGGCAGTCTACAAACAATCCATGAAAATGAATATCCAGCTCGCCATCGACATCAAGCCCAACAAACCCCGTCCCTGACAACAATTCGACAGGCGTAGCACTTTTAATTTTCGGGGAATAACGTAACTCGCCATCGCTCGTTTGCTCTGGCTGACAATATGTCGCATGTGCAAGCGACCCCATGCATTGAAACTGGGCCGCCTGCACATTGAACTTTCGACATACCTCTTTCATGCCACCAAACAGATCGACGTCTTTTGTCAACCGTCCGACAATACGGTGAGTTGTCTCATCATATACAGCTTGAATCGTTTCACCCAAAGCTGTGGCCCCCATCCACCTTCAACACTTGCCCCGTCGCGTAGCTCGATTCCGGGGACGCGAAATACATCACAGCCTCTGCAATATCACCCGGTGTCCCCATGCGCTTAATCACTTGCTGGCTTAAATCATACGCCACACCTGTCGTAATCCCCGTCAAAGTCGCACCCGGCGCAACAGAGTTACACGTAATGCCCTGTCCACCAAGCTCTTTCGCCACCCACTTCGTCAAAGCAATGACCGCGCCTTTCGAAGCCGAATACGCTGGACCCGAACGGCCACTGCTATCTTCCTGCCCCGATACAACGCCACCATTCAAACCCGAAATCGAACTGATGTTAATAATCCGCCCGTATTTCTGCTCAATCATATGTGGATACACAACTGCCTGTATGAACAAAAATGCCGCTTTAACATTCGTATCCATATCTCGCTCCCACATATCCAACGTCATCGTGTCAATGCCAAGTCGACTACATGTCCCTGCATTATTAACCAAAATATGTAGTTCCCCAAACGTATCCGATGCACGCGCAACTGTCGCTTTAACAAATTCCGGATCCCGAATATCCCCCAAACATTCCAGCACTTTCGCCTCCGAATTTTGTGCTCGAATCGACTCAATCGTTTTCGCACAGGATTGCAAATCGACGAGCACGATATTCGCACCTTCTTTTGCTAGATAGACCGCTGATTCCGCTCCAATGCCACTTGCCGCCCCAGTAATAATCGCTGTTTGTCCATTCACTCTCATCCTGCCATCCCCTTATTTAATATTTAATAAATCTGGTAGAAACGTTGAAAACCATGGAACATACGTAATTAGCAATAGAATAATAATCGAAGACACAACAAACGGAATGACGCCCCTCGAAATTTCCCCCAGTGACGTTTTCGAAATCCCCGTCGCCACATACAAGTTCAACCCGACTGGTGGTGTAAAAAGCCCAATGGCCAAGTTCACAGTCATAAAGACCCCAAACACTGTCGGATCGACCTCAAACATAATCATAATTGGCAATAAAATCGGAATGAAAATATAATAAGCCGAAATCGCATCGATAAACATCCCCGCGATTAATAGCAAGACGTTCACAAGCAGCAAGATAATAATCGGATTTTCAGATAGTCCTAACATAGCATCTGAAATTTGCATCGCAATTTGTTCAGTCGTAATAATGTACGCATAGACAGAAGCTGCACTGACGATAAACATGACGACTGCTGTTTGAATAGATGAAGCTACTAAAATATCAAACATTTTTTTCATATTCAATTCTTTATACACAAAGAATCCGACAAATAATCCGTAAAATACCGCGATTACCGCAGCTTCCGTTGGCGTAAAGAACCCACCGTAAATTCCACCTAAAATGATAACTGGAATGAGCAATCCCCATAATGCACCTGTAAAGGCTTTCCATCGCTCTTTTCCTGTTGCACGTGGCATCGGCGTAAAGCCTTGCAATGGTCCACTTTTAACCTCTTGACGCCATCTCACATACATCGCCGCTAGAATAAAACCAACACCTAACATTAACCCGGGAATCACACCTGCCATAAACAAGCGTGCAATGGAAATCGGTAGCTGATCGCCAGCAACAACTGCGAACACGATAAACGCAATACTTGGTGGAATAATAATGCCAATCGCACCCGAACTCGCAACAAGTGCGCCGGCCGTTTCTTTTTTGTAACCGCTTTTCACCATTGCTGGAACTAAAATTCCCCCAATGGCCGCCACGGTCGCAGGACCTGAGCCCGAAATTGCGGCAAAGAAAATCGCCGTCATAACCGTCACAAAGACAATCCCGCTTTTCTTATGTCCCACAAGGGATTGCGCAAAGTCAATCAACCGTTTAGAAATCCCTGCCTGTTCCATAATGACACCCGCTAGGATGAAAAACGGAATGGCAAGCAATGTAAACTTCGACACACTCGTATACATAATATCCGCGACAAGCTCGAGGCCAAAAACCCCACTTCCCGTAAATAGCACCGCAATTGAAGAAATCGCCAACGCCACTGCAATCGGCAAACGTAGCATAACAAGGAGGAAAAATAGTCCAAATAAAATTAATGCCATCATAGTGATTGACCTCCTTTCACGCCATGCTCACGAAATTCTTTCACCGTTACTTGCAATGTTCGATACAAACAAAGCAGCGCACCAAACGGCATCGCTAAGGAAAACCACCATTGTGGCCAGCCAAGTGACGGTGTTTTCTGTCCCATCTGAATCTGGAACAACACCATTTGAATCCCAAAATACAATAACACGCCGAATAACAACGCCATCATAAGCCCTACAAATAGCGTTATGACACGCTTCAAGCCATCATTCACCAAATCATAAACCAAGGTAAAGCCAAGGTGTGCGTTTTGACGCACACCGATGGCCGTTCCAACAAATGTTAGTAACACAAACAAATTAATCGTAATTTCTTCCGTAAAGGATAGTGAATAATTAGCAATTCCCCTCGAAAGAATGTTAACAAAGGCAATCGTGGACATAACCGCCATAACAATGGCGACAATCCATTCTTCCAATCTGCTAATCACTTTTTCCATACATAGGTCCCCCCGCTATTATTGATCCTGGAATGCTTTCAGCAAATCCTCGCCCCAAATGTCTTTGTATTTGTCGTAAACAGGTTGAACCTTTTCTGTAAATGTAGCCAATTCTGCTTCTGTTGGCTCATAAAACTGCATACCAGTCGCTTTCAACTCTTCAATCTGCTGTGCTTCTTTTTCACGTGCAAGCTCTACTTGATAAGCCGCTGCTTCTTTGCCAAGTTTCGTAAACAACGCTTGGTCCTCTTCGCTCATTGAATCGAGAAGCTTTTTATTGATGCCCAAGACAAGTGGGTCATACGAATAGTTCCACATCGTAATGTAATCTTGTACTTCATTTAGTTTCGATGAATGGATAACGTCAATCGGATTCTCTTGTCCATTAATCGTTCCTTGTTGAAGGGATGTGAACACTTCAGAGAATGTCATTGTCGTTGGATCTGCGCCTAGCTCACGGTACAAATCGGTATACATCGTAATGCCTGGAATACGAATTTTCAGTCCTTTTAAATCGTCTGGCGATTTGATTTCATGCTTGCTGTTGGTAATTTGACGGAAGCCATTTTCCCCATATCCTAACGCCTGAACACCTTTTTCTTGTAAAATTTCAGTGATGGCTTCTCCACCACTTCCACCAAATACTTTATCGACACCCTCCGTATCTTTAAACAAGAATGGTGCACTCGCAACGCCAAGACGTGGATCTAAAATCGAATAAATGATTGTCGAGTGGAAACTCAAATCCGTCGACCCTTTCGCCAGAAGCTCTACGCCTTTTCCAGAATCGCCACCAGATAACTGCTCATTCGGGAATAAATCAATCGTAATCCGACCGTCCGTTTCCTCTTTCATATCATTCGCTAGCTTTTCAGCCGCCTGATACCAAGTCGACGAATCGTTAACCGTCACCGACATTTTCAGCTTATAGGACTTATCATCCCCGCCTTTATCTGCACCATCAGAACCGCCGGAATCCCCAGTACCGCCACCTCCCGAACTACAAGCCCCTAACAATAACATTGCTGATAATCCAAGTGCTCCCAAAGACCATGCTCTTTTTTTCCCCATTCAATATCCCTCCAATTATGTGTTAACGTACCTTTTCATACATAAAATCAACCAAATGTAGCGCACGCGTTGTCGCTGAAAGACCTTCGCGCTCAATGCCGACTTTCATCTGCAACAAGCAACCCGGATTCGTCGTAATAATTGTACTCGCTTGAACTCCTTTCACTTCCATCATTTTCGACGCTAGAATACGAGACGCCATTTCTGGTTGAAGTACATTATAAATACCGGCGGAACCACAACAAAGATCCGCACCGGGTAATTCCACAAATGTACAATCCTTTACTGCTTTCAAAATGTCACGCGGTGGCTCTTTCACCCCGTTCACATTGCGCAAATGACAGGAATCCTGATAAGTCACAAGTTCAGTAGATGCAGTAGCAGGCAAACTTTCCAAGTACGCCACAGCTCCTAACTTCACAAGCAATGACGAGATATCAATCTGCTTCGCTGTAAATTGCTGTGCTTTCGTCGCTAACACCGGATCCTGTTCAAGCAATTGATCATATTCTGCCAAAAATGCACCACAACCGCCCGCATTATTGACAATAAAATCAACACCCACAACATCAAAGGCTGCTAAATTAGACCGCGCATTGCGCCTCGCCTTGTCCAACTCTCCGCTATGACCATGTAACGCCCCACAACATTGCTGCCCCTTCGGAATGACCACCTCACAGCCAAACTTCTCCAGCAACTCAATGGTACGGCGGTTCGTTTCTTGAAAGAGCGTGTCCATTAAACAACCCGCAAAAAATGCCACCTTGACCTGTACTTGCGCCTTGTCCATCGACGGACGTGAACGCTTCGCCGGCTCCGGTAAAATCTGCTCCATCTCTTTCATAAACGGCGGAAACAACTCTAAAAACCCAATCTTGCGTACCACTTTTTGCAACCCCGATTTTTGATAAAACGTCACCAAGTTCACCGCTGTTTTCATCTTGCGCTGATCCGCAAATAAATGCTCAAAGGCCCCTTTGCGAACAATACGCTCTTTCAATGATTGCTTTTTCACTGACTGAATCGCTTCACGTGTTTCTTCTATTAAAATGCCGTACTGCACACCTGCCGGACAAGCCGGCTCGCAAGCACGGCAACCGAGGCATAAATCGAACGCTTCTTCAATGGAACCATCCCATGCAATCGTTCCATCTCGAACCGCCTTCATCAACGCAATCCGTCCGCGCGGTGACTGTGTTTCATCCTGATCGGAGTGAATATATGTCGGACATGCAGGAAGGCAAAATCCACAACGCATACAATCCATTAAACGGTTGTCATCGACATGGGTTACAAATGCTTGGCGGATGTCTGCTGTCTGCACGCTAGCCATGCTGCACCACAACTCTCTTCTTCGTATCCTTCGCAAAGATTTTGCCCGGATTCATAATCTGTAACGGGTCCACAGCTTTCTTGATATTGCGCATTACTTCCATACCAGCTGCCCCGACTTTCCACTCCAAATAAGGCGATTTCATTTCTCCAACACCATGCTCACCTGTAATCGTGCCACCTAGCTGAATCGCGTGTTCAAATATTTCACTAAACGCAGCTTCTACCCGCAGCATCTCTTCCTGATCACGCGCATCTGTTAAACAAGTTGGATGCAAATTGCCGTCCCCAGCATGGCCAAATGTGCAAATGACCAAGTCATACTTGTCCGCAATTTGTTGAATGGCTTTTACCATGTTGGCAATCTCAGACCGTGGCACTGTCGCATCCTCTAAAATCGTCGTCGGTCGTTTACGCGCAAGAGCCGATAATGCCGACCTTCGCCCGATGCGTAATTGCTCCGCTTCCACTTCTGTTTGCGCATGTTGTGTGGACGTTGCCCCTTGTTCCATACAAAGCTGATGCATAAGCGCCATGTCCTTTTCTACGATGAGCGGATCCCCATCTTGCTCAATCAGTAGCATCGCCTCACAATCTGTCGGCAGTCCGATATTCATAAAATCCTCAACGGTTTCAATCGTCCCTTTATCCATAAACTCCAATGTTGTCGGGATAATCTTTGCAGCAATAATAGACGACACCGCCTCGGCTGCCTCCTCCAAATGATTGTAAAAGGCAAGCAGCGTTTGCTTCGATGCGGGCGCAGGTATAAGCGATAAAGTAATTTCCGTAATGACACCTAACGTCCCTTCAGAACCGACATACAAACTAGTCAAATCATAACCCGCTACATCCTTTGCCAGCTTGCCGCCTGTTTTCAATAGCTCGCCATTCGGCAACACAATGGTTAGCCCTTTGACATAGTCACGCGTCACCCCATATTTCAATCCTCTTAGACCACCTGAATTTTCACTGACATTGCCACCGATTGTGGAAATATTCATGGAGCTCGGATCTGGCGGATAAAACAATCCCTTTGGCTCCACAAGTGCATTGATTTCACTTGTGATCATGCCTGGCTGAACCGTAATGGTCAGATTGCCTTCATCCAACTCTAGCAACTGATTCATACGATTGAATAACAACACGACACCACCAGCTGTCGGTACCGTTCCCGCCGCCAAATTCGTTCCAGACCCGCGTGAAATAATTGGAATGCGATGTGTGGCACACACTTTGACAATGGCTTGAATGTCCTCCGTCGATCCCGGTGACAAGATGACATCTGGCATCGCTTGGAAATTGGGCGTTGCATCATAGGAATAGGCTAATTTTTGTGCCGCTGTCGTTTTCGCATACTGACTGCCCGTAATGGCAACTAACTGTTCAAGAATTTTCGTCTCCATTTGCCAACCTGCCTCCCCTGTTCGGTGCGTCTAAACCTATTCTAATATTCTGATTGTTAAGAAGATATAGTCACACAAACAACATTTCAACGTACTTCTAGCATTTTTCTTGTGCATACATACAAAAAGAGCATCCGAAATGGACACTCTTTTTGGGTATTATACTAGTGCTGAAGACTCGTCGATAAATAACAAACCCAGGTAAATTAGGAAAACATCTTGAATATTCGAGACAGAAAGACCGGTTAATTGCTCCACTTTCTGCAGGCGATAAGACAGCGTGTTTTTATGTATATGCAATTTCTGCGCCGTATTTTGCATCGATTGATTTTCCGCAAACCAGACGCGCAAATTATGTAAAAGCTCTGCTTCTTCTTGAAGTGGCGCAATCGTTCGCTGCACGAATTCTTCGCGCACACTTTTCGGTAGACTATGCAACAGCAGGTCAAAGCGCAATTCATGTTCAAAAACAATGCGCCGCAATTTTTTTGACACTTCCGTTGCTCGCTCCGCCTGGTTAAACGACTTCGTCAATTCATTGAAAGACATCGCCTCCCCAATGCCAGCTGCCGCATCGATTTTCATGCGCCGCTTCACATGCAACAACACATGCTCCAACTCCGTCTTCAGCACATTCTGATCCATTTCGGGCAATAAAATCAGAATCTTCCCCTGCCCCCAACGAATCATTTTAACTAACGGATGCAGATTTTGTAGTGACAATAACTCCGTCACTTGCTGAATCGTAAATTGCTTCGTATCATCCAGCGCCTCTATAAGCGTCACCTGCTTATACAACTCCACGTCAATGCCCAAAATCGCTGCGCGTTCAAGAAAACGCCCATCCTTCGTCACCGACGTCAGCCAGTCAAAAACAAAAAACTCCAGCTCCCGAACCTTCTCCTCTTCAACCTTCCGTTTCAGCGCATCCTGTATAAACAGCTCAACCACCCGTAAAATAAGCAACGCTTGCGGTTGAATCTTCTCCGGCTCACCCGTTATGCCTAACACAGCAATCGGCTCCCCTTCAATAATAATCGGTAGCACAATTCCTTTTCGAACCCCTCGCAAACTCGCCATTTCCTTATCCGTCATATGGATAATCCGCTCTTCCCGTAGACTAATCAACGCGCCTTCATGAAACTGATTAATGCGCTCCGAATCCGTACTCGCCTGAATAAACCCACGCCGATCCGTTAAAAGAATCTGCTCCCGAATCAGTCGAGACAGTTCATCCACAATTTCATGCCCTAACCGATCAAACTGGAACATTTTGAAAACCCCCATCGTTGAATATACCCCACTTTAACGGAATTGACGGAAAGTTTCAACAGTTCAAAGACACAAGGACGCACTAGGTATGCACGCTTCGACAGCCACTTTGCGCGGTCTCACACTAACTTTGCGCGCTTACGCTGCCACTTTGCGCGGTCCCACACTAACTTTGCGCGCTTCGACAGCCACTTTGCGCGGTCTCACACTAACTTTGCGCGCTTACGCTGCCACTTTGCGCGGTCTCACACTAACTATGCGCGCTTCGACTGCCACTTTGCGCGGTCCCACACTAACTATGCGCGCTTACGCTGCCACTTTGCGCGGTCTCACACTAACTTTGCGCGCTTCGACTGCCACTTTGCGCGGTCCCACACTAACTTTGCGCGCTTACGCTGCCACTTTGCGCGGTCCCACACTAACTTTGCGCGCTTCGACTGCCACTTTGCGCGGTCTCACACTAACTTTGCGCGCTTCCGCAACCACTTTGCGCGGTCCCACACTAACTTTGCGCGCTTCCGCTGCCACTTTACACACAAAATCCCCACAAAAAAACACCTACAATGAGGCGTTTTTTCATTACAACGTCGTATCATATAGAAAATTTCGGATAACATGATGCTCAGGTTCGTACGTCTTCAGGGTATAGCCTTCTTTTTGCAGCCATTCAATAATCGCTGGCAGCGCTTTTGTCGTTGGGCCTTGATCATGGAGCAAAATGATAATATCCCGATTGCCGGATTTGTAGGATTGCTGAACACCATTCCGAACGTTTTTCACAATTTCTCCCACTTGCTGATCTGTATAGCGCCAGTCATTTGAGTCCACATGCCAATCCCACATTTTATAGCCATTGACATTCAATTGTCTTTTCATTGCAGGCGTTACATGTGGTTTGCTGCCGTAAGGAACCCTCAGCAATTTTGCCTCGTTTCCTGTTATTTGCTGAATGAGTTGTGTTCCTTCATTCATTTCCTCAATAAATGTTTCGGGGGATTCGTATACTTTCTTCACATCATGCGTCATACTATGCGTGCCAATATAATGCCCGGCATCAGCTACTGTGCGAACAATGTCTTCATTTTTCTTCATATGCTTGCCAAGAAAGAAAAAGGTACCTTGCACTTGATATTTTTTCAACGTACTAACATTAGCCCTTGTATAACGATTCGGCCCATCGTCAAACGTTAAATAGACAGTCGCTTTTGGCACTTGGGGCTTCACTACCAAAGCTTGGATATGCTTCTCATAAGCGATAGAACCCATATGCTCATAGTCATCACGGTAAATACGCAATGTATTCACAGTCGGCATCGCATCAATCTTGAATCCCGTCGCCTCCGCAAAATACGTCACGCTTATGAATAAATTGCCGTCAATATCGAGAATCGGCGAACCACTTGCTTCGACGCCCGCTTTCGATGTTCGCTGCGATTTGAGCTGATAAACGATTTCAGAACCTCGTTTTTGAATACGGAGCTTGCCCTTACTAACATCCATTTTCGCGTCCATATACGTGATAAATTCATTTAAAGGAACCTTTACATCGCCATCGATTATACGGATATCGGTAATCGGTAACAATCGATCATGAAGCCCAATATGCTGAGTTGGCTGTACCTCCGCCGCTTCACCTGTTGCTACGCCAAAAAGCAAACTGCCCAGCAATGCCATACAAATCATCCATAATTTTTTTCTCATTCAAAATCGCCTCATTTCCGCTCGATGGTCTCCTTCAAGGTATATGATAGCGAAGAACAAAAAATCCTTGTCGGCAAAATTTTAGACCGCACTGAATCCAATTAACCCAGTTTGCGCATACAGTATTGATAAATCTCTGCAGTTACCAAACAATCACCAATTGCATCATGCGCATCATGTTCCAACTGTAAATAGTTCGTCAACGTCACCAATTTATGATTCGGCGTCTCCGTAATGACTTTCCGCGCAAGCTTCATCGTATCAATCACAATCAATTCAGGAATATGAACACCTTTAATACGTTCCAGTGCATACAAAAACCCCATATCGAAGGAAGCATTGTGAGCGATAACCGGCAAATCACCAATAAATGCAAGAAGCTCCTCGATTTTCTCGTCAATCGTTGGCGCTGCTTGAACCATCTCATTTGAAATACCTGTTAGCTGTGTAACGGAAAGCGGAATATAGCGATGCGGATTAATGAATGTACTTAGTATGTCCGTCTGTTCATGTTTTACATATTTAATGGCGCCAATTTGAATAATTTGATCGGCACCTGCTCGAAATCCCGTCGTTTCAAAATCGAGCACAACGTAATCCTGCACATATGTAGAGGATGCCCGATACTTTTTGTCCTTCGCGGCTCTTCTCGCTCCCCAATTTTGTTGCAATGGCTTATGATAAAGCAGTTCTTTTACTTTCGTCTGCATATCCATTTAGGTACACTTCCTTTTCATAGAAATTGCGATTGTTTTTAAGCTTCTTACTCCCCTTAATACCCGTTTTCCCCAAGACTAATCTGACGGTTTTTGAACAGTTGATCTATAACAAAAGACCTCCACATTTTTTTGTGGAGGCCTCCATTTATTTTACAAGCATATATTTCACATAATTTTTCCAACCGAAGGCACGCCATTGTTCTTTTGCCGGCATACCTGATGGCAAGGATAAAAACACTCTTGGCGCATATTCATATTCCTTGAATGCAGGTGCATAGACCGCGATATCTCCGCGTTGAAGTCCTTCCGTAACAATCGCACGATCCTTCAAAGTGAATGGCGTCACGATATCGACTTTCGAAGCCAATCCTTTGTTGTCAATCTTCCACGTAAAGGCTGTTTTCTCTTCAAAATCCTGTAGCCATTTTTCTTTGACAGAAGTTGCCTCTAATGCCTCATCCACAATGATATCTGCTTTGACATTTGTTCCAAAGGGCACCGATTCCAACGTAGTTTCAGGTGAGACACGCACTTCGTAATAAGCAAGTGGATTCTTTACTTTTTCATTATCAAACGCTTTATATGCATTGAACCAGTCATTGTCCGTTGCGGGCATCGTCGATACTGCTGACACAGTCCCTTTCGCTTTTGGTTCAACACCTTCTCCCTTCACCAACACCCGGTTTCCTGCAACAATTTGTTGCCATTCGTGATTTTTGGCATAGGTCACAATGTCTTTTTGTGAACTGTAGATGTCAACTGCAAGTGTAGAGCCACGGCGTACCACATCCGAAACAACCCCTTCTACTGGGCTAACGAGCGCGGGATGTGATGGGTTTTGAGATAACTGTGTATCAATGACAATTAGCTGCCGCTCCAAATCTGCGAGTTCACGTTCAGCTGCGGATATCGCTTGTGCAAACGCACCTTCTTCCTTAATATCCACTTCAACATCAACATTAAAGCCTACCGCTACCTTCGTATCTGCATCATTTTTACCGAGCGTATCTTTTCGATTCGTATTCGCAGTACTAGCAGACTTCATTTTTCTCAACTGTGATTCAAGGTCCGCAATCACTCTTCGTGCCGAGGACTGCTGCTGTAGAATCGCTTCTCGTTCCGCTCTCCAAACAGCCAATTGTCCTTCTGCTTGTTCAGTTTGCAAACTGGCAAGCTCTTGACCAATGATCACTTGATCGCCTTCCTTGACCAACCATGAATCGACAACATCCTCATTGCCAACATACACCGTATACGTTTCTGCAGGTGCAACAAAGCCTTCTTTAGCAATTTTCTCGCGGTAATTGCCGCTAGTCATACGCTCATGATCCTTGACATATACTGACTTCGGAATCACACTCTTGTCCGAAAATATCAAGTACAAATTCACGGTTAGACACGCAATAACGGCGATACCAATCGCAATGTTCATTACCTTATTCATGCCCAACACCTCCTCCTAAAACAACTCGGAATAAGTCTTCTATCGGGATGAATCCAATCGCTGCTGTAATCAATGCCATCGACATATGAATAATGAGCAAAGCGCCAAAAATACCTTTCCAACTCTTAATGCCTGTATACGAACGGATAAATTTAAATTGCAATGCAATGATAACCGCTGTCGTCAACGTTAATTGATTGAGAAAAACCGTGATATACGAATAATCGAGAAATGTAATGGCCAATGGCCCAAGTGATAGAAACGACACATTTACTGTCGCTCCTTTAATCGCAAACACCGCAAAAACAAGCGCCTTTTCCATCAATAAAAGACCTGTCGTTAGCAATTGTAAAGGGATGATTTTTTTGTATGGGATACCCATCACCATGCTAAGAATGTACGCAATTCCAAAAATATGAAAGGACATATAAATAATTGCCCATATCCCCGCTCCAACAAGGGAGGTATAACGCGCAATTATGTAATCAGCAGTCGTCTTAGTTGTCAAAAGATGCGTCATGGATTCTGTGCCCATCCCCCATAAATCACGCATCGTAAATAACAAAATACCAATCAAAAAAACAAATAAGACGCGTTTTTTAAAGCCACGCATCGATGTTCTTTGCAGTTCCCCTGCTAATTGTTGTGGATTCGTCAAGTATTTCCAAAATTTAAAATCAAAAAACATAGCGTTAATCCCTTTCTAGTAACGATTGCTGAATAAGTCGTCAATTGTCTAGTATCGAAACCTCTCTATTTACTTTAGCAAAAACTATAGGATTTGCAATGTTTAGTAGGTGGATAACGAAAGAATTTCTTCCATTATAGGCTTTTTAGTGACCTTGCTAAGTAGATTAGCCTATTGTTTAAGAAGCCTCTCCTTTGTCTATCCTTTTACTGATATAACACTTTGCATGAAAAATATTTCTAACTTATTTCCCGGGAAATCGACAAAGGAGTGAATGTTTATGAACAAAGGAGAAAGTTATCGTATTACGTGGCAAGACTTACTATTTGGCGTGACGGGTTCCACAATTTTTGTGCTGGCACTTCACTTTTTTACAGCTTGAACGAATCGTTCAAAACCAAAAACACCTTTCGTTACAACTTCAACGTTAGGTGTTTTTTATGTTCTACTTTTCAATTTCACTGCAACCCTTCCGTCAAATCCCTAAACATCGCACGATCATTCGCTTCAAGTGCATAGTCAATCATACGTAATCGGTTTTCTGCCTCTAACTGCTCAATGAGTGACTCAGCCTCCAATACGACCACTTCTAACATCTCTGTCGCAATGTCCATCGTGCCCTCAAGAATAATCGTAAGGTGCATATGAAGGTCTGAAATGAGCAGAAGTTGGTAAAGCGGTAGTCGAATAAACCGGTTGCCTCTTTGGAAAACAAAGACTTCTCCAAGATTTTCAACTTGTAGACTTTTCATATTAATAACAATTTCCTTCCCTTCAGACGGGATAAATTGAAAAACTTCCCCTCCCTTGACGATGGAGAAATACTGATAAGCAAACACTAGACGTAGACGAAAATCTTCTTTACTCGTATAAAACGGCGTCATTCGTTGAACTGATAGCATTGTTCTCCCCTCCGCAATCGAATTTTCTGATTACTCTTATTCTATCACACTTGTGACGTTTTTGTGAACGCCATTATTTGGGGACAGTCGTCGTTTGTTTCGGTGGCCTTTCCATCACAAATGACATTTGATGGGGCATGAAATCCACATCCGATGAAGATAATAATTCATACACTTCACGATTCACATCACCCGTAGCACCTTCCTTCTTTCTAAAAGATAATCGATTGCGGATAAAATCAAATGACACTAAGTGTAACTGCGTCTTCCCAGATGCAATGGTGCCGAAATATAACTTACGTTCTTCATATGCGAACTTGATATCCCTATTCGGGCTTCTCGTCGCTGCAGAGAGTTGCATAACATATTCACGAAAGCGTTTATTTTTCATAATTTGAGACTCTAAATTTGGTATGTACAAAACAATCTTCTCCATTGCTTCATCCTTCCTCCAATCAAGTTCAAAAGTATTAGTTCCAACAAGTGAAAATACTACTATTTTTCTTACGATTTTTCTCATTTTTTTTACAAAAATCAACGATTTCAAAATTTAATTCAACGTTTTGTTAGTTTGGATAAAACTTTCGATGTCTTCATATACGGTTGTGAAAAAAATGGGGGGATATGACTATGCATTTCGGTACACAATTCAAGGAATATCGTGAAGAGTATTTACGCGTCAAACAATTTGAAGCAGCGCGCGAACTTAACATTGATCCCGCAGCATTATCGAACTATGAAAGAAGTGAACGCGGTTTCCCAATTGATTTACTCCCTACCGTGAAAGAAACCTTTAACATACCCGATGATTATTTTCTTGCTATGGTACTGGGGACTCCATTGAAGTTAGTAAGAGACACTACAGTGCTACAACCGATCAAGGCACAAGAAGTAAAAGCACAATATATGGATAGTTTCATTGATCGCCATCGACAGCTGTTCGAGGAAAATCCGGAACTGCGAGAACTCGTTGCACTCATATCTATTTTAACGGAAAAAGATCGACGAATTTTCCTTAATTCAAACAAGGCACTGCTCACATTATTTCATAAGCTCACAGAAAAACAGGAAACCGAATGACATCATTTTACGGACACTGCTACAAAGCGGTATAATGAAAGGAATGCTTTTTTTAAGGGAGTGATCCGATGACGATGACCGTTGAGCGTGTTTCCCATCTACACGCAACTAATATAAATGACTTTTTAAACACCATTAAGCATACTTTCCATCCTGGAGTGGATCATGAAGCGCTTGAAATACGGCGTGCTGTAGCACTTGTGCGCAACAACGCAGTCGATTCTTATGCGTATGCATCTGCCGAAGATGACATGACTGTAGCTGTGCAAGGCACTAAACCTGAACAGGTACACATTTCCTTTAAACGAATGAATGCAAACTGTACATGCGGCGCCGCTGACTGGTGCTCACACCGTGTAGCTGTCATCTTCCATCTCTATTTGCAATTCCACTCCTTGACGGATTGGCTCCATGAATGGCGACGCTCAGAAGCACAGCAAATGGCCTTATCCATTTCTGAACGTACGCCAACTGCATGGGATGACGTATTATCACGACTGACTGGACGACTTCGCACCATTGAATTCGCTGAAAACCCAGGCGTCTTTATACACGAATGTTCGCTAATTGAACAAAAGATGACTCCCCTTTTACCGTTTGAATATGAATGGAAGCCACTTTTTGGACTTTATTACCGCTTACATCTCTTAGATGCTGCATGGCCTTATATCACCACGCATCTCGATGGCGAATCCTCATCTTTCGTCCACGGTAAATGGTATTTGAAAAACTGGCTAACCGAACAACTCGATAAATTGAATGACAACGTTACGGCAATCGGTGCTAAACCGAAATTATTTGAAGCCGATGCATTTCACGAACATTTGAAAGACCTTGTTCGGAATTTTACGCTCAACAATTCTGGCCTCTTCAACAGCCGATTTCAGGTCTATCTTCTTTTTTGGCAACAACTATTCCCAAGTACTGCCGCGCGTGCCGTTGAGCAAGAACATCTGTCCACTGAAAATACGGAGGAAGCACGGCTTCTCATCGCACTTTTCCACCTGTTACAAGGCGACTATGATGAACTAGAACAAATGGCAAGCACTTTGACAGCGGATCATATCGAGATGTGGCTCCCACTCGCTGACCTAGCCGACAGCGACGAAGACATCGATGCTCTTGCTATTATTATGCAGGCGCTATTGCCCTTTACCGGGAACTACGTAAACGATAAAATCACAATCGCCAATCGCCCCGCATTTATCCGCAAAATGGATGGCTTATTAGAAGCAGCCGATTTTCCAGAGGATACACGTGAACGTTTATTTGCGTATTATGGAGAAGCAGGCATTGATGTCTATGCAGATTTCCTTGTTGAACGGGAGCGTTTTACAGAATGGGGAGCACTTATGCATCGCTACAGCATTTCTTATGATGAAGCGGAAGCTGGTGGATTAAAAGTGGCTTTGTCAAAAGATCCTGCCGCTGTTATGCCCCTTCTTCACACGTATGCCATGCGGTTTATTACGGAAAAAAATCGTTACAGTTATAGACGTGCCGTCAAACTCTTCAAAAAGATGAAGATGGGTTCGAAAAAAAGTGGGAAGATTGACTTTTGGAACTTGTACATTGATAAAGTGCGTGAAAAAAATCGCCGCCTTCGCGCATTGATGGAAGAAATGGAGAAAGGGAATCTAAACTTATGACTGCAACATTCACCTTGAATCGCCTTTTTCGTCTAGGAATCCATCTAACCGAGGATGGAACTTTTTCCATTACTGCCCAAGATGACAAAGGCCATACTGTCGATCCAGACTTGCTTGTATCCTTTCTGTTCTTCACCAACGAACAGGCACTTTACGGATTGCTTGCCACGACGGATAACGACTCTGTGCGCTTAAAAGTCAGTGAGCTACTCCAAGCCTTTATGCATCAGCATCCATATATTACTTTGGAAGGCATAACTGTACAAGACGAACAACAACTCATTGCTATTCGTGAGGCAGCCAATGCTTGGAGTGACCTCGAACTATGGCAGCATGCCACAATGGACGGCACAACCATCCAGTTCGATATTGAAAAAACCGGTATTTCTCCAGAGGCAGCCGCCATTATTAGCCATGCTGTCCATGAAAAACTCATTGCATCAGGCATTCATCCCGACCAGTTCCATGCACTCCTTCCTCATCTCCAGACATATGGATGGCCTGGTGAGTCGATTTCGACGCTCCCTGTTCGTGTCGCTTTCCGCTTAACCGAACCGGAACTTGAAGCTGATACCGAATGGCTCCTTGAAACAGTCATCGTCGGTGAACGCGGCGCACATTGGACACCTGCGGCTCGAAAATTGAATGCTGCAGTCGCCGATGCACTTCCCGTCAAATGGAAGCCCTATGCGACAGAGATTGTCCAAAAGCAATCCGAAATTACTTCCTTGCTCAGTTCAATCGATATTACTACGCCCGAAAGCTTTCTATCAATGGTCATGACTGATTTGGAAGTTCGAAATTTCATCAAAGATGATCTGCCATTACTGCAAACCTTTGGCTTCCCCGTCATCCTGCCAGCATGGCTAAAATCTGTCACGGAATCCAAAATGCGTATTCGCACGACAGCCGGTGTCCAAAACTATAATGCAACTACTGGACTTGATGAGGTCTTGTCCTTCGATTGGAATTTCTCACTCGCTGGCAACGACATTGACCGTGATACGTTTCGAAAACTTGTCGATGAAAATCGGGAATACATTCGATCAGGTGATGAATGGTTCCACATTGATCCTCTCTGGTTGCGTAAAATTCGCGATTTAATGGACCAAGCCGATAAGGGCGAATGGACCGTCAAAGATTTATTGCTACAAGAAATTCCAGAAGAAATCGTTCCACTTGACGATGACGATGATTCAGATGACCCATTCTTTGCCTTTACAATGCAGCAATCTCTTCGCGGCTATATGGAAATGTTGGCTGACAAAAAAGGGTTGCCGCCTGCGGGTATTCCAACGACTTTACAGGCTGAACTTCGTCCGTACCAAATGGATGGCTACAATTGGCTCGTCTTCTTACGTGACAATCAATTCGGTGCCTGCCTAGCAGATGATATGGGGCTCGGCAAAACCATTCAGCTCATCACGTACTTGCTGAATGTCCATGCACGCCCTGAAACGAGTGCACCGTCACTCATCGTCTGTCCAACCAGTGTCCTGGGCAACTGGCAAAAAGAAATTGAACGATTTGCACCATCACTAACCGTTCATACACATTACGGCCCTACGCGAGCCAAAGACGAAAACTTTATCGCACTTATCAACGAAACAAAGCCTGCTGTCATTTTAACGACTTATGGCACCGCTTCACAGGATGGTGAAATGCTAGCAGAAACCGAATTCGCAAGCATCACGCTCGATGAGGCACAAAACATTAAAAACATGCAAACTAAACAGTCCCGTGTCATTCGTAAACTACGCGGCAAACACCATATCGCATTAACGGGTACACCAATTGAAAACCGCCTCTCAGAACTATGGGCCATTTTCGACTTTATCCACAAAGGGTATTTTGGTAGCTTCCGCAAATTTACGGATAACTTCATCATCCCGATTGAACGAGATGATAGCGAGACCGATAAACGGAAGTTGCGGGCAAAAATCCGACCATTCCTGCTACGTCGGACGAAAAACGATCCAGATTTGCAGCTCAACTTACCGAAGAAATTGGAGCAAAATGAGTATTGTCCATTAACTGCTGAACAAGCTGCTTTATACGAAAGCTTCCTAGAAGAAACAAAGTTCAAGCTACAAACGTTGACTGGCTTTGAAAAGAAGGGCCTTATTTTGAAAATGCTTAGTCGGTTGAAGCAATTATGCAACCACCCTGCATTGTTCTTGAAAGAACCACATGTTCCTGCTGAAATGACCTTAGCTCGATCGGAAAAACTCGATCGGATTGTGTCAATGGCCGCAGATATTGCAGCGAATGATGAGCAATGTCTCATTTTCACGCAATACATCGGCATGGGACAGCTCATTCGCCAATGCCTATCTGAACTGCATAGCATTGACGTACCATTCTTAACGGGCAGTATGCCTAAAAACCAGCGGGACAGCCTTGTAGATGCTTTCCAGAAGAAAGAATTCCCCATCTTCATTCTGTCATTGAAAGCCGGCGGTACAGGCTTAAACTTAACCGGCGCCAACCATGTGTTACATGCGGATCGCTGGTGGAACCCAGCTGTAGAAAACCAAGCAACCGACCGCGCCTACCGGCTTGGGCAGACGAAATTTGTCCATGTCCATAAATTCGTGACAATCGGTACTATCGAAGAAAAAATTGATAAGATGCTCATGGAGAAGGCCGCATTATCTGAAGACCTAATCCAATCGAGCCAGTGGCTAACCGAATTATCCGATACAGAACTAAATGATTTATTGTCTTTTGGATAACAGGCGAGAGCCAGGCACCTGGAGTCCATGAACTCACTTATATAAATATGACCCCAGAATCGCTAGACGCTTCTGGGGTCATTTTCGTATACTTGCTGCCTTCACCATACATGCTCAGTCAAAGGTCTCTTATGCATAGCCGTGACCCTTTTTTTCTTCTCTGTTTCTTCAAGCCGATTTAGACGTTCATTTTGATTGGCCACAATACGAATCAGTTGTCCGATTTGCAATTCCATCCGTATGACATCCTTTTCCAATAGACTCATCTATACCATTTCCTCCTCTTTCCATTCCGCCTTCACGGAACCTAGTAGCAGAAGCGGTCTCCACAACTAGGCCCATTCGGCAGTTTTCTTTGAAGGCTAAAAATATCACAGCCCTATCCCAACGCTCTCAAACCCTTTACCTACATGTCGGATGCCTGTACATCTCTATCTGTAGGGTATAACGACTAATCGGATACGAACGGTTCCCCTACCGTTTATGCATGCCAATTAGCTTTCCTCTTCCTCTTAAAATCCTACACCTCAATGATTTCCTAACATGTTCAATTGTCATTACGGCTCCGGTCCGTTCTTCCGGCTATTTCCCCCTCCTATCCGATCGACTTTTCTCCGACACGCTATGTATCCCGTGGTCCGTCAAAAAATCGGCAAATCTTTTGTTTCACGATCTGGTAGATGAAAATGATCCCTCGCCTGACGCTCCTCGTCCGTTAATTGTTGACTCGGCATCGCTGGCTCACCGTATAAATTTTCATTGCTCCGTCTTTTCGTTGCAATAAAACGAATATCTTCACCGATTACCTCTGTTACATACACGCGACTCTTATCTTCTCGCTCATACGTCCTTGATTGAATCCGTCCACCTACACCAATTAAAGACCCCTTTCCACAATGCCTCGCTGTGTTCTCTGCCCCCTTCCCCCACATCGTACAAAGGATAAAATCCGCATCGACTTCTCCCTGCTGATTTTTAAACGATCGATTAACAGCAAGTATGAAGCTCGTTTGCAACCGCCCCTCTGACAACCTTCGCAGAATTGGATCCTTCGTAATCCTCCCGACAAGTGCAACTTGATTCACTCATTTACCTCCTTTCTTTTGATTGCTTACATCTTACCTGCTCACGCCCATTTATCGCAAAGTTCAATAATTCAATTTTCAGTCATTTAATTGACTCAAATGTAAATTTTGCACATGACTTCATAATGGTTACAAACCTTACTTCTCCATACAGCACATGCAACGAAGAAGTTTATCGGATTATGAGAAAATTCGACTTTGGCATATTTTTGACGAATCGATTTTTGCAGCTATGTTATACTGATAACAAAAAGAATGGGGTGGAGAGATTGAAGTCGTTCAAAATGTTATCCGTTGGCATCGTTACTGATGAGGGCTTACGGGATTTTCCACTTATCGATGGCATTATCATCAATCAGGAGAACAGTCACCGTATGTGGATTCTTGAAATGTTCATCGACAAAAATTATCAGGAGGACTTTGACAAGTGGATGACTAATCAAGAGCTGCTTGAGGTAAAGGTCGTCATTTCTTATCCTGAAAATGAGCCGGCAGCCTTCCGTGTATCCGTTGAAGCGGTCAAACAAATTGGCGATAATATTTCTGTATTATTAAAAGGGCGACTCAAACGAGCAAGGGCACAATATGCCGAACAATTGTTAGAGGAACTACTTGGAGAAGGATTAGGCGGAGACGAATTATTAAAACGTTTCGAATCCGACATGCGCTCCCGCCCACGTTTAAAAAAGGACATCCAAGAATCAGAAGCTTAACATAAAACTGCCTAACCAATGGGCAGTTTTTTTATGGTGAACAAAAGTGCAAGCGCTTTGGCAGGGACGCCATCAAGTAAAAAGAGCCACCGATTTCATCTCGGCAGCCCTGATATATGCACTAATCCCTCCTAAAATCTGTCATACCTCAAAAGAATCTTTCGACAAAATCCGCGCTCCTCACCATCTGTGGATAACTTTACTCACACTATACAGCGCAGATTACAGACGATTTCCACTTTACAAACAACTTAACCACAAGTTATCCACCTTCAATTGTGGATAAAAGAACGGTTGTTCGAAAGGAATATCTTTGTTAAATTAAGAGTACAGCAACTTATTCATATTCCCCTCGACTTATGACACGCAGTTATTAAAAAACGGAGGTGATTCGCGTAATGATCCGACTATCAGATGACTTACTCATTGAATCCTATTTTAAAGCAAAAGAACTGCAGCTAAATCCATATTTCATACACTTATTAGAAACCGAAATCCGCAAGCGATCGCTACTCAACAAGATTCAACAAACATCCTGACCTCTCATCTCATTCTCATTGCATCGCTACACGCTTTAGCTGTTCCATTTCCTATGATAATAAAAGATTGTCAACAACACGATCAATTCCGATACCGGTATAGCTAGCCAAACCCCTGTCAAACCGAATAGACGCGGCATAATCGCCAACAAAATGAGTAAAATAACGATTTCTCTCGAAGCTGTAATCCACGTTGCCATCCGAATTTGCCCAATGGACTGATAGTACGTCATCATGACAAAATTGGTGCCCATGAAAATGTAAGCGATAAAAAACAACTTGATACCTGGGATAGCGAGCACCATGACTTCCTCTGGGAAATCACCAAACAAGCTGACAATAGGCCCTGAGGCAAATAACCCTACTAGGAAAAAGAAAATACCTGCAGCAAGCGCTGTCCCAATTGCCAACCGCACCGTTTTCTTCATCTTCGCTTCATCTTTTGCACCCGAATAATAGCTGATGAGCGGTTGAATAGCCGACCCCATCCCTAAAAATAGGAGAAGCATAACACTATGCACATAGTTCAAAATGGTAAATGCGGATACACCAGCGGTTCCAGCCATATGTTCAAACGTCACATTATGCGAAATCGTAAAGACTGAAATCCCAATTTCTGCAAGAAAACTAGGAAATCCAATAATGATAATTAAGAGGAACAACTTCCGATTGAATGCGAAACGGGCGAAACGTAAGTTACTTTTCTTACGGAAGAAATGTGTACTCAATATAACAAGCCCGACAAATGCGCCAATAATCGTTGCAACTGCGGCCCCAGTCACGCCTAAATCAAGAACAAACAAGAACACATAATTCAAACCGATATTCACAACGGCGGACATGACCAATGCAATCATGGACAAATTAGGTCCGCCATCATTTCGAACTAATATGCTCAGTGTGTTTTCAATCGTAAAAATAAATCCGAACAATAGTAACACATTCATATACTCCATCACATATGGGAATGTTTCCGCATTGGCACCTAATAAATAGGCCAGTTGCGTCTTAAAGAAATAGGCTGCAATCCCAATAACCACTGTGAAAATAGCTATAGAGATAATCGCATGTGAAAAGATGACACGCGCTTCATCTGGACGTTTTGCGCCCATGGCTGCTGAATAACGAGTCGCTGCTCCGACCCCAATCCAGAGCGACATCGCTACAAACAATGTGTAAACAGGCGCTGCAATCCCGACTCCAGCAAGGGCGGTAGGACCTAATCGGTTCCCAACCATAATGCCATCTGCCACGATATTAATCGCCATCAACAGCATACCTACCATTGAGGGTATCAAATACCTGACAAAAGATTTACCGACGGATTCTGTATCCAATCGATTTAACGTATGTTCTTTTTGCATACTTATTCCTCTTTCTTCGTTTTCAGAAAACATGAAAACTATTTTAGTTTTTTTAGTTTTAATCAATCAAAAAAATAGACTGGCAGTTGAAGTGCCAGCATACCCTCTTTACTTTTCTTGTATCATGCCCGTTAATAAGACATCTACAATTGACTCCAGTGCTTCTGTTACAGAAATACTATTTTGTAAAAAGAATTGGCGATCAAGCGTTGCATTCGCGGCGTCGATCACTAATTTCATTAACATCTCGATATTCATCGGCTTAATGACGTGTGTACGCATGCCTTCTTCAAGTAGCTCCTTGAGATCATCCCACTGATTTAGCTCCTGATGTACACGTTCCCATTGTGCTGGATAGGAGCGTTTCAGTTGCTCTAATATACGCAAATCATAAAAATCATTATATTTCGGTACAACAACAATGGTCTTACGGATTTTCTCCAACAGTGTCAGTTCAGCATTCTCAACGATACGCCGTGTTTGTTCATCAAATTCGGCAAGCGTTATATCAATGATCGAATCCAAAATCTCCACTTTCGATGAAAAATGCTCATACAACGTGCGCTTACTAATCCCCAGCCGCTTCGCTAAATCATCCATCGTAAACTTAATACCATTATTTCGTGTTTCCTCAATAAATGCATTGATAATACGTGTTTTCAATCGTTAACCCCCTAAAGAAAACTATATACACCTTTTAAGTTTTTACAGTTTCAGTATAGCGCATAGTCACTTTCCATGCAACTCCTGAAACTTTTTTCTTATCCCTGTATTCGATTCCCCCATTTCTCTCTATATAAAGAATAAAGGGGAATGATCATCAATGACTACTTACCTATCCACATATGCATATTTCACAAACAAGCACGATATGGACGAAGCCGCAAAGCGACATGTAACAACGAACTGGAACGACATGAACAATACGGATCGTGCGGTTCTCGATGTCATCCGCCGCTATTCCGTTAAATACGGTGCTGCCCACTTAAAACACGACACCATCGCCAAAGCTGTGGACAAGTCCAATGTCACTGTTCGCCGTGCCATTCGCAAGTTAGAAAAACTCGGAATCATCGAACGCATTCATTACATCCGTCCTGTCATGAGCGGACTTGGCGCCAACATCTATGCCATTTTACCCTTCCATGACCAGTCGAAAATGACCACACCAGAAAAAACGGCAACGCCTTGTGACAGTAAGCCACAAGCCGATTCCGCTAGCCCTGAACCGTTATTTTCTAAATCTATAAGTTCTAAAGATCTTAAAAGAACGTCTCCTGCGGACAAGTTGCCTACAACGCTCTTCGGAAAAATAAAGGCTCTTCTGTCCGCAACTCATGGTGACGATTCCTTCGCACGTCGTGTATTTGGCATTTATCGCTATCAATCATTGCGCATGTTAAAATTCAGCATCCATGCCGACAAAGGCGAGCTATTCGAAGACCTAGCAATCCAAGCGCTTCACATCGCTGTGCAAGCTACCAAACGCAAAAATATCCGCAATCTCCCTGGCTATTATGATGGCGTCTTACGCGAACTTATTGGAGAAGCACTCTTTGGTGATGTTTTCAAAGAGTATGATACACCTGTTGAGGGCTTTTTCTTTAAGTGAATGAGAAAAGTGCAGGATGCCTGCACTTTTCATGCTTACACGGCCAGTTTGCGCACTTCGGCGACGACTTTGCGCGCTTACACAGCCAGTTTGCACGCCTGCACGGCCTAATCTTTTTCCCGCCTATCAAAAAAGAAATTTCAAATCGATGTATCCTTTCCTCCCCTTCCACTCTATATAAAGGGTGAAGGGAGGTGATCGCATGGCGACTATCGAATTTAAAAGTGCAGTCAGCCGCGTGTATTTTAACGCTGGTATGACGAACGAAGGCAAAGCCATTCGTAAATCGAAGACGTACCGCAACATTGCTGAACAAGCAACTCCAGACAACTTGTACAACGTACTTGAGCAATTAGCACAGCTATCCGAATTTCCATTTATCGGAGCCGAGAAAGTAGAAACAGCAAACATCACAAACTAATCACAAAAAGGGGGAATGAAACATGGCTAAAACGCTACAACTAAACTTCAGCACAGCGGCAGGCAAAAACGTCATGCTGACCGTGGACGAGCCGCGTGCGGATTTAACAGAATCCGACGTAGAAACAGCAATGCAGGACATCATCGCATCAGGCGTCTTTGAAGTAGAGGGTGCTCCGCTAGCAACGTCAAAAGGCGCTCGAATCGTCGAGCGCAATGTTACCGAACTTGTCTTAAGCTAACAAACACCACCGGTTCACCAGTTTTCAGACTGGCGGACCGGCTTTTTGATAAAGTAAAAAACGCTGCAGCTTAGATCCATCGCCACTTTTATCCTCCAAAAATACTAACTAATTGGTTGTTCCATTTTCTCTTCCAATACAACCTTATTTCCCCTATCCTCTTTAACTTCCTCCTCAGTATCCTCGGTATACCATATGAATTTACCAGAGAATCCATAAAATAAAGCAATCGCCAGCCCAATGAGGTTTAACCAGGCAAAAGGAAGGTAAGACATAGTAGATACACCCAAAACAGCAGCCATATAGATTCCATTATCTGCCCACGGAACTAAAGGTGCAGTTAAAATTCCACCTGTTTCCATGTTTCTCGATAAAACACGTCGATCTATCTTTAAATCGTCATAGCTTTTCTCCGTTACCTTACACCCCGTTATTAAAGAGACATAACCAGCACTCCCAAAGAAATTACCTAAAAAGGCTGCAAAGATCGTTGAAGAAGTTAACCTACCTGCATTCGTCACCCACTTTGCTAATGTAATAGTCAGAACCGTTAATATTCCTAAATGGTCCATAAGCCCACCTAAGCCTAATGCCAAAATCATAATGGCAATTACGCCCAACATCGATTCAATTCCACCACGATTAAATAATAGATCAACAAAGGGAATCCCTGATTCGATAACAAACCCACTGTATAATGTATGAATTGCTGAAATGACATCAATACCTTGAAAAATAGTTGCCCATACAACTCCTAGCACAGAACCAAACGCTAGCGTCAACATAGCTGGTACCCCTTTCGCCAACATCACAAGCACAACAACCATCGGGATGAGCATGTACCAAGAGACATTAAAATTAGCACTTAATGCCTGAATATTATCTGTTACGAGACCTATATCATTTCCACGTCTAGTAAAGAAAAAGCCTGCCACTAAAAACATGAGCCCCGAAATAATAAGGGCAGGAAAACTGACGAATAACATGGAGCGAACATGCGCTAACAAGTCCACTTTCGCTAAAGAAGCCGTCATAACTGTTGAATCGGACATCGGAGACAACTTATCCCCAAAATAGGCTCCTGATATAACAGCTCCAGCTACTAGGGGTAATGGTAAGCCAAAACTTTCTCCTATCCCCATCATTGCAATACCAGCGGTTCCTGCAGTCCCCCAAGATGTTCCGGTTGCAAGAGAAGTTAACGCACAAATTAATAATGTAGCTAGTAGAAATATACTCGGATGAATTATCTGAAGTCCGAAATAAATCAGTGTCGGAACCACTCCCCCAGCTATCCACGCACCTATTAACGTACCTACAAAGATAATAATTAGCACTGCTTCTAATCCTGTAAAAATACCTGTAACAATTGATTTTTGTAAGTTATCATATGTATGACCCAGGCGTAATCCAAGAAAAATCAGTACAAACCAAACAGCTAATAATGCTAAATGAATTGGTAATTGAAGCACTGCAAGAGAAAAATACATGATTGCCAAAAATAATCCCATTACCATAAATAGTTCAAACGAGTTGGGCAGACGAATCTGATTTTCTTTCATTAAGACAACTCCCCCTTAGTATTTTCAGTTCTGTAGTCATTTGTCTAACCACTGTATTTAACAGTCATCACAATTTTAGACCCATACTCACCAAGCTTCTCTAATCCCATAATTCCCCCCTGTAATGATGGTCACTTTTCCCTCTAATGTTTCTAAAACAAGATTTTTGGGTGCAAAACGTTCCATCGATAATGAAGGCCTATCAATGTGACGAGGTTCTCCATCAATCACCATCTCTTCTTCAAACTTCTTGTAGAATTAATGATCGTAACGTGTTACCCGAAACATTTGACAGCGCTTTCATTTTGAACTTCGAAACCATTATTTCATCTCTACATATTGAAGCTATAAATTCCTAGACCAGCCATGTGTAGATTTGAAAGGTTTCTCTACTTTAACAACCCTAAGATCGCCAAGCCTCTTTAATTTGTGGAAAATTACAATTAATCATTCTACAAGGTTAATTTTAGGCTATATACCACGCCATATCTACGGTTATATTAAACAATAAATTAAATCGATTTCCTATCACTTTTAGTGTAATTTAACCAAATAGACTTTATTTTCCGTCAAATTAAAACAGCACTATATGCATTTCTCGATTTATTTTGGAGTAAACTTCAAAAATTTATAGTGCTAAACATGACCGATACAGCTTATGTCATTCTTGCACTAATAAAAAATTTCACAAATGATGTATCCTTTTCCCCTCTTTCACTCTATATAAAAGGTGAAGGGAGGTGATTGCATATGGCAACAATCGAATTCAAAAGTGCAGTCGGCCGCGTGTATTTTAGCGCTGATATGACGGATGAAGGCAAAGTCATTCATAAATCGAAGACGTACCGTAATATTGCGGAACAAGCGAATCCAGACAACTTGTACAACGCACTTGAGCAGCTTGCACAGCTATCCGAATTACCATTTATCGGCGCAGAGATAGTAGAAACAGCAAACATCACAAACTAATCTAACAAGGGGGAATGAAACATGGCCAAAAGTTACAACTACACTTCAGCACAACAGCCGGCAAAAACGTTATGCTGACCGTGGACGAGCCGCGTGCGGATTTAACAGAATCCGACGTCGAAACGGCAATGCAGGACATTATCGCATCAGGCGTCTTCGAAGTCGAGGGTGCTCCGCTGGCAACGTCAAAAGGCGCTCGGATTGTCGAGCGCAATGTCACTGAACTTGTCTTAAGCTAACAAACATCGCCGGTTCACCAGTTTTCAGACTGGCGGACCGGCTTTTCAAACATACAGGGAAAGGGGGTCTCGAGATGGAACAATGGCTGAATCTCATACAAGAAGTCGGCTTTCCGATTTTCGTATCCTTCTATCTTTTACACCGTCTCGAAACAAAACTTGTCGCCATTCATGATGTGTTGCTGTCATTGAAGATGAAGTGAACTAAAATGCTCCTTCTTTTGTAGACCGTAGAAGGAGCATTTTTATCCTTAGTCAGCAAAGTTCTTGTCACTAACAGTTTAGGTATTCAGGGTTTTCAATAATTCGTCATTTTACATTTTCCTTTCATTTTTGTTACTTTTATACCGCACCAGACCAAATAGAGTTAAAATACGAGTAGACTTATTTTCTTGAGGTGGATCTTTATGAACAACAGACGTTTAACTTGGGTCGATGTGATAAAGGGCTTTCTGATGATACTTGTAGTCATTGGTCATTATCCTGGTGAACTCGATTTCCCACTCGTAACGTATATCTATTGGTTTCATATGCCTGCTTTTTTTATATTAAGCGGTTTGTTTTTTAAACCGATTATGGAAAAAGGGCTTATGAAAAGCTCGATTCACAAACGTTTTATGCAATTGATCGTCCCCTATTTGTTTTTTCTCGTCAGCATTACGCTGATTCGCTACGGGATTGAAATCGGGTCAGGTAATCTAGATTTGTCATGGTACCTTAATGATTTGTGGACGCTTGTTATCGGCGGCCGATTCGCACGCGGTGCTTATGGAGTCTTTTGGTTTGTCACAACGTTATTCTTCACCCATCTATTTTTCTTATGGTTAACAAAGTATTTCAATCGCACGAAACAAGTCATTATGCTCATCGTCTTTTATCTCATTGCTCACTTTGAAAGTATCCTTGCAATGCGTGTGATTGGTGGGTCGCCCGCGGCCGCTTCTCAAGAGATTCCAATGATTTGGAACATCGATGTTGCGCTTATGGCGGTCGTCTATTTTGCGATTGGTTATTATATGAAACACATTTGGATTAACATTTCGATAAAATGGTTCTTCCTTGGGCTCACTGGTAGCATAAGCGCTATTTTACTCGATCACTTCGCGGTTATTGATTATCATTTGAGTATGAAATTTCTGCGCTACGACCATGTCGTGTTAGATTTAATTATTCCATTATCATTTACTATTGTCTTAATGGGGATTTTCCAATTTATCACTGCCCACTTATCGCTTACATGGTTGCAAAAAATCGAGCGACACTCGTTAACCATCATGTACTTGCATATTTTCACAGACATTTTGTTAAACGATTACTTTACGTATGGCCTAATTGGATTCACCGCAATCGGATTATTGATTCCCATCGCGGTTTCGATATTCATTCAAAAAGTAATTCCACACGGAAACCTGCTGCTAGGCGGATTTTCACCAAAGAAAAAATCACCGGTCACCTCAACCTAAAAGAAAGGGAACCTCGTCAACTGGGTTCCCTTTTCCTATGTCTGCCTATGCAGACGATCTATCCACATCCTATATCCTTCCCCATTTAAATGGAGCCCATCAACCGTAAATCGCTCATCTAGCTGGCCATGCTCATCCAAGAAATACGCATACAAATCAATGTATTCAATGCCCTTTTCGGTGGCAATCGTTCGCAGTAGATCATTAAACTGCAGCACTTTTTTATTGGAGACCGCTTTGCCATACAGCCCGTTGTTGACCGGAAGTATAGATTGGATAAACAGTTTAGTACCTGTTCCTTCAAAAGATTGCACAATAGCCCTGATATTTTTTTCAAAATCCTTTCGATTCTCCCCATGCCGAATATCGTTTACACCAATCATCAGATAAGCCTCTTTCGCATTACGGTTTACCACTTCCTCAATCCGATGAAAGACACCTTTTGCGACATCATTACGAATCCCTCGATTGAGCACAACTTCATCAGGAAAATATTCTTGAAACTCCCCGTAATCGGTCATACTATCTCCGATGAATATTTTATCAACATCGTATAGCTCAGCATGCTCAAAAATACTCTTTTTTGTAAAATAATAAGCAGCGCTTTTTTGCATTGATGCAGCTTGGGCATGATTGATTCCGTCCATTTGGGATGCGACCAAACCCCCGTATCCAAGAAATAGCGCATTTAAAAATAACGACACGAATAATAGTACTTTCATTTTTTTCAATACGGACACTTCCTATTCTTATCATCACTATCCTTTGTTTCATTAATATAACCAAGTCACTCGAAACAATGCCTCTTCGGCATCCATGATAGGGAAGACACTCGAACCCAAAAGAGTAGCCAATCCCATTCTCATTCCCCGTCCACAAGCATACATTGTAGACAACTAAAATATTAGGAGGATTGTAGCATTGATCTGTATTCATTGTGGCAATGAGCAACGGGCTGGGCGCTTTTGTGGAAATTGTGGGAAGCGGCTGGGTAAACATATTGTTCCGCCAACTGTAGCAGTTGAGGCAAATGTCCATATTGAAAAGCTAAAAACCCAATCGAAAATGTACGGTGCTTATTTCATCGAACACGTAAAAAAACCTTCGCTGATCCACACTCGTGGAGAAACCGCCTTTTCAAATGGGCTCGTGAATATCCTGTTGTTGGGTATCCTAATCTCCTGTTCCCTCTACACCTTTACACGAGGGCTGTCCGAAAGCATAACTCCAGGTTTCTTTTCCTTTTTCGGTGGCATGCTCATTTTCACACTCGCCACGATGGGCATTGCTTTGTTAGCGTTGGTACTCATCACAACCTTTTTCGGCCCACCGCATTCATTCAAAGCGATGGTTGGCTTGTACGGCGCACATTTGTCGCCTCTGTTAATTGGTGCCGTAGTCTCTCTCTTACTGATGTTCGTCAAATCTTTACTGTACGGCAATCTCGTGTTGGGCATCGTTTTTATACTGGCCGTCTTCATCTTACCGCTCTATTTAATGAGCTTTTTATTGACACAAAATCCGACAAACATAGACCCGCTCTATGGATTCATGCTGTATATCGTAACCTTCACTGTTCTTTTCATCCTACTCATGGCGATCCTGACTGACTCGATGATTAGCGACTATTTGACGGGATTGCTGTATTGGTTGCGCTGATAGCGGCGTAGCTTCGAAGCGCGCAATCTGGCTCGCAAACCGCGCATTTACACTCACGAACCGCGCAATTCGGACCGCAAACCACGCATTCGCACTCGCGAACCGCGCAATTCGGATCGCAAACCACGCATTCACAATCACGAACCGCGCAATTCGGACCGCAAACCGCGCATTCACAATCACGAACCGCGCAATTCGGACCGCAAACCACGCATTCACAATCACGAACCGCGCAATTTAGCTCGCGAACCACGCATTCAAACTCACGAACCGCGCAATTCGGATCGCAAACCACGCATTCACAATCACGAACCGCGCAATTCGGACCGCAAACCACGCATTCACAATCACGAACCGCGCAATTCGGATCGCAAACCGCGCATTCACAATCACGAACCGCGCAATTCGGCTCGCGAACCGCGCATTCACAATCACGAACCGCGCAATTCGGACCGCAAACCGCGCATTCACACTCGCAAACCGCGCAATTTGGCTCGCGAACCACGCATTCATCACCCCACCACCACAATCAATCATAGTCAGAACCCTCTAACTCCTCTATAATTTACATATACACACGACCAACAAGGGGGACTTCACATGAACACGCACAAAATTACAATGATGGACGCCTATCTCATTGAAACGCTACGTAGCAACGGAATTTCAAATGCAGATTTACTCGCACAGCTTGCCAACAATACAACAGAATCTTGGACAGCAATCGACGACACATTCGACTCTGCTGCACTACTGACACTCTACACACAAGATCCGTCTGCCTTTTCCGCCATTCTGGCAGACGGTTATAACGTGAAATTCATGACCATCAACGGCTTACGAAATCTATTGAGAATGCGGTTTGACAAAGTCGAAACCCGTGATTACCAGCTGACGGATAGCGGAATCATTCAACTCACCTTTGACATGCAACAGCTACCTACCTTACAACAAATGCTCTCGAAAAATTGGGCGATTCAAGAAACACCTCATCAAGATAGTAGCCATTCCACAATACAAATTAGCATTCTTGCAGCAACCCTTAACTAAGTGAGCTCCTATACTGATTGACAACCTTAAGGATTTGGAAAGTTAAAAAAGCCTAATTCCTCTGTTTTTTTGAGGAATTAGGCTTTTGATCTTCCAAAAACGCGCCCGATTGAGGAAGATTAGACCACTACATTTCAGTCATCTTAAATCTTAGAATCGTCTTTAATTTTTCTAATCTTTTAAGTTTGTTTTGACTACAGAATTATTCCATCAAAGCAAATGTTTCGGGTTCGATTACTAAAAAATTAAGCTATGTAAATGGAATTAGTGTTTTTTCGTTTTTAATTATGATTTCCGCAAAATCTTCTCCATCGCTTTTCCCTTTGCTAATTCGAGTTCTGGCACCGATAAACTGTAAGTAATTTATAACTCAATGAGAATCTGGTGCAACTCCTTCTGTCGATACTATATGGTTTTGCAATTGAAAAAACACTCTTATTTAAGTGCTTTAATTTCTTTTATTTTCATTGCATGAAAGTCAATTTTCGACTTAATTTGCGCCCTCGTCTCATCGCATAAACAATCTTTAATAATGATGCTATTGTAACGATATCTTAAGGTATGCCAAAATAGAATCACCCTTTTATGTATAGTCAAATTACCACCTCTAGTCGATAATCGTACAGGGGTCCTTTACGGTAGCTGGCAAGCATTGTCAATGACAGTAGCCCCTATAGCTTTGCGTCACTACTTTTCAGTAGTTTTGCCCTCATACGTGTTGTCTAATCAGTATAACCTAATTAGAAATTACATTCTACATGGACGCTTGACAAAGGAAGGTAGTATGTACTAACCCAATAGAAGATTACACACAAAAAGACCCATGTTCTCTGCTGTCCATAACAAGATGGCCAATAGAAAACATGGATCTCTTCATTACATAGTCGCTTGCATTTGGATATCTAGTAGATTACCAAATACTCCATCTTTCTCTTGCGCTAGCTGCTGATAATTGCCTGCTTGAATAATTTCTCCGTCTTCCATAACCAATACTTGATCTGCGTTACGAATTGTGGATAGACGGTGTGCAATGACAATAATGGTCATCGTACCTTTTAATCGTTCGATGGCCTCTTGAATCTTTGCCTCGTTTTCTACGTCTAATGCACTCGTAGCTTCGTCTAAAACAAGAATAGATGGCTTTCGTAAAATGGCCCGGGCCAATACCAGACGTTGCCTTTCTCCACCTGATAGCCGAATTCCTCGATCGCCTATATGCGTATCCAATCCTTGTGGTAGCTTCCGAACAAAGTCAGCAGCCGCGGCAAACTCTAATGCCTCCCAAATGGTTTCTCGCGTTGCCTGCTGATCAATAATCATTAAATTTTCCCGAATCGTTGCGTTAAATAGAAACGGATCCTGCGGGATATAACTAATCGATTTTCTAAATGCGACCAAATTATCTTGCGTAAGTGGTTCAAAGTCAACGGTGACGACTCCCTCATTCGTTTGATTTAAGCCCATTAATAGATCGATTAAAGTACTTTTCCCAGCTCCAGATCCCCCTACTACAGCCGTCATGCGGTTGGCAGGAATGTGCACATTGATATTTTTCAATGCATACGTGTCTCCATTTTGATCGTACCTAAAGTACACATCTTGACAATGTAAACCATATTGAATAGCCAACGGTTTTATATTTTTCAGATCCTGCTCTCGTAACTCATTTGCTTCAGAGCATTCATGTTGTAAATCCAATAATGCTTTTAATGAAGGGATTGTGGCGCCTAGTTGTTCTAAATTCGTTTGAATCCCCGAAATCCTAGGCCATAGCCTTGCAAAAATAAGCATAACCAACATAATCTGCGCCGTTTGAGCTGTAAACATCTTGATTGAAAAGAAGACAAATATAGCAATGAGTAAAGTCGAAACCATTTTAAAAATCATTTGCGAAGTTGCACTTAAAGTCGTTAACTTTACCCTATTTTGCTCGATTTTTTTTGTTAAAGAGAAAAACTCCTGCATATGGGATTCCTCTAGCGAATTACTTTTAATATCTTTCATTCCATTAAAGTGATCCGTGATACCCGCTAAATAGGTTTGTGTTAACTGAACAGTTTCTTTTCCTAGTGATTGCGACTTATGAACGAACTTTCTAGAAGCAAGGATCAGAATGACGCCAAATAATAAAATAAAACTCGTCATTTTAACCGATAAGTAAAAGGCAATCGCGATTTGGATAAATGTAAAAACGAGCGAAGATATAAATTGTAAAAACAAGTAAATACCGGCACTCACATTATACATTTCATTTGTCATAATATGTATAATATCTGATTTCCTTTTTTTAAGATAAAATCCCCACTTCGCTTGTAACAAACTGCTATACGTTTCATTTTTTAATTGTCGGATGAAGCCTTGTTGTATTCTCGCTCCCAAGATGGTTTGATTTCTTTTAAAAAGGCCTTGCCCCAACATGAGTAGGACATAAACACCTAAAATAATCAGCAAACTAATCGTTTCAGGAATGCCTAAAAAAAATTTCGTTATCCAACTTAAAAAGGAGAGTTCCTCTGTGCTGACATCCATAATACCCGTCAGTCCAATCAACGGGATGACTAAGAAAATCCCTACACCATCTAATAAGCCGATGAACATCATACAAATAAGATTGATTACCAGTATTTTTCCTGAATATGTATATATTTGTTTCGTAAAGTACAAAAGATGTTTCAAAACCAGATCCTCCTATCGTAGGCCGTGATTTCATGGGGTCCCTATCTTAACGGCCACAAAGTTTCTTGGCATACACGATAAGACAGAACCTTATTTTTGTGGATAAAGGGTGAGGGATGTAGGAGGCAAAGGGAGAATAATCATTGCACGAAACGGCGGAATGAAAGTGAAAAGGAATAATATAAGCCACAAAACGATTATTCAATCTTTCCACTTTCCATTTCAGTTCCGTGGATTTCTTTAGCAAATTTTGCAACAACCGTAAATCTGTCCATCACCTCGGCACCTGAGATATAAAAAGGTCCACTGCGTAACCACGCATGTGCAATCATTCCTCCCTTTTCATCTCTTGCAGTACCGAGGTACAGCGTACTTTCGATCTTTCTTTTTTCAAGCATTTTCATGCCAGCGAATGCCTTGACTAGGCATTGACTCTCCCAAAAAGTATAGCGACTCATCAATTGAATTGCTTTCGAAACACGCGCTACCTCTCCTTCGTTCGAAGAAATCGACGTCAAAGAAGTCTCTTTCATTTGTTCGCCAAGGGAAGGTGCTACTTTAGAAAACGGAATGCTTTTCAGATAACGTCCCCTTGCCAACTGACAGTAAGCTTCCACAAGTAGCAATTTGGTTTTCCTATCTAATCTACTAAACGTACGAACACTTTTTAATAGGTTCATTGTTTCCTCCCTAGGGAAAATCATACATAACTTAGTTTTTGTTAACCAAACCTTCATCGAGCAACTGCGTCAAAAAGGAGATTACATGTTCTTCACACATTGCTTGCTCAACATCATAGCGAGAATGTAACGTAGTAACCAACTTTTCAACCGAAATCGGTTCCGTCATCAGTTCCCAAATCTCCCCACCCAATTCGCCAAGATTGTAATACTTTCCACTTTCAATACTTAACATCACTTTTTCCCCATCCATATCGCTTACGATATTTCCTGGTTGTTGACTAAACAAGGCATTCTTTACGTCAATTTGCTGAGTAATCATATAGCTTCTCCTCCTTCTCGATGGTTGTGAGTAGTAGATCTACTAACTCATTCGCTGTGAAACGTGCATTTGGTCGACTAATTCGATGTATATGTAGTTTGTTCATCATTTTAGAGGACACGTCAAAATGCCACTCCATTAAACCAGAACCTTGTAAAAAGAAGTTACGATAGGTGTGCGTAAGCAATGTATAAAATCGTTGCATCTTTTCAATCGGTTGAATGATAACCTCCTGATGGTCCCCTTTGACTAATTCAAATAGCCCGGCAAGTGGTATTGATTCAGTAGCAAATTGCGATTCAACAGGAATAGCAAATTTCGTATCCCTAACAAAAAGCGGTTGATAATTCGTTGATTCCATTCCGAATTGATCCAAACTTTCCAACCACAATTTTTGCTGGGGATAGGCCGGCGTAACAATTGGCACATTCTCATGATTCAACGTTACAGGTATCACATCATCACTCAACAGTTGATAGCCCTTTTGTAAAAATGCAGAAGCTAATGTAGATTTCCCCGCACCAGAGTCGCCTACGATGGCATAAGCCTTACCATTAATAGCAATTGCGCTACCATGTAAAGGAAGAATTTTCCTGTGCAATAAAATGACACCCATACACGTACCTAAAAGAAAGAGGCGGATTTGATCTTCGTCTGCCCCATCCATCGGAGATACCGTGATTTTACGCCCATCTTCCATCAAATAGATGGCTGTTTCCGGTATGATAAACATCAACCAATTTTCCTTTAGCACAAAATCTTGCTCGGTATTCGAATGCCTAGCCCATTCCGTAGAAAGATCAGCACGTTCAATCACAACATCGGCTGCATTCCCTTCCCCATAGTGCCGAGGTATTTCCGGTAAAGGAACTTCACTAGCAATCGTTAAGCCGAACGCTTTATAAACAGGATTAGTATTACTAAGCATATAAACGTCCCTTTCACTACCTAGTCTTCCAGCAACATAGATATTATTTTCGGGAAAATTGAACTGGTTTGTATCGCTTATCAAGCAAAAAGGTCCCCTATTATCCCCAAGATAATAGGGGGCCAATTCCTTGCCAACTACGGGATTTCATATGTATGAAATCCAAGCAGATTTGGATTGATAATGCGGATTTCACAAACAATCTTTTCCGATTAGCTAAACGTTAAATCCGGTTTACCAGTTCCACTCGGGAAAGCAGAATCTAGACGGTTCCCGTCCGCCCCAAGCATTGTCTGATTCACATCTAGCACTTCTAGTTCAGGTTTTTGCCATTCCATCTTCATATTTATCACCTCCTTTCAATTAAACTTTTTTAAGAATCGCTGAAGAATCAATGCACGCATTAAAAATTTATAACCGATATCCGTGTCATATTCGGCTTTTGGTTGCTGTTCCAGCGACGTCAAAGCCTCCTTCAGTGCATGTCCATCTACATATTCACGAATTCTATCGTCAGTACGAAGCTGCTGTGCTTCTTCTTTAAACGCCTCCCAATTCGGAAGCATCCGATGCACCCAATCCGCCCCTTGAACTCCTCGTACAAGCTGATTTAAACGTACCTTATCTGGTAAATAGTTTTTAGTCGCTCTTCTAATCAATAAACGATCTACCCCATTTTGTACGTATTGGCTTTCTGGCACAGATAAACAAAATTGAACAACACGCAAATCATTTGTTGGATCCCTTTTCCATAAGGCATAACGCAACGACAACTTCGAGGCCAGTGTACTACTAACATTCCATTGAAAGACATCTTCAAAGTGCTTTTTTCTTTCCAAGAAGATATCTGGTTTAGCATACCAACCAGTCTGATCCATGCCATACTTTTCAAAAGTAGGATACACACCCATCTTTTCAGCAAAACTCGGATTAATAAGATCTGGCACTTTATAAGGTGTATCTCCCGGAAAGATTCGATCTAAAATCGGGAATCCCATTTTCGCAATGACCTTCAATCTAGGTAATCGAGACCCGCCTACATTATTCCGATAGTCGAGTAATTCCCGATGGAGTCGAACCCACTGCATTTTTTTGAGCAGAAGTGAATAGTATTCTAAAGGAAATCCCCAAGATACCGTAAAATTTCCACGATCCCCATTCAACAATACTCGTACATCTTGTTCCTGTGCTTTTTCAAATATCCCTTTCAACCAGAATGAATTTTCGAAAAACTTATAAGGCATTTCAATCACATCGAGAAAGTCATCAATCTCAGAATAAGAATCTCTACCTTTAAAATCACAATAATGAGTAGTAATACCACCCACATAATCGGCGGTAGATGTAATATAAGGCCTCTCATCCGCTATTAAGTATCTAGGGGTAAAGTCTTCAAAATCTGCAGGGGGTATATAACTAAATGTATGAAACGGCTTATTTTCCTTTTGTAGCTTCTTCGCAGCAAACGCAACAACAGCACCTGAATCTAACCCTCCACTTAACTGCGAACCAACCTTTCCATGTGTCCTTAACCTCGCAGTCACAGCTTCTTGAAAAACATGCTGAAAAGCCTCGACATATTCCTCATTAGATTTTAATTTGAGTACCTTCCCTTTCGTTATATAAGAATATCGATTGAGTGTAATCTTATTTTTTTCTATCGTAATGCTATGCGATGGCGGTATTTGTTCGATATGTTGATAAGGCGTTATGGTAGAATCTACAGCATCTACCGTTCCAGCCAATGCCAGATACTGAGCCAACCATTGTTCATTCACCTTTTTTTCTACAAATGGTAAGACTAACAGCGGTTCTATGATAGTACAAAAAGCAAACCTATCATAACTTCTATGATAGTACAACGTTCGACTTCCCGAGAAATCCCTAGCCCCGAAAAGCCTTTGGTGTTTCTGATCCCAAATCATAAAAGCAAAATCACCTAGTAAAAACTTCGGGGTATCTTTTCCCCATTTATAATAAGCACGTAAAATAAGTTCACTGTCTGTAATCTGTTTTTGGTACGACGGATCGATTTGTAGCCTTTCAAATAACTCTTTCCGATTATCGATAATCGCATCTGCAGTAATGGCACACTGCCTTTCATAATCGTAAAACGGAAGCGGTTCTCCCACAGATTCAGGGGTAATCCATTGGGCATGACACCCCAAAAAAATAGAATCTAAGTGCCAGGTTTGAATCGCATCGGCCGGGTACTTCTGCAAAGCCTTCATCAAATCATGACCTGACTGGATATCTATTGGTTCGCCATTCATATGATAAATACCAGCTAGCGCACTCATATTCTCCCCCCTTCGATTAAGTAATACATTTTTCCCTATGTATCCTTTTAACTGATGCACATCAAATAACTTATGTGTAGTTTGTCGAAAAATCAGTATTAAAAACTGTAGTACTTTTCTGATTTATGTTACACCCATCGTATCTTTTTTCCAATTATAAGTCAACAAAAAGTAGAACTTTTATCATACTTTCTTTCGTCATTTTTCCTCAAAATATATAGACGTAAGTATTTAGAATCAATAGATATCACTTTTTATAACACGACAAGTATTTAGAATCACAAAAAACTCCATATATAGAACTAAAGCATCGCGATACATCATTAATAATTTTAGTATTATGGTCGGAATGGTCTAACTACACGATGTTTTAAGTCACTATTTGTAGGAAAGAGAGCCACGCATAAAAAAAGACGACCAAAAATGCTCCCTTTATATAAATCTTTTATTTTCAAATTGCTTGTCAATGATGTCCATGGCCTAATGAACGAGTTCATCGTGATTAATTGCCATATTCTCAACAGCTATGCACGAAGGTAGTAATCTATCTTCCACTTTCATCAGTACATCATTAGGTAAATACAATGTGACAAAAACACCTCGCTACACAACAATTTTCAACGCCATGGATTAAGGAATCAATTGGATTTTCCACTCCTTGACGTTCTCCCATCGAAACTTATTCTCCATCAACTAGAATATCGAAGTAGTCGTGAACGATTCTGCCAAGAATCATATCAAGTACCTGCACTTGCCCTAACTTTGAGTACCGTCCTTCTAACGAAAATTGAAAACAGAAAACAGTCTATGTTCTATTTTAATCTTGCTCGACATTTTCCAACAAGTGGAGATTATTATCCTACAAAAGCTAGGTTCCCCCCCCATTAAGTATAAATAAATCGTTCAATACCTTTGAATAAGCTTACGGAAACTAGCACCCACTTCACATTTCAGTAACTTGAATAAGAAAAAGGTCAATCCGAATAACATGATTGACCTTTTTCTTCATCTGTTAGCCACTACGTAGCTTGTTCCTGCTCGGCCTTATTTCGCTGGGATAACTCCAACCAAAAATAAATACCTCCTAGATTCGCCACTGATACCATAGAACCTTCTGCTAAGTGATAAATCATAAGGGCAATCACTATCCAAAATCCAATAATATTTGATAGGGATTTACTATTTACAGATGCCCTACTCTTTCTTATCAATAAGTAGAAGATTACAAATAACCAAGTTATAAGACCCAGCACTCCAAAATATCTAAATATCTCCAAGTATCCGTTGTGACTACCTTGAACCCCCATCGATCCCATTCCAAAAACTAATCCCAGCCATCCTACGCCAAACATATCACTCCAAATAGCAAATCTACCACTCGTAAGTTCATTCAAGTCCACAGAAAAGGAGAACGTATGATTATTGGCATAAAACATAAATATAATCAGGGACACGGCTACTAAAAAAGATATTAATAATATTAATACAGTGGTTGGTAATTGTCTGTACGCGTAAATAAATATCAAAAATGTTGCAACTGAAATTAACGCAATCATACTAGCTCTTGAATCCGAAAGAATTATAAGGTAAGTATTCGAAAAAATCATAAATAAGAAGAAAACTTTTTTCAAAAAACCTTTATAGAAACTCCATAATCTTATAGGAAGAAGTACTCCAAGTAGTGCAAGTCTTCCCAACATATTGGAGTTATTGAGTATCCCAAAATATCTAAGTCTGTCGTCATAGTTGCTGTACAAGGACAAATCCCCAATGCCTACTAAAGATGGCAATGTAACCATAAGGAAAGTCGCAATTAAACAAACAACAAGTATTGATTTGAACTTTAGAAAACTTATTTTAGGTAATAAAAACACCGCGAGCACACCTACTGCACAATACATAAGAATATTGGAAACTGTGTCAATCAAATAATTTGTATTAAATATACTAAGAGAGCAAACAAGTAATATTAAACAAAAAAAAGCAACTAACTTATTCTGATTGATCCCAAGTTTACTAGTCGCTCGAAAAAGCACAAGGGTAAATACAGTTAACATGACATACTTTCCCAGGTATATACCCGTATTATTTGTATACGTATTATAATAGGGTAACACAGAAAATATAACCAAAGAATATATTGTGATGTGCCAAATTAAATTACTAAAATCATTTGATTTGGCAACGCCAAATGAATTTGGTTCTAGATGCTGCATAATTTGCCACCCCAACCGGTTTAGTTTCTTGAAATTTATATATAGCAAAAAATAGTAAATACCAGCCATTATTTAGTCTTATACCAATCCATCCTTGGAAGACCAAGTAAATATGATTTAGTGTATTCCCCTTTTGTAACGTCTGTTCATGTCAGTAGGTACCTTAAAATGAATTTTTCTGCACTTCTACTACTGCTTGGTTTGTTTTTCCCTTTATTCAATTAAACTTTTCCAATTTGGTAAGACATTCACTACAATCTGCTTATCCCCGACCGTTAAATTCTTATCAACTATAAGATAATTAAGAGCGTCATTAGTACCGTACTCATAGTCAAGAACCCTACACTTTATGCCTTCCACGTTAATAAATTCTCCACCAATGAAGCCTCTAAAGTCATCAAACTTTGGCACATACAAGTGTGTTAATTCACCTATCATTACATTACCAGTAATATTTATCGAGGCATCCGTGCCGGCAGTTGTACACAATTTATACATACTACCACTTATATCTTTAACTTTATCCCCTAGCCCCCAAGTTCCTTTATCCATAACATTTTCTCCACCGATATCCCAATAGACACAATCAGTACCACCATAATGAATCGGCGGTAAACTTTTACCAATTACCATATCAATACATTTTATCTCTGCCCCACCATAGTGATATTGCGGCTCGAAATCTGCTACAGTAAAATACCTTTTTGCATTCTCGGAGTACGTTCGTTCTATTATATCAGTGATACTATGTGCAACAAATGTCTGTAATGATAATTTCCAGGGATGCTTAACACGATCAATACTATGGTGATGTAACCTATAATAAACCCTAATCGTAACCTCCGCGGGAAATGTTATTAAATCACTAATTCGGTTTAGTGTTTCATCATTAAATATTGGCTCTATAATTATCCCGCTCGTTAAATTCGAGATTACTTTAAGTGTAGAACCATGTCTTACACTGTTATGCGGTCTTGGCATGGAATAGTCAGGAAAAGATTTCATTAAGGATATAGCATTTGGGATGGTCCCGCCCGTATAACTATATACAACCAAATCCCTCATGCTGTTTGAATTAATTATGCTGATATTATCACCAATGGTTTTACCTCGTGAAGTTCTAGAATTTTTTATTGTTATTCTGAAGTTTTTGGACAACAAATCAGTAATATCCCTGTCGTATCGGAACAAACAATTATCAAATGATACACTACAACCATCAGAAATATCATAAATTAGATGGCTAGTGTAGCTCATTCCCAAGAATATTACTGTCGCTGGACTTTGTACGTCTGTATTTTTTCCATATACTTTGAAAAAGGATTTGCAGTTTACAAAAGTTACTAATTGAAAATCTGTACTATGCCCTTTTCCTTCAAATGAATATTGGTAGCCACTTGATACATTATCTGTCCCACCGCTTTCAAACCAACATTCATTGAAAGTTACTGAGCTTTGGCTTGTGTGAAGGTAGTTCCCGCGCTTTTTGGCAAGAAAGTCGTTCACATGTTGGGAAGAAAAATGAGAGGCAGCTCCCTCTACTTGAACATTCGTAAAAACGGACTTTTGTAACCCCTCTAGATATAGCAATGAGTCTCGCGGTAATCCTCCAGTAGCCGAAAAATGACTATCCAATACTGATAAACCTGAAAAAGAATGCGGATATGAACCGCCACGATAGTATTTGAGTGCTGGTCGAATCATTATAAAGCCACCACCAAAGCCATTACAATCTCGAATAGAAGATTGCCCCGTCCAACGACAGTTATCCCAGTTAATATTGTATCCGCTAGTAATAAAGTCACACTTACAAAAATTAAAGGGGGCATGCGTCCCTTCTTGTGTATCACTAAAAGGCTGCCAAGTAATGACTGACTGCAGTTCTGAGGAAGTAGCATTGAAAGATAGATCCTCAAACAATTTGTATGTGTTTTTGTATGAAAGAATGGACTTAATAACAAATATAGATTTTCCCGCAACTTTAGATGTTAAATTTAATACACTTTTTCTGCTATCCCCTTTAAGTATTATTGCTCTATCATTTCCTCCGTTTATAATAACTGAGTCGCTAAGATTGTATACTCCTTCTGGAAAGTATAGAATCTTTCCCGTTGTGGCAATCGAATTAATAGCAGACTGAATAGCACTCCTATCATCCGTGATACCGTCCCCTTTTGCACCAAAGGATTTTACGTTAATCGTATTTTGTATAATATCATTGAGTTTCCTATTTACGGAACCCTGTTCAGTGTCTAACCTATCCTTTAAGCATTGATATATTGTAGAATCTACGCCTGTAATTGCCTGTTCTATTTCTTGATATGCTCTACTTACTTGATCTAGAATATCCACTAACCGGGTGGAAAGTAAATCAACAGATGCTTGCTCAGCCTCCCCTTTAACTCCCCTTAATTCATCAGGATCTGACGGCATTTCTATCGCACTCATCCCTGCCCGTCGTCCTATTATTTCGATTGATTCCCGCTTCTCTTGAGGTTCGACTACCTTTTTCAGGTTATCCTCAACATCTAAAGCTGCAATATTCGCATTCTCGACTTCATTAATAAGTAGTGGATTTCCCCTTAGCTTGGTTTCGATTGATGCACCGTCAGTTTCTGATAGAACGAGATTCTCCGCCAAATCCTCCACGACATTATAACTGAATGGTAATGACGATATTCGCCCATCCGCTTGATGTCTTTGCACAGATGCAAAGACAGTCCCCACAACCGCTAACTCCGCTGTACCAATTTTAAACACCAACTTATTGCGCCCCTTCAGTTCGCCTTCCGATAACACCGCCAAACCATCAGGACGAAGACTTGTTAACGTATAAGTGGATTCGGATGGCAACGGCTCATTTTTTCCGTTTTTCTGCATTTTTACGATAAAGAAAATGCCCCTATCGTTTTGCGTAAGGTTAATCGTTTCAACAGGATTAGTCCGTCGCATGTCAACTACAATGTGGATTGGTTCCATTTCGGCTCCCCTTCCCAAAATATCGGACATAACAATGACAGCTTCGCGAAAGTACATATTATTCGTTCACTTGGCTTTTCCCCTGCATCTTTACTATATTCTTCGATACCTGTTTTATTGAGTACATAATCTATAGATTATATTTTTAAACATAATAACTGCTGCATTGCAATCCCGGCTCAGAAAAGAGTCACTTCTTTAAAAAACTTCCTCCAAATAGGATTCGAAAGATCAATGTTGCAAAACCATTCTGGTATTGACGCAGATACTCCAGATTCATCTATCTTTACCAGGGTATCCCTACTGTCGTATTAATAGCTACGGAAGATAAAAAGTACTTGTAACCTTCAAATATCAAAAGAAAGCAAAAAATTGAAGACACAAACCTTTACACTTTTAATGCTTTATTTCCACTAGAATAAAAGGGAGGTTCTTCGTACCATGATTCTTACTCCAATCATCACTAACGAACCAACTACAAAAACGAATTAAAGCCTTGCCTAGTTGTATCAAGGCTTATTTGCTGAATTTACTATGCAAAATTTTGATTTTCACTATTATCATTTTAAAAGTTTCCCTGTTTTTCTCCATACCCCTAGAAATGGACGTAACGGTATATACATAAATTGGAGTGATTTAGGCAACGTAAGTGTTTCAACATCACTAGTAGTTGGATAGAATAACCGCATAAGAAATATGATCTTTTGATTGCTAGGCATAATTGAAAAAGTATAGCGCGCAGGGGATTTATCTAGATATTCCCTTGATGGGGTGTTTTTTAATTGCGCCTGCCACGAAAGATGGATTAATGTTTTTTTCGCTAACTTTTTAGCACCGTTTCTTTCGGTTATGGATTGCACGGCACCATTGATAGGGGTGTCGAATAACATTGAAGTTAAAATAATGGCCTGACCTAAGTAATTAACCCCCCATACTAAGTGTCGATGATCGATTTTTTTTAGTATGCTAGAATTCCCTTCTGTGTTGATCTGATTGCTCATAATTTGATGAATATCTAACAGCCAACGTAGACGGAACCATCCATGCCGGGCACCATGGGCAACCAAAAATAAAAATAAATCTTCTTCCCCCAGAAAGTGTATAGGATAATTCCCAAAGTTTTTTATCCTTTTTCTTCCCCATAATTCCTCAAAATCCGGTTCGTTCAATGAGTAGGGATGTAGCTTCCAGTGAATTTCGATAATAGTTCCCTTTTTAGGATGAACATAATTTTCATCCTTCGCTAGCATCCGCCCAACTTTATTCCCTAACGGGGTGAGCACTTCCTCTTTTTCATATCCACATTTCAAAAGAATTTCTCTTGTTTTATCGAGATCATTTAGTGAAATTAGTATATCTAAATCCTTAGATGTTCGCAGTGAGACATCTCCGTAAAGATCTAAAGCAATAACAGGGCCCTTTAAAAAAAGGGAACGAATATTATTTTCCCTAAACAATTCACTTACGTAGCCCATTTCACCACTCAATTTAAGCATCTCATAAGCATTTTTTTTATATTCTTGTTCAAGTCTTTGCATAACAAGTGCAGGAATATATTCACATTCAAGGTCTTTCAATTTCAAGTAAATTAACGGGTGTAACCGATGATACATTGTTAATTGGAGAAATTGATCCCAATCAGTCTTTTTCAAATATTCATTATTCGTTACCCCGATGTTATTTCCATTAGTTGTCTTCAGCAATTCAATTAATAATGTTAATTCATTAGACATTTGTTTCATGTCAAAACCATAGCTGTCGTTCATCTTCCTTCCCCTCGCTTTTTCAATTGATCCATACTAGCACCAAATTTATCGTTTACAACAGTCTATATGGCCGATATAGACAAATCATCAGCCTGCTTTATTAATGATGAAAACTAAGTTAATAACAAGTAAAGAAATACCTTTACATTTAAGGTGTTTAGATAGTGCATAGAATATTAAGAAAGTTGGGTTTTCAAAGTGGTAATAACTTTTTCTTGCTGCTCGGCTGTCATATTTGATCCCGACGGCAGACAAATTCCTTCCTCAAACAACCGCTTACTCACTACATTATCCTCACTATGCGGATAGAATTTACATCCCTCAAATAAGGGTTGCATATGAAGTGGTTTCCAAACGGGTCTTGCTTCGATACACTCTCCCTCAAGGGCATCTATAAGTTCATAAGGGGTCACCTTAACAATATTAGGATCCAACGTCAAAGCCGTTAGCCAACGATTCGAATATGTCCCCTCAAGCTCAGGCATGAAGTGAAGACCTTCAATCTCACCTAACGCTTCAACATATCTGTCAAACACATTGCGTCTTGCTTTCACTCGCTCATCCAACACCTCAAGCTGTGCACGTCCGATGCCAGCAAGAATGTTACTCATACGGTAGTTATAGCCTATTTTACTATGTTGGTAATGTGGTGCCGCATCTCTTGCTTGGGTTGCCAAGAATCGCGACCGCGCTAGTGCATCGACATCGTCCGAAATGAGCATACCACCGCCAGAGGTTGTAATAATTTTGTTTCCGTTAAATGAATAAATGCCATAGTAACCGAATGATCCGCTTTTCTTCCCTTTATAAAGAGAACCAAGCGACTCTGCCGCGTCCTCGATAACAGGGACGCCGTACTCATCGCAAATCGTTATCAGTTCATCCATCTTTGCACTTTGGCCATATAAATTCACTACAATTACAGCCTTTGGTATTTTCCCTTCAGCTTTCGCTTCTCTCATAGCACATGCTAAAGCCTTCGGAGACATATTCCATGTTTCCTCTTCCGAATCAATGAAGATTGGCTCGGCTCCCAGATATAGAATTGGATTTGCACTTGCAACAAACGTCAAACTCGAACAAAAAACCTTGTCCCCTCGCCCAACCCCAAGCAGTTCCAATGCTAAATGGATTGCTGCCGTACCAGATGAAGTGGCCGCAGCCTCTTTAGTCCCCGCATAATTTGCTAGTTCATCTTCAAATGCATTCACATTCGGCCCGAGCGGTGCAATCCAATTCGTTTCAAATGCTTCATTTATGTATTTCTGTTCATTTCCGCTCATATGAGGAGAAGATAATAAAATTCGTTTATTCATTCTAAAAGTCTCCCTCTTAAAATTCACTTTTTTCTTTTAATCAATACTCTTTACCGGTTTACATGGGATTCCAACAGCTACACAATTCGCGGGAATATCCTTGTTTACAACCGCCCCGGCCCCAATTACAGAATTCTCGCCAACCCGAATACCCGGTAATACAGTGCTTCCTAAACCTAAGAAAACACCTTTTCCTATATCTCCCCCCAAATTTGTTCCTGGGCAGGCTTGTGAATAATCGCGTAAAGTAACGTTATGTCCTATAGTTGAGTTTTTATTTATAATGACATGATTTTCAATTACCGCATCTGGATCTATACTTACATGTGGTAAAATTATATTTCCATAGCCAAGGTTAGCATATTTTGAAATGCTTGCAGTTTTATGTATTACGTTTACATAATTGAAATTTCCGAAAGTATCTGCCACAATTCTTCTAATTTTATTATTTGCAATTCCAATTACAAAGTCTACCGATTCACCATCACAGTCAATACCTTCTAAGTCCACTGGTTTTCCTATAACCATAAAGTCAAGTATTTTTTGACCAGGCATTATATTATCATCTAAAAATGCAATATTATTTAAGTCGTAGTCATTATTATCTGCTAAAATACTGGCTGTCATTTTTCCCAAACTTCCCGCACCAATAATTATTATTTTATTATCTTTTCTGGACTCAATCCATTCTTGAGCAAAGTTACACATTCGGCGGTCTCCTATCTTTTATTTGCGGAACTCCCCTAAATCGTTCCATCGTGACTTCTTCGCTTTTATTTACACCGTCAGAAATTAAAACTTTCTTGACGGTAATAAATAAAATTTTCATATCTAGAAGAAAGGACTGATTATCGACATACCAAACATCATGTTCAAACTTCTCTTCCCAACTTATAGCGTTCCTACCATTTACTTGAGCCCATCCTGTAATGCCCGGACGAACATCGTGCCTTCTTGATTGTTCTTCGGAATACAGTTCTAAGTAATCCATTAGTAAAGGCCGTGGACCTACAAGACTAATATCCCCTTTTAAAACATTAAACAATTGTGGTAACTCATCCAAACTTAGTTTTCGTATAACTTTACTGAATTTAGTCAAACGAAGATGATTCGGCAATAAATTCCCATGCTCATCCTTCGCATTCGTCATTGATCTAAATTTGTAAATATTAAATGGCTTGCCTTTTAGGCCGGGACGTTGTTGAACAAAAATTATAGGGGATCCCAATTTCATTCTTATTAATAAGGCTATAATCACTAATAAGGGGAGTAAGAACAACAAACCAACTAGACTACATATAAAATCAAAAAATCTTTTCATGGCGCAACCCGCATTTCTTAACTGTATTTTGATAAAAGTATTAGAATGTCCGAATTTAACCAGTTTGGAGGTAAAAAATCCATAAAACAATTAATGTTCATCAATTTTCTCCATCCGTTTTCCTGCAACATTATTAATAAGATACAATACCAAGTAAAAAATAATATATCCAATTACACTTTGCCAAATTAATACTTCTAAAGAATCGTTTTTCATAAAAAAAAGGCTGCCAAAGGAATATATAATTATAGATACAACGAATATAATAAAAGTTCTTATATTGACTTTATTTATTACTTGCATTTTTAGCACTTCTATTTTAATAATCGAATTTATACTAAATCCGATTATTAATATTATACAAGGGAAGAGATATTCTATATAACTTTCAGGGACGAAGTAATTAAAGATTCTCGATCCAAAAGTCATTATAAATATTATTACTACTATGTTAATTATTAAGGTATATATATATAACTTCCTAAAGTATTTACTTAATTGCAATGGATTTTCACGTTTCGCATTGTATATCTTGGAGATAAAAGGAAGGTATATTATAGATGTAAACATCGATATTATTAGTGCAAAAACACTAAACCACCCCGTATAAACGCCTAACAGGGTTGTACTTAAGTATCTATTAGCCAGGGTGATATTAATAAAATTCAGGACTATATCAATAGACACTATAAATGAAACAAAAAAACCAAAACTAAATATTTTCTTAAATAAATTTAAATCGTAAAAAAAGAATGATATATTAAATGTTTTATTACTTTTTTCCAAAAATAAAATACTAACTAATAAACTTAAAATAATCCCAATAAAAATCATGTTAGAGGATGCAAAAAAAACTTTCATCAAAAGAAAAACAAAAACTAACTTAAAGAAAGAAAATAAAAGTTGACCAATAAAATACACTTTTGATAAACCAGTTACATTTAATATGATCATCTTGTTTTGATAAATTCCCATAAAGATAAGAGCTACCGTAATTAGTATCAGTAAATTTTTATTTTCAAATCCTAATAAAAAAAATACGAATGTGTGAGTTATTATAGAAACAACGACAGACAAAATAATCGTGAAGTACTGAACTTTATAAATAATTTCTTCGTCTTCTAAAATATTATTTTGCAAGTAGAATGTAGTTGATAAAATAATCAAGTTAATAAGAACAAAATATTGATTGTAAGTGTAATACTCCCCATACTCCTCCACACTCAAAAAATTTAAAACTATTGGAACAAACATTATTCCAAGACCTAGTGGTAAAACTTTAGAAAGTATATAATAGAACAAATCTTTTTTTAACAAAATTTTCACCTAGTTTTTTCAATTTACATTACAAAGTCACTTGGTAATCCATTTTAAGTTCTACAATATTTTTATTTCACGGTGTTTTACATGAATAAATTCACTTCGACTTGGGTATCGTGCAAAATGAAAGTACATAAAACTGCAAACTAACTTAGCGTTAAAACTTTACAAGGAGTAGCGGACATAATAAGCCTTCGTCAGCAAAGTCAACCTTTGAAATGGCTGGCTTCTAGCTTAGTGCTCATGCCCGTAGAGGATCAAAGTCGAGTTGCAACTTTGTTTAGTTGCAATTGAAATCTTCTGGATTGTGATTTTTCAAAATACAGCCCTTCTACTTTTAACATTGGGTCGGTTTATTTATAAAGTCATATACTGAAATTTCACTCTGCACATTTTATTAAAAAACTTATTAAACTCTTTACTTTTTCTCCATCGCCATTCATTCCTTTTTCGGTATTATTATGAAGTATTTTTGATGTTAATATATCGGTCATCAATTCCGATAACTTACGATAATCCTCATATTGAAAGTAGTATGAGTTTTGATAGGTTTCTAGTATCTCATGGGCAAAAGGAGTATCTGAAGCCAGTATTATTCCCCCATGATTTCTTGACTCTAAAAGGGGTAATCCAAAAGTTTCAATAAATGATGGAAAAATCAATACTGACCTTGTATACATTTCAAATACTTCCTTTTTAGACATTTTCCCGCAAAACTTAATGGGTAGTTTCTCTTTCTTCACTCTCTCATACAAACTGGAAATATACTCATTTTCATTTCCAGTTAAAGTGAATATTATTTCATGTTTTTTGACAGTCGTTTTCTTTAAAGAACTCGCGGCTTCAACGATAACTTTATGATTCTTATATTTCATTCCATTTGCAGGGTAGAAAAATGTTGATAATGATTCATTGGTTGGCTTAAAAGATTTATTTACTTCGACCTTCACTTTGGGTGGAATAACCTCAATTATTTCGTTCCTTATGCCAGCCTTATTAATACATGCCCGCTTCATCCATTCTGCTTGCACTATAGTATAGTCTGCTTTTTGAATTGATTTTATAATCTTTTTGCCTATAACATTCTGGTATATCCAAAGTTTTTTATTTTCCCGGAATGAAAACTTATGGTCAACAAACGGCAACGATTGATGTACATATAATACTTGCCCACAATTCACACTAGGAACAGTTATATTTTGAAGTGATAAAACATAATCTACCTTGTTTCGCTTAACAATTTTCGGTGCTACAAAGTTATCAAAGTATAACCTATGAATCCAACTTCTCTTAATCCATGGGAACCTTAATACCTTAATATTTTCTGTTTCTTTTAAATCTGGTTTACTAACTACAAAGGTCCACTTAATCGTTTTATCTTCATTGGCGAGCGCTTCCTCATACACTTCGTGCAACATCGAAAGGGCCCCACCACTTTCGGCAGGCACATCAAATATCATTATATGCATAGCTTGCTTACCCTTTCTTCCAGACAACCTTTTTAATGGTATCTGCATAACTTTGAATAACCTTAACGATTTTCACCGAAACATTCTTATCTTGATAATCATCAGCAAGATAAGTTTTCTCTTCGTTCTCCCACATGGCCCGGCTCAACTCCACAGATTGAGTGATTTCTTTTTCCGTAATCCCCCCAACTACAACAGTCCCTTTATCTAATACTTCTGGACGTTCAGTCGACGTTCTAATCAGGACCCCAGGGAACCCAAGCATTGCTGACTCCTCAGATAATGTTCCACTATCAGACAAGACAACAAATGAATGTAATTGAAGGTGATTATAGTCCAGAAAGCCGAAAGGTTTTAGCTGCCTGACCAACGGATGGAACTTAAACCCACGCTCTTCAATCTTCTTCCAACTACGTGGATGTGTAGAATAAATGACAGGTACCTGATACTTTTCTGCGATGTTATTAATCGCGTTCATAAGTGATAGAAAATTCTCTTCGTTATCTATATTTTCTTCACGATGCGCAGACACAAGAATGTAGTTCCCTTTTTCAAGTCCCAACTCCCTCAGAACCTTACTGTCATTAATTTTGTCCATGTGTTTAGACAGTACTTCTGCCATCGGGGAACCCGTAACAAAGATATGTTCTTTTCGGAAGCCTTCAGATAGTAGATATCTACGACTATGTTCTGTATAAGGTAGATTAATATCCGAAATATGATCGACTACTTTGCGGTTAATTTCTTCGGGAACGTTTTGGTCAAAACAGCGATTTCCCGCCTCCATATGGAAAATCGGAATTTTAAGTCGTTTGGCTGAAATTGCAGACATGCAGCTATTCGTATCACCTAAAACGAGTAATGCATCTGGCTTTTCTTTTTCCAATACTTCATAAGACTTAGCAATAATATTCCCTATCGTCTCACCGAGGTGTTCACCAACTGCATTTAAATAATGATCGGGCTGACGTAACTCAAGCTCCTCAAAAAAGACTTCATTTAATGTGTAATCCCAGTTTTGTCCGGTATGTACAAGTACTTGGTCAAAATATCGATCGCATGCTTTTATCGTTTCTGACAATCTAATGATCTCGGGTCTTGTTCCCACGATTGTCATTACTTTTAGCTTACTCATTTTGTCTATACCTCCAAAAATATTGTGTCCGGCTTTTCAGGATCAAAGCATTCATTGACCCACATGACCGTTACTAAGTCCGTTGCTCCGACGTTTACTATAGAGTGTGTGTAACCAGTAGGTATATCTACAGCTTCAAGTTTTTCACCATTCACTCGATATTCAATGATTTCGTCCGAATCTATTTTTCTAAATCTGATAAGTCCTTCCCCACTTACCACTAGAAATTTCTCATTTTTAGTGTGGTGCCAATGATTACCTTTCGTAATCCCTGGTTTGGATATATTCACTGATACTTGCCCACGTTCAGGCGTACGGATAAATTCAGTGAAAGAGCCTCTGTGATCCTTATTCATCTTTAAATCATAAGAGAATTGATCTTCAGGTAAAAAACTTAAATAAGTACTATAAAGCTTCTTCGTCAAAGCGTCCTCCATATCAAGAACACTTAGTGTACTTCTACTTTCTTTAAAACTTTTAATAAGTTCTGCCAGTTCCCCCAGCTTAATCGAATGGGTTGTTTGTACAAAACAATAATTATCGAATTTCGTAGGAGATCCTTTAAGTGCGTTAACAAACTCTTCCATTACATCGTCTATATAGCATAAGGTAAGTTCTGCATCTGGATTATTGACTTGTATATCTAGATCCCTAGCAATATTATGGCAATAAGTAGCAACAACTGTATTATAGTTAGGTTTACTCCACTTGCCGAATAAATTCGGTAATCTATATACATATACATCTGTTCCTGTTTCTTTTGCGTATTCGAACAATAAATTCTCCCCAACTTTCTTACTTACACCATAGGGATTATTGTTTTCGGCTTGTATAGAAGAGGTAATAAGAATTGGTGAATGGTTGTTATGCTTTCTTAGTAGCTCTAACAACAAGGAAGTAAATATAACATTTCCTTCCATGAACTCATTTTCATTTTCTGGTCTGTTTACTCCGGCTAAGTGAAATACAAAATCACATTCTTTTGTATACTTTTCCAAATCATCTCTTGTATGATCCCTAGTAAACAAAAGTACATCCTCATATCCCTGGTTTTTCAACTCCGCTACTAAATTTTGACCAAGGAATCCCGCTGCCCCCGTTACAAGAACTTTCACTTTTGATTTCACCCTTTCACCTTACTTTGCATATACAGCCGTTCTATTATTGTTCTCTCTCCAACCTTCCAGTTCGCTTTGTATATAAGGTAGTTCTAATAATTTTTCTTTAATTTCCTCTATCGAAAGCTGATAGGTATTATGCGAATTGTATTCCTCATTGGATGAAAACTTTTGATTACCTTCTTCGTAGTATTTTTCATAATTAAGATCACGATTATCTGTCGGGACTCTGTAAAAACCCAATAAATCGTCTGCAACGACGTGTTCTTCTCTTGTTAGTAATGTTTCATAAAGTTTTTCACCATGACGTGTTCCTATAAGCCTTACTTCATTATCAGCATAAAAAATCTCCTTCAATGCTTGTGCCAAATCTGCAATTGTAGAAGCTGGGGATTTTTGAACCATAATATCACCTGCTTTTGCATTGTTAAATGCAAAGACTACAAGTTCAACTGCCTCTTCAAGGCTCATTAGGAATCTAGTCATATCTGGATCTGTGATTGTGAGTGGCTTTCCAGCTTTAATTTGTTCCACGAAAAGTGGTATGACTGACCCTCTTGATGCCATAACATTTCCATATCTCGTTCCACAAATAAGTGTCTTCTCAGGTGAGACTGTTTTTGCTTTAGCAACAAATACTTTCTCCATCATCGCTTTTGAAATCCCCATCGCATTGATCGGATAGGCGGCCTTATCCGTCGAAAGGCAAATGACCTTTTTTACCCCATACTCAATGGAAGCATTCAATACATTTTCGGTACCGATTATATTTGTTTTTACGGCTTCCATTGGAAAGAACTCACATGAAGGAACCTGTTTAAGTGCTGCCGCATGAAAAACATAATCAACGCCATTCATTGCGTACTTCAAACTTGCAAGATCTCGAACATCACCGATATAAAACTTTAATTTGTCATTGTTATAGACTTTACGCATATCATCTTGCTTTTTTTCATCGCGAGAAAAGATACGAACTTCTTGAATATCTGTATGTAAAAAGCGCTCCATAACTGCATTTCCAAATGACCCTGTTCCGCCAGTTATTAATAGTGTTTTATCTTTAAACATAATATCTCATCCTATCTGTCAAAATGCTTCATGATAATTTCATAAGTTTTAGATACATGAAAATGTTCTTCCAGGTATTCCCGCCCGTTGTTACCCAGAATATGCAAAAGATTTCTTTCGTCTTTAATTGTTTCAACCGTCTTTTTAAACAATTCCAAATTACCCGCTGGAGAGAAATATCCGCATTTTGCATCTTTAATGATTTCTTTCAAATCCGTATTCATATCTGTAACAGCTAACACTGGCTTTGAACTATTCATATATGCCGTCAGTCTGGAGGGGATGTTCGGGATTGTAAATCTTTCATCCAAATAGATCATCCCAATATCCGCCGCTTTTACTAATTCATTATACTGTGCTTTCGGCATATACGTTTCCAAGCTAATATTAGTTGGGTTATTTAATGCTATATATTGTTGAATTTTATTGAAGTCCGTTCCGGAACCCACGATTAAAAAATAGACATCTTTCTGATTTTTATATTGATCTAGTGATTTTATAAGAAAGTCTATTCCTTGTGGTTTACCCAAATTCCCACCGTAGATGAACAATAATGCTTCATCTGGTATACGATAAAGCTTCCTTACCGTTCCTTCCCTCTCTTCATTTTTTATTTCCGTAGGAATTATTGTATTTGGATTCACTTCAATCTTATTAACATCAATTTCAGGATTATGCTCTATTAAATAATTTTTATTCCCTTCAGACATACATCCTATAAAATCACTTATTCGATAAAGCGCTTTTTCTTTTTTCTTAAAGTATTTATGAATAATACTGTTTTCTTTTATAATAGATATATCTACCGCATTTTGAGGGAATATATCTTTCAATAATAAATACGTTGTAGAATACTGTGTCTTCTTAAAATACTTAATAACTTTCTCAAAAGTTATAGGCGGCGTGGAATACAGTACAAGGTCAAACCTTTTGTTAGTTAACTGACTTTTTATCGCTTTAATGAATTGGTTTTCTAACCGAAGGGTACTAATCCCTTTTTCTATCATGTTAGTCTTTGTCACATTCCCCGTTCGAACCCTCAATACTGGTATTGATCGATGTGATACCAATTCCGTTGGTTTATTACTTCTTTTTTCCCTTTGACAAACTACCGTGACATCATGTCCGTTCTTTTTAAACTCTGACATCAAATCAGTATATAAATTCGTTTGCGTTTCACTTTCCGGATATGCCAATGTAACCAATAATATATTCATAGTAAGCTCGTCCCACCTCGTTCTTCTTTTATCCAATCAAAGCCTTCTCTGTAACCAAAGGTACCTTCCGATTAGCCAACCCAACCAAAATCCCCTTAACTTCTTCACCCGTCATCTCAGGCAACCGCTCCAAGACTTCATTCATCTCCAACTCACCAATCGGCTCTGCTTTTCCAATAAATATCTTTGGAAATACATGTTCACTCTGGCGCTCATTCTCATTCAATAACTCTTCAAACAACTTCTCGCCAGGACGAATTCCCGAGTATTCAATGCCAATCTCTTCTTCGCTGTACCCGGACAACTTAATCAAGTTTTTAGCTAGATCTTCAATCTTCACCGGTTCCCCCATATCGAGGACGAACACTTCTCCACCTGCCGCAAGCGTTCCCGCTTGAATCACAAGTCGCGAAGCTTCTGGTATCGTCATAAAGTAGCGTGTCATTTCTGGGTCTGTCACTGTAACCGGACCGCCCATTGCAATTTGTTTCTTAAATAACGGAACGACGCTCCCGCGTGAGCCTAAGACGTTCCCAAAACGCACTGCTGCGAATTTTGTCGCGCTTTCTTTCGCAAGATTCTGAACGACCATTTCAGCAAAACGCTTCGTCGCACCCATTACGTTCGGAGGGTTTACGGCTTTGTCAGTTGAAACCATAACGAAGTACGGGACACCGAATGTATCTGCTGCGTCTGCAACGTTTTTTGTTCCAAGGATATTATTCTTCACAGCTTCCATTGGATTGGCTTCCATTAACGGAACGTGTTTATGGGCTGCTGCGTGATAGATAACATCTGGTGTGTATTCGCTAACAATGTCAAATATTCTTGTTCGATCTTGAATGTCCGCGATAATCGGGATGGTTTCTATGTCTTCTGAAATTTCCCGACGTAATTCCATGTCAATATTGTAAATAGAACTTTCACCGTGTCCCAGAAGAATCAGACGCCTTGGTCTAAATTCGCTCACTTGACGACAAATTTCAGATCCAATGGAGCCCCCAGCTCCTGTTACGAGGATCGTTCTGTTTGTCAACTTATCCGCGATGGCTTGTAAATCGAGCTGAACTTCGTCGCGACCTAATAGATCTTCGATTTTCACATCTTGCATATCGTTGACAGACACTTTCCCCGTCATTAAGTCTTCGATGCGCGGGATTTTTTGTGTTTGTATGCCCGTATCGATACAGACTTTCATCAGCTTGGCCATTTGCGGTTTGCTCATGGAGGGGATGGCAATGACGATTTTTTCGATGTCATTGTCTTTGACGTAATCGGGAATTCGTTCCAGACCTCCGACCACATTCACACCGTAAATTTCGAGTCCATGTTTCGTTCGGTCATCGTCTACAAAGAGGACCGGTTTCATGCCCGATGCAGGATTCTGTAGAACTTGACGCACAATCATTGTCCCCGCTTGTCCAGCTCCAATGACCATCGTTCGTTTCATAGGCACTTCGTTACTCAAAGTAATCGCATCCCGTACAAGTCGCCACGATAATCTTGAGCCTCCTAGTAAAAGGATATGCAACATCCAAGTGAGACTAAGTGCCCGTACATAAATATCTTGTGTCATAGCGAATTGAACGGCAGCAACAATGACAATCGTAAACGTTACTGCTTTAAGAATCGAATTCAATTCGCCAACCGATGCATAGGTCCATACTTTTCGATACAATCCATAACGCCATGCGAAGAAATGATGTGCAATTTGGATTGTGATTGCACTAATTAACAGCATTTTGTTAGTAAAAATATCAATATACGGATGCAAAATGAAATAGCCCAAGAAGATTGAAGAAAAAACAATTATGGAGTCCAACAGAAATAGTAGGGACATTCTTTTTTTAACAGTCATTGTGGCTTCCTTCTTTCTATATGACCTAAAATAAACGGTTTTATGATTTCAAGCTTATCTGTATTCAACAGAAGCCCCCCACTTCTAGAATAAGTGGGGGTTGAATGCAATCTGGATTTCATTCGGCAAACGATAAAAAATTAACGGAATTCAGATATTTTAGCCGGTAGATATTGTTCATTTTTACACCTTTTAACTTTATGTGTTCATTTCTTACAAGTTAGTAGTATCATAGTATCAAACATTTCATATTTTTTCTAGTATGTTTATAAATTATACACCTTTTTAACTATGTAGATACACGTCGAAACAGGTAGATGGAAACAGTAAATTGTAAAATACACACCTCCACGCCCACTTTTCTTACATTTCCACAATTCGTACACATTAAAAAAGTGATTATACCTATTTCCGGTATAACCACTTTTTTTAATCCATATGCTATTTACTAATCTTCCACCATTTATTATTCCCTATTTTTTCTGGCTCAAGTTGAATATAATGTTTATTCGCTACAATACGTGCATTATTTTCCAGAAAGAGATCCGCATACCTGTGCAATTTCTTTTTTTCAAGGTAGTCGAGTCCTTCATTGAACAAAAGGGGGCGGCTATGTACATTGTGTACGTCCGATCCGTATGTATGAATCAGATTTGCTTGGACAAGTCGTAAGGCAAGCTTTTGCACATGCTTTCCAAAATGACCGGAAAGGCTCCCCGCTGTTACTTGTGCGAGTGCTCCTCGTTGGATAAGACGTTGCAACCGATCCGGTTTCTCCGCGATTGCACGGTTTCGTTCGGGGTGGGCTATAATCGGAATGACACCTTCCGCAAGTAGTTGCTCGATAACAGGTACTGTATAAGCAGGCACTGCATGAGAGGGAAGTTCAAGGAGAAGATACTTCGATCCTGCCAGTGTCATCGCTTCGCCCGCTTTCAATGCGTCAATGATTTTATCATGCAGTCGTACTTCTTGCCCTGCATGGATGGTCAACGGAATACTTACCTCCCTGATGACATTCATTAATAAGCTAATTTTCCCCTCAATGTCTTCTTTCGATACATGGTAATGAGGGCTAAACGCATGAGGCGTTACAATCATGTTCGAAATTCCTTCTTCCACAGCTTTCTGAACGATACGTACCGATTCTTCAATTGTTTCCGGCCCATCATCGACGCCAAATAAAACATGGCTGTGCATGTCAATCATTCTATCCCCCCACGTATATTAGTAGAAAGAGCTTTTGGGACTAAAAGAAAAGAGTAAAGGATAAAATCCCCTTACTCCACTGTACCATAGTATTGGTAAAAATAATGATCTTTGTCAATTTTGAAATTGTTTAGGACCGCCCCGATTATATGCGCTTTCGATGACGCAAGCACTTCCTTCGCCTTAACGGCGCCGTCTTTTTCGGTTATTCCCGAATTAATGACAAGGATTGTCCCGTCGCATCGGTTGGACAAAATCTGTGCATCCGAGACAGAAAGGAGTGGTGGCGAGTCGAAAATAACCATGTCGTATGCCTTTTTCATCTCTTCCAGTACCGTTTCCATCATTTGTGAGCTTAGCAGTTCTGCTGGGTTGGGCGGAATTGGACCACACGTGATAATATCGAGCCCCTCTGTCCCACTTTCATTCGCAACTTCGGAAATTGTTGCCTGACGTGTTAGAACATTTGACAAACCTAGCCCATTCATCAATTCGAACGTATGATGGACAGTCGGTTTACGCATATCCACATCGACGAGCAGTACTTTCTTCCCTTCCTGTGCAAATACAATTGCGGCATTCGCAGCGGTCGTTGATTTCCCATCTCTAGGTAACGCCGATGTGAAAAGAAGTGTTTGTAATTCTCGATCCGGCATTGAAAAGTTAATGTTCGTCCGTATCGTTCGATACTGTTCGGAATGGATTGCTTTCGGATTATTACGCGTAATAAGCTTTCGTTTGGCTGTTTCCAATTTCGTTTTCTTTTTCAACCATCGGCCCTTTCTCTCCCTTCGTCTTCTAATTCCTTCATTGTTCGGAATCGGACCGACTAGGCCGAGAATTGGAAGTTCAAGCAGTTCTTCTATATCTTGTTCCGATTTTACTGTTTTGTCGAGGTATTCGAGTAGAAATGCAAGCCCGATACCGAGCATAAGTCCGATGACTGCAGCAATTGCCATATTTAATAGCGGATTTGGTTTAATAGGTGAGGGATTTTGCGCATGAACCGCCGGCGATAGAATATTGACGTTGTCGACGTTCATCAGTGTTTTGATCTCCTCTTGGAATACTTCCGCTGTCACATTTGCGATATCCACTGCATTCCGATGGTCTACGTCTTGAACGCTAATGTTGACGACTTGCGAGCTTTGTTCGCTATTCACCGCAATTTGCGAATTGAGCATACCGGGTGACGTATTGATATCCAACTTTTCGGCTACAATCGATAGGATGGCCGGGCTTTTAATGATCAGTTTATATGTATTGATGAGTTGTAGATTCGTTTGAATATCTTGCGAGTTGTACTGTTGGTCGTTTTCTTTTTGTGTGACAAGAATTTGTGTCGATGCCTTATATATCGGCGTTAAGTAGAGGTAACTTACGACACCAGCTAATGTCACAGCAAGTATGACCGCACTAATGATTAATACAAACCGTTTTCTTAATGTCTTGAATAAATCTTGTAAACTAATTGTTTCTTCCAAATCTGCCATTTCCCCCTTACCGCAACATTATCTACCTTCGATTAGTATAGCATAATGGTAATTTTTTTTGCGACACTTATTTGTAAATTCTATAAATTACTGCGACTATTATCCTTCACAAAGAAAGGTTCTAGGTCAATTTCATATCGTCCTAGAACCTTTCTCACATTTTCTTTAAAGACTTTTACGAATACGACCTGAGTCCGACATCTCTATGTATAATTCTCTTTCGCGATGAATACTTTGCGAATAGCTGATGAGTGTATGCAAGCGATGTAACTGACTCGAAATTGTATGCTTCGATACGTTGACAGTAATCGAAGTGCCATTCACAAACGTCACAATCGATTGCCCTTTTGCGACTTCCTTCACCGTACAGCGATGGTTAAAAATCCACACACAATCGAAGTTATTCGAACCCGTTGTTGGGACGGCCCCAATGTTCACATTTGAAATAAGAAATGGCGGTTTTTGAATATAATTCAACAATAACTTCGACGCTTGCTCGCGCCCCTTTTTTGTTGAAAAATAACAAATACATGCCTTATTAAGTAAATCCTCTGCGCTTAACTTGGAGTAGTAAATGCCATGGGTCGTAATGATTTTAGATTTGAAACCGTCGGTAAAAACCGACTTCAGCGCCAATGCGCGATGATCAAGTAAATATGAATCGCAAATCATATAGTAAAATCCTCCCTTTTTCTTATTATAAAATAACTTTACCATTCTCCGTCACATCTGCATAGTAAGAATTTATCAAAAATAATGAATTATATGACATAAAAGAGTATATACGTCACATACTCTCCCTCTTTCTTTCTACCATACTTCACATCGAATGTCACAAAAGCACATTGGTTCTCCTACTCCGAATGCACTACGATGTAGTCACCCGGGAATACAACGTATCGTGCACGGTCGGAAAGGCCGCAACATTGACACATTTTGAAGACCTACTCATGCAATATGAACCGATGATTTCTGCATCCATTCGTAACTTGAACATTTTCCGTGATCACGAGCAGTACAAACAAGCTGGACGCATTGCCTTATGGCAGGCATGGCAACGTTTTGATGAAGAGAAAGGCAACTTCACGCCCTTTGCTTTTAAAAGCATTCGAGGCGCCATGTTGGATGAAATGAAAAAAGAAAACTACTTGGTAGAACACAATCTACATGCCGAAGAGGAATTATTGGAGATTGTCGATGAACGTTCAATTTTCGTCACGCAATGCTCAACAGATTTACAAGAAGCACTCAGCACATTATCTACTGTCGAACAACAGCTACTCCATGCGCTTTTTATAGAAGGTATCACGCTAGCAGAATGCGCTGCCCAAGCTAACATTTCCATTCCAGGCATCAAGAAACGGCGAGAACGAGCATTACTGAAATTACGCGACATTTTACAATAAACAGGAAAAAGCCCCCTTTCATGAGGAAGGGGGCACACACTATCGCTGAACCATTCTTTCCGTCATCGCTTTCAACTGGCGCACCAGCGTGACGACCTCTTTCTCTTCAAACCACACGTTCAAAGGTTGCGCATGTGCGAGATCATTCCTAAAATCTTCAGCTCGCTCGAATAATGCCTCCGCCTTCGTTTTACTCAACCCAATATATGTACGGAGAAAATCACTGTTCTTCATTAAAATCTCGGTCTTATCACAAAACTGCGTACAGTTAATCAAATGCATTTCCTGATTTTTGCCCTGTAACTCCGCGTAAAGCTTCGCCGCATTATCCACACGCCCACGCGTTAACAATTGCTGCCACTCCGCATGCGGATATTTTTCATGAATCAAGCGCGTCGCTTCACTTTCAAATAGCGTCACTACACCGAAAAACAGCATGCGAACCGCCGCTTTTTGAATATCGGATACCGTAATAATCGAGGACACTTGCGATTTATCCATCACAAATAAACGCGGTTTCGTTTCCAGTAACGTCATACAATCCATCAGCGGCGTATTATTCGTAATGATGTCAGCAATGTCAAAAGGACGCATCGCCGCCAACAAATGAGCCGGATCAAAAACCGCGCTTTTTTCAATATAACCGATCACTCGATCGCCCTCTTTAAAGCCGACTGCATCAAAATTATACCGCTCAAAATACCCAGCTAAGCTGTCGCCATCCTCCTGCGTCACCGAAACAAGCGGCTCCGCAATATGTGAAGCCGTAAAAAAATCATCAAAAGACACCATCTGTCCAAACATCAGCCATCCTCCTCCAGTCGTTCACGAATTGGCGTTTCCTCATTATAGCCTTTCTTTTCCTACCAAAACATGAAAAAGCATTCCTCATCTACTAGACGAAGAATGCTCAATTCAACGTAACAGGGCAATATTGCCCTGTCACTCCCGATCCTTTTCCTGCACCAAATAATGGGGTCTTTTTTTCGTTTCATAATAAATACGGCCAATGTACTCGCCGATAATACCTAGCGTTAATAATTGAATCCCGCCTAGTAGCACAACCGCCGAGATGGTCGTAAAATAACCCGGCGTCTCAACGCCATGAATAAGCGCGTTAAATAAGTTGAAGATAATATAGAGAAAACCCGAAACCGTGATGAAAATCCCCGCATAAATCGCCAGGCGCAAAGGACGGTTATTAAATGAAATGACGCCATCAATGCCGTAATTCAGCAAGCTATTAAAGCTCCATTTACTCGTCCCCTCATTACGCATTTCGTTGTCATATTCAATCATTTTTTCTTTAAAACCTATCCACGAAAACAACCCTTTCGAAAAGCGGTTGTACTCCGTCATTTGAAGTAACGAATCGACTGCCCGCCTACTCAATAAGCGGAAATCCCCCGCCCCATCTACTAACGGCACGTCCACGAAGTTATTCATCAAACGATAATAGAGCTTCGTTAACCATTTCCGTCTCACTTGCTCCCCATTACGATTCCTTCTCGCAATAACTTGGTCATACCCTTCTTCAAAGTGTTGCCACATATCAGGGATCAAACGCGGTGGATGCTGCAAATCGCCATCCATAATCAGAACAGCATCCCCTTCCGCATACTGCAAACCCGCCAACATAGCCGACTCCTTACCAAAGTTTCGGCTGAAGGACAGATAGCGAACCTCAGCTACCTTGTCCGATAGCTGACGTAACGCAGCTAACGTATTATCAGAACTACCGTCATCTACAAAAACCAATTCGTAGCGCAGTGGCAAGCCATCCACATGGCTTTTCACCGCTTCATAAAACGGCGCAATATTACTTTCCTCATTGTAACAGGGAACGACAATACTGAGTTTTTTCACGCGCCTTTATCCTCCGTTTTCAAGATTTTTTTAGAAATCACAAATGTAAAGGGAATGGCTGCTCCGCTTGCTAACAACGGGGCAATTCGATTGTCCATATCCAACCATTCCTTCAATATAAATAACGCAACGGTCGATACCGTTATATTCACTACATAAGTCAACGGAAATTGGAAGAACTTTTTCCAACTCGGCTTCGTACGATACGTAAAGTATGTGTTCATGTAAAACGAGCCGACCATGCTAATTAGAAACGCTAACCAATGACTGATGACATAATGGATCGATAGTATTTCTGAAAACAGTAAATACCATAGATAATAATGAAATGTATTTGCAAAGCCAACGATGATAAATCGCAGCGTTTCTCCTTTTAAAACATTCACGTTCTTTTACCCTCTTCTCTTACGTTTTATTCCATTCCCCAATGATATACCAAATAGCATTAGGAAAGATAGAGCAATTTTCATCCAAAAGAACGATACAACACAACAGAGTGCTCACCAGCCAATACCGCAATATATAGCCATATTCCGATGCGCTCAATACATTACCTCGCAAAGCGTTCACGGATAGTATGTCTACTTTAATACATTCCCTACGAGAACATTCTCCTCTATAACATCACACATTTCATTCACTAGTATCCATTGTTTTGAAATACTCACTTATTATACTAATTAACAGACTGAATCATCTATTGTTACACAAGTTTGTTTGGGGGAATAAAAATATCCCCGACCGATATCAAAATCCCCTTGATATCAGTCAAGAAGGGGCCTATACTGCCCATATAATTCTTAAATACACCATACAACAGTCCTAAGCATCAATGCTTCAAGTTATAAATGAATATCCCAAAATGGATTCTTTGAATGGCTTCATTCGGGCGGAATGTACCATCGTTATACCCTTTCGAAACGTTATTTGCTACTAATGTCTGCACATAATTATAAGCCCAATCATCGGACTTCATATCACTGAACGGCTTATCGGCGTATCCTTGTAAATTAAATGCCTCTACTAAGATTTTAGACATTTGTGCACGTGTAATTGTTTCATTAGGTGCAAAATAGTCCCCACCATCTTTACCTGAAACAATACCGGCATTTGCCACGCTGGCAATCTCTTTGTAGTATAAATGCGTTTTCGGGACATCTAAAAATCCTGGATCACTAACGGTCGATGTATCCAATTTCAACAGTCTGCTTAAAATGACCATTGCATGTTCCCGACTTAAAGAATTTGCAGGGCGGAAGGTTTTGTCATTATATCCATTCATAATTCCGTTTTCCACCAAATAGTTCAGTTCCTTCGCATATAAGTAATTAGGTCCAATATCACTAAATTGATAGCTGATTCCCTGCTCTATTTCAACAGCAATTTTCACGGTTTTCGTGCCTAAAGTAACTTCAATACTCCCGGTTCTTCCTCCTTTGGAGCCTGCTTTAAAAACACCACCGGATGTAATTGTTCCTAATTCAGGAGATACGCTCCATTTTAGCTGATTCGCATTATAAATTAATGGGCGCTTTTCCGCGTCTAGAGCCTTTGCATTCAAAGTAATTTGTTGACCAGGTTTTACTTTCACTTTAGCTGGGGTAACATTTAAATACATAGGCGCTTCTACAATATTCATTGTATATGAATCAACAATTGTATCACCATGTTTCACTTGAATGGTCTCAATACCTGCTTGTTTAGTCGTCATTTTTAATCCTTCAACGACTACACCATTTCCCTTTGGCTGCAAGTAAACCCCTGCTACCTGCAATGGATTATAGTGCTCATCAACAACATAGTTGATATTGACTTTACTTTCTGTCCCTATCAAAAGGGTATCATTAGCAGCAGTAGTACGTGAATAGCTAATATACTTGGCTGTGGAAAGTGGCGCAGTACTAACAGCCTCCAATATTGCCGAAACTGCACGCTCACTACCAGCACTCGGCCGGTTTGCTAATTGAATAACATGCGTTCCGTAAGGCCGATAGCCCATCGTTGTCGACCCTCCACCATCCAAATTCAGCGCACGATCAAATCCAAGGCTAACAATATAGTCCGCAAATTGAGCTAATGTCATTCCTTTACTTGTCGAGGTAGAATCTACGGTTATGAAATGCGCTTCCTTTTTATCTTTACTGATCGCAATTGCACTTCGAGCTGTCACTTCTCTCGCTTTACTACTGGAAGGATCCATAGTTAAGTTGCGTTTACCGTCTTTCACCAGCATAGGACCACTTGCCATCATAAATTTAGAATCCTGCCATTTTGAATCGATGCTAAGTTTGACTGTTACTTCTTCCCCTAATTGTAAAGATTGAAGGGCTACCGCTTTATCTTTTGTAGCTGAAAGGGCAAATCCATTTTTAGGAATAGCACGTTTCCCTTTCGAACCATAGGGATAAACACCCACCACTTTTCCCTTTAAGGTTTGTCCAAATTCAGTCGATGTTATAGCTGAATCCGTTTGAAAAATATATTCAACACCATATTCGTTAGTCAATGTATACGGTGAGTGATGCTGAGGAGTATATACAATCAATTCATTGATGTCACGTTGGCGGTTCACTCCATCAATCACCAATGTTCGATTCGGCAATGTAGCGCTAAATCCAAGTGAGAACGTATCAATTTCTGCATGGCCATTTGCTGTAATTCCAAAAGCAATTGGATTGCTCACATAAGCCGTATTGCTAGTTGAAATGATTCCACTGTTATAAATTGTATTCTCTTTCGCAATTAAATAAATTGGATGACCACTATTCATATGGTAAAAAGCCGCATTAATCGCTCCTACAACACGATGTGCGTTGCCATTTGAATTATTTGTAGCTAATACGGTGGTCTTTGCTTTACCGCCATATGTACTAGGTAAACCAATATCGAGCGTCGCATAAGGGTTATTCAAATCAATTGCAATGTGATTCACTTCATGTTTATTCGCAGTTCGATAATCATACTTTTTCCAGGTAACCCCAGGGGACAATGGTTGCGACTTTGTTACACTTTGATTGGCTTCAACATTATTTGCAGGTAAACATACAACGAGTATAATAAGTAAGGTGGCATAAAAGAAATTCTTCATAATTCTCTCCGTTTCTCTTTAAAATGCATGTTAATTGAGATTGATTGTCGTATAATAAAGAATAGACATCAGTCCAGTCTATTATAGAATTGAAAGTATTGCAATTTCACAAAACTTAGGGAGGATCGCATCTGACTGCAACTGCCGTAACAGAGGTAAAAATATGAAATCTACACAAAAGCGAAACATTTTATTATTTGAAACGTCCGATGTATGAGTTTCTGAAAAGCTTTCATTTTCTACACTCAACACTATAATAACAGACTATTTATGAATTAGAGAGAACCTTTTGTACGAAACTAAACTATATTTCGACATTTACTCCCAATATGTCATTCGGTATTATTTCAAAATAATAAAGTACATTCGTTGAACTTGTAAATTTACTTGAAAGGAATTTGATTATGCAACGTACCATGAAGCTTATCACTTCAAAAGAAATTCTACCTTTACTCCTTCTTGTCATCTTCACTTTTGCAGCACTTGCATTACCAACAAAAATTGCAATCGTTTTGACAGGGATTATTTTTGTTATCTTCTCTTTACTAAAACCGTTTGAGAGTTTACTTTACTTGCTAATTTATGTAGCAGTTCGCCCATATTTAATTGAAATCAATCCAGGCCTAAAACTGATTGGTGATATTATTACATTTACATTACTCATTCGTATTTTGTGGACATATAAATTTAACCTTAAACATTTATTGTCATTTAAATGGTTTGAACTAGCCTTTTTCGCTTTTCTCCTATTCGGTTCAGTGATTGGTTGGGTAAACGGCGTCGGCATAATGGCAATAATTTTCCAAGTCCGAACATTTATCATTATGTATTTTGTCTACTACTTTATCTCAAGATCTAAGTTACCATCAAACTGGGCGTCCAAATTTTTGTGGACAGGAGTCGCTCTTGGGTGGCTCTTATCTATTCACGGGCTTATCGAAAAAATATCGCTTCGGCAATGGCTTCTTCCTGAGTATTGGAAATACATGCCGTTATCTGCGGAGAATATGGTACGTATTTACGGACTGTCAGGTAATCCGAACTCCCTTGCTCTGTTAATGATGTTTAGTATTATCGCAGTAATCGTTTTAAAATTGAACGACTCTACGAAGCAATACACAAAGCTTCTAAATAGTAGCTTCGTCTTGTTTGTGGGCATTTTAATTCTAACGTTCTCGCGAGGAACACTTATTGCTGCTGCCGCCCTAGCAATTGTCTATATTTTGTTATCTAAGCAGTTTGTACTTATTAAAAATTTAGTCATTGGTTCTTTGGCTGCTTTTTTACTCATCTACTTACCAGTGAATGGTGCGGTGAAATTTGTACAGACAATGGGTGTAGAAGCTCCACAAGGAACAGTCGGCACTCTTAAAGATCGATTTGGACAGACTTTTGAAGATAAGAACATTGAGCGTATGACTTCAAATGGACGCGTGTTTTATTTGAAAAAAGGATTTGAAATATGGAAGGACTATCCGATAACGGGCTCTGGCTTTGGTACGTTTGGTGGTGCTGCCACAATTTCGTACGGTTCACCACTCTATCAGAAATATGGCATTGACCTATCCATCTATTTCGAGAATAAAATTTACTCGGATAACCAATATATTCAAATAATCACTGAAACCGGATCAATTGGGGTTATTCTATTCGCTGCCTTCCTACTGGGTATGTTGGCACTGTTCGTAAAAACACGAAAATCACGTTTCAGTCAATTTATGATTGCATTGTGGCTTTCTACTTGTATATCTGGCATGTTTTATAACATTTGGGAACTTAAAGTTTATACACTTATCTTCTTTATGATATTGGGCATTTACGCAGTCCATCAACAGTGGTATAAACACACATTACCAACCAAATGAATATATGAAAAAACACCTTTCATCGGAATGGCTATAATGCGCCAAGCGATGAAAGGTGTTTTTTGTCTTGCACATTATTCTACAAACTTCACGATGACGATGCCGTCAAATACTTGTATGGATTTTTCCGATGGCCAAATCGGCATTTCCTTAAACGCTTCCAATTCTTTAATTTGCGCAACTTCGTCAGGCGATGCAGATCGGATTGAATAACCAAAGAAGTTTTCGAAAGCCTTCTGGTAATGTTCGGATTCGGCTAAAAAGGTTTCGCCCGTTGTACCGACCATTCTTGGAATTTGACGCGGAATGGTCTCGGATGTGAGCTTTGTGTATAGCGGTGCTCTTCCCACTACACCAATCTTTTCGACTTCATCATATACTTCCAAACGCTCAATCCGCTCGAGTACGCGATTGGCTAAATGCATTGATTTTTCATAGCGTAATTCCATGTTCATATAAGCGATATTCGCAATAATTGCGAAGTTGACAATCATCGCACCTAAAAGAATAGTTGTTAGCAGTCCACTCAGGTAGTCCCATCGCATTACTTCGCCTACATCTATTTTATCGGCCATAATCGCCAAGTAAATATAGACTGTAGTTAAACTGAACACCATTAGCATATGATATTCAGCTTCAAGCGAAATGAAGTAAACAATATAATAGCTGAAAGGTAACGTGACACCAAGTAACGCTAATACTAGCAATTGCCCAGGTTTCTTATATACTTTTTTCGTTACAATCCAGGTAATTGTCGCTACGACGATTAGACTGATGATTGCAATGTTTAACATCTCATGGAAGTTGTATTGATCATAAGCGTAGATACTATGAAAGAAAAACTCTTTAATCGATGCTTTAATATCTTGATAGCGATGTGGGATATCGCTTATACTTATTTTACCAACCTTATCTAAGCCTTGATAACTTGTAATCTCCCCTTGAAACAAGTTAGTATAGAATTTATAAACCACTAGATATAGGCCCATTCCGATACCTGTCATCAGTGCAAAACGGACGATATAATTCCATATTTGCTTTCCGTCATTCTCTTCAAATAAAATGGTGGAAATCAAATAGAGGGTTATAAATCCTAATGCGACGGATATATTCGCTTGATAGATACCAACGCCCAGCATCAAAGTAATAGCACCAGCAACAAAACCGTACTTATAGCGCTTCGTCAACAAGATACCCAGTATTGTTAAAAATGTACCCACCATGTATCCATCTGCTGTAAACATATAGGCAAAAGTCGAACTAACACTTGGAAAAGTCACAATAATTCCTGAAACCAAGATAATCGGAACTTTTTGCTTCAGTTTAAAAAGTGCAACAATGCATACTGCCGTGAGTGCCAAAAAAAAGACTGAAAAAATACCGTTAATCCAAGGTAAATCAAAATAGGAGCTTAAACCACTTGCTGGTCCGAGAAAAAAGCGTCCAGATGTGACCTTTGCCTGCGAACTGTATATGTTATACATTCCATCATGATTCGGCAACCGATTTATAAATACATAAAAATGGGTTAACAAACCTATTATGAATGTTGAAATAAATGCAAGGCGCCACTCAGGTTGAATATACCCTTTTAATTGTTTAATTAGTTTATCAAGCATGTGATTCCTCCATCTTTTATTAACTACCATTACCTAGTATATCCGTTTCAACTCGTTAATTCAATGAGGGTGATTGGTATCACTTGATACACAACAGGATGATTTGCCTTATAGATATGTTTTTAATTACATGTATTCATTATCTAATTTTATACATACACTACTTAAGTTAATCTCCACTGAAATTCTCACTAATACACCACTCAATGTTTCGTCAATCTTGGTGTAGCAACTTACGCGGAAACATATTTACCCTCTTTAAAGAGCTCTCTACAGACACCATAAAAGCAACAAGCGTAAAATTATGTATTTCAACACACTCTTACTAGGAGCATCCCCGTCCATCTACCAAAAACACCACAATCCCGAAAGGCTGTGGCATTCCAGTTAGTTATTCACTTTCCGCACAAAGGCACTCAATGGTAGATTGGGCTCAAATCCTAGTCGGGGAATCAACACAACCCTATGCGTATTGTTTTAGTTATTTTTCGATGGTACATCTACCCTGTTTTCTATGTACACCGCATCTCTTGGAACATAACCTTAGCCATTGCCCAACTTCACCTGCCACCAATTTGCCCCATAATCTTTATGGACAATCAATGGCTCCCCTTTACGCGTTTGCCCCATCTCAGACAATATGTCGCCCCGTTTTTCATAAATCGAGACATAATCTTTCTTCGCATTCAATACTTGCGAGCTTGTATACGAGGTACCTTGATACAAAAACAATGCCAGTATAAAGACCAGCATCTCTTACAACGTTTAGCGGTCCTTCGTCATTAGAAAATAGATCGAGAAGGAATAGTTGCCATCCTCTATTATACGTATTTTTACTTTTTAATTATTTTTTAAGTAGTGTATTAAAACGCCAATCACTCACATAAATCAAAAAGGCTAATCACGACTACATGTAAGCAGTCCCGATTAACCTTTTTTCGATTCACTTATTTATAATGATACTACTTGCTTATATGGAAATAAGCCTATATTACTATTACTTTCCGAATATACCGCCTAGAATACCACCTAGGCCGCCTAGGATACCGCCTAATAGGCCACCAAGTAAGTTATTAACTCTTTCTAATAATCCTTTTGAAACAGTAATTGTTTCCGCATTGCCATCCACTGTTACACCTTCATGTGTAAGGGATGGTGTAATCGTAATCTTGTTTCCAGTTAATCCTTTTAATACTCTTCCCAATAGGTTTGGATCGTTAAAGCGATAATTCACATATCCTTGTTGAATGTCTGATTCCGAAACAATATGTTCTATTGTTTCCGTTTTAGCACCTTGACCTTGAACCTTAAGTGTCAGTTTATCCCCTGCTTTAATTTGTTCTAGACCAGTTGCTTCAATATTGACTTTCAGGTCCTTCTTACCAGATAAAATAAGCGCAAGGTCTCCATCTGTAACCCCTACCAATGTATCAAGTACCGGCTTCACAATTGAGAAAACTGGATATACTGCGCTAGAAATGATACCGCCATCACGGTCTATAGTTGCCGTTAAATCAACTAGACCGCCCTGACCTAACAAATTTTGCAATAGAGTTGTATCTACATTAAGACTTACATAACCACGATCAAAGTCAGCTTCTGTTAACGTGATTCCTAGTAACTTAGTGCTACCTGAACCTAAGTTCAATATGTCACCAATTGCTAGACCGCTGCCTAATGGTAAGTTCAAACGTAATAGACCTGAATTATTTAACAAGCTGTCAAGTGAAATCCCGCCACCGATTAGACCACCGTTTCCTAAGCCTAAATCAATCACTGGTTTTTGCACTTCTTCTTCTTTTTCTTCTTCGTCAGGCGTACCTACAGCATCTGTAATCCCTTTATCAACTACTTTATCTTTCAATGTAACTGATTTGGCAGTCGCTTTGTTACCATAGAGATCCGTGATTCCCATAACAGGGTTGTCCACGCCTTCAGCCACAACACTAACTGTACCCGCTTGTGCAGTGTTTACATTGTCTTTCAATACAACAAGAAGTACATCATTGTTTGCTGCGTCTGTGTACTTACCGTCTGTTACAGTCCCAGTAACCTTAGTTGCTCCTACTTGTACAGTGATATCTTTATCGATATCTCCAGCGTTGATTTTCGTATTTTCGTTAAACGTTAGTTTCACTACGTTAGAAGTAGTCGAATCAGCAGATGCTACTACAAACTCTGCTTTGTTCAATAGTGAGCCTGTATCATCTTTGAATTTTTTATAGACTTTTACTTCTGTTTTCGTAGCTGTTTGAACAGTTAGGTCATCTACTGTTTTAATATTCTTTGAGAATTCAATTGTTTTAAACTCATCTTCTACCGCATATTTACCAGATGGTAGTGTAATTTTCACTACTTTTTTCGTTGCATCTGTGAATTCTGCTTGAGCACCAGCAAAGAAGTTATCTGTCAATGCACGGTTTTCAATTTTATAGTTTGCCAAGTCTGTAGCCGTATTCGTCATCTCATGACCATAATCGACAGTGATCACATTGTGACCATTGACACGATCTACGGTTACGTTACCGTCAGTAACAAGTAGTGTATCTTCTGGAACTTCAGCACTTATATCATATGCACGGATCAAGAAGGAAGCGATTTGTGACCGCTTTACCGTTTCAGTTGGGCGGAAGTCTTCAACAACTGTGACACCATTTTCCGACAGAATATTGATATAAGGAACAAACTCAGCTTGTGCTTTTCCATTATCTTTTACGATTGACAAATCACCTGGAAGGTCTTTCAATTCAAAAGCATTCACAAGTACTTTTGCCATTTGTTGACGTGTAATGCTCTTCAATGGCATCAAGTAATTGTTGCTCCCAGTGAAAATATCGGTATGCTTCACGATCAATGACGCTTCAAAAAGTTCTGCGTCTGGAGATGATGCCGGAACATCCGTAAATGCTTTAACTGTCGATTTAAGATTGTACTTTGCAATGTATTCCTTATACGACAAATTCTCTTTGTTAACGACATGATTTGCAAGCACTTTTACGACCTGGCTACGAGAGATATCCTGAGCTGGTTTGAATGTACCGTCCGCATAACCTTTCATCAGCCCACGGTCAACTGCCCCCAAAATGTTGGCGTAGTGAGAGTCTGTCTTAGGCACATCTGTAAAGGACACAGTGTTAGCCGCTACCGGAGTAATCGCTACGGCAACCATCGTCGCTGTCACAGCCCCTGTTACAAAGCGTTTCATATTCTTGTTAGTTTTCGTCATAGTTATTTACCCCTTCCACTCTTCAATAAACGTCGACAAAATCATCGAATAACTTCATTTATCCGACGAAATATCCGTTACCAAATATACTAATAGTTTCCTCGTTGTTGTCAAGTTATAGTGTTTTTATAAAGGATTGCTAATTAACCAGGCATTTAGATCTATACTCCTGAAAACATTATGATAAAATTGACTTAATTATATAACGTAAGTTCTTCCAACTTCAAGTTATGTATACATTTTATTTACAACTTAAATAAAAAGTCCTAACAAACAAAAAGCGGAACAAGAACATTAATACCTACCATATACAACCAATCCCTTATTTCTCTATACAATAGACTAATTTTCTTTTACAAGTGCCAGTTACACACACAACAAGCACTCCAAGCATCCGAAGACGTGCAACAAATGAGCGTCTGGCCCGCCAAAGACTCTATCCGAGTCGTGGATGATGTTGTGATTATTAAGTTGAGAGAGTACCATACCAAAAAACACAGCCCTCCAAATCGAGCAATCGATTGGAGGGCTGTTTCTGTTTGGGATTGGTTGTTAGCTTATTAAGCCCTAGTCAAGAGTTGAGAACATAAGTTCCATGAAGCTGAATAATATGGTAAAATTGAAGGACAACCGAATAGTGTGAGGGTGGTAGGTTGTCATGCTTCTTTCCATTTATAGGAAAGGAGGTGATAACTATGGAGACATTTTTTGAGCTTCTAAAAGAGGTTTTAAAAGGAATTGTACGTGAAATGAGTGCTTTTCTTTTTCGGAAAAACATTTTAGAAAACAAGAAAACCACCCCAAACCGTCGCAAGGATGAGGGTGGCTTTCAAGACAAAAAGTAAGTTTTGACAACCATCACCCTGACGGTAAAGGTTGTGAGAGAAATGTTAGCGCATTTCTCTCTTTTAGTATACGTCCATTGTACACAAGAATATTCAAGAAATCAAAATATCGACTACAGTATCGAATTAGTACACAGCGATATCCGGTGCCACTAACGCATAACCAACACATGGGCTTTCGTCGTATACGTGACACGGCTATTAGAAAATATCCCTTGAGGTAGAACGACAATATTAAACGTTTTCGAGGCGGTAGTCACATCATTTTTAATGTTGATGGTGAGTTCAACAGGTCTTGTACTTCCGCCAACATTTGCTCTTGGAAGCCAGCCGAGCGCCCAGTCGATATTCGCTGAGGAGCTTTGATAGGACAATGTTTTACTAGCCCCCTGCGGCAGCGTTGGCATGAGGATATTGATGCCTGGCATATAACCAGTAGGATCGGTAATGTCGATTTTCACTTGTGCAATGAGTTTTTCGTATTGAACCAATGCATCGACACCTTTTGTTGTGTGGCTAGTGTAGTGTTGATGACGGTCATATTGTATTTTTTATCGGGACTTTTTAGCCGATTGGCTTTAGTCTTGGCATCATTTAGAGTTGATGTCGCCTTCGCCGTCGTGATCGTTCCTTTTAAGACTTGTTCCAATCCATTGACGGCGGCAAGAGCTGCGCTTTTGGCGACGTTGATGTCTCGTTGCCATGTACCAATGATAATAGATTGGTTATCCAATACTTTTCGCCAAGCGCGCGTATCATATCGGTCGTCCACAGCTTCTACTCTTTCAACAGCCGCCATTGCTTCGGCGTACTTTTCAAATGCATCTTGCGCATTGTCCGCATTTTGTAACAGGATAGGCGGAATGACGATAATCGGCCCTCCCCCTGGTAATGGTGGTTTATCTATTAACACAAATTGGCTAATCGATACGACTAGCTTTGCGGTTAGACTAGTATCCTCGACAGTTCCTTTTAACTGATAGGTGCCGACTTTACTAAAATCGATGCCAGCTGTCTACCAAACGACTGGATTCATTTTCTTGGAGCCCTCATTGAATGTGACTTCTACTGTTTGAGGTAGCTGAACGAGTTGGATTGTTGTGAAATGTAACGGCAATAACTCTTCAACAAAAACGGCTTTTGGTATGACAGGTGTTGGGTCTGGCTCAATTGGGTCAGGATTAGGCGATGGAGCAATTGGATTTTTCAGTGCGTTATGCGAGCGCATTAAAAATGTCGCAAACTGCCCGCGTGTCGTGCCTTCTGTTGGGTGGAACAATGTTTCAGTGGTGATGCCATTTTCGGACAATACATCGATATACTATCGGAATTCCTCAAGGGCTAGATGATTGTCTATCACTTTCGAACCTGGGCCACCTTCCACATGCTCTAAAGCAAATGCGCCGACAAGTACTTTGGCCATATGTTGATGCGACATTAAATTCATAGGCATCAAGTAATTATTACTACCGGAAAAGATACCTGCCTGTTTGACGATGAGCGAGTAACGGTACATCTCGTAATCGGGATGAGTTGGCGGGACATCGTTAAAAGGGACTACGCCCGATACATCAAAGTCGACTAGATCTTTGCCTGACGTTTTCAATACATACTTCCCAAGCGATTTAACGACATTGGCTCTCGACAATTGTAAGTTCGGCTTAAAGGAACCATCTGGATAACTTGTCATAAAGCCGTTTTCAAAGGCAGCCATGATATTTGCATAATGGGTATTGGACGGATCTACGTCTGTATAACTGACTGCTGATGCTCCTTGTGACATGGGGGACAATGTAGAACCGATGATGATTGCTAAACAAGCTAGCCATCTCATCGCTTGTAAACGCTTCTTTTGAACCTTCCTCACTACTATTCCTCCTTTTATACTGAATACTCTTTATACATTTCACTGTAGTGACTAAAGGTTAAGTTTACGTTAAGTCTTCACGAATTATTTGGAATTTCGCTAACACAAACAGCCCTTCAATCGATTACTCGATTGAAAGGCTGTGTTTTGTGGAAGTAACTATGCATTATTTAAGAATCAGTAGTCCTCATCAAAAAATCCGTTATGTGGGTAGAAGGAGACGTTGTAATGACCATCGCCTGTTTGTACAGATAGCTCATAGACTTCACGACGATATTCTCGGTCAGTATACCAATCATATCGATCTTCGTAACTAGTACGGAGGTATGTCACATGGACAGGTCCTGTTTCATAACGTGTATAATTATTTTTCACAATTTGAAGTGCTTCTTCTTTTGTCAGGTTAAAGCTACCTGCTCCAAGATTCTCCCAGTCATGATCTGACAACTTCCATTTACCAGCTTGCTTTTCAAATGTATACTCCAGATAAAATGCTTCGCCAAGTGGCTCGTCAAATGACACTGTACGAACTTGTACGAAATTAGTTGTATTTTCCAAAACTTCAAAACGATAATTGACTTCATCTGCTACATCTGAAAACAGATAGGCATCACAATAGATACACATCTCTGCATAATACTCATCAAACATTGAGTCGATAATCGACGGTGTTGCGTTGTTCAAAAGGTCTGCTCGAACTTTACTAAACGGAGATGCTTGGAATTTATGCGTAACCAACGTGGTTTCCACTTCGAAAGGGATTCTGTTCAGTAAATTGACAATCTGTGCTTTTGTTAATGCTGCATTTGGATCGGTATTCGGTTCCGCAGGTATATTTAAAGCACGGTGCAAGAATACAGCATAATGCGCACGTGTCACAGGCGCATTTGGATTAAATTTTCCTTTGTCACCTGTCGTGATACCAGTTGAGGCAAGTGCTTGGATATGCAGATAGCCCCAATCATCTTCTACATCCTCAAAATACGTAAAGTTTTCGAGATTGAGTTCAAACGCAAGATCTAACACTTTCGCCATTTGCTTGCGAGTGATAGGTGCATTGGGATTAAAGTTACCGTTTGGATCACCGCTAAAGATGCCTGCCTGTGAAACTTTCATAATCTCTTGATAGTATACATGCGATGTCGACACATCCTTATAGCGAATGACCTCGTTGGTCTTTGCTTCTAACGGCAAAGCTTTGTCCAATAATACCGCAACATGCGCACGGGTAATTTTGTTATCAGGTCTAAACGTGCCGTCTGGGTAACCATTAATAAGTTCTCGTTTTTGCATGTCTTGAATGATGCCCTGATAAGGATGCTTCGGCCCAACGTCTGTAAATGTTTGTGCGGAAGCCTCTGTCGGTACATTGAGTGCCACAATGATTGCTATCACTAAACAGCCCAACCATCGCCACATCCAACTGTTTTTCATCTACCATCATCTCCCAATCCAATTGTCCTTTGTTATGGATAACAATTCCTATTATAGCGTAGTTTACATACTATATGTTGAATACTTAGATAACAAATTCGTGAACGCTTGTGGGGGAAGTAGAGGTTACAAACAGAAGCAGCTCTCCGGCCGATTGTTCGATTGGAGAGCTGTGTTTTTTGTGTATGAGTGACTGACAGCGGTTAAAAGGGTATCCTACCGAATTTCAATATTAATAATTTGATATGCACCGTATTCATTTATAATTAGGGTATAATCTTTTTCACGTTCGTAGTGGGTTACTTCACCATCATTGGCAATGAAATCGAATATTTCATAGGTTGAAACGATCGCAGTTTCTCCATTAATCACGATATTCGCAACCGTATTATCTAGAAAATCGAAAGTCATTCCCTGGCCTGAAATTTCCGAAACGTATTGTTGGAGTTCTGTGTATGCTGTACTTCCTGGTAACAACATATCTTCAATCCAGTAAAAAGTCTCATCATGCAAGGTTTTCTCATAATGGTCCCGAAAAGCAAGGACAAAATCTTCTAAAATAACATCCACGAATTGAGGTTCTATTTCATCCGTTTCTCCGTCATACTCATATTCATATTCATCTTCCGTGTACTCTTCTTCATACCCCTCATAATCGTCCCAATCGTAATCCTTCCAATATTCCTCATAGTACGTACTAATCTCATCGGTCATGCTTTCATCGTAATAAACATAGTCGTCATAAACACCAAATAGACTTGCAACTTCATGTTCGGTCATCGGATTTTTTGCCCAACCATCTACGAGACTCATCACGCTATACATCGGTATTGAAAAACCAAAACTCGTATTGCCTTTGTACAACAAAGAGTTAACTCCAATTACTTTACCTGTTTTTGCCTCTAAAAGTGGACCGCCACTACTCCCTTGGTCAATTTGTGCATCAATTTGATAAATATTTTCGTAAATAAAATCATACTCAATATTTCTCCCAATCCCCGTTAAATAACCTATGGAAGCAGTATTCTCAAAGCCTTGAGGGCTGCCAATTGCGATTACTTCGGAGCCAATAATAGATTCATCCAACTCGATAGCGAGTGGCTCAACTTTTGCATAATCCTTTGCATGAATTAAAGCAATATCATAGCGATCCGAAATACCAATGACCTTTCCCGCTGTGTCTTTCCCATCCGAATTTCGAACAATCACATTCGTATAACCAGCAACCACATGTGCATTCGTGACGATGAGTCCACCTTTTTTATAAAGGAAACCAGATCCTAATGATTCTTCAGTAAAGATGGTAAATACTTTAGGCATCGCTTCTTGTATAATTGCAGTTTTCTCTTTACTATTTGGACCGCTGTCGATTCGCTGTACATCTGTTGGCTCTTTTTTTATGAGTTGTTCGATTTTACCAGACATTGAATGGTCTTTAATGAACGCAAATTTGTCTGATGGCCAAACCTGTACAAGTGTATAACCAACCCCAACTAAAACAGCCAAACAAATAAAAATCCCCGTGAATATCCATTTTCGACTAGATCCACCTGTGGACTTCCCAAGTACTTTTCCGCAGCCCGCACAAAACTGTGCCTTGGTCTCATTTTCATACCCACATTTCTGACAAAACATGCCAACACCTCCTACTGATTTATTTGAAATCCAAAAATACTTTTCACAATCACTAGATTTTCAACCTCTTCCGATTTAATTACTTTTCCGCATATTCCCATAGTCACATGAAGCATATTTCAGAATTCGACTAAGTCTATTATACCATTCATTCAGTTGGTTATTTGGACTTATTAAGTTTTTAATTAAAATACAGTAACAGTGAAAAATCGGTTTCTGTTATCGCCAAACAGACACAGCCCTCCGATCGATTGCTCGATTGGAGAGCTGTGTTTTTTGGTGTGTGACTGAGTTGTGTGAATGACCTTTACATGGGGTATACACTCTTCTAAACTAGCATACAATGAAAAAGCTTACACTTGATGGACTAGCTAAACATGACATAGTCAAGAGGCTTATTCATATAGTCTAAAGTTTGCAAGTAAATCACATGAAAATAGATCGTTCAAAATACGGAGGAATCGGATGACTAGATATGAAGAATTGGACTCCTTAAGAGGGGTAGCGGCCCTCATTGTGGTAATTGGGCATTATCTGATGATATTCTCCGCCTATGAAAGTTACAGTTATGAACTAAAAAGTCCTTTTATCGTCACTATGATAAAGGAAACCCCTTTTCGCCTCATCTTCAGTAGTGGCAATGAAGCAGTTATTCTTTTTTTCGTATTGAGTGGCTTTGTTTTATATCTATCTATAACTAACACGAGGTTCAATTATTCTTCCTATCTCATCAAACGAATTTGCAGAATTTATCTACCGTATCTGATAGCTATCCTCATTGCCATTTCAACAAAAATGCTATTCAGTCACACGGACATGCCGTTTGTGAGTAATTGGTTTAGTAAATCTTGGACAATACCAGAAACGCCAACCTTATTCGTCCAACACCTTTTATTTATCGGGCAGTATAATACAGACGCCTATAACAATGTGATATGGTCCCTTGTTCACGAAATGAGAATCTCGATAATCTTTCCATTTTTGATTCCTCTTTTTATTCGGACAAAGTTTAAGTACTCCTTCATCTGTTTGATTGTATTAAGTCTTTCTTCTACTTTCGGATTATATTTGCTTGGTTCTGGCGTGAAGCTAACTAGTATTTTTTTAAGTTTCCACTATACAACAATCTTTTTAGTAGGCGCTTTATTAGCAAAGTATCGTCATGTACTAATTCAGGTTGTTGTGAAAATGAAAAAATCACTACAAATCGTACTACTAGCCATAGCGCTTATTTGTTTTATGTACGAAGGAATGATAGGTGAAATCGATTTTCTAAATAACTATGTATTTAGGAATTATGTAGTGTCTTTTGGGGTTTGTATCTTACTCATTATGAGTGTTTCTTTGCGGACTTTTCGTTCGCTATTGACGATTAGAGTATTTACACTTCTCGGAAAAATTTCTTATAGTCTTTATTTGTATCATTTGATTTCCTTATTCTCATTCATGTATCTATTTTATGATACGTTACCCATCGTCCTCATTTTGATGCTATCCGTTCTATGTTCTTTCCTACTCTCCTCATTGGCTTATCGATTCGTAGAAAAGCCATGCATAAGCCTTGGACGGTATTTAACAAAGAGAGAGAAGAAAGTGGATTTAACAGCAATACCTGCGGTTCATACTTTCGAGAACAGATCACTGTAAGAGTGAAGTTAGTTGTGTGAGTGACTAGGGCTGCTTTACCATTTTCCAATCATCTTCATCACAAAAGATCCAGCGCATCTTGCTTATCCTTCCTGGATGTTTGAATGTATATTTTTGATGTCATGTCCACAGAATGATGCCCTAGGATCTTAGAAACTGTCACGATTGGAACCCCTCTTCTAAGCAGAAGTGTTGCACATGTTCTTCTAAATAGATGTGGATGTAATTTAATTCCGACATCTTCAGATATTCTTGCCAACCAATCCCGAACTGCGCCCCTATGCATCTTTGGACTACGTTGTGACACTAACAAGTAAGGACTTTCATGAAACTTGGAAGCTTGGCGTTCACCTTGTAAATAATGGTGAATACGCATCATTAGGTCTTTACGGATGACAATCTCTCGAACCTTGCCCCCTTTCCCCCTAACAATTAGTATATGTTCAATGAAATCAATGTCCGTTACTTTAATAGAAACTAATTCTGATACACGTACAGCTGTGTACAGTAATAGATGAACGATTAACCGATTGCGAATGCTTACTTTTCTTTCATCCTCTATATAAGCAAGAACTCGTTCTACCTCTGCATCCGTTAAAGCCTCTACGACTTGCTCACTCCCTAAAGCGATAGGTACACGATCCTTTCTTAGTTGAATGTAATTATCATCGACTAATCCCTTTGATTCCAGATAGTCATTATACACTTTCAAACTGTTGACCTTTTTATTAATCGTAGACACTTTAAATGCTGCGTCGAGTAAATGTTGCTTGTAACGAACAAATGAAAAGCGGGAGAGAGGCTGTTCTCCAGCCCCGTCTTCTGCAAGGTACAACCTAAACTTTTTCACATCATTACAGTACGACTCAATCGTTTTTGGACTTTTTCCATCTTCCATTAACCATTGGCTAAATGATTCTAAGTAGTCCATCCACTCCACCTCCATTAAAAAAGACCATGAATGCTTATTTTGGCATCCGTGGTCCTGGGTTCGCTTATGAATTTTTCATTTACTGTTCCTTTTGGAAAAGTAGGGAGTGTTGTTCTAATTGTCCACCAGATTTTCTTTCACCTCACTTTTAATTGCTGCAAACTCAACTCGCGGCAGTCTTTAGATAATGCCATGAGTTTACGCTTAATGAAACGACTACGAATCTATCTACAACAACGTTTACGTCTACATCCATGGGCTAGAAAAAGAAATGTCGTCAGTTTCCAATCGAATTGACTTAGTTATGTCGTGAGTATCATTGGATGTGTGGAAGCACATTTCGGAGAAACAGCTGTCCATTTTTCAGGATCAGTTGCAGACACCATTCAGGACTGTCAGGAAAGAAAGCAATCACTCCCATCCATTCATTATATTGAGCATCGTCGACAACCAACAACTCATATAAAAGCGTCTCAGGTAATACGTCTATCGTTTCTATTGGAAGGTAGAACACATCCACTTCATCTTTCCCCAACTCTACTGCTTCTACCGTTACATCCTCTGCCGAAACTTCTACACCGAATTCTTTTTGCAATGTATCCAGGAACCATTCAATTTCTCTCGTTAGCTCCATCAGAAGTACCCCTTATCTTTGAGCGAGATATAGCGACCATCGCCCACAATCAAATGATCAAGCAAATCAATGCCTATAATGTTGCCAGCCTCGGCTAGTCTTTTAGTGACATCAATGTCTTCTGAACTCGGCTCTGGCTGCCCCGATGGATGGTTGTGTAGGACCAAAATCGACGCTGAGTTAGAAAGGATAGCCGTTTTCATCACTTCCCTTGGATGTACGATACTAGCATTCAAACTACCAATGTGACATACATTCATCGCTGTCGGCTGATTCTTCACATCTAAACACATAACGACAAAATACTCCCGATCTAATTCTCCAAGAAACTGCTTAAACAGGTTGTAGCCATCCTTTGGACTTCGAATTGCACGATCCTTGTACAACAGACTCGTTTCCTTCACTAATCGCAATGACACAATATCCACACGTTTAGCAGGCACTCGTTTCTCATTCTATTCCTTTCCACTCAACAATTCCAACTGTTCCACATTCGATTCATAGCTCTTCATTCTAAATCCCTCCAATTAAAATAAGCCCTACTTCTGCAATGGGAAGTAGGGCTTGATAATTATCTTCAGGATTATTATATATGATTGAAAAAGCAGTTAAAACAGAAACAGCCCTCCGACCGATTGCTCGATTGAAGGGCTGTGTTCTTTGGTGTGTCACTCAGTTATCAGAGTAGTGTCTGAGTTGTGTGAGTGCCTGTGGTCGACCCCCTTATAATGGACATACGCCATGTTATAATTTTATAACAATCCTGTTCGAGGGGGATCGACAAAATGATGAATGAGAAAAAACGAAAAAGACAGCTTTCATTCGAACAAAAATTATATGCCGTTCAAGAAGTATTGGAAAAAGGACGTCATAAAAAAGACGTTGCTTCCGAGTTAGATATCCATATTAATTCCATTACCAATTGGATGAAAATATATAGAGAAAAGGGAGAGAATGGACTTCGTCCAACACCTAAAGCGATCCTACTAGATGAAGCAACAGAGCTCGAACGCCTGAAAAAAATTGAAAAGAAATACAACGAGCAGTTAGTAGAGATTGAAATCCTAAAAAAGTTCCACGCCTTTCTCAAGGAGAGCGAAAAGTAAAAGGATACGAAGCCGTATCAGCCTTGAGAAAGGATTATACAGTTGAACAGCTATGTCATGTAATTGGCGTTTCTCGCAGCGGATATTATGCCTATCTAAAGCGGCCGCTGAAAGAATCCTCGGAAAGAGATCTGAAAGATATGGCTGCTATTCAAAATCTATTTAACGAAAATGGCGGAACTTATGGCGCAAAACGCATCGCAGGAGAACTGCGTACGCGAGACCATATTGTCAACCATAAGCGTGTAGCGAGACTAATGAAGGAAATGAATCTTAAGTCCCGAATTCGGGGTGTGAAATCAAAAAAAGAGGAGAAAACCAAAAGTGCGGGCTATGTATACCCCAACCTTCTTGACCGCGATTTTAATGCCACGCTACCGAATCGCAGATGGGTAACGGATATGTCCGAGCTAATCGTCAAAAACGTGAAATTTTATATTTCAGCACTTATGGACCTTTATAACCGCGAGATTATTGCGTTTGTCGTCAGTGACAGCCCGAATACTGCGTTGATTGATGAGACCATTCGCACAGCGATGGAAACGAGAGGTTTAACCGATTTGAAGAATGTAATTATCCATTCGGATCAGGGAAGTGTCTATCGTTCTTACGATCATTACAAGCTATCAAAAGAATTAGAGTTTATCACTAGTATGTCACGAAAAGCAAACTGTTGGGATAATGCGGTAATTGAAAGTTTCTTTTCACACCTGAAGACCGAATTCCCGCATCTTTTCTCGGTAAATTCGGCCGAACAGGTGATTGAAGATCTATCTAAATTTATTACATACTTTAATGAAAAACGCAGTCAAAAACGACTGGGTTATTTAACGCCGGTCTCTTTTCTAAACGTCAAAATAAAGCAAGTTAATGCACAATTATGTGCTGTCTAAAAAATAGGGGCTAGACCACTGGCACCCGTCTAAACCTAATGAATCGATTAGGATGTTTCATATATTCAGGATTATAATATATGCTTGAAAAGGGAGTAAGTAGATACAGAAACAGCCCTTCAACCGATTGCTCGATTGAAGGGCTGTTTCTTTGGTGTGTCATTCAGTTGTCAGAGTAGTGTCTGAGTTGTGTGAGTGACTGTGGCACCGGATATTACTAGTAGCTAGATATTACTTACCAGCTACAGAGATATTCAATTGAACTGGAGCAGCTAATAAGTTTTGAGTAGCTTCAGCAGCATCTTTCTCCGCTTGAGTTAAAGTAACCGGAGAACCAGCTAATAAAGTAGCGTGAGCTTCTGCATTTGCAACAGCCTTAGCTTTAGCACCATCAGTATAGATACCTTTTACTACAAGAGTAAATGTTACAGAGTTACCAGCAGTAACAGCAACACCAGCAGTAGAAGCAGTATTATCCGCAGCTGAAGTAGATACAACGTTCGAAACTGCTAAATCGTATTCGAAACCGTCAGTAGCAAAACCATTTGCTAATAAAGTATTGTTGATGAAATCATTGTTCCAAATAGCAGTAGTTGCTCCTAGTTCAGTAAGAGTAGAACCATATAAAGCAGTACCAAATGCTAGTGGTTTACCGTCTGTACCAGTTAATGTTACAAGTGGTGTATTGTATTTATAACCAGCATTTTTAGCATTTTTCTTTACAGCAATATTTACTGCATTTGAATCATCAAGTACTAATTGATCTTCATCAACGATACCGAATAAAATATCTTCTAATGTATAAGTAGCTGGATCAACTTTAATTGATACAGCATTAGTTGATACTTTAGCAGCGTTTGGTAACACAGCAGAGTTTTTATATGAAACTTTCACATTTTTAGAAATTGTTTTAGTAGTGTCATCACCAGTTACTTTTACAGTTACTGTATCAGCTGCACGTAGGTAAGTTTGAGCATCTGTATCTGCAAAAGCGATTGTAGTATTATCAGAAGCCACTACGACATTAGCATCAGTTTTAGTTAATAGTTCAGAAGCTGATACTGCCGTTGTTCCAATACGGTTACCTTTACCATCTAATAGGAAAGCATCAAAATCAGCAAAAGCAACGTCTTCATATACAGTTGTTGAAGTTGTAGTTACATTTTCCCAGTTAGCATCGATTGTATCGTTACCGATTACAACGTCTAGGTCAGAAGCGTCAACAGAAGCATCTACATCAACAACATTTACAGTTACGACTTTAGTAGATGTTGGTTTTGTATCAGTTGACTTAGCGAAGTAACTTAATGTTACCTTAGCATTTTTAACAATTTTAGATTCTTCTGCTTGGATTGTTAAAGTACCCACGCCACCAACAATATTTAAACGATCAGCACGGCCAGCAGCTGTGTTTAGCTCACCTGGAGCACCTACAGTAATGCCATCTGTACTTGAAGTAACTGTTACGAATCCAGTTCCTGAAACACCAGCAGTGAATAATTTATCGAATTGATCAATAGTCTCAATATCGATAACTGCTTTGTCAACACCTTCTGTACCAGGTGTTCTAGCATCATCAGAAAGTTTAACTGAAGTTTGTTTGACAGAAATATCTTTAAACTTAGCAACATCTTTAACTTCGATGTCGAAAGTTTTCTTAGAACCATCTTTAAATGTTACTGTAATTGTAGATTTACCAATTGAATTACCAGTTACAGTGATTACTCCAGCTGCATAAGCAACATCAGCAACAATAGCATTAGAAGATTTTACATTAGTAACTTCTTTTTTACCTGCATTAGCAGTATCTTCCCAATCAATAGCAGAGATATCTGGGTTACCATTAGTTTCAGCAAATGCATATAAATCAGCTGAATCGCCTAATGTAACTGAAGTTTTTGCAGTAGCAAATGCTTTGAATGCAGCTGTATTAGCTAGTTTGTACTCTGTACCGTCTGTTGCTGCACCTAAAATATTAGTTCCCGTTGGTACTAGTGTGAAACCAGAGTTAGCAATTGTAACTTTTTCTTCTTTCACAGTTACTTTAAATGAGTTAGTTAAAATAGTACCATCCGGTAATTCAGTTTTAACTTCAACGTCAACTGTTCCAGCAACTTTTTTAGCTTCAAACTCTACATCTTCAGGCTTTTCTGCGCTAGTTTGTGCAGAAGAAGTTAAAATGTTTTCGTTGTAAGAAACAGCAGTAACTTTTGCATCTTTAACATCTTTACCTGCTGCATCTTTAACCGTGATACCAAATTTGTCACCTTGTTCAGCAGTCGTTTGTTCAAGAGCAACAGTAACACCTTCAGCTACTTCCCAAGTGAAAGTACCTTTAGAATCAGCATAAACTTTACCATCTGCATCTTTGAAGCCAGTTGCAGTTACAGTGTACTCTTGGTTTTTAGTTAGTTCAGCGTTGAATGTTAGTTCAACGGATTTACGATCAGCTGAAACTTTTGCTTCAGTTACGATTAAACCACCTGAAATTTCAAAGTTATTGAAGTCAGCACCTACTGGTAGAGCATTTTTGAATGTAACTTTAGCAGAAGTAGCGTTAATCGCACTTACCGATACAACTTCAGGTGCTGCAACGCCAGGGTTCACTACGTCATATGAACGAACCAAGAAGCTCGCCATTTGTGAACGTGTTACGTTTCCAGCTGGGTTGAATGTTGTTACGTTTGTAACTTCGTTTGCAGCAAGTGTTTCAATGAAACCTTTAGTTGCTGCATCTAGGTGATTGATATCAGTGATTTTTGACTCGAAGTCTGCAGCTTTTTCAAGACCAAATGTAGTTGTGACAATTTTAGCCATTTGTGAACGTGTTACGTTCGCAGCTGGGTTAAGATTGTCTTGTGTAAATGCACCAGCATTTTTAACAATTAAAGAAGCGTAGAAAAGCTCTTGTTGGAACGTTTCTCCGTTTTTATAGCTTGCTGGTACATCTACGAATGCAGTTACTTTGCCCTCAAGACCTTTTGCTTCAGCATAAGCCTTAAGTGTAGAATCTCCAGCAATATAACGAGCTAGTGTAAGAGCTGCTTGACCACGAGTGATGTTGGCACTTGGATTGAATTTTGTACCGTCATTAAAGAATCCAAGCTCAACCGCTTTATTAACCTCGGCTTTAACTTGGTCACCTAGGTTGTCAGTATCAGTAAATGAAGCTGCTGATGCTACAGGAACGATTGCAGTTGCTACCATTGTAGCTGTTACTGCGCCCGTCATGAATTTGTTAAACTTAGCTTTGTTCTGTGCCATAGAATAATTTCCTCCTAGAAGATGATTTAAAAAATCTATTCCCCACCACGCGAATATATGTACATAATGCGGGAACTATAACTCTAATTATAGATTACTGTTTTTAAAAGTCAATTGAAAAAGTAAAATTGGGTAAATCTCTATGTAAATGCATCAATTACACCTTGGCGTAATCGTGTCCAGATTTGGAATCGAGCAAGTTCGATTGACTCCTTCCAAAATCTGCGACATCCGCCTGAGGCTTTTTATTGTTTAAAGGGCGTTCAAATGCCCGTTAAACAATAAAAACCGTATCCCCGGAGTAAGGGATACGGTTTTTCGGCTGATGCGGTCTCGCCCCATATATATTATAAGTAACGAGAAAATTATTCTATGCCATTTCATCATAGCACGGAAATATTTGGACTGTCAACGGGCAGAGTTTGGCTTGACATTGTTCATAGCTGCTGTTAAGATCACAAATCCTATCATTAGCAAGAAGATCAAGTCTAGTAAACCTGTATGCATCGAGACTGTAAAGACTGTTAGCACAAACGCGAAAGCGATAGATTGATAGCTTCGGATGCCTGCACGCTTTACTTGATTATATAGAAGAGAAATGACAACACCGTAGAACAAGAAGCCTAGGGTAACGAGTAAATAGCCCCCATCTAAGAACAGCTGTCCAATATACGTAGGTGTCGTTGTTCGTGTTGGACGCGTGATGAACTTCCCTTCTTCTACACTCAGCGAGTTGACGACTTCTGTCACGCGCATACGTGGTGACGTTTGTTCACCTGGCAAAATCGTTGAGATGATGCCTGCATGGATTTCCCCATTTAAATAGCCCTCTTCTTTTGTATACTCCATGATTTTACTAAGCACAATATGACCTGTCACACTTTCGCCATTAATGGAACGTAGCCATTTCGGAACCGCATTGACTTTCTGCTCGACAGTTAACAACGTTTCCGCTTTTTCTTCCGTCAACTCGACTTTCGGTTGTTCCCTTGAGTTAATTGCTTGCGTTTTATCTTCATTCACCACTCGGAAGAAACCAAATAAGGAGAAAAAGACACCAATCACGAACAGTACTGCCAAAAACCAAACAAGCTTAATACGCTTCACTGCATAATGGAAAATGATTAATCCTGTAAACAACATAATAATGATTGGTGTTTGGTAACCTATCAATAAGAACAGTAACATGATGACGCCGTAGTAGCTAGCATATATGACAAGTTTCCATTTAGTGAGCTTTTCTTCTTTAATAATGCGTAAAGAAATCAACAGCAACAACGCAAACCAAAGCAGCTGACTTAAGAAATCTAGCTTCGGATCAAGCTGAAGACGAAACGACTCGTCTGCCAAGCCAATATTGCCATCTGTCATTATCGTAAGATACGCAACACCTCCAACTAACGCAAGCAACCAAATGGTCCATATTGTATAGCCACGCAGAAACGATAGCCCGAACGATGGGAAGGTCCACCCTTTTTTGTCAACGACATAAACCCCGACATAATAGCTGAGCATAGCAATCATCACTGCCGGCCAAATCGAGGTATGGACGTTGAACAATTCGAATCTATGAAAATCGAACAAGCTTGTGAAGAAGTAGAGTAGTAAGATAAACGGTAAAAAGAAATAGGGAGAGAACGTGTCCATCCGATTTAAACGCACAACACGCTGTTTAATAGACGTTTTCATAGTCATAGTCCATCATTGGATAGATGATGAATTCCCTCCTTTGGACAATATCGTTTTCACGAATTCATTTTTAAATAGCATCAGCACAATAAAGTACAACGCAACACCTGGTAACGCAATCGTTAAGATATGCAGGAATGGCGGTAAGTCCGCAATCTCTGTATACTTATCCGCTACCAATAAGCCGAGTGTCATAATCGTTGTAGCGATGACAACTTGTGCCGTATTTTTCAGTAGATAACGCCGATCCATTCCACCGATTAGCTTCCATAGAGTGGTGAATGTAATCGCCGAATACAACAGGGCGACGACGGAGGAGGATAATGCAATCCCTTCTGCGCCGTACAATTTGGAGAAGATGGCATTGGCTATGACGTTCAGGCCGATGGAAATGATTCCGATGCGCATCATATAATGCCCTTTTTCCAATGTATAAAAACCTTTAGCGACAATTGCTTGAATCGAATAGAAGAACGTCGATCCAATATAGAAAATCGCATACGTTGACGTCTTCGCTACCGCATCGGCATCGAATTGTCCCCGCGCATAAACAAGTGTGACAAGTTCGTCCATCAAAATCACCATGCCGGCTAATGCAGGCGTGAGGAAAACGAGTAAATATAGTAAGCCTTTCTCAATGCCTTTGCGGAAATCGGTCATATTGTCGGCCACTCTCGCCTTGGCAATGATCGGAAAGACAATTGTTGCAATGGTCACAGCAAAGATGGCTTGTGGAATATTGACAAGCCGAAACGCATAGTTCAAGTTGGCAACAAAACTTGGACCGAGTCCTGCCGAGAAGTACGTATTGACCATCAGATTGATTTGCCCGACGGCAATGGTCAAACCGACTGGCCAAAAGATGCCGTAAAACTCTTTGATCTCTTGACTGTCCATTTTTTGCGACCAGTTGAGGAAGTTCTTCGGTGTTCGATAAACCAATTTAATAAGCAAGCTGACGAATGTCCCGACAAAGTAACCGATTGGAATCGCCAGAATCCCCCACTTGTTGTGGAATAATAGCCCAAAGGCAATCGTAATCAATACAACGCTTGTTTGCGAAAAAACCGAGAACGAGAATTTTTTATGTGCATCGAAGTAGCCTTCGTAAACCGCATTGACTCCGACAAAGATCAGCGATGCAAAATAGATAGCTGCCGTCCATGTGGCAATCTGCATCCCCTTTTCATAGTCTGCAAAGGCTGGGTACAGAACGTGCACGATTGGGGATGATAGTAAAATCCCCAGTATGGCTACGCCGGAAGAGATGATAAATGTTCCTTTGATGATGTTAGTCAGATGCTGTTCACCTTTACCAAGCTCCTGGTATTTGTAGTAACTCGGTAGAAAGGCATCTTTCATGCCTGTTAGCAAAAACAACACAAGTGCATTCGGCACGGTCATCGCTGCAAAGTAAACGCCGGCTTCGTAGGAGTCTCCATAGAGGCCTGCGATGACTAAGTCCCGAAGCATGCTTGAAAACTTCAACACCATTGTAGATAGTAGGAAAAACAGGGTTGCGGCTTTTAGTTTATTCATAAGGCGTCCCGCCCGAATCACGCCGCTCTGTCAGCACCGCAATGAGAAACTTGGGCAGTTCGAGCTGACGCTTCCATCTGGACGGTTCCTTCAGCAGACGGTATAGCCATTCGAGGCCAAACTTCCGGAATGCTTCCGGTGCGCGGTCGATATTGCCGGAAAAGACGTCAAATGATCCGCCGACTCCTTGGAAAACCATCACATTCAGCTTGTCCATATTACGGATGATGAAGTGTTCCTGAGTTGGACTGCCAAGTGCGACAAATAGAATTTTTGCCCCGGAGTCATTAATGGTTTGAATGATTTTTTGCTCATCTTTTTCATAGCCATCGAGTGTACCTGCAACGCGAAGGGAAGGATATTTTTCTTGAAGATTTTCTGCTGCTTTGTTTGCGACACCTGGTTTGGCCCCATACAAGAAAACGGGGACGTCACGCATCCCCGCTTCTGAACAGAGTGATTCCATCATGTCGATGCCCGTGATACGGCCTTTAATGTTGCCGCCACGCAAGCGTGACGCGAGAACAACGCCTATACCATCTGGAATGCCGACGGTTGCGGCATTTAAAATGTCCCGCAATTCGTCGTCTCTCCGAGATTTCATCAATTTTTCAGGATTGATGGCGACGATGAACGATTTCTTTCCTGCATCTAGCTGCGAGAAAATATGTCTCATCGTGCTTTCGGACGATTCCGTATTCACATCTACGCCAAACATTCGCTCTTTCATTTCGGATCACCTAATGTTCAATCGATTGCTCGAATTTATTTTCTTTCACGTTTGTATAAATCGAAATAAAGAATTCCACTGAAAGCCGCTTCGGCGGGAGGCTACCCCAGTAAGGCGCCTTCGCTGGAGAGCAGATGAAAATCATTAGTTCAAATCTATATTGCTCCAACGCCTGTTATTCTTTGCTGTCACCTAGTAGACGATGGCGGAATCCTGCTGCCTCCCATTCGGTGCGGTCTAGGATATTTTTTGTGTCAAAAATGATGCGATCCGCGACATGCGGGGCAATCATTTCAGGAGACAGTTGTTTGAATTCTGTATGGTCCGTCACGATGACCACAATGTTGGCGCCAGCAAGTGCTTCTTCCAGTGTTGCTTTTTGTGTCGGATGACTGATTTCTTTGACATGCGGGTCAAATGATGTGACGTCGAACTCGCGCTGTTGTAATTGTTCAATGACTGTAATCGCTGGGCTTTCACGCTTATCGTCGACATCGCCTTTAAAGGATAGGCCGAGGACTGCAATTTTGTTGCCGCCTGCTGTATGTGCTTGTAGCAGTTCTTTTGTTTGCTCTGCTACATAAGCTGGCATGGCATCATTTGTGTCACGTGATAGTTTAACGATTTTTGACAGCTCCGGCTCTAGTTCAACGATGAACCATGGATCGACTGCGATGCAGTGTCCCCCTACGCCTGGGCCTGGGCTATGAATGTTGACACGCGGGTGGAAGTTCGCAAATTTAACGGCTTCCCAAATGTTGACGTCCAGCTTGTCCCCAATTTTTGCGAGTTCATTGGCAAAGGCAATGTTAACATCACGGTAGGTGTTTTCCATGACCTTTACGAGTTCAGCTGTTGTCGCATCTGTTAAATGGATGGTTCCTTTCACGAATGCTTCATATAATTCTTTCGTCATTTGTGCCGATTTTTCATCGATACCGCCGACGATGCGGTCGTTATTCGTCAGTTCTTCAAAGATACGACCTGGGATGACGCGTTCAGGTGAGTGCGAAACGAATAGTTCTTCACCGAGCACAAGCCCTGATTTACGCAATTCTGGAAGCATGACATTTTCAACCGTTTTCGGTGGTACCGTCGATTCTAAAATGACGAGCGCACCTTTTTTCAAGTAAGGGACGATTGCCGCTGTTGCGGAACGAATGTACTCTACGTTCGCTGTCCGATCTGGGTTAATCGGTGATGGGACTGCGACGATATATGTGCTCGCTTCAATCGGTTCTGTAGAAACCGTTAAGTAGCCCTCATCAATGGCTCTTTCAAGGCGTTCTTGAAGGCCATTTTCTTCTATATGAAGTTGTTTCTGTGCAATCATATTGACCGCTTTTTCATTTATATCGACGCCGTGAACCTTGACGCCGTTGTTTGCGAACATGACCGCTGTCGGTAGCCCGATGTAGCCGAGTCCGATAATACATACGTTCTTTTCCATGTTGGTTGTTCTTCCTTTCTCGTTCGCTTCATCTAAAACCTATTATAGGGATGAAGCATGTGCCTAGAATACATCTGTTCATTATAGCATAAATCTGGCACGCTACTACATCGTGAATACGACTATTTTTTGACTGTAATCGTTGTGTAGATGCCTGTCTTGACGATTTTGCCATTCAAACGCTTGAGGGTCGGCTCGATGATGACTAGATATTCGCTCCCCGCCTCAAGTTGTTGCTTGGGTTTGAGGGTCAGCATTTGGTTGTCTTCCCCGTATTCGACTGCGACAGGAATCGTGGTACGACTTGCTAATTTTACAACTTCTACCTTATGGGACGCATAAGGTCCTTGAAGGTTCATTTTATGCGGTAGTTGTAATTGGATTGGCTCTGTCGGGCGAATGCTCGTAGGTGATGCGATTTTTGTGATGGCTTGTTTGGCAAGCGTATTTTCCATAATACGGCGATGCGCTGCGTTTAGTTCCATACCGTTAGGTGCTTCTATATGCGGCTGGATGCCGATTTGATTGACGATGGTGCCGGAAGGGCCTGTGAACTGGGCAGTCGTCATTTTTAGTGCGCCGCCATCATTGAGTTCAAAAATCGATTGGATCGTTCCCTTCCCTCGCGTCGTTTCGCCGACCAGTGTGGCGACTTTCTGGTCTTTGACTGCAATTGCGACCATTTCAGAAGCGGAAGCAGATTTGCGATTGACGAGTAAATAGGTATCTTTTGGAAAACGGCTGTTGGCCGGAATCACTGGCACCATCTCACTTCCCATGCGCCTCATGACGTAATAAGCATTCGGAGCGCCTTGGAAAAAGCCGGTGAGTTGCTCGGCGCTTTCGACGAATCCGCCGCCGTTATCGCGCAGGTCGATGATGAGGCTCGTTGCCCCCTGCTGCTGCAATTTGCGCCAATGTTGCTCGACGCTATTCCCGAGGTTCGTTGGGAACGTGGTGATTTTCATGTAGCCGGTATTGCCGTAGAGCATGTCCGAGCTAACATGCGATGGCGTTGGTGCTGCCAGCGGTGTGCCGGAAATAGCAATCGGTGCGTCAGCGGATGCTTCTGTGCCGAGGATTGCTTTGAAAAGCTCATATTCGATTTTTGTCATGTAGATGGAATAGGCGTCTAGAGCGTTGGTGATTTCTTGGATATTTTTCATCGTAGCTAAATTTTTAGGGACTGTCCCGTAGTAATAATTGCCAACATAAAACTTCACCTCGTTGAGTGTGTTCGCGTTCGCGTTTACGGCTGGGACGAGTAGGAATGATAAGATGATGGCTAATAAAGCGCTGTTCAGTTTTTTCATAGTCAGGAGCTCCCTTCGTGAAAAAATGCTTCTTATTTATTTAGTATAAACGATAGTTGAGGGAATGGGTGGGGAATTTTTGTAGTGGAGGTGACGATTGCGCGGTTTGATGGCGACTTGGCGCGCTTTGCGAGCGTGAATGCGCGGTTCAATGGGAACTTGGCGTGCTTCGCGAGCGTGAATGCGCGGTTCAATGGCGACTTGGCGCGCTTTGCGTGCGTGAGTGCGCGGTTCAATGGTGACTTGGCGCGCTTTGCGAGCGTGAATGCGCGGTTCAATGGCGACTTTGCGCGCTTCGCGAGCGTGAATGCGCGGTTCAATGGCGACTTTGCGCGCTTCGAGAGCGTGAATGCGCGGTTCAATGGCGACTTTGCGCGCTTCGAGAGCGTGAATGCGCGGTTCAATGGCGACTTTGCGCGCTTCGAGAGCGTGGATGCGCGGTTCAATGGCGACTTTGCGCGCTTCGAGAGCGTGGATGCGCGGTTCAATGGCGACTTTGCGCGCTTCGAGAGCGTGGATGCGCGGTTCAATGGGAACTTGGCGCGCTTCGAGAGCGTGGATGCGCGGTTCAATGGGAACTTGGCGCGCTTCGAGAGCGTGGATGCGCGGTTCAATGGGAACTTGGCGCGCTT